>CAXYXY010000012.1:0-107552 GCA_964293125.1 uncultured Thiothrix sp. | reverse complement strand
TAGCACCATCAGCGCCGTTGGTTCCATTGGTACCGTTTGTACCTGCTGCGCCTTGGGCACCAGTTGCGCCTGTCGCACCTTGAGCACCGGTAGCACCATCAGCGCCGTTGGTTCCATTGGTACCGTTTGTACCTGCTGCGCCTTGAGCACCAGTAGCACCGTTAGCGCCTGCTGCGCCTTGGGCACCAGTAGCACCATCAGTGCCGTTGGTTCCATTGGTGCCGTTAGTGCCATTGGTTCCGTTAGTACCTGCTGTGCCTTGAGCACCAGTAGCACCGTTGGTTCCGTTAGTACCTGCTGCGCCTTGAGCACCTGTGGCACCCGTTGCGCCTTGGGCACCCGTTGAACCACCACCATGGCCACCTTTAGAACCTTTAGCGCCACTGCCACCTTTAGAACCTTTAGCACCACCGCTACCGCAAGTACCGCAATCAGTGTCTGAACCGCCAGTTGAACCGCCAGTTGAACCGCCAGTTGAACCACCAGTTGAACCACCAGTTGAACCACCAGTTGAACCACCGCCAGTTGAACCACCGCTAGTATCAGAACCGCCAGTTGAACCACCCTGGATCGATTGCAGCATCTGCATGATTAATGAAATCAGCATGGTCAGCATTTGCATCTGCGAGCTGCCGCCACCCAATAATGAAGAGAAATTTGCACCAGCTAAACTGCTGCTTGCAGCATCGCTATTATTAGTTGCGCTAGTGGGCAAGCTGGTAGTCGTTGCTACGTTGTTATTAACCGAAAGTGTCATTATTTGATTCTCCTAAACACTCATTAGAAAAATAAGTGGAGTTACTTACTATTACTCTAACTCCACAGAAATTTGATCTAGTCATCAAAGTCGCAATCCTTGCTACGCGTCGAGCCTTACGCTGTTCCTTGTTTGGCTCTCTTGATTGCTGACAGGGACATTTGTAATAGAGTCGGGAATAAACCACTACACCGAACAGGACGAACGGGAAAGAATCAAAAATAAATGGTGAAAGAGCCGGTTAACGGCAATAGAAATTCAGGAGGGCAACAGAATCTTGACTGGCTTGAAACTACGCCGGTGGACAGGCAGGACTCCGTGTTCACGCAGTGCTTGCAGATGAGCTTTGGTGGGATAGCCTTTGTGGCGGGCAAAGCCGTATTGTGGGTACTGCCGATCCAGTGCAACCAGCTCGGCGTCACGCGCTACTTTGGCAAGAATGGAAGCTGCGCTGATCTCGGCAATCAGTGCATCGCCGCCGACAATGGCTTCCATCGACCACAGCAGGGGCGGGCACCTATTGCCATCAATCAGAACATGATGCGGACGAACAGATAAAGCATCCAGCGCACGTTGCATGGCCAGAAAGGTGGCCTGCAGGATATTCAGGCGGTCGATTTCCTCTACTTCCGCCCGCCCCAGGCTCCAGGCCAGTGCTTTCTCCCGGATTTCCAGTGCCAGGGCTTCCCGCCGTTTGGCCGTCAGTTTTTTTGAGTCAGCCAAACCGGCGATCGGACGATCGGGGTCAAGAATCACTGCAGCAGCGACCACCGCACCCGCCAATGGGCCACGCCCTACTTCATCAACGCCCGCAATCAGGCGGGTCGGGGCGCTCATGCTTGATACCCTGGGCAGAAACGTTCCAGTATCGCCCGCGCTGCGGTTGCACTCGCATCACAACGCAGTTCGGTATGCAGTTGCTGGAAACGCTGCAAGATATAATCCCGACGGGTGTCCGGCAGGGTAAACAGGGTTTCCACTGCCACCGCTAGCTGACGGGCAGTGGCATCGTCCTGCAACAGTTCAGCGACCAAGGCCTCACCGGCCAAATGATTGGGCAGGGTCACGTACTTGACCTTCAACAGTTTAAAGGTGCGCAATAACCACCAGGTCAGGCGCGAAACACGATAAGCGGCGACCATCAAGCGCCCAGCGAGCATACCTTCCAGCACCGCAGTACCGGATGCCAGCAGTATATAATCTGCCGCCTGCATCAGCTGGCGGGACTGTCCCTGCAAATAGCTGACACGCAAGCCGGGGGTAAACTGTTTTTGCTTTTCTGCCAATAACCCATGCAAATCAGGGCGCACCACCGGGATAATGATGTGTAACTCCGGGTATTTGTCCTGTAATAACTGTGCAGCCTGTAAAAAATCCATGCCCAGAAAGTTGATTTCGCTGTTGCGACTACCGGGCAATAAAGCCAGTATCTGACCCTCCGGCGGCAAGCCCAGCGCAACCCGTGCCTCCTGCCGACTGGCGGAGAACGTAATTTCATCGGCCAGCGGATGCCCGACAAACCGGGCGGGCACTTGGTAACGCCGGTAAAAATCGACCTCGAACGGAAACAGCGTGAGCATCAAATCAATGTTGCCCTGAATTTTCTGCACACGTTTTTCCCGCCAGGCCCAGACTGACGGGCTGACATAATGCACGGTAGGAATACCGCAGGCATGCAGCTTTTTTGCCAGTGGCAAATTAAAATCCGGTGCATCCACGCCAATAAACAGATCAGGTGGATCAGCCTGCCAACGTTTGAACACCTGTTTACGGATGGAGAGTAACTCCGGCAAATGCCGCACGACTTCAGTCAAACCCATCACAGACAGTTTTTCTAAGGGGAATAGAGTCTTGCAACCGGCAGCCTGCATCTCAGGCCCTGCGATACCTTCAAAGACCAGCTCAGGGCGCAGCGCCCGCAACGCCAAAATCAACCGGGCAGCGAGCAGATCACCCGACGCTTCCCCGGCAATAATGGCGATGCGTTGCATCTCAGCGAATCAGCCCGCGCTGGCTGGCGCGACAAAATTCCAACAACAGGCGTATATCGGCAAACTGCCCATAGCGTTCCTCGATCAGTGCCAAAGCATCTTGCAAGGCCATTTTTTGCCGATAAAGCAGGCGATGGCTCTCACGAATACGGTGCAAAGCGGCTGCATCGAAGTCATGCCGCCGCAAACCTTCCGTATTGATCCCGCGCGGAATGGCGGGTGCACCATTCGCCATCGCATAGGGCGGCACATCTTTGCCGATGGCACTCCCCATACCCGTAAATGCGTATTCACCGACCACACAAAACTGGTGTACCAAGGTAAAACCACCGAGAATGGCATGATCCCGAATCTCAACATGCCCGGCCAGCGTGGCATTATTCGCAAAAATGGTATGATTACCGACAACACAATCATGCGCGATATGCACATAAGCCATGATCCAGTTATCGTTGCCAATCAGCGTCTTGCCCTTATCCTGCGTCGTGCCCCGATTCAGCGTGCAGGACTCACGGATGACATTGCGGTCACCGATAATCAGCTCGGTAGGCTCACCCGCATATTTCTTGTCCTGAGGATCGGCACCAATGGAAGCAAACGGATAAATCTGGTTGTCTTCGCCCATCCGGGTCGGGCCATCCAGTACCACGTGTGCGCCAATCCGCGTCCCGCGCCCAATGCTGACATCCTTGCCAATCACGGTATAAGGCCCGACGCTGACATCGTTGGCCAGGCGTGCACTATCATCAATCATTGCGGTCGGATGAATCAAAGGTAAGCTCATGGCGCTACTCAACTCACGGTCTTTTTGGTGGCGCACATCAATTCTGCGGAGGCGACCAGCTGGCCATCGACCGTTGCTTTGGTGTTGAACACCCACATCATCCCTTTCTGCCTGAGTAGTTCAGCCTCCAGCACCAGCTGGTCACCGGGCACGACCTGACGTTTGAAACGGGCTTTATCGACCGCCACCAGCAGAAACAAGGTGTTCACCGGTGGCTCCGGGCTCATGGTACGAAAACCCAACAAACCCGTAGCCTGTGCCAGCGCTTCAATAATCAGCACACCCGGCATGATCGGTTCGTCAGGAAAATGCCCATTGAAGAAAGGCTCATTGCTGCTTACATTTTTGATCGCCCGGATCGATTTACCCTCTTCCAGCTCCAACACCCGGTCAACCAACAAAAACGGGTAACGATGCGGCAGGAAGCTTTTTATTTCATTCACATTCATTGCTGACATAACAGACTCAGGTATCTTTTTGAAGAGAGGTTAATTGCTTTTCCAGAGCAGCAATACGCCGACTCAGCTGATCCAGCTGCCGAAAACGCACTGCATTCTTGCGCCACGCACCATGCTCATCGACTGTCGTACCCGATGAATACACACCCGGCTCGGTAATGGCATTGATCACAAAACTGGTAGCGGTAATAGTCACCCGATCGGCAACACTTAAATGCCCGGCAATCGAGACCATCCCCGAAATCTGGCAATAGCGACCAATCCGTGCGCTACCGGCAATCCCGGTGCAGGCGGCAATCACCGTATGCTCACCAATATGGACGTTATGCGCGATATGAATCAGATTATCCAGCTTGACCCCATTGCCTAAGCGGGTTGACCCCATCGCCGCCCGGTCAATCGTCGTATTGGCACCAATCTCGACATCATCCCCGACGATGACATTGCCTATTTGCGGAATCTTGTACCAACTCCCTTTGTCAGGGACAAACCCAAAACCATCCGCCCCGAGCACCGCGCCAGAATGAATGATAACCCGTTCGCCCAATTCGGTATGGCTGCCGAGGCTGACGTTTGGGTGCAAAAAACTGCCTGCTCCGATCTTGACTTGTGCGCCCAGCACACAGCCTGCACTGATCACCGCATCATCAGCGATCTGCACACCTTCCGCCAACACTGCATGCGCACCCACATGGACATGATTACCCAGCACTACACCCTCTGCGACGACTGCCGTAGGATGCACCCCGGCGGGTGGGCGCGGTAAAGGGTTAAACAGGGTGACAATTTGTGCATAAGTCAGGTAGGGATTCGTGCTGATTAAAGTATCGCCCGCATACCCCGCCGCCAGCTCAGCGGTCAAGATCAGGGCGCCTGCTTTGGAATCCTGCAGGAAACGGGCATATTGACGATCCCGTACATAACTAATGTCGGCTGCCTGTGCTTGTTCAATCGGTGCAACGGTATAGACACGTTTGGCCGCATCCCCCTGTACAGCGGTCGCGGTCGCGGCAGCCAAGTCCGCCAAAGTCCAGCCCTTAGCCATTATTATTCTCCATTATTCGCCGGTTTTAGGTGTATCGGGTGCCTGTTGTTGCTCGCTTATGAACTGCTGCTGCAGATAGGCCAGCACTTTATCCGTCATATTCACCCGCGCACTGGCAACAATATAATCGCTTTCACGAAAAACAATATCGATTTTTTCCTGCGCGCGCACGGCATCTACTGCCCGTTCAACCTGATCCTGTACTTTTTCCAGCGCAGAATCCTTGGCTGCCCGAATTTCCTCGCGCAAGTCTTCCAGATTACGGTTGTACTCACGTTCCAGAATACGCATTTCACGCCCACGCTGCAGGCGATCACCCTTGGACAAGGTATTGGCAGTTTGCTGATAAGCTTCTTTTGCCTGCTGCAACGCCAGACGTTCCTGTTCTAGCGTTGCTTCACGACTGGAAAAGGTCGCCTCCAACCGGCGACTTTCCGCTGAGGACTGTGGCGCATTCTCCAGCACTCTGGACAGATTGACGACTGCAATCCGGTAAGGCAATTCATCTGCCCATACAGGCGGCATCATACCCGTCAGCACTAGCGCCAACACCAGACCTAGACCTGACCCGTAACGCCGCATGTTACCAAGGAAAAAACCCTGGCTCAAACATCCTGTTTCCATCCTGCTATCACCCTATTCCTTGATACACCCGGCAAGTTACCGCATGGCCTGGCCGGTCTTGCGGGTCTTGATCAGAAGGAGGCTCCAATACTAAACTGGACAGCCTGCTCTTTGTCATCGTCCTTGGCATTCAGTGCCTTGGCGTAACTGACCTCAAACGGCCCAATCGGCGAGAGCCAGACAACCCCTAGACCCGCCGAATAACGCAACTCGGCAGAATCGAAATCGCCGGTACTGTCAAACACGTTGCCTGCGTCCACAAAGGCGCTCATCTTGACACTTTTCACATCCGTTGCCAGCGGCATCGGGAACAGTACCTCAGCCGTGGCGGTAACCATCAAGTCACCGCCTTTGGCATCACCGTTGGAATCCAGTGGCCCCAGACTGTTTTGCTCAAAGCCACGCACCGACTGAATGCCGCCCGCATTGTACTTCTCGAAAAACGGCAAGCCATCCAGATCACCACCACCGGTTCCCGCGCCTATCTTGGCTTTGGCCGAGAAGGTAAAGTCGTCATTGATGGCCTTGTAATAAGCACCATCATAACTCAGCTTTTGATACTGCAGATCACTGCCGGGCAAAGCGCCCTGCAAAGACAGGCGATGGCGTTGACCCGAAGTCGGGAAAATACTGCGATTACGGGTATCGTGTACGTAGCTAACCGTCACCGGCAATTGCTGGTAATCCAGCCCGTGGGTGTCCGTAAAGGTCGAAATATGTTCAGCTGGGTCAGTCCCCAGAGTAATCTCGCGTTGCTCAACCCCTGCCGAGAGACTGACCGAGTCGTTTTCACTCAATGGCACGCTGAAACTGACTTTACCGCCATAGCTATTGGAGGCAAAACTGGAAATATCCTCAGCTGCCGCATCATACTTATTGTAATACAGGCTAAAACCACGGCTGATCCCTTCCGGCGTATAGTACGGATTCGTATAGGAAATCAGGAATTTCTGGTTGACTTCGCTATTATCGAGGTCAATTTCAACCTGCTTGCCAGTGCCCATGAAGTTTTCCTGATTCAGGCTCAGGTTGAGCAACAGTCCTTGTGATTGCGAATAGCCTGCGCCAATCCGGAAATTGTTGGATGACCGTTCTGCAATCACAATATTCAGGTCGACCTGATCCGGTGTTCCTGCCACTGGCTCGGTCGTAATATTGACATTTTCCACATACGGCAGCAGTTGCAGACGTACTTTTGAGCGTTCCATCTGTTCGGCAGAGAACCAGGAACTTTCCAGTTGACGCAGTTCGCGACGATACACTTCATCACGGGTACGGTTGTTGCCACGAATATTGATCCGGCGCACATACGTCCGCTTACCCGCATCAATCGCGAGCGTAATCCCCACCCGCTTGTTCACTTTATCAATATCCGGAGTCGCTCCGATTTTGGCAAACGCATACCCCTGCTTGCCTAATTCGGTGGTCAGATTTTTGCGGGTTTCTTCCAGACTTTTTTGGGAAAAAACCTGTCCCTGCTGCAATTTGATCGCTTCGGTAACCTGCGCCTGTGACAGCTTGGCGTTACCGGTGACATTCACTGTACCAATCTGATACTGATCGCCTTCATTGACACTCACAGTAATGTAAACACCCTGTTTATCAGGTGTCAGCGAGACTTGCGTGGATACAATCTCAAAGTTCAGGTAGCCCCGATCACGGTAATAGGCATTCAAGGCATCCAGATCACCGACCAGCTTCTCTTTGGCGTACTTGTCACGACTGCTCAGGAAAGGAATCGAGAAAGTGCCGGGCGTGCCTGATTCCAGCTGTTTCAGTAACACCTCTTCCGGGAAAGCCTTGTTACCGACGATCTTCACTTGCTTGATGCGGGCAACGCCACCTTCCTTGACATTGATGTTAACCGCTACCCGCTTGTTATCCAGCGGCTTGACTTCGGTGCTGACATCTACACCATAATAACCCAGCGACAGGTACTGCTCTTCCAGTTCGCGCTGGATTTTTAACAATGCCGACTTGTCCAGCGTATCGCCTGTCGCCACGCCAGAAATTTTCAGGGCTTGGGTCAACTGTTCGGTTTTGATCTTGCTGTTACCGCTGATGTTGATTTCACCAATCGCCGGGCGTTCAACCACCGCTACGATCAGCACATCACCCTGCCGGGACAATTGCACATCATCAAACAGCCCCGTCTGATAGAGCGAGCGAATCGCGTCTGCCGAACGGCTGTCATCAAACGGCTGGCCAACCCGGGCGGGCAGATAGTTCAGCACCGTATCCGCCTGAATCCGTTCCAGCCCGCTGACTTGAATGTCCCGCACGACAAAACTGGCCGCAAACACAGATGGGGAAACAGCCAACAGGCTACTAGCGATGATCCAGGAAAGTTTCTGTTTTTTCATTAGTTTAATAACCGCATAAAATCGTTGTACAACGCCAGTACCATAATGCAGCCCACCACTGCCATCCCGAATCGCAGACCAAAGTCCTCGACACGGGCAGAAACCGGGCTACCCTTAACAATCTCAATCACATAGTAAAGCAAATGCCCACCGTCCAACATCGGAATCGGTAACAGGTTCAGTACACCCAGACTCACACTGACTATCGCCAGAAAACCCAGGTAATAAGGCAAACCTGCTGAGGCCGTTTCACCGGAAAAACGGGCAATCGTGATCGGCCCACTGATATTTTTCAGCGAAACTTCGCCAGTGAACATGCGCCCCATCATTTTCAGGGTGAGCGTCGACATTTGCCAGGTCTTTTCTGCACCCATCAGCACGGAGTCAATCGGCCCGAAATACTGAGTGAATTCCAGTTTTTCCCGCACCGCATCCGGCACATACTCACCCACACCAGCGCCAATCTGGCCTATTTCCTTGCCATCCACCGTTTTCAGTGCCGGAATCAGCCCCACATTGACCACACCCTCTTCACGCTGCACCTGTAACTCAACTTTCTCACCGGGGTGTTGCTGTACATACTTTACAAACTGTTCGGCACTTTCCGGTTTGATGCCATTCATAGTCAGCACTTTGTCTTTCGCCAGCAAACCGCCTTGCTCGGCAGCCGAACCCGGCATGACCAACGTGACACCCACCCCGAATTCCGGTGCCCAAAAACTGATACCCGACTTGGCCAGAAAATCACCCTCGGTTTTCAGCAGGGACAGGCCACTCAAATCCAGCTGCCGCTCCGCCATTGCCCCTTGCTGGGTCTGCACTTCGACCGCGAGTAACGGTGATTGCAAATACTCTTCCAAGAGCAGCATCCGCGCCTCTTCCCAGGACGCAGCAGGGTGCTGGTTGATGGCGGTAATTTTATCACCCGGTTCAAAACCGGCGGTTGCTGCCGGTGTATCCGCGCGTGCCTGCACATACGGATACATGGCCGGATTACCACTGAGAAAAACAATGGCATAAATAATAATGGCGAGAATGAAATTGGCGACCGGCCCGGCCAGCACAATGGCAATGCGCGTCCAGACGTTTTGCCGGTTGAAGGCACGGTGCGCTTCTTCAGGTGCGACCTCGCCCTCACGTTCATCCAGCATTTTCACATAGCCACCAAGTGGCAAGGCGGCCAGCACATATTCGGTCTGGTCAGCCCCGGAAGCACGCGTCCACAAGGGCTTGCCAAAGCCGACCGAGAAACGTAAAACTTTTACGCCCAGTTTGCGAGCAACCCAAAAATGACCAAACTCATGCACCGTGACCAAGATACCAATGGTCAGCAAGAAAGCCGGTAAGATTATCAACAAGTCCATAATATTCATCATGATGCTTTATTTTTTATCCATGATAATGCTGCCTGACGGCTTGCGTTATCCTGAATAATTATATCCTCTAAATGTGTGGGCGTACCCGATGCAGCCAATTGCATCACATGTTCGATCACTTGTGGAATAGCCATGAAACCAATACCCCGTTGCAAAAACGCCTGCACCGCGACTTCATTCGCGGCATTCAGGGCAATCGTAGTGTAACCACCGGCAGCATGCGCTTCATACGCCAGCCGCAAGCAAGAGAAGCGCTCCAGATCCGGGCGCTCAAAATCCAGCCGTGCTACTGCAAACAAATCCAGGGGTGCGACGCCGGATACCAACCGCTCCGGCCAACCCAGCGCATAAGCAATCGGCGTGCGCATATCGGGATTACCCAATTGTGCCAATACCGAGCCATCATTATAGGCCACCATGGAATGAATGGTACTTTGTGGGTGAACAACGACTTCAACGCGCTCGGCAGGCATGGCAAACAGCCAGCAAGCCTCGATCACTTCCAGCCCTTTGTTCATCAGGGTGGCAGAATCGACCGAGATTTTCTGCCCCATTACCCAATTAGGGTGAGCAACCGCCTGTTCCGGTGTAATATCCTGCATCTCGCTCAAGGGTTTATGCAGAAATGGCCCACCTGAGGCCGTCAGCAAAATGCGCTCTACCCCCTGGAACCTGCACGGACTACCCTGCGCCGTATCATGTACGTCGTTCCCGCTGGGCAGACCGGACAGACTGGGCAGACACTGAAAAATGGCATTGTGTTCACTGTCTATCGGTAATAACTGGGCACCATGATCACGCACTGCATCCATGAATAACTGCCCGGACATCACCAGCGCTTCTTTATTCGCCAATAACACCCGCTTACCGGCTCGTGCCGCCGCCAACGCGGGCAACAAGCCCGCTGCCCCGACGATAGCCGCCATCACATAATCCGTAGCATCATCCGCCGCGACCTGCTCTAACGCAGCCGTGCCAGTCAATACTTCAGTGCGGCTGCCAACCTGTTGCAACTGCTGCGCCAATTGTTTGGCGGCCTGTTCATCCACCATCACCGCATAAACGGGCTGAAACTGCTGACACTGGGCAAACAGACGCGCTACATTCTGCTGTGCAGTCAGGGCAAACACCTGAAAACGCTCCGGGTGGCGCGCCACCACATCCAGGGTACTCACCCCGATACTGCCCGTCGCCCCCAGAATAGTCAGCCGCTTAATAGTCATGCGTCACGCCATCCTGATCCAGAGCAGGCCGAGCGTGAAGACGGGCGCTGCCGCCAGCAAACTGTCAATCCGATCCAGCACCCCGCCATGACCGGGTAACAAAGTGCCGCTGTCTTTGGCGCCCGCCTGCCGCTTCACCAGACTCTCAAACAGATCACCCGCAATCGACATGACCACCGCCAGCATTGAGAACAGGACAAAAACCAAACCCTCTGCCAGTCCGAAACCACCGATCATCGCCCCCAGGCAAGCCCAGACCAAGGTCACTGCTAAGGCACCGAATGCACCTTCACGGGTTTTACCCGGACTGAGTGCCGGTGCGAGTTTATTCTTGCCCAAGCGCTTGCCGATGAAATAAGCACCAATATCTGCAAAAGCGATCAGACTGATCAGGTAAAACACATAGCCGAAATGGGTAGCGTGCAAATGGGCCAGTGCATACCAGGCAGGCACCAGCACCAGCACCCCCAGTACTTTCAGCACTGCCGGATGCTCGTGATAAAACGGGGTATCCTGCCGATACCGCAGCAGCAACTGCAGGATCACCGCCCACACGAGCACACTCAGCAGCAATACCGGTGTCAACGGCCAGCCTGACAATAGCAGCACTTGGGCAATGAGCATCGCCGGCAAGGGTGCCAGCATCCGCGACATCCCCGGTGGCGTACCGGTCAAACTCGCCCATTCCCAGGCACCCACTCCCACAATAAACAACATGGACAGCTGGGCAAACAAGGCCGTGGGCAAGGCATAAATCGCCAGAGAAACCAGCAAGGCAAGGATAATACCGGTAATAATACGCTGTTTAAGCATGCTGTTTTCCCTGCGGGTTATTGAGTTGTTCACCGGTCATGCCGAAACGGCGCTGGCGGCCTGCATAGGTTGCAAAGGCGGCCTGCAAGTCGCTTTGGTCAAACTCCGGCCAGAGCCTGTCCGTAAAATACAGTTCTGAATAGGCAAGCTGCCATAACAGAAAATTACTGATCCGCTGTTCGCCACCCGTGCGGATAAACAGATCCGGTTCCGGCAAACCATGCGTGGACAAGGCCGCATTCAGATCAGATTCCTGCAAGTCGTCCACCCGCGTCTCACCGCGCTGCACCCGCACCGCCAGTGTTTTCACCGCCTGCATGATGTCCCAGCGTCCACCATAGTTGGCGGCTATCAGCAGGCGCATGCCGGTACAGCCCGCAGTCTGCGCCTCGACGGCATAAATCTTCTTGCGCAAGGCCTCGGAAAAACCACTGCGGTCACCGATAAACTCCATGCGCACCTGATGACGCAAAAGGCCCGTGGCTTCGCGCTCCAACACCGTCATAAACAGCGACATCAAGCCACTGACTTCATCCTCTGGACGCTTCCAGTTTTCACTGCTGAACGCGAACAGGGTCAGACAGCCGACCCCGGCATCACTGCAAGAACGGATGACCTTGCGGGCAGCCTCCACCCCTTTGCGATGTCCGAACAGGCGCGGCAACAGGCGAGCTTTTGCCCAACGCCCATTGCCATCCATCACAATCGCGACATGCCTGGGGGTATTTTGTTGTTCGTTACTCATTATTCCGCCATCAAAGCACACACCCGGCATGCCCCTGCCTGATAAACCATTAAATCGCCATCAAGTCCTTTTCTTTCTTTTCCAGCACCGTCTCGACTTCTTTAACGTATTTATCTGTCAGTTTTTGCACACTGTCCTCTGCCCGCCGTTCCTCGTCTTCAGAGATCATCTTTTCTTTTTCCAGCCCCTTCAGGTCGGAATTGGCATCACGGCGAATATTCCGAATCGCCACGCGCGTCCCTTCCGCTTCGGCCTTGACCACCTTGACCAGATCGCGCCGCCGTTCTTCCGTCAACGCAGGCACCGGCACCCGAATCACCGTACCGGCTGACATCGGATTCAGACCCAGATCAGACTTCATGATCGCTTTCTCGATAGCCTGCACCATCGGCTTTTCCCACGGCGTAATGGTCAGCGTGCGTGCATCTTCCGAACCGACACTGGCCACCTGGCTCAGTGGCGTCTCAACACCGTAATAATCGACCGTGATGTGATCCAGCAGGCTCGGATGCGCGCGCCCGGTGCGGATTTTAGTCAGCTCGTTTTTCAGGGCTTCAATACTTTTTTGCATGCGTTCTTCCGCATCCAGCATTAATTCATCAATCATTTTGCTTAAACCTCTACCAGTGTACCGACTGCTTCACCCTGCACAATAGCGTGCAAAGCACCCACAGCAAACATGTCAAACACCCGCAATGGCATGTGGTTGTCACGGCACATCACCATTGCAGTCAAATCCATTACACCCAGCTGCTGTGCAATCGCGCTATCATAGGACAGTTTACTATAGCGCACCGCATCCGGGTGCTTCAGCGGATCAGCATCATAAATGCCATCTACTTTAGTCGCTTTCAGCAACAAATCAGCCTGTAATTCTATCGCACGCAGACTGGCTGCGGTATCTGTCGTAAAAAACGGATTACCCGTACCGGCAGCACAAATCACAATCTGCCCCTGCTGCAAGTGTGCACGTGCCTGATGAGCCGAATAGGCCTCACCGACCTGTGCAATCGCCAAAGCACTCATGACCCGGCACGAACCACCGAGTTGTTCCAGCATGTCCTGCATCGCCAACGCATTCATCACGGTTGCCAGCATGCCCATCTGGTCGCCACGCACCCGATCCATCCCGGCAGCGGCCAAGCCCGCCCCCCGGAACAGATTACCACCACCAATCACCAAAGCCACCTGCACGCCGGATTGCTGTACTGCCAGCACTTCTTCAGCCACCCGCCTAAGGATGCTCGTGTCAATCCCGGATTCCTGTGTGCCTTGCAGCGCTTCGCCGCTCAGCTTGAGTAAGATTCGGTGTGGTGTGCT
This sequence comes from uncultured Thiothrix sp., assembly GCA_964293125.1. GTDB lineage: Bacteria > Pseudomonadota > Gammaproteobacteria > Thiotrichales > Thiotrichaceae > Thiolinea. The sequence goes on along the minus strand of CAXYXY010000012.1, from coordinate 94,053 downwards.
TGTCATGATGGAGCCTGCCAGAACATAAGCCAAAGATGGCGTACTTTATACAGAGGAAAAGAAAAAGGGGCAACAATGTTGCCCCTTTTATCTAACAGAATCAGACTACCGACCCAGCCTTAGCCTTTTGCAGCTGCCGCTTGAGCAGCCACTTCATCCGCAAAGTTTTCCTGCTTCTTCTCGATACCTTCGCCCACTTCAAGACGGGTAAAGCTGACCACATCAGCCCCTTTCGCTTTTAGCAGATCGGCAACGGTTTGATCAGGATCTTTGACAAATGGCTGACCCACCAGGGTAATTTCTGCCAGGAACTTGCGCATCCGGCCTTCGACCATTTTCTCGGCGATTTCACGTGGCTTGCCACTTTGCATCGCGATGTCGATCTGGATTTCGCGTTCCTTGCTAACCACGTCTGCCGGTACTTCGGTTTCATTCACACAAACCGGGTGACTGGCGGCCACATGCATCGCAATATCCTTGCCCAGATTGTCGCTGTCACCCTTAATCACCACGGCTACACCAATGCGCGCACCGTGTTGGTAAGTGGCGATCGAACCGGTGTCAGTAGACAGCAGTTCAAAACGACGAATCTGAATGTTCTCACCAATTTTGGCGATCAAAGCAGTGCGTGCTTCTTCAATGGTGTGATTGCCCAGTGACAAGCCAGCAATTGCGGCCACATCAGCAGGCTGGTTAGCCAGCACTGCCGCGCCGACGCCTTCAGCAAAGCTGATGAAGTTATCATCACCCGCCACGAAGTCAGTTTCACTGTTCACTTCAACAACCGCCGCCTGCTTGCCATTCTCAGACACCGCAATGACGATCCGGCCTTCAGCCGCAGTACGGCCTGCTTTCTTGTCAGCTTTGGCCGCGCCTGATTTGCGCATCAGTTCGATAGCGCCTTCCATGTCACCATCGACCTCAGTCAATGCCTTTTTACAATCCATCATGCCTGCGCCTGTACGTTCGCGCAGTTCCTTAACCATTGCAGCTGTAATTGCCATGATTTTTATCTCCTAAAATCTTGTATACCCACCGGGGCTTAAGCTTGTGCTGGTACTTCCGCAGCCGCATCTGTTTCTGCGGAGGCAGCTACTTCGGCCACATCCGCCGCGACAACTGCTTCGTCATCCGCCGCATGGGTGCCTGGCACAGCAGCAGCCACGTGACCTTCACGGATCGCATCTGATGCCGCAGAGACGTATAACTGAATCGCGCGGATCGCGTCATCGTTACCGGGAATAATGTAATCAATGTTGGTCAGCGGGTTATTACTGTCGACCACGCCAATCACCGGGATACCCAGTTTTTTCGCTTCCAGTACGGCAATGTTTTCATAGCCCACGTCAATTACGAAAATGGCATCCGGCAGACCTTTCATGTCCTTGATACCGCCCAGACTGCGCTCCAGCTTTTCTTGCTCGCGCTTGCGTACCAGAATTTCTTTTTTGTTCAGACGCGCAGTAGTGCCGTCTTCTTCCATTTTTTCCAGATCTTTCAAGCGACGGATGGATTGCTTGACCGTTTTGAAGTTGGTCAGCATGCCGCCCAACCAGCGATGGTCAACATACGGCATTTTGCAGGACAGCGCAGCTTCACGCACGGCTTCACGGGCAGAACGCTTAGTGCCCACGAACATGACTTTGCCGCCACGTGCCGCCAGCTTGCCAATGAAATTCATGGCATCATTGAACATCGGCAGAGTCTGCTCAAGGTTGATGATGTGAATCTTGTTGCGCTCACCAAAAATGTAAGGCCCCATTTTCGGGTTCCAGTAGCGGGTCTGGTGACCAAAGTGGACACCGGCTTCCAACATCTGACGCATAGTAACTTTAGGCATATCAATCTCCTGATTTGGGTTACGCCTCCATACACCCCAGCATACAACCTGATAAAATCCAGTGTAGAATCGTTATCAGGCACCCTGTACGATGTGTCGGTGCATGTGTGGAATAAAATAAGTAATGTAGTTTGCCAAATTGGCGTGCGCTTTATACCATGATTCGTTTATTAGTGCTACCTGGAAGAAGAATAGATGGCAATACAGATCAAAACCCCCGAAGAAATTGAAAAAATGCGCGTCGCCGGGCGATTAGCCGCTGAAGTATTAGACATGATCGGCGAATACGTCAAGCCGGGGATCACCACCAACGAAATCAACCAGATTTGCCATGACTACATCGTCAACGTCCAAGGCACTATCCCCGCACCACTCGGCTACGGTACGCCCCCCTTCCCCAAATCGATCTGCACTTCGGTTAATCACCAGATCTGCCACGGTATTCCCAGCGACAAAGTGCTGAAAAAAGGCGATGCGCTGAATATTGACGTCACCGTCATCAAAGACGGCTACCACGGCGATACCAGCAAGATGTTTCATGTCGGCCAGCCGACCATTCAAGGCAAGCGTCTGGCTGAAATCACCCAGGAATGCATGTATCTGGGGATTCTGGCCGTACGCCCCGGCGCAACGGTGGGCGATATTGGCTCCGTCATCCAGTGCCATGCGGAAAGTAACCGGTTCTCGGTGGTGCGTGAATTTTGCGGGCACGGCATCGGCAGCAACTTCCACGAAGACCCACAAATCCTGCATTACGGTAAAGCCGGACAAGGCACCATTATTGAAGCCGGCATGATTTTCACCATTGAACCGATGATCAACCTGGGCAAACGTGACATGAAAATCCTGCCTGACCAATGGACGGCAGTGACCAAAGACCACAAACTGTCCGCCCAGTGGGAACACACCATTCTGGTCACCGACACCGGCTTTGAGGTACTGACCTTGCGTGCGGAAGAGGCAGGCTGGCAGGAACGCATCCAAAACCAATTCAAGCAAAGCGCATGATTTTTGCCATTACTTTATGTTTATGAATAATGATGAATACTGATACCCGCCTCAATCCGTTACTGGACGATTATCTGGGCTTTAAAGAAACCGGTAAAAAAAAACCGGCGGATTATGCGCGTTTTCTGCGCAGCGCCCGCCAGCAGCTGGAAGTATTTTTTACCGAGGGTTACCCCATCCGTAGCCTGCTGCATCACCATGCCGGGCTGGTTGACATGATCTTGCAGGACTTGTGGCTGGAAAACGGCTTTGATCCGGCCAGCGCTGCCTTGATCGCAGTCGGCGGCTACGGGCGCAAGGAATTGCATCCGGCCTCGGATATTGACCTGCTGATTCTGCTCCGGCAGGCACCTGATGCGACCACCCAGGAGCGTATTTCCAGCTTCCTGACCTTTCTCTGGGATATGGGGCTGGAAGTAGGCCATAGTGTACGCACGCTGGAAGAATGTCTGCAATCTGCACTCGCCGACCTGACGATCATCACCAACCTGATCGAATCGCGTTTGCTGTGCGGTAGCCGGGCGCTCTATCACCAGATGCGGGCAGGCACCAGCCCGGAAAAAATGTGGGACAGCTGCAGCTTCTTTCTGGCCAAGCTGGACGAACAGGAGGCACGTTATCGCAAATTTGGGGATACCGCCTACCGTGTCGAGCCGAACCTCAAGGAAGGGCGCGGTGGATTACGCGATATTCACATGATCAGCTGGATCATCGAGCGCGAATACGGGCAATTATCACTGTTTGAACTGCACGAACACCGCCTGCTGGAGCAAGGCGAATATGACTGCCTGCGCAGCGGACGTGATTTCCTCTGGAGTATCCGCTTCATCCTGCACAACCTGACCGGGCGCAAAGAAGACCGTCTGTTATTCGACTACCAACATGCCTTGGCGGAAAGCTTTGGTTATCATTCGACCAATCGCAATGACGCGGTCGAAGCCCTGATGCAGCGTTATTACAAGACCATTACCGATCTGGAACGCCTGACGGACGTACTACTGGGCGTATTGCGCAAAAAACTGGTGCCGGACGCCCAACCGCACCCCACCATGGTGGGCGAATGGTATCAAAAACATGGCAAGGTGCTGGCCGTCAACTCGCCCGACACGTTCACGCTCTACCCGACGGCACTGCTGGAAATTTTCCTGATCCTGCAAACCACGCCGGGTACTACGGGCCTTGCTCCCGAGACCATTCGCCTGATTCGCAGCAACTTGCACCGGGTCGATTCCGGCTTCCGCCAACAGGCTTGGCACCGTAAAATTTTCATGCAGATTCTCAGCCAGCAAACCGGCATTACCCGCATCCTGCGCCTGATGAACCGCTATGGTGTGCTTGCTGCCTACATACCGGCCTTTGCCAATGTCGTCGGGCGCATGCAATATGACCTGTTTCACGCCTACACAGTCGATGAACACACCCTGTTTGTAGTCAGCAATGTGCGTCGCTACAGCACCGCCAAAGGTGCGGCAGAACTGCCCGTTTGCGCAGAAATCTTCAAAAACCTGCAAAAGCCCGAACTGTTGTATTTGGCCGCCCTGTTCCATGATATTGCCAAAGGCCGCAATGGCGACCATTCCGTACTAGGTGCAGAAGACGCTTATGTATTCAGCCGTGAGCACAGCCTTAACCTGCATGATGCTTCGATTGTCAGCTGGCTGGTCAAAAACCACTTGCTGATGAGTGTCACCGCACAACGCAAAGACATCAGCGACCCCACTGTAATCGACGAATTCACCCGGCAGGTGGTTGAGCAGAATCGCCTTGATTACCTGTTCCTGCTCACCATCGCCGACATCAAGGGCACTAACCCCAAGCTCTGGAATACCTGGAAACAGTCCTTGCTCACCGAGCTTTATCGCAGCGCCCGCAACCGGCTGCGTAACCGCATTCCGCTGTCCGAAAAAACGGATTATCTGATTGAGGAAAAACGTAATTCAGCGCTGGAACAATTGCATATAGATAAATTCGACACCACACCCTGTCATGCCTTCTGGGAACAACTGGGGCAAGATTACCTGCTGCAGCATTCAGTCGAGTCGATTTGCTGGCATGCGCAACATATTCTGACAGCCTCTGCCGCCACCCTGCCCCTGGTCGAAATGCGTGTCACTTCCTCCGGTAGTAGCAATGTGATTTTTGTCTATAGCGAAGACAAACCCGGCCTGTTCACCCGGGTTGTTTCCACTCTGGAACAGCTCAACCTTAATATCGTGCAAGCGAGGTTGGTCTCCCTGGGCGAAGATGACAAGGACGGCAAGGATCTGTATACCCTGCATGTGCTTGGCCCGGAAAACAATAACCTGATCACCTCGCCCGCCGATCAGGCCTATATCACCGAAGTGATGCGCAGAAACCTGCGTGCCGCTCAATTCACAGTACGCCAACACCGCCAACCCCGTATTCTGCGTAACTTCGACGTGCCGACCTACATTAACTTCCGCCAGCAGGAAGACCGCAACCTGACCGTCATGGAGATTCGCACCGGCGACATGCCCGGTCTGTTATCGCGGATAGGGGAAACACTGGACAAGTTTGAAGTACGGGTGCACAACGCACAAATCAGTACGCTAGGCGAACAGGCAGAAGACAATTTCTATGTGACTACGCGCGACAATGAGATGATTACCGACGAGCTGGCACAGGAGAGTATTCGAGAGGCGATCAAAGTGGCGGTGAAGATCTGAATTGCAGCAATCCCTATAGAGCGCTCATCAGCTCACCCTCATAAATCACTTCACCCATGGGCTCTTTCGCGCCAGGCTGATCCATCGGTTCCAGGCTGATGGCCAGCTTGCCGACTTCGCGCAGGCTCTTCCAGGCCGTTTCATCCATCGTCAGCTCGCTGCGTCCTTGTGGCTTCAGCTCGCCCATCCGTCTTGGCATGTCACCCGCCTTTTTCGACAAACACCACAAGGTCGGCATGCTTTTGCCGTCGACCACAATACCATCAGCCAGTGCCACCGTAATTTTCATGTCATCCGCACTGGCCGTGACCATCGCCACTGATTCCATGGTCGGCGAGTTCAGCTTGGAAAAATAGAGATCAGGCTGGGCAGCTTGCTGGGTATTCAACACAAAGACCGTCAGCATCGCAGCCATCGCGGAAGACAAACCCATGGCTGGCCACAGTAACCAGCCAAGCCGGGATTTAACTGAAGCCGCCGGTGAACCGACCTGTGCCGCTGAAACCTTGCGCGACACCGGCTTCAATGCCAGCTCACGTTCAATCCGCTCCCAGACCAAAGCCGGTGGCTGCTCGGCGGGTAACAGCCCCATCAACCCGGAGAACCGCTGCTGATAGACTTGAGTCACTGCCCGCAAATAGAAATGATGCGCCATCAAACCTTCAAACCGCATCCGCGCCCGCCCCTGCAGAGTACCCAGCGCATAAGACATGGCCAGATGCTCAAAGACCTCCGGGTTTTGGTAACGTTTCATGACATCATTTCCTGCATGGTTTGTTTATTTATCCAGTCTGCTGTAAAGAAGGGAGCTTTAGCCGATCACCTCACCGTATTATACGCCGGTCAGTTTTTTTGGATGCATAAATACAACAAAAGACCCCGAAGGGTCTTCTGTTATAGACAAATGGCTGAATGGCTGACCTTGCCGATTTTGCACCGGCAAGTCCAAGCAATCTAAGCAGGCTTAGCTGACAGCTTGCCCGCCCTCACCATTTTCTTTCATGCTCAAGCGCATCCGTCCCTGACGGTCGATCTCGATGACCTTGACTTTGACGATGTCGCCCACGTTCACAAAGTCAGTGACCTTCTCAACGCGTTCCTGGCTGATCTGTGAAATATGCAGCAGGCCGTCTTTGCCTGGCAGAATAGTAACAAACGCACCGAAGTCCATGATCCGCGCAACCGTACCGGTGTAGACCTTGTTCAGTTCGACATCAGCCGTGATCGACTCGATCATTTCACGCGCTTTATGCGCCGCCGCCGCATCGACTGCTGCAATCTTGATAAAACCATCATCGCTAATGTCGATGGTCGCACCGGATGCTTCAGTAATACCACGAATGGTTTCGCCACCTTTACCGATCACTTCGCGGATTTTTTCCGGATTGATCTTCATGGTCACGTAACGGGGTGCATAATCAGACAAGGTATCACGCGGGGCACTGATCACTTTCGCCATTTCACCGAGGATAAACATCCGGCCTGCTTTCGCCTGCTCCAGTGCCTTTTCCATGATTTCGCGGGTGATACCCTGAATCTTGATGTCCATTTGCAGGGCAGTAATACCCGCGCTGGAACCGGCTACTTTAAAGTCCATATCACCGAGGTGATCTTCGTCGCCGAGAATGTCGCTCAATACCGCGAACTGCTCGCCTTCCTTGATCAAGCCCATCGCAATCCCCGCAACGGCCGCAGAAACCGGCACACCCGCATCCATCAGTGCCAAAGAGCTACCACAGACGCTGGCCATGGAGCTGGAACCATTCGATTCAGTGATTTCAGACACACAACGGATGACATACGGAAAATCTTCCGTGGTCGGAATAGTCGCTTTCACCCCGCGCTTGGCCAGACGACCATGCCCGATTTCGCGGCGCTTGGGGGAACCGATAAAACCGGTTTCGCCGACGCTGTACGGAGGGAAGTTGTAATGGAACATGAACGGGTCTTTGTATTCACCCGCGACCGCATCAATCATCTGTGAGTCACGCTCAGTACCCAGCGTCGTCACGACCAATGCCTGTGTCTCACCCCGGGTAAACAACGCAGAACCATGCGCACGCGGTAATACACCTACGCGCACCGTAATCGGGCGCACGGTTTGCAGGTCACGGCCATCAATCCGTGGGTTACCCGCAATGATACTGCCACGCACGACTTTCTTTTCCAGGTTCTTGAATTCAACCTTGAACTCGTCAGCTGTCGGGCCATCCGTACCCTCTGCCGCGATCAAACCGGCTTTGGCCGCTGTTGAGATTTCCTCAACACGCGCATAACGTTCCTGCTTGTCAGCAATCTGGAACGCCGCTGTCAGATCGGCTTCATAGCCAGATTCCAGTGCACTCACCAGTGCCGTATTCCGTGCAGGCGGTGTCCATACCCAAGCCGGGTTACCGACTTCCGCTGCCATTTCCTTAATCGCGGTAATCGCGACCTGCATTTGCTCATGGCCGAAGACCACTGCACCGAGCATGACTTCTTCGCTGAGCACCTTCGCTTCGGATTCAACCATCAGCACCGCGTCCGCCGTACCCGCCACTACCAAATCCAGCGCAGAAGTTTTCAGGTCTTCGGTAGAAGGATTCAGCAAGTAAGCACCGTCGCGGAAACCGACCCGAGCTGCCGCAATCGGCCCCTGGAAAGGCATGCCGGAAATCAGCAGAGCCGCTGACGCACCGATCATTGCTGGAATATCAGCAGAAACTTGTGGGTTCAGGGAAACAACAGTCGCAACCACTTGCACTTCGTTGGTGAAGCCTTCTGGGAACAGTGGGCGAATCGGGCGGTCGATCAAGCGTGCGACCAGGGTTTCGTCTTCAGTCGGACGGGCTTCACGCTTGAAGAAACCACCGGGGATACGTCCGGCAGCATAAAACTTTTCTTGGTAATTCACGGTCAGCGGGAAGAAATCGCGTCCGGCTTCCGCTTCTTTGCGGCCAACGGCTGCAACCATTACGACCGTTTCGCCCATGCTGACCATAACGGTGGCAGACGCTTGACGGGCAATTTCGCCGGTTTCGAGGGTGACAGTGTGCTCACCGAACTGGAATGTTTTTGTGACTTTTGACATTAATTAAGCCTGTAGTTTATTGAAGTGAGAAGGGTGTATCACCGGCAGGCTGTTTATGAGCGTTCTGGGCGCAGAGCGTTTATAAACAACCTTCCTGCGTGATGAGGGGGAATAGTACCCGTTTATATGAAAACACCGCAAGATTGCGGTGTTTTCAAAGCGCCTGATTAACGACGCAGGCCGAGACTGGCAATCAGTTCTTGATAACGAGTCAGGTTCTTGCGTTTGAGATAGTCCAGCAGCTTGCGCCGCTGATTAACCATCTTCAACATCCCGCGACGGGAATGGTGATCATGCTTGTGAATGGCAAAGTGGTCGGTCAGGTGCTTTATGTTCGCTGTTAACAGCGCAACCTGCACCTCCGGCGACCCGGTGTCAGTTTCTGACTGGCGGTATTGTGCCACAATACCCGCCTTTATTTCTGCATTCAGAGACATCGTCCAAAGCTCCAGATTAAAGGTTGCTAAAAAGGCGGCGATTATAGCATTGCACCCGTCAGGTAACAAACTAAAAGATCGATTAGATCAGTTTAGTTTACTGCCTTCGAAAACAGGTTAATCACCACCACCCCTGCGACGATCAGCCCCATGCCGATGATGGCGGGCGCATCCAGCGCTTCCTTGTGATGCAGCACCCCGATCAGCGCAACAAACACGATACCCACCCCTGACCAGATCGCATAGGTAATCCCCAGCGGAATTTGCTTCAGCACCAGCGTCAGCAAAAACAGCGACACCCCGTAGCAGCTCAGCGACAGCACCGTCGGCCACAGGCGGGTGAACTGGTTGGACGATTTCAGGGCATTGGCCGCCACGATTTCGGCCATGATGGCAATCAACAATAAAGCATAGGTCTTGAGCATGAGTAATCCGTAGCGCTGTCCGCATGCTGTACGCATGAACATGACAGCTAAAAAGTGTTAGCCGCGCTTGATACCATTATCAGCGGGTGAAAACAAGCGGGTATCGAACGGTCAATAAGGACGCCTCATCTGAACCCGTGCTCAATGGCCGGTGGTGCGGAGCGCTGACAAGCTGATCTGGCAAGAGTTTTCCGAACTTTTGCTGGGAATGTAAGCTAAAACCTTGTATGCCAGTTGATTATATGAGCCTGCTATGCTTTGCTAAACGCATCAGAACAAAAGCCGGAGGGATGCCTAAATGTCACACGCCATTACCATTAATGTTTCGGATGCTCTCTATCAACAACTGCATCAGGCTGCCTCACTGTATCATCAGCCTGCTGAGTCCATCATTCTTGACAGCTTGCGTCATACCCTGCCGCCCATTTTTGAAGACATTCCCGTAGGTTATCAAGGTGATGTATTTCCCTTGCTGGCCATGACGGATCAAGAATTGTTGCAGGAATCCCGTCGTACTTTCCCGCAGGAGCGTTGGGAATTGTATGAAAGTTTGTTAGAGGACAAAAAAGATGGCGTACTTTCTCCTGATCAGGATACGTTGTTGCAGGCATTGAAGTACGAGGCTGACACGCTTACCTTGCGGCGCAGTTATGCAGCTGTGCTGCTCAAACGACGTGGTTTACAACCGGGTCAGCCACGGGGATAGCGACAGAAACATGGCAACGGTTTCCAGAGAGCTACGCCAGCATATTGCACGCCAGGCATTGTATCGTTGTGGCTATTGCCTGACACAAGAGCAAGTCAGCGGCGTGCCATTAACCATTGAACACATACATCCCCGCTCGAAAGCTGGTGGCAGCACTGAGGACAACCTTTGGCTGTCCTGCCGTCTGTGTAATGAAGCAAAAGGTGCCCTGATCGAAGCAACTGACCCGCAAACAGGCGAGTCTGCCGCTTTGTTTCATCCTCGCCAGCAGATCTGGCGTGATCATTTCTGTTGGGACGGAGCAAGCACACGCATCATTGGCATATCCAGCGCAGGTCGGGCAACGGTTAGCGCCTTGTCGCTCAATACCGAATTCCGGGTTCGTGCCCGTGCATTATGGGTCGAAGCCGGTTGGCATCCGCCGCCTGATTTACTTTAACGACAAGCTCGAAACAAACACTGCCCCATTCCCGCAAGGTGGTTTGTACCCAATCGGCCGTATCGCCAGGACTATGACTTGATAGGTATGTTCCTAACCGTCAAAAAGTACGATCATGCACTCACTATATACGCTATACAGCGCCATTCCCGATTCTGGAACACGGCAACATCAACACGGTATCCTTATGTCGAAGCATTCACTCAAGCAGTCCATCAATGCCCAGCGGGCGTTACTCAGCGAGTTTTTAGAGGAAGTGTTGCAGGATGCCACGCATGATTTGCCGGATTTAATGGCCGATGCGGATGCGCTGGACAAACGCCTGCGTGAAATTTTCAAGACGGTGAACTACTGCAAGTATCTGTATGTGCTGGATCAGAAAGGCATACAGATCAGTTCCAATATCACCCGTTACGGGCCGGATGAGGAGTCACGCGGGCGGGATCGTTCCGAGCGCCCTTATCTGCAACACATCCACGATGCCAGCATCAACTGCCACCTGTCGCAAGCTTATATCAGTCGGAATAAAAAACGTCCGTCGGTGACGGCGGTTAAAACCATTCGCGGGGCAGACGGGGCGCGCTTGGGGTTTCTCGGCGTCGACTTTGACTTGCGCGAGTTGCCACACTCCGAAGTCATGTATGAAGAACCGAGTCAATGGCGGCAGATCAAGGGTGATCCCGCCATCCGGCAAGGGCTGTTTTCTCAGGAACGGGTCGAAAGCCTGATGGATAAACACATCGACCATGTGCTGTCAGTGCATGAGGCTTTGATTGTTGATCAGGGGGTGCACCATATCCAGTTCCATTTTTCCGCCAGCCGCTCGACTGTGTGGCACTCGGATGACCCGTATGTCTACCGCATTCTGACTATGGAAGAGCTGGGCGATACCGATGTCTGCCTGGCTTATCCGCGCCGCCCGTATTTTGAGCGGGCGATTGTGCCAGCGGCGGACATCAGCAAAGTCCTGCAACAATTCAAAGCCTTGCGCTTTGCGGATGAGACGATTTATCTGCGCTCCAGCTCATTGAATATTGTCAATGGCAAGGTCTCGCTGAATTTTTCCTGTGATGGCACGCATTATCTGAATGTGGATGAGTTTCTGGCAAAAGGCATGAGCTTCTGGCTGGGCAGCGAAACCTTCCCGGACAACGTATTACCCGGCCAGCTTGAAACAATGCTGGACACCCAGGCACTGGATGAAGTCATTGAGCAGATTGCCGGTGAGGGCTGCATGAGCGTAAGCCATTTGCTGTACGCCATGGAAAAAGATGAAATACCCGCCGCCGTACACGCACACAACGCCGCTGAACGTGAGTACATTTACCACGAGTTGAAGTCAGTCATGGATGTTTATGAGGGCGGGATTTGTCACCTCTAAGTAGATTGTCTACCTGGCTTGTTTACGTGGTGGCCTGCCTTTGCAACTTGGCGACCGGCACCACCCCGGCTGGCCACCCAAGCACCGCCCACTATCGCCAGACACGCCAGTAAAATCGACCATTCCGGCTGCGCCTTGCCAGCCACGATCAAAACCAGCACGGAAATCAGCGGCGCGGCGTAGGACAATACACCCAATAGCTGTAGATTACCGTGTTTGACCCCGTAGTCCCAGGTGAAAAAAGCAATCCCGACGGGCCCCAGACCCAAGCCCACCACCCCCAGCCATGGCAACAGACCTTGTGGCCAAACGGTCTGTTCGAGCAGCCGATGGCAGAGCAGACCAAGTAAAGCGACTACCCCACAAAACCAGCCCACTGCATCGGTTGGCACGTCTTTCACCAGACGGCTGGCCACCGAATACACCGACCACAAGAGCGCACAGGTGACAGCGGCCAGATAACCCGGCAAATACTCACGACTGAAGCCAGCGCTTCCGCCACCAATCAATAACCAGCAGCCGCCCAACGCCAGCAAGGCACCGAACAGATGGCAAACCGTCAAGCGCTCACCCGGCAACAAAGCCGCCAGCAACACGATCAGCAACGGCCACATATAAGCCAGCAGGCTAACCTGCACCACCGGCGCATGCGCCATCGCCACAAAATAAAAGAAGTGATAACCAAACAAACCCACCACACCCAACATCCACGCCAGCCACGGCTGGCGGACATGACGCAACCCCAGGTGCCCCTGTGTCAGCCAGCGCCCCAACATCAGCAGGAAGGCAATCGCAAAGGTCATGGCCAACATCTGAAACGGTGGAATCCGCCCTTCAGTCAAACTGGTGAACAAGGCAAGCATGCCCCACAACACGATTGAAATAAAACCAATCGCAGTGGCACGCTGGATGGCGGCGGGGCTGGATACAGCTGCTTGTCTGGATACATCCGTCATTTGCCGAATGCCTTGCTGAACATCTCGACCATCAGCTTGCGGGTCTTGTAACGCTCACAGAACCCTCTGACCAGATTCTTCACCATCGCCTCACCTTCCGGCATCTTGCGCAATATCAACAGGTCATCAATGGTTTGCTGGTAGATATTCCGCCCGGTACTGTTATGCAAATGGTCACAAATCAAACCGGCATACGCGACCGGCACATCATCCGGGTAAAGCGGCGCGAGTAAGGGCGCATATTGCTTGAACAGTGGTGGTTCCCGGTAGAGCGGAGCCATACTCTTTTCCCGTTCCGGTTGTGCTTTCACCAATTCATACAGCGCAGGCAAATCATTTTCTTCGGCCAGAATAGCCGCCTGTACGGTCTTGTTGTGGCGATGGTAGCCCTCATCCGGCGGGATCATGGCATACAAACGGGTGGATACCGCTGGCCATTCTTCGGCTGAATAGTGCGCTTTGAGTTTCAGGTAAGCAGACAAGGTGCAATGCCGCTGGTATTCCTGCTCCAGCGCAGCACGGATCGCTGGCTTGTCATCCAGCAAATAGGCGATTTCCAGCAGAAGCGTCTGCCAGCGTTGTACGTTGTATGGCTCTTTGGCCTGCTCCGCCAGCGCAATGCCCTCCGCTATCAAGCGGCGTGCCTTGTCGAAATCCTTGTCATCGATCGCTTTGCGCACGAATTTCTCGCGGATTGAAGGAATAGCCATGTGCGCTGCCGCCACGGCCTCCACTTCCTCCTGCCGGTTCCAGTCCTGTAAGAGCTGCAATTTTTCATTCAGGAAAGACGAATGCTGCCAAGTGCTCACATTGGCGTTCAAAGCCTTATCCAGTGCTAGCAGGTAACTGTCTTGCCGGGCGGTATTCTCTAGCGCCCATGCTTGCGCCAGCTCCGCAAACACCTCATCCAAACCGAAATCAGCAAGCCCTGCATCAAAACGTGCCGCCAGCGCCAGGGTAAATAACGTGCCCTGCAAATCAGCAGATGCCCGTGCATACACAAACTCCAGCTCAGACTTGATCCCGTACATCAATGCCCCCAATTCACCATTGGAATCATCCATCGAGTTGGCCACACCTGCCAGCCCTTGGGCAATACTGAAGGCAATATCGGCATGATCAGCCAGCGCCATTCCGGACTGTTCCAGCGTGTCCAACAGCTCAGACACTTCTTCACCAAAATTATCGGCAGCGTTATAGTCGATATAACCGTGGTCGCTGTACTTGCGCACGATTTGCTCAAACAACTGCTGGTAGCGTTCGACGGGTGAGACTGTATTAGGCAAAAACCGCTGAAAGCGCAGCAGAAAAGTATCCAGACGCTGCCTGTCGGCCTGCAACAGTTCGCGCACGTACCCGGCCAGTTCTTCAGCCGAGAGTGCGGACAGTACCTGCTCCAACTGTTCGCGTTTGGTGGGCTTGCGTTTCTTGCTGGCGGGCAATGACGCTTGTTGACGGATAGCGTGCAAAGTGGCGGCGACATGCTTGCACAGCGGCCCCTGATCATACGGGCAACTACACGACCAGTACGTCACCTCATCGCCGTTTAACTGGACTTCGACTTCATAGTTTGAACTGCCCTCGACATACGCCTGCCAGAAGCCCGGCTCGGTTTCTTCCAGCGCATCAACAGCCCTGAGATAATCCTGGCTACGCTGCAGGATGACGCGATTAACATGGGTTTCAAAGTTTTTCAGGTTCATGGGCAAGTCAACTATCAGCTGTGGGCAAGGTATGCATGAGATTACTCCAGCAGATGGTAACTTCCAAGTGCATGGAGAGATTGGCATACTTTGAGGCAGGCCAACAGTACAAGACAAAAACTATAGGACGTTATAAAACGACTGACTGGAGCGGGTGATGGGAAGTTAAAGCATGCCTTAGTATGCTGTTTTAAAAAGATTTAACAGAGTAAAATTCTTAAATATACATTTAAAAATACATTGTAAAAAACAAAAAAGCCGGAACTTGCCCGACTTTGCCCTGTTGACCCGTGCCAATTATGCAACCTTCGCCCCTGCCAGCCGATAAACGCTGTTCCGTGCTATCCCGTACTTGTCAGCAATAGCTTGCTTGGATAACTCACCCGCAGCCACATCCGCCCGAATCGCTTCAATTTGGTCATCGGTCATCTTTGGCTTACGCCCAAACTTCACGCCCTTAGCCTTGGCCGCCTTCCTGCCCTCTGCTGTGCGTGCGTTGATCAAGTCACGCTCAAACTCTGCAATACTGCCCAACACATTGAATAAAAGCTTCCCGGTAGCGGTTGTGGTATCAATCCCCGCCTGATCAGTCACTTTGAAAGCCGCGCCTTTGTCGTGCAAAGTGTTTGCTATCTGGTGAAGGTCAGCCATTGACCGTGCCAGCCGGTCAAGCTTGGTGACAACCAGTACATCCTCTTTACTCATCCAATATAAAGCACGCTGCAATTCTTCCCGGTCATCCGCTGATTTGCCGGACTGCTTTTCTGTAATGATTTTCTCGCAGCCTTCAGCCGTCAGTTTTTCAATTTGGGTTGAAAGGTCTTGCCCTGTTGTGCTTACCCTTGCATATCCGACTTTCATGATGGTATCCCGGTGGTGATTGACGATAGGTAAAGTGTACTAAATATCCTTAAGACTTGTCTAACGTTATTTTAGTACAACTTTTAGTACACCCTCTAACCCGCATTCGACTGTAAAAACATCCCCCCTCACTGACTGTACTAAAACTTACAAGTTATAGTACAAACAAAAAACGAACCAATGACAAGCGGGTCAGACTGGCAAAAGCTGCTGACATAAAAAAAGGCCGGACACTACGCCCGACCTCTATCAATAACCGTTCCCGAATGGTCATGCAACTTTCCCCAGCACCTCGCGCATCACCTCCGGTCGTTCCATCGCAATCCTGAGCAATGACACCGCCGCGCCACTAGGCTTGCGTCTGCCCTGCTCCCATTCCTGCAAAGTGCGCCTGGACACGCCCATCAGTTCCGCAAACTCGGCTTGTGAAAGTCCGACCTTATGCCGCGCCTTCGAAACATCCGAAACGGCAATTCGATGCACCTTGGCTTTTTTGCCTGCTTTCATCTGGCGGACAGACTCCAACAGCTCTGCACCTAAATCGCGTTGTTCGTCACGCGCTATCAATTCCTCTTCTGTCATCATTGGTTCAGTTCCTCCTTGATGGCTTTCAAAATATGCGCAGGGATGTTGTCGTGCTTGTTCTTGGCATAAATCAGCAGTAACCATATTTCACCATTCGCCAGCCGGTTGTAATAAATAACCCGCACACCGCCGCGCTTGCCCATGCCTTGCCGCGACCAGCGAACTTTACGCACACCGCCACTACCGGGGATAACATCGCCCGTTTCTGGAGCGTGTGCCAGCCATGCCGCAAATTCGCCGCGTTCGTCCTCTGTCCAATAGTCAGGCCATAGGGACTTGAACAGATCAGTTTCAATTACAGTAAACATTTGTCAGATTATACGTCCTTGCCGTATGTGGTGCCAGTGATGAACGCCAGAAACAAAAAAGGCCGGACACTGCGCCCGACCTCTCCCCTGTTCAACATCGTCGATCAGTCAGCCGACTCGCTGCAAAATCTCCCGGTCGATCACTTCGGTGGGAATGCCCGCCGGTAAATAAACCGTTCCGTGGGTACTGCCAAAAGCGTTTATTTCATCCATCAGTTCCGCTTCTTCCTTGTCAGTGATCCAGTAGCCGTCCAGCCAGTAGTAAATGCACTGTGTTTCATTCATAAGGTTACGCTCCTATCCAAAGGTATTTCTTCCCGCCGTTGCGGTAGTCAGGGTTGACCCGCATCAAGCCCTCTTTCATGGCTCGACTGAAAAACGCCCGGCACATTGCATCAATCCGTTTCAGATCGTTGGTTTTGCTGCCGGTCATGGTCGGGGCAATGCGTTGCTGAATCCAGCGCCGTGAAGCTTCTACCGATGGACGACAAACCCCCTCCTTCACCGCTGCCACCCATACCCGATACAGGCTATTGCCGCCTACTGAATCGCGTCTTGCCGGTGGTACGTCCGTGACCCTGTGCACAGGGTTTTGAAGGGGTTTCTGCAAACCCTGTGCACAGGGTTTTTCAGCCGGTGATACACAGGGTTTTGCTGACTGAGGTACACAGGGTTTTGCCGACTGCAAGCCACGCTCAATAATCCGCTGAATGCTGGCCTTGTCCGCTGCCTGGTTCATGGCTTTATCGTCGGGTGAGTGGATGCCATAACCGGATAATTCCCGGTTCCATGTCGAGACTTTGGGGAGTTCCAACTGGATTTCAGCCGTACCCAACTTAGGATTAGGTGTGCCGGTTCTCGCAGTTACAAGCGGGTCATGCTTGACGGTTTCATTTGTCCAAGGTGCAAACCCGATGGAACGCTTGACCGGCTCCGGTTCATCCCGCTGGTACTTGAACAGGGGAGGTTGCACGCTGCTGGATGCGGTCGCTGACTGATTAAAACCGAAGGGTTGCCGGGTGGGTTGCGGATAGGTGGCTGAATCTGACAGGGGCAAACCTGCCAGCTTGGCGACTTCCAAATCAAAGCCCATCACCGCATGGTCAGCTTGTGCTTTCGCATCAGATAGAAAGTGGTGCAGTATTTCAAAGCACACCGCAACGATCAGCATCACGAATACCAGCGCCGTTTTAATGTGCTGGCTGTAATCCTCACCGCTGAACACGGCCATAAACTGCGCCACCATCACGATCACCGGGTTGTAACTGTCCGCTTTTAACTTGTCCTGCCGGTCATGATTCAGCTTTAAACGTTCCGTGTCTGCCTGTGCCTGCGCTTGTGCGCCTGCTATGGCGGCGGTAGTTTGTGCCTGTAAGCTGGCTTGCTGTGAGTCTTGCAAAGCTTGCAGCTTGCCCTTGCTGCCTTCACAGTGCTTTTCTTTCCCGGCTTTCAAACGTTGTTCACACTGCGCGAGTTTTTGCTGTGCAGTCGCTATCTTGTCGGCCAAGCCATTGTTAATGGTGGCGACCGGGGCAGGGGTGGCAGGGCTGCCGGTCTGCAAAGTCTGCTGGTAGGCTTGATTGTTCTGCAAGCTGATATTGCTCTTTGCATCCTGTGTTGCAGAGGATGAAAAGAATTCAGCAAAGAGGGCAAAGCCGATAACGGTAAACACAATCAGCGGAACGCTACCGTATAGCCCGAAGTGCAGGTACGCATGGTGCTTGACCCATGACAGAAAGCCCGCCATTAAGACCGCTAACCCCAACATAAACAGAAAGCCCGCCGCTGCGTAACCGTCATTGAAATAATGCTCCCACGTCAACGGGTCGCCTAAATACAGGTGCACGTTAAACGCCAGATACAGCAGGAAGGTAATCAGCATGGCCAGCTTCAGCAGTTGGGATGCCCGGTTCTGTTGTTCCTTGTGCTGGTCGAGTTGTTCCGCCATCAGTTCACGCTTGCGGGTTTCGAGTGAGATATTGTCGTACATGATTACACCTCACACCAAAACAGCAATGAGAACGCCGCCCGCCGCTGCCAGCGTCGCCCGTCCGGGGTGAGTGCTGGCATAGGTCAGGGCGAACAGGCAGAAGAAACCGGACATTAGCAACAGATTGCCATTCAGCAACAAGGCAGCCAGCCCGGTTAATTGATACCAAAGGCCTGTTTTAATCGCAGTGGCTGCGAAGGCAAGTAGGGCGATAAGCTGCGCCGCGTTTTGGTGTAGCTGCTGCCAGCGGGTAGCGGTTTTCAGTCCATCCGGTGTTGGAATAGCAGGGATTAGGTTATGATCGTTGTGCATTTTGCTCTTTCCTTTGGTGATTAAGCGAGTGAAGTCCTGTACCAGTGTTGATGCACTGGTTTCAGGGCGATTAGGTAGCGAGAATAGGGGAGTGCGGGCGTTCATGCGGGCACCGCCAACAGATCACGCGGTTCATCCTCAGTCAGATCAAAGACGAATTCTTTCAAACCGTCAGTTCTTGACAGCCAGTCGATAATCTCTTCTGCCTCGATACCTTGCTCTACCAGTGTGCGGAACAGTCGGCCATAGGAATGCCGCGCCCAATGGATTTTCTTCGAGAGTAACAGCCCCTTTTCGCGCTTGAACTGCGCCCGTTGCCATTGCTGCGCTTGCTCCAGGCATTGGTCAGCGCGTAGCTTGTCCATGATTGCCCGGACGTTTGCCCGACCCGCGCAAAAGTAATGGTCAGGTCTTAACATCACGTCCAGCGGGATTTCCCGCCCGGACGCTTTGCGGCTCATTTCGTGCTCGATGCGAATCCAGCCCCGGTCAATGCTGTCAGGTTCCGCCATTTTCCCCAGCAGTTCCTTGCCCTTTTCGTAGACCCGGAAGTAATCATCGGAACTTTTGCGGTTGCCCACATAGGCCGTCAGACCCGCCGGGCAGTGTGCTACCGGGTCATAGGTTTCAGGGGTGAGGTTGCCGACCACCAAATCCGACCAGTCGCCCGCCATGTTGAACGATTGCTTCATGTTCGGGTTACGCAGGTTGTCGGATTGAAACAGACCGTCATTGACTGCCTGCTTGAACAACTTCGGCACCGTGTAGCCATTGGCCGCGCAATATTCGCCGGACAAATCCAGCGCCACATCGCAGCGACTGATGCGCCATTCGTGGTATTGCAACAGGTCGAACAGTTCCAGCCAAAGGGCAGGGTATTCCAGTTGCAGGACTTTGCAGCCGGTGCCGGTGAGTTCCAGCAGTCCGCCCTTGTTGCGCCCCTGTTCAGAGGTGCCGATATTGCCCACGGTCAGATAGTCGTTATCCTTCCAGATCATAATGGCCGCTGACTTTTCATAGCCGTGCAGCCCTTTATCTTTCCAGCGAACATCCAGACCGGCATGCGCCAACAAGCCGCTGTCAGTCAGTAAATCGCCCATCGTTGCGTCGAAATTGGCAAGGTCGGTATTCGTGACCCGCAACCAGTCCACTTGCGTAATTGCTGAATCAGAACTGAACGTGTTTTTTGTGCTTTTCGGTAACTCGTTGTTTTTTCTGGAATCCCCATAACCCCCCGTATTACAGTACGGGGGATATTCGCGCCCTTGCAGGGCAGGTGAAACACCCACTTCACCGCGCACGGGTTGACCGTTGTAAATCGTCTCTAAGGTCATAACCCCACCGCCTGCGCCGGTTCGCCGGTTTCTTCTTCCCAACATTTAGCCAGGTCAAACCATGCCGGAACGTCGCCCATCCATTGGCGAAATTCTTCGAAACACAGTGCTTCGGTCATCAGGTTTTCAACCTGCGCACGCGCATCCGGGTCACGCAGTTTTGACAGTTCGGTCATGGCTGCACCTCCCACACGTTCACGCGGTAAGGTCGCACTGGCTTATCCGTCACTACCGGCACTTCCAGCACGTTCTTATGGATCCATGCACACCACAACCGCGCCCGGTGTCCGTTGCGCTCATTGGCTGGCGTGTGGGCAGTGCGGGCTATCACTTCGGCTTGCACAAGCTTCACGCGCTCGGTGAAGGGGATAGGCTGCATAGGGGATAAGGGTTTACTCATGGCTGCACCTCCGCCGTTGCCAGCGCAAGGGCTTCTTCGGCCAATTGATCAGCCAGACTGGAGCAAGCCCATAAGTAATTCTCCCGGATGATGGGTGCCATTTCGGTCGTGAAATTCTCGTTCATCGCGACCGCCAGCAGCGCCGCCAGTTGGTCAGCGTGTTGGGTAATCCGGTCAACCAGATCAAGCGCAGGCAGGGTTTTAAGGTCGATCATGCTGCACCGCCTTGGCTGCGTTCATTCATCCATGCACCAATCTCGGTAAACTTCCAGCCCTTGGCGCGTTTGCCTATTGCGTAGCTCTTGGGGAAACTGCCTTGTCCCATGCGTAGATAAATGGTTGTACGGCTTAGCCCCGTCATGCTTTTTACTTCGGGCAGTCGTACAAACCGCTCGGTGATTTGCAGGTTTTCAGGTAATTGGCTCATGCTGCACCCCCAAACGTCGCTTCCACAAAAGCAACCGCCGCTGGCAGGTCAGCAAATGAATCGGATTCCAGCATGATGCCGGTCAGGCGCTTGTGCGGGTCTTGGGTGAGTGTGGGATAGGCCACGTCGAAGAAAGTGTCGGTAATGCCGGTGTGCTTGTAGCCGGTATGGCCGGGATAAATCCAAGCGACCAGAACGCCGTTGAACGTCACCAGAACGCCCGCCGGATTCACGGCATAGGATAGATCAGAGTCAGGGTATTGGAAGGCAGGCAGGCGCAAGGGTTGCGCGAGTTGTGGGCAGTATGCGCCCGTGATTGCGGTTTGCATCGGTGTAACCTCGTAAGTTTCAGATAATTGGCACAGATTGCCGGGTGTTATCTTCGTCCTTACGGAAACGACGCGCTTATTTCCGCCGTAAAGCGGTTTTGTAGTCCCACGCACACCCGGCGATAACCGCCGTTGTGCATGATACAGGCATAAAAAAACCGCCTTGCTTGGGCGGTATTGCCGCCGTAAGTGGGAAAGATAGTCCCGAGTTCAATTTGTGTTATTACGATAACGCCAGAACGTTCTGGTATGCAAGAGGAAAAGCGTTAGGGTGTGAGTTTTTCTTTCAAGGTATCAATTGGCGGTACTTTAATGGGTGCCAGGCGCGGGATTAGGTGGCGTTATTTGCTACCCAAAAGCCGGTGGTCGTAGAGTGGCTTAAAGCTTCCGGCATTGTCCTGCCTCAAACTCCCGGATGCCATCGGCAAAAACGGCATCCAGCCGACCAGATTCAGCATCAGCCTTTATTTGTGCGCCCCATTCATCGCTACTGTGCTCTCCTACCTGTAACCAAAACTCCCGTTTTTCAGCTTCGCTTAAGCGGGAATACGCTGCTACCACTTCATTCAGTGCGCCCATTGGTGTATCTCCAGATCATCATGCCTCTCACTGTAGACTCACCCCATCAAAACAGCCAATACCCGCCCGGCATGTTCCCGTTCCGCCGGGAGTATCTGCCCTGCTTCTGACCCATCCAGATGAAAGCGAACGCCCCCAGACCCAACCGACAGCAGGTAGTCACGCCGCCTTGTATGTTGCCGCAACAGTCGCTGAACCACGCGCTTGGAGGCTGACAATTTTTTGATTGACCGTGATTATGCGGGTATGTCGATATGCTGCTGGTAAAATAGCTTGAATTTGTGGGGTGTGCGGGGAGATTGGGCAACACCGGCAAGAATGCGGGTGAATAACTCTCGCTCTATCGTTTCTTTGGGAATCAATACGCCAGAATTCACGCCTCGGGTCAGTTTTTCCGCTGGTTCGATCTGTGCTTTGCTGTAATCCACAAAGCTGGTTTTACTGATAAACCCGTGACCTGTTTCAACCGGTTCAATAATGCACGTTGGGTCATGTGGCCGACCCGGCTTTAAGCTGGACAAGCTCACCAGCAACACCAATTTTTCAGCCGTAACGGGATTATTCAGCAGGATAAAAAGGTGTTTTCTATCGGGGTCTTGTTCTGTGCCGGAAGGTATCAGCAGGGTTGCACGTTCAACAGGGAAAAACAGCGTCATAGGGTAGCAAACATCCTGCTTACCTGCTGACTGGCCATGATATTTTCTTGCAGTTCCGTTGCCAGTTCTGCATCTTTCCCCAAAGCCACAAATACATCACGGTAAGTAATGGGCACCGATGAATCATTGGGGTCTTGCCATTCGCCGCAATAATCATGCGTATACTGGCTTAACATCCACTGGTTCATATTCCCAAACTGTTGCCAGACGCTGGCCATAACGGCCATATCAGCATCGCTTAATTCGTCCAGATCATCCCGCCCAAAGCCTTGCTTGAGGCTCACGGCATGGTTTGCGCGGTCGTTTACCCAATATTCCCAGCCGCCTTGCGCCGGGTGCTGAAAGCCGTTGATACACTCCAGCACACGCGATAATACAGGCCCGTGTTTCATGGCTACCATTGCATCATAGGTGATAGGCTCACCGTAGCGGTTCATGGATTCACGATCAGACAGGTACAACAGTTTCATCAACTTCATGACGTTCAGCTCCCCGCCCGCTTGGTGCAGGAAAAACGCCGCCATTTGTGCCGCTTTTCGCTCGTTGAACATGACAAAATCACCTGATTTCTGGACTATACCGGACAATATAGGACAACTTAACCTGTTTTTCACTCCCTCACAATGACCATTAATCAGTATTTTGACTCCCCGCCAATACCCGCCCGGCATGTTCCCGTTCCGCCGGGAGTATCTGCCCTGCTTCTGACCCATCCAGATGAAAGCGAACGCCCCCAGACCCAACCGACAGCAGGTAGTCACGCCGCCTTGTATGTTGCCGCAACAGTCGCTGAACCACGCGCTTGGAGGCTGACAGATGCCGGTCTGCAATGAACTGGAATATCTCGCGCTCGACACCCAAGGATAGCGGAACCCGATCACGCCAGACTGGCAGGCCGTTCAGACTGGCGTTCAGGTTGTCCAGGCGAATATCCGACGGTGAGATAAGCGGTTTCTTCGGTGGTGCCTTCTTTCTGGCCTTTGGTTTGGGCTTGATCGGTGCTTTCGGCTTGGTGAGTGCCGTGGTGGGCAGTTCGTCGCGCCGGATGATGCGCTTGGGACTGCGCCGGATACCCTGTAAGCCGCTTTCTGTTGATGCGGGTAGGTTGGCCGTTGCTGCAGGCTTGCGGGTGATTGAAAGCGTTTTACGCGGTTTGTCCGTCATGGTGGGGTACTCGGTAGTTTGCGAGATTTTCCAGACCTTTTTGTTAGCGTCAACAAAATGGTCGGGTGTTGTATGGCTGGAATAGTACCTGATAATTTCCGCCGTGGAAGGCTTTTCCAAAGGAATGGTTTCCGCTGCCTTGACGCTCCACACATACCCCGCCGGGTAGCTTCTTCACTAAACCCATCATAAAATCACCTGATCATTTCCGCCGTGGGAGGCTTGCCACAAAGGGATGGTTTCCGCTGCATTTTGACCTGTTAGCGGGTAAATCACTAGCAAACACGCCGTAAGTCATTGATATTTCATAACATGTAACCACTGTAACCGCGATTAAATCACAACAGGTTACAAAAAATCAGCGGCAAATCATTGATAAAAATGGCAATTAAAAAATGTAACCACTGTAACCAGCGTAACCACTAAAAAATAAGAGGGTTGAACAAAAGCCAGCACACCGGGAACACCAAAACCATAAGAAATACTAATAATCATTGAGTTAACAGACAAAGACACTATATAGCGCCTTCTTGGTGTCTGGTTACTCTGCCTGTTGTTGACAATGCAACCCGCTGATACATAATAATAAACCGAAGCGAAACGCCAAATTTAACACCTATTACTAACGCAATCCTGCGAGTTAAAGCCCCGTAGTGCAACCCCTTCAGGAGTACCTTTTTTTGATGCCCGCTGTACTTCTGGCTTCATAATCTAAACACCGCAGCCACCGCTTCGAATCCAGAACAGGCCATAAACCACCATGCAAGGTCGGGTGTCTGCATCTGTTCCACCAGTAAGCACACTGGCTGCACCTGATCATTCCATCCTGCTTTGGTGTCGTGTCAGTTGCCGGGCACTGCATACCCACCCGGCACATAAACGCACTGACAGCCGTTTTAAGCACTTCATCGCTAAATCTTCGGCATCATTAGCGAACTCAGCGACCAGTACCGCCAGCTCAACCGGCAAGCCTGCACCTGCTTGTTGTAATTTGGCGCGGAAAATATCGCTTGTGGCAACACCCACCCCGCCGCCGCTTTCATTGCGCTGCATTGTTTTTTTGTTGGTTACACGGGTTACACTGGTTACACCCTTATCTATCAATGACTTATCATGATTTTCAGTGGTTACACCTTGGTTACACTGGGTTACATGCGCTCCCATAACCTCATGCAATGGACGGAACCTCCCCACTACTCACCACCACCAATGACAGAAGAATCAATATGATAGACACGAACAGGCTTTTTCTCTGGTGCCACGTTTTCAAGGTCGAGTGAATAAACGCGTTTGGTAATGGTTGGCCGGTCACTGGCACCAACCAGCAGATAACCGGCATCTGTCAGCACAGCAATCACCTGCTTACGGTCAAACCCACCCGCCTTGCACAGCTCTGATTCAAAACGGGAAGGCAATACAAAATAATCGCCGTTGTCGTCGCGGTAGCCCATGCGGTACATGGTTTTATCGTCTTGGGGTCGCAGCTCGATATAAGCGTATTTGGCTGCCCCATGCTCTTCGAAGTGGTTTCGAACATGGTTGATAATGTCTTTTTCTTCCTGATTGCCGACCCCGCCGCGCTGACTTATCCAAGCATTGAAGCACACCGCCGCGCTTGCACCTGCATCGCCTTGGTGCCAGCCGGTAATGCCGAAGTCAGTCGCCAGCTCACCACCCGCCGCAATCGTGGCGAACGCATCAGCCACGCGCCCGACCTGCGAGTCATAGCCGCCCGGCATATAAGCTTCACGCCACTGCGCCCGGTAATTTTTAACCGTCTGCAAGTGCCCCGGCATGTCTTTAACCAGTGCTTCAAGAAAGGCAATAAACGCTGTGCCGTGGTATTGCTGGGTGACTGTTTTCAAATGGTCAGCAAACGCGCCGCCGTGGTCGAATCCATCCGGCAAGACATCAAACAACCCCAAGCCCTGCCCTGCATCCGCCGGTAGATCAATCAACCGTACCATCTGCCCGGCTTTGGCCTTCTGTTTGGCCTGCGCCATGTGCCCGGACAAAGACACCTCACCACTACTCAAGAAGATCAAACGCCATACCAGCGCTTCTCTTAATCCGCCGCTACGCTTGCCGCGTGCCTTGCCCTTGCCGTTTGCCAGCATATACGCCACGTCCCCGGCATCCTTGGGGTCAAGCTGCCCCATTTCATCCAAAAACAAGGTATTATCATTATGCTGTGCTGCTGTTGACTCTAACGCCGTTGCGGTCTGCTTCCATGACCCAATATGCTCAGGGTCGCCCATGACCGACTTACCCGCTCTTAATGCTGTAGTTTTGCCTGCACTTGACCCGCCATGAATGTTTATCCCGAATCCCTGTTGCTCCAATGGATTCAGCAGTGGAGCCGCAAACGCTGCACTCATCGCCATCACCAGCCGGTGATTACCCAGACAAACCTGGCTCACCTGTTCCCGCCATTCGTCCAGGCTTCCCGCTTGTTCGTAGCCTTGAATTTTGGTGGTGTCGGTCTGCAGGATAAACCGCTCTTTTACCTTCTCTGTTATTTTAGCCATCGTTAACCTCCTATGGTCATATGTGGCAGTACATAAACACATTGATTCCAGCCGATAGTAAACACAGAACGCGCTACCGCCTTCGGTTTGGCTGTCATCAGGTAATTAAGTAAATGTTCTTTGGCTGCTCGTTGGGTCGATACCCGCAAGCCGCCGCTTAAAAAAATCTTGCGGATTTCCACGCCATCCGATGCCAGCATTTCGAACGGCATCAGCCATTCATGGCAGATTTTGTCCGGGTCTTGCCATTCGAGTAACAGCCCATGATTACCGCTATCACCATCACGCGAACGGGCGACCGTTTCGAACGGGTCACATATCCAAATCGGTGCAGGTTCGATTAGTCCGCCCTCTTTATCTGCCTTGGCCGGTGGCTGGTAATACAAGCCGGGTCGGGCTTTGCCACTGGTTAGCATGTAATACGGGCTTGGGGTGTATTCACTCATGGGCACACCCCGCCGGATTCAATGAAATAATCGTTCCAATCGGTGCCCGTCGAATCTTCACCAAACTCAGGCAGCAACACGCTACCACCGACTATCCGCGCCGCCTCTTCGGCTTTGATCTTGCCGATATTCCCCAGCGGGTTGTTGCGGTCGTTATCCGCTGCAAACACCATTTTGATAGCCGGGTATTCCTGCCGAACGGCCAAACCGACCGGCAGTAAATTACCGGCATTCATACAGGCCAGAACGGGTGCTTGCTGCCACTGATGCACGGTGCAGGCCGTCGCCAGCCCTTCGGCCATGTAGACGGTTTGGGCACTATCCAGACTACCAAAGGCATGGAACAAGCCCTTGATGCGCCCACCTGTCAAAAAGAACTTACCGCCATCCGACTTGATGAACTGCAGGCTGTGCAGGGTGTCGGACAGATCGCGCAGTTCTGCGAGTATTGACCCCTTGTAAACCTTAAAGCCATCCGCCGGAATATGCTTTCTGATCAGATAATCATGATCAGCAGTAGCCGCAACAGCACGCGACACAATACCCCGCGCCTTGATAGCCGCCGCTGCCTGTGTCTGTTCCTGATCGCGTGAACGCTGCGAACGTGCTTCCTGATATTGGCGTTTGAGTGCTTCACGTTCCGCGCTGGTCAAGTGCTTGGCTGACTTTGCGCACCATGTAAATGATTCGCCGGTTTTCCAAGTGCCGACCGCCCCCGCCGCGACCGGATAACTGAAGTAGACGTACCATCCATTTTTTGTTCCGCGCTTGTCACCTTCGACCGTGAAACGGTGTATTTTGCCGTCTGCGTTGATCTCAGGAATAGGCAGGCCGTAACCCTGTGCAAAGGCGCGAAAGCCTTCCACGTCGCTGGAATGGCTGGTAGAATAGAGGCTTGTTACATGATGTATATTTTGCTTGCCACCGCCCCCGGTGGCTTTTTTCTGTTGGTACATTTTCGCCCCCGCCCTACTTGATCTCTGGATATTTCGAGATATTCAAAAAGTCCAGCACGCCACGCCAAAGCAAGGCAAACCCGACATAGATGTATTCAAAATCCGGCTTGAAACCGCGCCAAATTGCTTTTATACCACCCTTTAATTTGCCCTTTATGATGGGAGTCCAGACGAATAGCTTCATACGGCACCGCCTGCGCTCATGCGTTCGTCGAGCCATGAATTAACCGCTTTAAGCGACCATGCACGGGCACGGGCACCGATCAAAAAACCGCGCGGAAATTTACCCGCTGCGATGTCGGCATAAATGGAAGTCTTTGATTTGCCGGTGATGCTGATTAGCTCCGGCAACCTGATAGCCCGATCTAATGCAGTCGGGATATTGGCCTGTGCGGTCTGTTTTGGCGCTTGTACTGTCTTTGCTGCCATTGTATGTACCTCCCGGTACTTTGTTGAACAATGGCTACAGATTTAACGGCATACCTATCATGGGTGTGCAATGGGTGTAAAAGGGTGTTTTGTTATTTTTTTAGTTTTCTTCTGTCAATCCCGCTTATTGATAGCTCCCTGCACCGAGCCTTGAAGCTATTTTCAGTCATACCTACCTTGTAGGCTTCCTCTCTGAATATCTTCATGATTTCATCAGGCAAATCCTCCTTTGCATTGATGCCGCGCTCCATTATGTATTCATTTATCCAGTTTTTTTGCGCTTCAACATTTCCTGATAAGCTCGTGGGTGCAGGTGTCGGTGAAAAAGATGCCTCATATTCGGTAAGAACAAGGCCGATTACATAGTTACTCGTTACTTCTTTGGTGATAGTTCTTGTCCCCGGTAAACTTCCATACAAGGGATGAAACACCCTATAATCTTCATCTTTCTTGACATATTGTGTAACAGTCTGCGTAGCCAGCTTCCCTGATTCCATCAGTTCGTTGACAAACTTTATCGCTTTCCTCCGCTTAAACATCTCGGACTGATAACCACTAACTAATACACTTTTAATATCATGTGGAAAAATATCAGGCAAATACCTTAACCACCGATCAGCGATTTCATGAGCTTCCCATTCTGTTCCTTCGTTAATACCAGGAATCATAAACACCCCTTCAAGGTGCAAACCTTCAGCAAAAATTCACGCACCAGCCGGTTGAAGGTTATCCGGTTTTCTCCCCGTCGGGATAGGTGCGTGAGTGTTGATTATACCCGCTGTGTGCCCTGCCCTGCGCGTATCGGGATAACTTGCGCCCCTTGTGTCTGCGAGTCGATAAAATCCCCCCAGAACTGCATCATTTCCGTTCTGACAGGCAGGTATTCAGCCATGTAATTATAAGCACCTGCAATTTTGTTACGTTCGCCGTGTGCCAGCTGCTTTTCAATCACATGCGGGTCATATCCGGCATCATGCAGGGTGCTGGACGCTAAG
Organism: uncultured Thiothrix sp.; assembly: GCA_964293125.1. Lineage (GTDB taxonomy): Bacteria > Pseudomonadota > Gammaproteobacteria > Thiotrichales > Thiotrichaceae > Thiolinea. The sequence goes on along the minus strand of CAXYXY010000012.1, from coordinate 65,102 downwards.
GCGCGAAAACCGTGGATAGTGGTTCTATCATTCCAGCCCATTGACCGTAACACGCTCAGCAAGCCGTTCGGGCTAATGGGCTGGTTCCTGCGTTGCGTATAGAAAATATACTCAGAATCACCCGTGAAAGGTAATAATTCCTCCAATACCTTCATGGCTTGCCGTGATAACGGGATAATATGCGGTTGCCCCATCTTCATGTGCTCACCCGGTACACTCCACCGCGCCGCCTGCCAGTCAATTTCTTTCCATTCAGCCGCCCGGATAGTGCCGGTTCTGGCAAAGGTCAGCAGAGTAAACAACACCGCTCGCCGCATGACTTCGGAACGATACCCGGACAATTCTTGTAAAAACTCCGGCAAATCAGCCAGGGTCAAAGCATTAAAATGTTTTTGCCGCTCTTTGGCTTTCATGGCCGGTGTCAGATCGGGCACCGGGTTATAACGTGCCCGTCCGGTAGCAACGGCATAACGGAACACCGCCCCTATGCGCTGCTTAACCTTTTGCGCCTTGTCGAGTGCGCCCTCCCCCTCCTTGCGCCTGATCACCTGCAACAAATCAGGTGCTTCCAGATCACTGAAAGATGCCGCGCCAATGTGCGGGAATATATCTTTTTCCAGACAGCGCAATACTTGCGCCGCGTTCGATGCTGACCAGCGCCCCAACTGGTTAGCGTGCCACTCTAACGCAACCTGCTTGAATGTTTCCCCCTTGCGTTCCATCTTTTCGCGCCGCTTCTGCTTGTTGGGGTCGGTGCCCTGCTCGATCAGGTCTTTTGCTCCCAATGCCCTGATTTTGGCTTGCCGAAGGGTGAACTTCGGATACCTGCCAATGGTATAAACCGTCGCCCTGCCCGTGGTCGGGCTTGAATAACGCATAATCCACGACTTAAAACCGCTTGGCTTTACTTCCAGCTGCAACCCATCGCCATAACTCAAGCGGTAAGGCTTATCTTCCGGTTGTGCGTTCTTTGCTTCAAGATCAGTTGATGCCTGTCTCTTTGGTTCTGCCATAAGGAACCCCTAAATTTATATTAAACAAATACTTAAACACTCGTTATACATAAAGAATTACATGAAAACATACATCATAAAGAAAAAGCCGAAAACATACATGAATATTACACATGATTGTAGCGACTTTAGTGGGTTTTAGTAGGACGTTAAGGGACAACTGAACAGGGATAAACTATTGAATTTTATCTAATTTAGGACTATATGGGACGTTATAAAACGACTGACTGGAGCGGGTGATGGGAATCGAACCCACGTATGCAGCTTGGGAAGCTGCCGTTCTACCATTGAACTACACCCGCTGAAGGGATAGGCTCATCATTGTAATCATACTAGCGGCAGACGACAACATGATTCAAACATCAAAACTCACTTTCGCGGATAAAGTGCTGGGCTGGTTCGACCGCCACGGGCGCACGCACCTGCCGTGGCAGCAGGATGTCACGCCTTACCGCGTCTGGATTTCCGAGATCATGCTGCAGCAAACGCAGGTCGCGACTGTCATCCCCTATTACCAGCGTTTTATGGCGAGTTTCCCGGATGTACGCACCTTGGCGGATGCCTCACCGGATAGCGTGCTCAAGCACTGGGAAGGTTTGGGGTATTACACCCGCGCCCGCAACCTGCATAAAGCCGCCCAGCTGATCCGTGACCAGCACGCGGGTCATTTCCCGATGCAGCTGGCCGAGGTCGAAGCGTTACCCGGTATCGGGCGCTCGACGGCGGCGGCGATTCTCTCGCTGGCGGACGGGCAGGCGCACGCCATTCTGGATGGCAACGTCAAGCGCGTACTGGCACGTTATCACTCGGTTGAAGGCTATCCGGGGCAGACTGCGATTGCCCGCCAACTGTGGGCACACGCAGAACAGCACGTACCACCTGCCCGCAACGCCGCGTATACCCAGGCAATGATGGACATGGGCGCGACGCTGTGCACGCGCAGCCAGCCCGCCTGCCTGCTCTGCCCCTTACAGGCCGATTGTCAGGCGCACCGTCAAGGCAACCCGCAGGATTACCCCACGCCCAAGCCGAAAAAGGCCTTACGCGAAAAACAGGCGGTTGCATTGGTACTGCGCAATGCCTTGGGTGAATTTGGGCTGGAACAACGCCCGCCGACCGGTATTTGGGGAGGCTTGTGGAGTTTTCCGGAATTTGCTGATGCTGAAGCTGCACTGGCCAGCCTCTCGCATGCACCGGTTGCGACGCAACTATTGCCCGTGATGACCCATACTTTCTCGCATTATCGCCTGCATTTGCAGCCATTACTGGTTGATGTTAACGATTTGCACGCCTCAAGTGCAGGGATAATGGAAGCAAACGCCTGGCTTTGGTATAACACCGGCACAGAATTTACCGGCGGGCTATCCAGCGCCGCACAACGTTTATTCCAGAATTTACCCAGAACCTGAAGGAAAACTTATGACACGCATGGTGAACTGTGTTTTATTGAAGCGCGAAGCCGAAGGCCTGCCGCGCCTGACTTACCCCGGTGACTTGGGCAAGCGTATTTTTGAAAACGTCTCGCAGGAGGCCTGGAAAAAATGGCTGGCTCAACAGACCATCCTGATGAACGAATACCGCCTCAGCCCGATCAACCCGAAAGACCGCAAATTTCTGGAAGAAGAAATGGACAAGTTCTTCTTTGGCGAAGGCGCATCTGCGGTGGATAATTTCAAACCGGCCTAAGCCTCATCTGAACTCCCCTTTCCTGTACTTTATGCACCCTGCCCTTCACCGGGCAGGGTTATAATGATGTCAGCGGCTACTTCTTGGCAGGCGGCTTCCAGATCATCGCCTCCAGCTGCCAATTAGCTAATACCTCCATCGGCGGCACCTTGCCATCCGGCCCGTCCCACTTGCCTGCAAACAGGTACAGGATATTGCCGGTTTGAGGCGCATAGCACATGACCTTGCCCGCCCACTCTTCCAGCCCTGGGCCACACTCTTCGGTTTTGCCATAGGTATAAATATCAGCAAAGCGTGTGCCTAGCGCATGTCCCAGTTTGTTGCCGATCAGTTTGTCATGCACGATGATGGAAAAAATATTCTTTTGCTGGAAGTCCGGGTTGATGCTGAGCAGAGGTTTGACCTGCTGCTTGACAGTAATCACCGGGTACTTCTCGCCTTCCGCAAAATGGGTTTCCTGGGCAACATTAAAATCCTGGAAAGCATCACCAATCCGGATCAGGTTAAAGGGCGTGTCCGCATTCAAAGGCCCGACCCCATCAGCAGACAGCATGTAGAGCGGCTGAACCTCCGCCTTGTCCGGTTCGATTGGTTTATCACCCCCACAAGCAGCCAGCATCACCGCGATACCTGCGCTCACACCCACCTTGGCCAGCATACGTAAACCCATGCCCAAACTCCTTGACCTAACAACAAGGCTTTGATTTTTTCACAAAACGCGCTGGCATGCATTGCCAGAACTCATAATGTACCGATAATTTTTGCAGATCGTCGCATTTAGCCCCAAAGCGGTTAGTACTTTGGATAAATACACAGCACATCGACCATTTATCAGATATTTTTTACCCTTTACAGGAACTAAACCCACATTTTTGCGAACAAACCACTATAAAAGTAACTGAACGAGCGATGAACGACCTCCACGACACATTGCCCGTTCACTAACAACAACTTGATTAAATTGTCATTAGAAGAAATGCCCGAGTCTTTTTATCGGAATAATAAAAATAACCTAGCCTCCATACCAACAGCGGATGCTCCCAAGCAATGGCTTCAAGATAAAAGATTTTCTTCCTTAAACCGCCGTATCTTACGGCGGTTTTGCTATTCTTCGCACTTGATTCATTAATGGACAACCCATGACCACCCTGACCGAACAAGCCCACGGCGAACGTGTCTGGCTGATTGACTCCAGTATTTATGTGTTCCGCGCCTGGTTCGTTCGTCACCCCATGACCTACGACCGCCTCGGTAACCCGACCCATGCGGTGCGTGGATTTCTGCGCTTTGTCTACCAGTTATTATACGAACAAAATCCAGCCCAGATCGCCTTCGCCTTCGATACCAGCCTGCAAACTTCGGTGCGTAAAACGATTTACCCGGCCTATAAAGCCCATCGTGAAACCGCACCCGATGAACTGCGCTACCAGTTCAAGCTATGCCGCGACTTTCTGGATGCATTGGGCATCATCCAGACCGCCAGCCTGCACCATGAGGCCGATGACCTGATTGGCACCTGGGCAAGCCAGCAACGCAGCCCTGAGCGCCAAATCATGCTGATCACCGGTGACAAGGATCTGGCACAACTGGCGGCTGATCATGACCTGTGGTGGGACTACAGCCGCCGGAAAGCACTCGGGTGTGGCGGGATCAAAAGTGAATTCGGGGTCTGGCCGAATCAGCTGGCCGATCAACTGGCTATCGCGGGCGACAAGGCCGACAATATTCCCGGTGTACCGGGTGTGGGGATGGCCACCGCCGCCAAACTGCTCAAACGCTTTGGCACGCTGGACAATTTGCTGACTAACCTTGATCAGGTGCCCCAGATGCAGGTACGTGGCGCCAAACGCCTGCAGGGCTTGTTACAGGAGCATCAGGATACGGTACGGATGGCACGCCAGCTGACCGGGATAGACTGTGCAGTGCCCGATGTTCCCCAAGATTTACGACGTCAGCCCAAAGACATACCGCGCCTGGAAAATCTGTGTGAACTACTCGACCTGACGCCCCTACAGTGTCAACATTGGCTAACTGTCTGATCGTTGAAAACCAACCCACAAACTACCCAGGAGTCACACCATGAAAATCACTGTAGAAACCCTCGTTAACGCTCCCGTCGCGACCGTTTGGAGCGCTTACACAACACCAGATGACATCAAACAGTGGAATGCTGCCTCCGACGATTGGCACACAACCGAAGCCAGTGTCGACTTGCGCGTTGGCGGGGCGTTCACATCGCGCATGGAAGCCAAAGATGGCAGCGTCGGCTTTGACTTCGCCGGAACCTATACCAAGATCGTGCCAAACGAGTTCATCGAATATACTTTTGGCGATCGCCAGGCGACGGTCGAATTCATACCAGCCGCAACGGGTGTAACCGTGCGCGTCACCTTTGATGCTGACGACGGACACACTGTGGAGCAACAGCGTCAAGGGTGGCAAGCCATTTTGAATAATTTTGCCAAACACGTCGCAGCGTAACTTTTGTGCAGGCGGTACAGTTACCGTGAGGCCTGCATCAAAGCATCAGCTAGCAGCCATCGCCGCTTCATATTCTTCGCTGGCATTCATCCATTCGGTTTCAATCGCGGAAAGCTGGCTGGCTACGGTACTTTTATCCAGCAAACACTGGCGCAGTTTTTCCTTGTTACCCTCATCGTAGAGCGCAGGGTCGGCGAGCGCAGCATCCAGTTTTTCCGCCTGCTGATGCAGTTTCTCCATTTGCTGTTCCAGCTTGTCTATCTGGCTTTTCAGGGGCTGTAGCTGTTTGCGCTTTTCGGCGGCCTCGCGGCGCTGGTCTTTACGGCCTGCCGCACTCTGGGCGGGTGCCTCAGGCTCCGCCGCAGTCGTGCCGGGCGCAGCAAAACCACTTAAGGCCGTATCCGCCTCTTCCTTGCGGAAACGGTTTTGTAGCCAGACCGAATAATCATCCAGATCACCTTCAAACTCTTCTGCCTTGCCAGCGTCCACCAGCACCAGTTTGTCCGTGACCGTTTTCAGCATGTGGCGATCATGCGAAACAATCACCATTGCGCCATTGAATTCCTGCAACGCCATACTCAACGCAAGGCGCATTTCCAGATCAAGGTGATTGGTCGGTTCGTCCAGCAGCAGCAGATTCGGGCGTTGATAAATCAGCAAAGCCAGTGCCAAACGCGCTTTTTCCCCACCGGAAAACGGGGCTACCGCTTCATCTACCCGCTCACCGTGAAAAGCAAAACCACCCAGAAAGTTACGCAAATCCTGCTCACGCGCCTGTTTATCGAGCAAACGCAGATGCTGTAACGGTGACTGGTCAACCCGCAGTTGCTCCAGCTGATGCTGAGCGAAGTAGCCGATTTTCAAATCCTGTGCCGCCCAATATTCCCCGGTACTGGCGGGCAGCGTACCCGCCAAAAACTTGATCAGAGTGGATTTGCCCGCACCATTAGGGCCAATCAGGCCGATCCGGTCGCCAGGGTTAATTTGCAGGCGCACACCCCTGACAATGGTTTTATCCGCGTAGCCGACGCTGACCTTTTCCATGTGGAACAGGCGATCCGGCATTTTTTCCGGGTCACGGAATTTGAAATGAAACGGTGAATCCACGTGGGCGGGCGCGATCAGCTCCATGCGCTCCAGCGCTTTCAGGCGGCTTTGTGCCTGCCGCGCTTTGGTCGCCTGCGCCCGGAAACGATCCACATAAGCTTGCATGTGTTCGCGTTCACGTTTTTGCTTCTCAAACGCGGATTGTTGCTGGGATAGTTTTTCGGCGCGGGTGACTTCAAAGGTTGAATAATTGCCGCCATACAACACCAGCCGCCCCTGTTCAATGTGCGCAATCTGGGTGCAGATGGCATCCAGAAACTCACGGTCATGCGAAATCAGCAGCAATGTACCCGAATAAGCTTTCAACCAGTCCTGCAACCAGATCACCGCATCCAGATCCAGATGGTTGGTCGGTTCGTCCAACAGCAGCAAGTCGGAGCGACACATCAGCGCTTGTGCCAGATTCAGACGCATCCGCCAGCCACCCGAGAAACTCTTTACCGGACGCAAGACCTCATCGGCTTTAAAGCCCAGACCGTGTAACAGGGTCGCCGCGCGACTTTCTGCCGTATAGCCATCAATCGCATCCAGATGCGCATATAACTCACCCAGCCGCACCCCCTCTGCCACCGCGATCTGGTCACGCAAACGGATGTATTCAGCGTCACCGTGCAAGGCATATTCCAGCGCGGTTTGGTCGCTGGACGGTGTCTCCTGTTTGACATGAGCCAGCACCCAGTTCGGTGGGCGACTGAAATTACCCCCATCCTGCGCAAGTTCACCCCGAATCAGCGAAAACAGGGTAGACTTGCCCACCCCGTTTGCACCGGTCAGACCGACCTTCTGCCCAGGGTGAATACTGAAGGAGGTCGCATCAAGTAGCGCTTTGGTGCCGCGCCGGACAGAAAGGTCGGAAAAAACTAACATCGGTTTGCATAATCGGCCGTAAAATAATGGGCGCATGGTACAACGAAGCAGCCGCTTCTGCCTAATTTCACGTGCAGTGCAAGCCTGCGTTGGCTTGTTTTACTGTCAGGATCGATTCGATAGGAACACCACTTTGGAAACACTCACTACCCCCTTTCGCTGCCCGGTTTGTCACGCAGCATTGGCACACCTGGCCAACAGTCGCAGCTACGCCTGCAGCAACCGCCACAGCTTCGATCAGGCCAAAGAAGGCTACCTCAACCTGCTCTTGGTCACACGCAAGCACTCGGCTGAACCCGGTGATAATAAAGCCCAATTACAAAGCCGCCGCAGCTTCCTGCAACAGGGATTTTATGCACCGCTGGCCAACGCGCTGGCTACGCAAATCCGCCAGCATTTCCCCGATCCCGATCATCCCGATACTGCGCTCATACTGCTGGATGCCGGTTGTGGCGAGGGCTATTACCTGCAGCAACTTGCCCGGCAGCTGACCCAACCACTGAATGAACTGAATGAGGTGAATGAGGTGAATGAGGTGAATGAGGTGAATGAGGTGAATGAGAGTGTGCGGAATCTGCAGTTCATCGGCACCGATATTTCCCGCGATGCGGTGCGGATGTCTGCCAAACAACACCCCGGCATGCGCTTCGCGGTTGCCTCCAGCTTTGACCTGCCCTTGCCAGACCAGTCAGTCGATGTGCTGGTGCGGGTGTTTGCCCCGGCCTCCGACACCGAAATTACGCGCGTCTTAAAACCGGGCGGGCTTTATTTGTGGGCGCATCCCGGCGTGCAACACCTGTATGAACTGCGTGCCCTGATTTACGATGCACCGCAACTGCATGACACCACGCTGGCACTGCCTGCCGGGCTGGAACTGGTCGAGCATCAGGCCATCAGCTACCCGCTTGAGTTGCCTGACCCCGCAGCCGTGAGCGCATTGCTCTCAATGACACCTTACTATTGGGCAGCCAGCCGCGAGAAGCAGGCCTATTGCCAGCAACTGCCACAGCTGGAGGTCAGCGTGGATTTCTGTTTGACGGTGATGCGCAAAGCCTAGTGACAACTTGACTCATGACTTGCCTAATAGTTTTTTGATCAAACTGACAATAAAAAACAGGCAACCGGTTTTTTCACCCGATACTTGCGGGCAATTCACCACCAGCCTTGCCGTTTGCCGATAAGGCTCACGGCGACTCACACCCAGCCCCATGGCGGTCAGGCAATCGCGGCGCACATCGGCGCTTAGCTCGGCGTCCTTGCTGATACCCGCACTCGCCAGCTGGCGTTGCAAGGCATTCAGGCACCGCTGCGCGTGGCGGGCATCATGCTGCAGATACGCGTCCACGATCGGCCATTTGTTGCGGAAATCCGCCAGCAGGCTTTGTGCCAGTGTTTCATTCGCAGGCTGACCGAGCACCACAGGATTCGCATTTTGTGTTGTTAAACTGAACTGCGCATCCTCCAGCTGCATGATATATGACCCGAGCGGCAGGTTTTTCAGGGCAATATGCCCATCAGCATCGCTACTGCCCTGATAAATATTCTGCCCGTCAAAAAACAGCCTGAATTTCAAATAGGGCACTGGCTTGCCCGTTCCAGCGCATTCCATGTCGGCATCCAGACAGGCGATACTGACGACGTTGGTCAGTTGCGCAGGCTCCAGCAGGAAACCCAACATCAGTTCACGGCGTGGATTCAGCAAGGCGATATTAATCAGGGGAGCCACCTTGCTATGCAGAATCGCGAGGCGCTTCATTGCAAAACTGCGGATGGCCGTGTATTCCAGATCGACCAGACGCACACTCTCAACGCTGCCTGCTTGCAAGGCTTTCAAAGCAGGCGCGAGAAAACGCTCGCCAATGGCCTGTTGCTCACTGCCCGGTTGCCCGAGTGGGTTATGGCTGTCACGCCCGTTGGCAAATTCAGCGGTACGCAAAGTCAGCCATTCTTCCAGCTTTTCTGCGCCAAACGGGTCATAAGCGCGGTATTCACCCAAAGTCAGCCGACCATAGTCTTCCAGATAAGCATGGTAGTGGAAATCAGTCAGCCCGACCGCGAGCTTCAGGAAGTTATCCGGAATCAAGGTGCGGGAGTCGTCGATAGCCGCCATACTTTCCGTGCCATTCGCCAGTATCAGCATATTAGGCTCATTAATGGTCACCGGCGCATAGTCCATCTTCGCCGCGCCGTCTTCCGTCGCGAACGCCAAAATACAGACCACGCCATCATCCGCCATGTTGCCGCCAATTCGAGCTGGATACAGGCTGATTTTCGGTGTTGCTCCCCCCATTACCTCCCGCAGGACATTACCGGAAATTTCTCCACCGTCCAGCAACCCGGCAATTGAAATCGAATGTGCACCCAGCGTGCGAATATCATTACCGATAATGCGCAACTGGCGCTGCAGGCCATCACTGGCAAAAATCCCCTGCAACGGGCCATGCGGTGCGTTGACCGTACACGCCTGCACCGTGACATTTTCCATGACCGTACCGGCCATCTGATCCGCCAGACGAATGTACTTGCCCTTTTCGCGCTTGCCCAGGGCGGGCGGTATCAGCTGAATGGCATCACGGTGCGCATCCTCATAGCTGCGCTGGTCGCTGATGTTCAAACCTTCGACGCAGGCATTATGCGTCCAGACACGTACCGCATCCGTCTGCTGATCTTTGTCGAGTTCAATTGTTTGCGTGCCCTTAAAGCGGTATTGCTCAACCTCGGCCTTGGCCACTTCCTGCCCAGGCTTGGCCGCCACCGCCGCCCAGTCAACACAACTGGCCTGACAACTCTCCTCATCCATCACATAAATGTATTCATTCAGCTTGGCGGGGGGTGCGAGGAACACGTTATTCGAGGCTTCCAGCTCTTTGAGTTTGGCGGGGTATTCCGCCATCACCTGTTGTGCAGCGGCAGCGCGTTGTTGATAGCTTTCGAAATTTGCGCGGGCAGTTATTATTTTTTCTTCGATACCTGCGGGTGGATGCTCCGAATTTTTCAGGCTTTCCATATTTTCAAGGTAAGCAGGCAGGTAGTGCGGCGAGTCAGGATCAAGGTATTTGCGGGTCTGGGCGATGTCATCGTTTGCCTTTTGTAACAACCGGGCAAAGTGGGTGTAGAGGGTGTGGGTATTCATCGGGGTTTCTGCCATGACCTGTGCTCCTAAGCGGTATAATCCATCCGTAATCCGTCCGTCTGATTATACCTGCCTTTGGTCTGGCTTGCCCGGATTCACGTTCCGCTAAAAACAAAGATTTTAAGTCATTTAATCCTTGTTCAGATAGAGCAGCACATCATTTTTATGATTAACACTGTCTAACCAGTCTTTGAACGCCTCAACCTTGTCCACCGCATCCACCCCGATGCTTTTGGCCAGGATCTGGCGGCGCTTGGCATCCGTCGCTTCCCGGCGTATCTTGCGCTGCCAGGCTTCGGTAAAAATCATCGGCATCTTATTCGCCAGCTGCAAGGCTTTCAGCAAAGCCCATTCTCCGCCATCCAGCCAGGCCTCATCGCAGGACGGGCAGACATCCACACTGTTACGAAATTCACCGGAAATCCGGTAGCGGGTCATCAGCCGACTGCATTTGGGACAATGCACTGCCAACCAGGAATTAACCAGATCTTCCGTGACGATAGAAGCTTGAGTCTCCGCCTCGTCACACTCATAGTTGTCAGCCCAATCCCGGTAATAAAGCAGCGTCACTAACGCACCTTCGCATTGGGTACAACCCGCCGCTGGCAAGCCTGTTTCCAGCCGGGTTGCTTTCAAGTCAATGTGTTTACATTTCGGGCACTTCATGAGGACCGTCTCTTTCCATTTTTTAATGAATTATCTATTAGCCGAGACTATTATGCCCGTTCATGACCAGAAAGACACCACTCCTCTGCTCACTTAACTTGTAAAGCATGGCAACAGCCTTCAATTTCTTTGTCATTAAAGTAGCCGGTCACATGAAAAGATACTTTTTTCTTCTGCAAGGTGCTGTAACAGGATTTGGTAAAGCTGACATTCAGCTCCAGACGATTCCAGCGGTTCTCCCCCTTCACTTCAGTTTCCAAAGCTACGTTATGGTAGGCACCGTGCTCCTGACGTTTGTGTGTAATCGGCATGCCGGTATGATGCTTGCCCAGGGTGCCTTTGATCCATTCAGGCAACACTTCCACCTTCCAAAACGGTGCGGCATTACCGCATTCGAGCACCCACATGCCGGGCACCCTGTCTTTTTGAATAACAGGGGTAGGCGGTTTGGCGGGTTCAGGCTCAGGTTCTGCCTTGCCTTCTTCAGCAACAGTCTCACTGGTTTGATCCAGTTGATCCGCTTTGTCCGTTGTTTTAGCGACAACTTCTGCCGGTTTTTCACTGGCTTTACTCGCTGTACCGACCGCGAGGTAGGCTTTGCTCACCCAGCCAGTCTGTTGCTCCCAGCTGATTTTAACCCAGTCGGTACTACCCACCTTCCGTGCTTCACCCACCAGCCTTATGCCCGTAGCGTCATACGGAATTTTTGCCAATAACGCGCTGTTCGCCCCTGGCTCGGCACGCAGACTGAGCGTATCCCAGCTTTTGACTTTGACGACCTGATACTGATCCGCCGCCCACAGGCTCAATGGCAGTAACAGCAGGCCACTGACAAGACCCCGACACACTTGTTTAACCGACAACATAGCTCACAATCCTGTTAGACGTTCAACCAGAACAGCCCGACTCATTCAGGCTGTATGAATTTAACAGGATTTTTAACGATTGACTCGCACGAATATTACTCTATGGGTTGGCTGCTATCTGCCTGATAATAATAGTCATATTTATTCAGGGTATCACGCGTGAATGCCCAGGCATCGTTGTAGGACAGCCCGCTATTCTCCGGAATGACGATCTTCACATACAAATCATTACCGTGCTGTGCCTGCAAAACCGCCAGCTCGCTGTCGAGTGCAGCCGCACCGACCGTGCGATACGCAGCTTCACCCGGCGCACGAATGCGGTAACCGGAACGCTGGTACATGACCTCCACCACCGTTTTGTTCTTGGCTGAACGCGAAGGCTTCAGCAGTTTCTGGTATTTCTTGTCAAGGTCAGCATAATCACCTTCCAGACTGGCCAATTGCTGACGATCGGCATCAGCCTGAGCGCGCAAAGCCAGCAAAGCCGTGTCCTTGGCACTCACATCCGCCTGACTGGTAGCCAGAGCACTTTCCAGCTGCTGCACCTGTGCCTGCAAACGCTCACTTTCACTACTCAACTCAGTCCGGGTCTGTTCCAGTTCAGTTTGCAAGCGGCTGGTTTCGGTCGCGAGGGCAAGCTCGGCCTGTTGCAACTCGGTTTGCAAGCGGCTGGATTCCGTGTTCTTGGCGGTCAAATCCTGCTGCAATGCCGTCAGTTGCTGTTGCTGGCGTGCCGCCTGCTGATCCTGCAAACGGATATTTGCCTGCGCCCGTTGCAGCTCAGTGCGGGTCTTATCCAAGTCGGCCTGCATGCGTTCACCTTTGGCACGCGTCTGGAGCAGCTCCATTTCAGTCGCCGAGGCCAGCCGCTGGTAATACTCCAGCTGTTCTTCCAGCGTGGAATTTTCCTTGAGGGTGAACTCGGCCAGCTGGCTCGCTTCCTGCTGCGCCAGCAAACTGTTACGCAACTCACTGAGCAAGCGGGTATTCGCCAGCACCACCGCGACCGTCACCAGCAGGAAGATCATCACAATTACCATCATGATGTCCGTGAAGGACGGCCAGAAGCTTTCCTCGTGGTCATCTACGGCTTGCGCCTGGAAGATATTAGTTCCGATCATGCGTCTGGCCTCGCTCCTGCTCGCCCAGGCGGAAACCTTCGCGGATAGCATCACGGATACTGCGCAAGTCTTCGCTGCTGCTGCGCAGGTAGTCGCTACTGCCACCGATGCGCACGACCTGCGTTTGCAGATCATCCACCGCCAATTGCAGACGTTCGCCTGCCTGCAGGAAGCGCTCCTGAATCTTGTTGACGCTTTCCGCCGACTGGCGCAACTCGCGCGCCAATACCGCCACGTCATGCACCAGATTACCCTCGATACTGCGGAAACGGGGTAACACATACAGCGTCGTCACTTCCTCCAGATTCGCCAGCAACCGCGTGCGTGCATCCTGCAAACGCAAATGGAAATAGGAATAAAACACGTAACAGACAATCGCGGTAATGGTCGTACTGAGCGCCGTCGACATGCCGCCAATAATCGTACCCATTTTTTGCAGGCTTTCCGGTGACTCCAGCAAACCCGCCGCCCCGACCAGCGCCACCGACAAAGACACAATCGTGCCAAATACCCCACCCAGAATCAGAATGTTATGCACAAAACGGATCAGGGTAAAACGAGCCGACTGCTCAGCGGCCACAATCGCTGCCAGCGCATTCTGGTCAATCGTGGCATCTTGCTGACTGAGTAGCTGGACGGATGCATAACGGCGCATGATCAGGGAACCCGCCGACAGTTTGTAGCCCGGGTTGGCTACGTTCTCGCGCATGCGCTGGCTAAAGCGGTTCAAAATATCCTGTTCACGCGCATAACCGAAAAACACCCGCATGATGCGCAACAAACCCGACAGGAACAACAGCACGATCAGGCCATTCAGGATCAGCCCCAGCTCACCTGATTGAGTGGTGTAGAAGAAATTCGTCATTACCCCCTTGTTCGACCAAGCCAGCACACCCACCAGTAACAGCAGAATGATGATTTGTAACAAAGTGAAATAGGCACTGATTTTTACAGGTTTCAAGGTATTAAGTCCTTTACATTTACATTAAGGTACATGGGTATTATCAACAGCACCGGTTTCCGGCAGATCCAGGTCGGCTTGATCAGCTTGATCGACTTGATCAGCTTGCAAAGCAACCCGTGGACTCCCTTCCAGCGGCTCCGGCGAGAGCAACTCGCGACCGGAATCAATCCCCAGCTCCGACAGGCGGCGTGCGCCCGGCATCACGCTACGCTCTATCGAACCGAGCATGCGGTTATAGCTGTCCACACCCGCTTCCAGATTCTTGCCCAAGCGCTCGACATGCGTAGTAAACACCGCCAGCCGCTTGTGCAATTCAGCGCCGACATCACGGATTTTGGCCGCATTCTCGGTCAAGACCGCTTGCTGCCAGCCAAACGCCACCGCGCGTAACAAAGCCATCAAAGTCGCCGGGGTGGACAGAATCACCCGCGCTTCCAGCGCATCCTGCATCAGGGTTTTGTCCTGCTCCAGCGCCGCGCCCAGAAACTGCTCACCCGGCAGGAACAACACCACGAAATCCGGTGCGCCACTAAACTGCTCCCAATAACGCTTGCCTGCCAGCACCCGCACATGCTCGCGCACACTGCGGGCATGGCGCTGTAAATGTTGCTGGCGCTGCGCTTCATTCTCAGCCTGCGAGGCATCCAGGTAGGCATCCATCGGTGCTTTGGCATCAATAATCAGTTCGCGCTTGTCCGGCATCCGAATCAGCATGTCCGGGCGAATGGTGCGTTCCGTATTACTGCGCTGCACCTGTTCGATAAAATCGCAATGCTCGACCATCCCGGCCATTTCGACAATCCGTTTCAGACTCAGTTCACCCCACTGCCCCCGCATGCCGGGCATCCGCAATGCGGTTGACAGCTTGCTGGTTTCCTGGCGCAAGGCCACCTGATCCATACCCAGATTACGCAGCTGCTCACCCAAGGTACCAAAAGAAGCGTGCCGCTCCTTCTCAATCGTCTGGATCTGCTGCTCGGTTTTTTCCAGCGACTGGCGGATCGGGTCTAGCAAATGCTGGATCGACAGTTTGCGCTGGTCGAGGTCAGCCTGTGACTCGGAATGGAAACGGCGCATGCTTTCCTGTGCCAGTTGCAGGAAATGCTGGTTATTATCCCGCAAGGCACGCTGCGAGGCAGCAGCGAAGGTATTGTGCAAACGATCTTGGGCATCATCCAGCATCAGCAGGCGTTCTTCATGGATTTGCTCTTCGGTCTGCAATTGCAGCTGCAGGCGTTCTATCTCGCGCTGTGCCTGCTGCAGAGGGCGGCTATAGAGCAGGTAAGTCAGCACCACACCCAGCAAAAACATGCATAAAGCGACAATCAATAGTATATTGCCATCAATAAACTGGCCGATACTGGAGGCTGAATCAGTCATCCGCTAATTTTCCGGCAGCATCAACAAGACCGACAACACCGACCAGACCGCTAAAACAGTTATAACAGGTAACAACCATGCAGAACTCACTTAAAATCAGATCAGGTTTCATTATCACATTTCTGAGCGCGTTGATGCTATTGACCGCACCCGCCTTTGCGTTCACCGACATCAACGACAAGCCCCTGCCTATCGAATCACTGATCGGCAAGGGCAAATGGACAGTGTTCAAAATTTGGCAGTCCGACTGCCATGTTTGCCGCAAAACCATTCACTACCTGTCTGATTTCAAAACCATCTACCCTAATGCCGACATTTACGGTATTTCCATTGATGGCAAATACGGCAAGCCCAAAGCTCTTAACTTTATTCGGGACTACAAACTGACCTTCCCCAACCTGTTCGGGGATGCCGACGAGATGCGTGCCTATCTGGCCAAGCATGCCGGAGAAACCTTGATGGGAACACCTACCGTGATGGTCTATTCACCCAAAGGTGAACTGGCAGCCGTGCAACCCGGTGCGGTCACTCCCGCCGAACTGGTTGATTTCATTCGCCAGGAAGAAGCCGCCAGCGCGACTGCGGCAAACTGAGATCATGACCTTCAACCGCAAATTTAGCCGTGCATTCAGCTGCATGAAAACAGGTCACGCCCCTCGCAGCCCTGTTTTGTCACGCCTCTTCACAGTACTGCTAGTCGTACTGTGCATCAGCAGTTATCTGCCTCGGTCAGCGCAGGCAATGACCCGGCTGGATAACCAGCAGACTGTTGATTTGCGCGACATGGTCGGCAAGGGCAAATGGACGATTTTTGAGGTCTGGGCATCGGATTGCCCAGCCTGTCCGGATGGCGTTTTTTACATGAAAGAGTTTCAGGAGCGCTATCCACAGGCTGACCTGTACGGTATCTCGGTAGATGGCGACAAGGGTAAAATCGAAGGTCGGCAGCTCGCCCAACGCTTCGTTAAACAGCAGGGCATCAGCTTCCCGACCATCCTCAGCAGCAGTCTGGAACTGGACAACTTCCTTTACCTGACCGCCGAGGAAACCCTGTTCGGCACACCGTCGGTTATTATTTATAACCCGCAAGGTGTGCTGAAAGGTATCCAGGCGGGAGGGGTCATCGCACAGGATATTATTGATTTTATTACCCGTGCAGAGTCTGGCCAGTAAATTTAAATTACAGCCAAATTGCAGCCAAATTACGACTTATGTCAGTGCTGCACCCGCTCCGGCAAAGCAATGTTCAATTCCAGAATGTCACAGTCAATCCCTTTTTCGAACTGGACATTCACCTGCTCCTCGTCGACCTCCACATACTTGCAAATGACCTGCATGATGTCGCGGCGTAACTGCGGCAAAAAATCCGGACCACTCCGGTTAAGGCGCTCATGCGAAATCAGAATCTGCAGACGTTCCTTGGCCAATTGTGCCGTCGGCGGCTTTTTGTTTTTAAAATAATCAAATAATCCCATAACCTGTTAATCTCCGAACAGTCGTCTGAAAAGTCCCTTTTTCTCGACCTCAAGGAAACGGTGCGGCACAGTCTCGCCCAGAAACCGGCGCACAAAATCATCATAGGCCTGACCCGCAGTACTTTCCTGATCCATAATCACGGGCACACCACTGTTGGATGCCTGGAGCACAGAACCGGATTCAGGGATGACACCAATCAAAGGCACCGCCAGAATTTCCAGAATATCTTCCATCGCCAGCATGTCACCACTCTGTACACGCGCCGGCGAGTAACGAGTGATCAATAAATGCTCACGAATCGACTCGCCCCGTTCTGCTTTACGGGTACGACTCTGGAGCAGACCCAGGATACGATCCGAGTCACGCACTGAGGAAACCTCCGGGTTGGTCACGATAATCGCATCATCCGCGAAATGCATGGCCATCGCCGCACCTCTTTCAATGCCGGCGGGTGAGTCACAGACAATAAAATCGAAGCCGTCTTCGATCATCGCATTTAATACCATTTCAACACCCTCTTGAGTCAGGGCATCTTTGTCACGGGTCTGTGAAGCGGGTAGCACATACAGATTATCAGTGCGTTTATCCTTGATCATCGCCTGCTTGATGTTGGCTTCGCCACTAATCACGTTGACAAAGTCATACACCACCCGACGCTCGCAGCCCATGATCAAATCAAGATTACGCAAACCCACGTCGAAGTCGATTACAGCGGTTTTATAGCCTTTGAGCGCGAGTCCGGTTGCGAAGGCTGCACTGGTCGTCGTTTTGCCAACGCCGCCTTTGCCAGAGGTGACTACAACAATCCTGGTCAATTCCTTACTCCTTGATTTATTTAACAGGGTTCCAATATTATGACTGAATTAATAGAAAATATCCGGTACATCCCTTATACAGGATGATATAGAATCATATAGGAACTATTTTCAATTTCTCGTTCTCCAGGTAAACCATCACGGCCTGACCTTTCAACTCCTCATCCACGTCATCCAGCAAGCGGTAGCGTCCTGCCACTGCGATCAGTTCTGCCTCCAGACGTTGACAAAAAATACGGGCACTGGTGTCACCCTGTACGCCTGCCAACACCCGACCGCGCAGCGCGCCATACACATGAACCGAACCACCCGCCAGTAACTCCGAACCGGCGCTGGTCTGTTGCAGAACGACAATATCGCCATCCGGACAATAGATCTGTTGCCCTGAACGCACCGGACGTTCAATCAGAATCATACGCCGTACATCAGCAGCTTCAGTTTCCGTACTGACCGGCGCTGCAGGTGGGGGTGCGGGTACCACCGGCTGCTTGCCTGCCCGTAACAGGGGCCAGCCCGCATTCACAGCAACACTTTCCAGCTCTTCAGGCAAATAACGGATGCCGACCGGGATCAGGCCGGTGCGGATCACCAGACTTTTTAGCTCGACAAAATCAAGCGCGCCTGCATCCTGACCCAGCAGGTGGCAATCCACTACCACCGGGCTACGCTCCAAAAACTGCCCAACCGATGCCCGCTTTGCATCCAGCGCGCTGGCAATGGCAACCATGTCTACCGAACGTAACAACAGTACATTCAGTAGTGACATTTCACCCTTTAAATCAATTACTTGCTCATTCAAGGCTTTCCATCTCCCTGGAATATGAGTATTTATTGCGCAATGCGTCATTGGCAATATAACGAATGAATAAAGATATGTTATTATTTAATTTAGTCATTTTGAAATGGCTAACTACTTCACATATACCTTATGTAGACTTATGACCTTAGATACAGGGCATAAGTTTATCTTTCACTCAGGGCTAAAAATGATGTACAACAACAAAAAACACAGATTGTTACTGATCATCAGTCTCGTCTGTTCAACGGGCATCTTGCCAAGCATCTCCCGAGCTGACAATGTGCCCGAACTAGGCTCAATATACAGTCCAGCGAAACAATTTGAAACAGCCATCACGTTAATCGAAGGTAAAGGTACCCCACTCGACTTTGAAGCCGGTCTGAAATGGCTAAAACTGTCAGCTGCGCAACACTATCCGGATGCTCTGCACCAACTCGGCTTTTATTATGAATACGGTGTCGACAGTATAAAGAAAAATCCGTACAAAGCCGCCGGATTGTATGAACAGGCGGCAGAACAAGGGTTCATTGCTGCGCAATTCGATCTCAGTGCCTTGTACCTGCAAGAAGATACGCCGCTGTATGATGCAGAAAAAGGCATGTACTGGATGGAAAGAGCTGCACAACAGGATGATACCGAGTCACAGTACAGTCTGGCTATGCTCTATCACCAACGCTCCCCACTGACCGCTGATGACAGCATGAACACCATCAAATGGCTAACCGCAGCGGCGCAGAACGGCCACAAAACCGCGCAATATACCCTGGGCACTTATTACTTGCAGGGGGAATGCACCGAAAAAAATATAGACAAAGCGTTTACCTGGTTCCAGGCCGCCGCTGAGCAAGGTGACGCGGCAGCACAGTTTAATACGGCACTCATGTACGACCAGGGTGAAGGCACGCCCGTCGACCTGAAACAGGCTATCTACTGGTATGAAAAGGCTGCCGCTCAAGGTGAATCAGGTGCGCAGTTCAATCTGGGCGGTAAATACCTGTTTGGTTCCAACGAGCCCGACCAGATCAAACGCGGGCTGGAGCTGGTCAAGCGCTCCGCAGAAGGCGGCAACCCGGCGGCGCAGACCGTACTGGCTAACCTGCTGCTCACCGGAAAATACATCAATCAGGATTTCAGCAGAGCTTTCGAACTCTATCGCATGGCGGCAGAAACTGGCTACCCTGAAGCCCAATACCAATTATCGATGATGTTTGCCAAAGGCCAGGGTGTAAAAAAGAGCGATTCCAAATCAGTCAGCTGGATTCGCAAAGCGGCACTGTCCAACCATGCCATGGCTCAATATGGTCTGGGCGCTTACCTGGCGAATGGCGTCGGGATCGAACGGGATCTGTTCGAGGCAGCTTACTGGTTATCACTGGCCGCCGCACAGGGTCAACAGCATGCGATTGAATCGCGTGACTCGGTGCTGAAAAAACTCAGCTATGAAGAGCGCAATACCTTGCACAAACGGATTAACAGCGTACTCACCCGCACGCCGTGAAGCACACCACCTGCTAACACCTGCTAAAACCACCTGCTGTTATTCTGCTTGGCTCAGCGTGCCGTGTAATGCACGACGCGCTGGCTTTCAGGTACAATGGCGCTCTTTCTGATCACCCCGAATTTACCTCATGGCTGCCACTGCAAGTACAAACGCTACCCCTATTCTGCAACCGGTTTACCCACCGCCCAAACAAGGCAGCATCTTGTGGGGGCAGCTGTATGGCAGCGCCCAGGAAGCGCTGATCGCACAAACAGCCAGTGAATTCAAGGGGCTGGTGTTACTGGTCACCACCGATACGCACACGGCTTACCGCACTGAAGCGGCTTTGCGTTTTTATGCGCCAGCCTTACAGGTACAGATATTCCCTGACTGGGAAACACTGCCTTATGATCTGTTTTCACCGCATGAAGATATTATTTCGGAACGCCTGAAAACGCTGGCAGGCCTGTCATCCATGCATGCTGGCGTCCTGATCGTACCGGTCACGACCTTGCTGCAACGCTTGGCTCCCCCCGAATATGTACAAGGTCATAGTTTGGTAGTCAGAAACGGCATGCGCCTGAATCTGGACAGTTTCCGCAACCACTTGCAAAAAGCCGGTTACCGGCATGTCAGTCAGGTGATGGAACACGGCGAATACACCACGCGGGGCGCATTGATCGACCTGTTCCCGATGGGCAGCAACGTTCCCTACCGGATTGACCTGTTTGATGATGAAATTGAAACCATCCGCAGTTTTTCCCCCGAAACCCAGCGCACCGAAGAAAAATTTGAACAGGTCACACTCCTGCCTGCGCGTGAGTTTCCGCTGGATGACAAAGGTGTCCAGTTGTTCCGTGCCAATTACCGCAGTCAGGTGGACGGCGATATTACGCGCAGCCGTATTTATCAGGATGTCAGCAACGGCAATCCACCGGCGGGTCTTGAGTATTACCTGCCCTTGTTTTTTGAGCAGACTGCCCATCTGTTCACTTACCTGCCCGCCAAAACGCTGGTCATTCTGGCGGGCGATGTCCCCGCCGCGCTCGACACTTTTCGGGAAAGTATCCGCCATCGTTACGAGGAGCGGCGACATGACATTGAGCGCCCTCTGCTCCCCCCCGACAAGCTGTACCTTACCCCCCAGGAACTGCATGACTTATTGCAGGCACAGCGCCAGGTGCAGGTGCGCCACCATGAACTGGAAGCGACTGGCAAAAACTATGCAACGCGCACCCTGCCCTCACTGCTGATCCATGCCCGCCATGAACAGCCGCTGCTGTTATTGCACCAGTTTCTAAAAGATCTGCAAGGACGGGTCTTGTTTACCGCTGAATCAGCGGGTCGCCGTGAAGCCCTGATCAACCAGCTACGTGACAACGACTTGCCGCTACATGCTGTGCAAAACTGGCAGGAATTCCTGGCCAGCAAGGAACGCATGTGTGTGACGGTCGCACCGCTGGAAGCCGGTTTCTGGCTGCCGGCTAGCGGTATCGCCATCATCCCGGAAAACCTGTTACAGGGTGAACAGGTGCAACAGCGGCGACGCCGCAAAAAGACCACCCGCGATGCCGATGCCATCATCCGCAACCTGACCGACCTGAGCGAGGGCGCACCGGTCGTGCATGAAGAACACGGCATTGGCCGCTACCTGGGCATGCAGACCCTTACAACGGGGGGCATTACCTCTGAGTACCTGACCCTCGAATATGCCGGGGGTGACCGCCTGTATGTCCCGGTTGCCGCCCTGCATCTGGTCAGTCGTTATACCGGGGCGGCGGCAGAGAATGCACCGCTGCATAAACTGGGTACCGATGTCTGGGATCGCAGCCGCCGTAAAGCTGCCGAGAAAGCGCATGATGTTGCTGCTGAGTTGCTGGAAATTCATGCCCGGCGTGCCGCCCAAAAAGGGCAAAGTTTCCCGCTGGATAGCGCTGATTACCACCTGTTTGCCAGTGCTTTTCCTTTTGAGGAAACGCCTGATCAGGCCTTGGCGATCGAAGCGGTGATTGATGATATGGCCTCAGAACTGCCCATGGATCGGGTGGTGTGCGGTGACGTAGGTTTTGGTAAAACAGAAGTAGCGATGCGTGCCGCCTTTGTGGCGGCCAATGCGGGCAAACAGGTGGCGATGATTGCCCCCACTACCTTGCTGGTACAACAGCATCTGAATAATTTTCAGGACAGGTTTGCAGACTGGCCGTTTCGTATCGAATCCATCTCGCGCTTCAAAACACCGGGACAACTGAAAAAAGCACTGGATAGCCTCACTGCCGGCAGCATCGACATTCTGATCGGTACCCACAAGCTACTCCAGCCAGATGTGGTGTTCAAGAATCTGGGGCTGGTGATCATCGACGAAGAACACCGCTTCGGGGTACGCCACAAAGAGCAGCTGAAAAAACTGCGGGCCAATGTCGATATGCTGACCATGACCGCCACCCCGATCCCGCGCACCCTGAACATGTCACTCGCCGGGCTGCGCGATTTGTCGATCATTGCCACGCCGCCCGTGCAGCGCCATGCGATTAAAACCTTTGTCACCGAATGGAACAAAACCGTGGTGCAGGAAGCCTGTGCGCGTGAAATCTCGCGAGGCGGCCAGGTCTATGTGCTGCATAACGAGGTCAAAAGCATTGAAAAAATGGCGGCTGATCTCGAAGGCATGTTGCCCAATGTTGAAGTGCGTTTTGCCCACGGCCAGATGCGTGAACGCGAACTCGAAACCATTATGCAGGATTTTTATCACCAGCGTTTTCAAATACTGGTGGCAACCACGATTATAGAAAGCGGCATCGACGTACCGACGGCCAACACCATTATCATCAACCGTGCCGATAAACTCGGGCTGGCGCAGTTGCATCAGTTACGCGGTCGGGTCGGACGCTCGCACCATCGCGCCTATGCTTACCTGATCACGCCTCCGAAAAAAGCATTGACCAGCGATGCCAAAAAACGGCTGGAAGCGATTGAGTCTCTGGAAGACTTAGGGGTAGGTTTCACCCTCGCCACGCATGATCTGGAAATCCGGGGCGCTGGGGAACTGTTAGGCGACGGGCAAAGCGGGCAGATTCAGGAAATTGGCTTTACCCTCTACAACGAGCTATTGGAACGCGCCGTCAAAGCCCTCAAATCCGGGCAAATGCCTGATCTGGAACAACCCCTGCATAAACGCACGACCGTCGAACTCGGTTCACCGGCGCTGATTCCGGACGATTACCTGCCGGATGTGCATACCCGCCTGATCCTTTACAAACGCATTGCCAGTGCGGCGGACAATGATGCACTGGATGATTTGCGCATTGAGATGATCGACCGTTTTGGCTTGCTACCCCCTCCGGTAAAAACACTGTTTGCCGCCACCGCAATCAAACTGGCCGCGCAAGAACTGGGGATTCGCAAGCTGGATGTCAGCAGCGCTGGCGGGCGGATTATTTTCGAGGAAAAGCCTAATATTGACCCCATGAAGGTGATCCAGCTGATTCAGAAACGCCCGTGGACGTTCAAACTGGATGGCAAGGACAAGTTACGCTTTGAACAGGAACTGCCCAGTGTCGAAGAACGGGAGACTTGGGTGCTCAAGCTGCTCAAGGAAATCGGCAACTGACCGGCAACTGACCGGCAACTGACCATTTTCCGGTTTTAGCCCAGCGAGAACTGTGGCAGCACATACTCTTGGGGCAGACCAAACCGGGCCGGGTATTCGACATACACAAAGTACAAACCTGCCGCCGGTGCCGTGGCTCCGGCTTGGGTACGATCCCGCCCCGCCAGTAGCTCACCAATCCAACTACCCGCATTGTCGCCTGTTCCTACTTTTAACAGGGAGCCGACAATATTCCGTACCATGTGGTGCAAAAAAGCATTGGCGACAATATCAACATACACCAGATCGCCCAAGCGACTGACTCGAATCGACTGCACATTCCGCCGTGCATGACTGGCCTGACAGCCGGAGGCGCGAAAACTGCTGAAATCATGTTCCCCGACCAAAGCCTGTGCCGCTCGGTGCATGGCGGGTACATCCAGCGGTTGATGAACCCAGGCGACCCGCTTACTGAGCAAAGCTGGACGCGCCTGCCGGTTCAAAATCACATAGCGGTAGCGACGCGACAAGGCCGAAAAACGCGCATGAAAATCCTCAGCCACCGGCTGCACCCAGCGCACCGCAATCCCATCCGGCAAATTGACATTGCTGCCGAATAACCAGCCACGCAATGGCCGTTCAGCATCCGTTTCAAAGTGAATGATCTGGCCACTGCCATGCACCCCGCTGTCGGTACGCCCGGCACACACTACCGCAACCGGTTCGGCAGCGATTTGTGACAAGGCTCTTTCAACCTCAGCCTGCACCGATGGCCCATGGCTTAGACGCTGCCAGCCATAATAGGCAGATCCCTCATATTCAACGCAGGCTGCAAATTTCATCTGTCCCCATACTAAAAAAGGCCGAACAAGTCGGCCTTTATAACGTTAATAGCAACAAGTCTCAACCTGTCTGATGCAACAGCGTCTCAGCTTCCCGGCGTTGATTGTCATTACCTTCAACCATGACCTCTTCCAAGGTACTGCGTGCACCTTCGATGTCGCCCATGTCCAGATAAGCTCTGGCCAGATCCAGCTTGGTGCTGATATGCGCTTCATGCAGGTCGATTTCTTCATCCGGCATGTCCAGGAAAGACAGGGCATCATCAATATCGCCCAACCAGTCATCATCTTCACGCTTGGGCTCAGGCGCTGTATAGAAAGTATCCTGAGGCAGGATTTTCTTCAGGCCGGTTTCCTTGTCAAGGTGCAGATTCAGGCTAGTCACCTTGGAGCTGGCATTTGAACCGGCATTCGCCACACCGGCAGACAATGCCACCGCACCCGCTGCAGCGGTCGCGGCAACCGCTGCCGTTTTGCTGCCAATATGCTGTGCATCGTTAGCTACTTGGCGGGCACTGGCAGCAACTGCATTTTCTTCTTCCAGCAGCATATCATCCAGATCAAAGTCGAGCAGGTCATCTTCGTTATCGTCAGCCGCCTTAACAGACGCTACTGGCATATCCGGAATATCATCAAAATCAAAGTCGATGGTTTCATCCAAACCGGTGTCGGCAGGTTCCGGTTTTGCAGCAACGGGTTCTTTATCGGCAGCATCAGCAGACAACGATTCCGAAAGATCCAGCTCAAATTCGTCCAGCCCCGCCATCGGGTCATCCAGCGTGAAATCGGCATCATCACCCAGCGTGTCGGCAAACTCCTGCAGGTCGATATCATCATCGGCCAACGAGGTAGCCGTTGCCATCTCATCAGCGACTACCGCAGTGCCGTCAAGATCAGCTTCACTCTCAGCCAGCTCACGTTCCAGATCATCCAGATCAAAGTCGAAATCATCCAGACCTAAATCATCATCCGAGAAATCATCCAGCGCCAGCTCCATGTCTCGCTCATTCGCTACATCCAGACCTGCTGCCGGCTTGTCGACCTTACCCAAAGCCAGATCTTTATCATCGGCAGGGTTAAAGGCATGGGCCATAGCATCCTTCCCGTCTTGCACGGCCTCTTTGCCTGTTGCTACCGCCGCAGTCGCTACGCCAGCAACAGCCGCCATACCCGCCGCCAACGCACCGTGCCCAGATGATGCTTCAGATGTTTCACGGGTCGTACTGTCCGTGCGGTACAAGCTATTGTCGGGGCTGATTTTACTGCCCCAGCCAATCACGTCTTTCCACAACTTGCGATTGCGCTCATGGTCACTGCCTTTGGTGTCCATGAAGGCCTGTGCATGCTGGTCAAATGCTTCACGGTTATTGGCCGCGAAATAATTTTCCAGCAGCTTGTGGCGATATTCCAGACGATCCGGGTGTTTTTCCAGCGCCTTTTTCAGTTCACTCTCAGCTTGTTGATGCAGGCCATAGGCGATATAAACATTCGCCTCCATCAGGACTTCATCTTCTTCCTGTTCAGGATGGGCAGCCACCAAGTCGCCCGCCGCTGCATCGCCCGACATCACGCCACGTTCTTCGCCCATCCCGAACGGATCATCACGGTTTTGATGCCCGGACGTTCCCGCCTTGTCTAACTGATCCTCAACTTGATGCCCAATATCATCATAGGCATCACTTTTAGTGTCCCGGTTTCTCGCTATCTCGGCAGCCGAAGCCATAGCGGGATCACCATTCAAACCAAAATGCTCATCACCCAAGCCTGCTACCTGTTTTGGCGGTGCGGACTTGCGCCGTCCCAGCAGACGTGACAACAGCCAAAGCAACAACAGAGATAGCAGCGCACCTGCACCAATCTTCCACATCAACGGCGAGGTCAGCAGACTCATCAAGTCATCACCGCCATTCTGCTGATCGTCAGCAAAAGGTGAACCCGCTGTTTTCGCCGCATCATCCGGCAGGCCAGTTGCGGGCGGTAACGGTTCTATCTGCTGGTCATTTTGACCATTTTGAGCCTTGTTGTTGGCGTTGTTGATGGTGTTATTAACGGCTGCCTGCTCAGGCTGGCCTTGCATACGGGCCATAGCCGCTCGCTGGGCAGGCGTCATCGCCGCCTGTTCAGCCTCCTGTGCACGGACGACTGCGTTGCCCTGACCATCAGCATTCGCAATGTAATTTTGAATATCCTGACCATTCTGGTTAATCGCGCTAACATCCGCATCCAGGCCGCCGGGCTGTTGTTGCTGTGCAGGCATCACTGCCTGACCATTACCCTCATTAGCCGTTACGGGTGTCGGAATATTGGCAGTATTATTCGGGTTAGCCGGATTATTTTGGTTGGCCAGTTGAGCCTGCTGCTGGGTCGCAACCTGCTGTTCGCCGGTAGCCCCTCCAGCGAGTTGCCGCTGCAACTCTGCCAGCTGGTCATCACGCAGGGCAATCAAACGGTTTTTCTTGCGCAGCATGGATTCAAGCTCATCAACACGCGACTTGAATTCATCGTTTTCACGCTGACGGGTGACCAGCGATTCACGCGCCAGAGACAGTTCTTTTTCCAGATCAGTCAGGCGTGCTTTACCAACAGCAGACACGGTATCACCCGCTGCTGTTTTGTCTTTGTTACCCAAAACCTCCAGACGGGCTTTATCATCATTGCCGGTAGCCTCTGTCTGAGCCTGCTTTTGCGCTGCCGGTTTTCCGCTGTCAGCTGCTTTCTGGGGAACCGTATTCTTGGCCAGGGTTGAACGGAAGTTTTTCCACTCGGTATACTGCTGGCGTACCTGGCGTCTGGCCTCGGCACGTGACACTGCAGTCGCGGCATTCCCAGTCGGCGCATTCAAAACCGCACCGGCTTTCAAGCCATTGATATTGCCATCGATAAAGGCCTCAGGATTGGCACGGAACAGCGCCATCATCATCTGGTCAACATTAGTGCCTGGCTGGCTCAAACGACTGGCCACCTTGAAGAGGGTATCACCTTGCTGCACGCGGTAAGTACGGGTGGTAGACTGCACAGGGCTACGTTGTGCAGGTGCGGGTGCCGGGCGTGCCGCCACTTGCGCTTGTGGCTGGCGTGCTGGTTGCTGGGCAGGTTGTGCCTGCTGCGGCTGGGGTGCTGCTTGCTGGGCAACCACTCTCGGCTGCTGTGGTACAGGTGCAGGACGATTCACTACGCCCGTCGAACGCGGCTCAGCACGCACTGTGGCCTCAGCTCCTGCCAGGGTATTGCCGGGCTGCAGCAACACCGGCGGGTCTAGCATTACCGTGTATTCTTTCAGTAACTGCCCCTGAGGCCAGCTCACTTCCAGCAGAAAATTAACAAACGGTTCAGAAATAGGTGCATCCGACGTGATCAGAATAACGGGCTTGCCGTTCTGCACCGTGCTGGTGAACTTCAAACTATCCAGAAAAGCGGGGCGATCGATGCCAACGCGATTAAAGACACTAGAAGGTGCCAAGCGAACCTGGATTTGACGCGATTCTTGAGCATTCGCAGACAAGAGTTCAATCTTGGCCCGCAGAGGCTGGTTCAAGTTAGAGTTTGACTCAATATCGCCAAGACTCAGCGCGTTCGAAACCGCTGGATAAGCTCCTGCGATAGCAACGGCTAAACTTAGAGCCTGTTTTTTCACTGCGATTCCCCTTTACTAGTGCAACGGTTGCATCTCTGTTCATCCCCTGAGTTTGCGTCAGCCCTTGGTTTTAGAATTTTGGATGAATAGTGATTTATTGGTATTGTTAGCATTCAACTATATATCAGCGCGTTAAAGCACGCAATCTTTCGAGACAAGCCAGAAAACTGCCGGCAAAGCACCGACAGTCCGTTACGGTCATTGTCACAGACTCGAATTAATTTGTGCTGAATTCAGCGACAAACGTCAGTTCAGGTAATCGCGGATTAATAATTCAGCTATCTGTACGCTATTCAAGGCCGCACCTTTACGCACATTGTCAGCCACCACCCACAGGTCAAGTCCGGTAGGATGGGAAATATCTTCACGAATACGGCCTACATAAACGGCATCATGATTGGCGGCCTCGACAACTGCCGTCGGATAAGCGCCATCCTGATGCTCATCCAGCACAACCACGCCGGGCGCCTGCTCCAGAAGCCGGCGTGCTTCCAGTGCTGACAGTTTGCGTTCAGTTTCAATGTGTAATGCCATCGAATGGCCGAAAAACACCGGAACCCGTGCTGCAGTGGGATTAACCTGTATCCCGGGTGCCGCCATGATCTTGTGGGTTTCCCACACCATCTTCATCTCTTCCTTGGTATATCCATTCTCTTGGAAGCTGTCAATCTGTGGCAAGACATTAAAAGCAATTTGTTTCGGGTAAACCTTTGCCTCAACAGGACGGCCACTCAGCAAGCTGGCGGTTTGTCCGGCCAACTCATCAATAGCCTTTTTCCCGGTACCCGACACCGCCTGATACGTCACCACATTAATGCGCGTGATGGTAACCGCATCATGCAGTGGTTTCAAAGCGACCAGCATCTGAATGGTCGAACAATTCGGATTAGCGACAATATTGCGATTTTTATAAGCAGACAATGCTGCCGGATTAACCTCTGGGATAATGAGTGGAATATCAGCGTCATAGCGAAACTGCGAGGTATTATCGATCACTACGCAGCCTGTCTGCGCTGCTTTGGGCGCATATTCTGCAGAAACTGCCGCTCCGGGTGAAAACAGGCCAATCTGCACTTTGGAAAAATCGAAGGTGGCGACATCTTCCACCTCCAGGGTTTTGCGTCCAAACTCGACTTCTTTCCCGGCAGAGCGCGCGCTAGCCAACGCATAAACCTTGCCTATCGGGAACTTGCGTTCAGCAAGAATGGACAGCATGGTTTCACCGACTACGCCGGTAGCCCCTAATACAGCCACATCATATTTTTTGGACATAATTTCTATTCCTTGTTCAGCTACGCAACGCGGCAACGACCGCAGCGCCCATCTCGGCAGTACCTACTTTTCGTGTACCCGCCTCAAAAATGTCCGCAGTGCGCAGACCCGACTTCAATACTGCCTTTACTGCCGTCTCAATCCGTTCAGCCAACTCAGGCCGCCCCAGACTATAGCGCAACAACATCGCCACCGACAAAATGGTCGCTAACGGATTGGCAACACCTTTGCCTGCGATGTCGGGTGCCGAACCATGAATCGGCTCATACATACCCACGCCCGCCTTGTTCAGCGACGCAGAGGGCAGCATACCGATCGAACCGGTCAGCATCGCCGCCGCATCCGACAGAATATCGCCAAACATATTGGTTGTGACCATCACATCAAACTGCTTGGGTGCCCGCACCAGCTGCATGGCCGCGTTATCCACGTACATATGGCTTAACTCCACCTCAGGGTACTCGGCACCAACCCGAATCATCACTTCCCGCCAGAGTTCGGTGACTTCCAGCACATTGGCCTTGTCGACTGAACACAAGCGCTTGTTGCGCTTCATGGCCGTATCAAAAGCCGTGTGGGCAATACGCTCGATTTCAGACTCTTTATACTCCAGTGTATTGAAACCACGGCGCTCACCATTGGCGAGTGTTTCAATCCCGCGTGGCTGCCCAAAGTAAATCCCACCGGTCAGCTCGCGCACGATCATAATGTCCAGGTTCGCGACCAGCTCCGGTTTTAAAGAAGAGGCATTCGCCAGCTCTTCATACAAGATAGCCGGGCGCAGATTGGCATACAGCCCCAAGTCAGCACGAATCGCCAACAGACCCCGTTCCGGACGCAATGGCCGATCCAGGGTGTCATATTTCGGGCCGCCGACTGCCCCCAGCAACAACGCATCGGCTGCTTGCGCCAGTGCCTGCGTGCTGGCTGGATAAGGATGGCCTTCCGCATCATAGCCTGCACCACCGATGTGCGCGTGCTCGATTTCCAATGCCAAACTGCCTTCTTCGACAAAAACATCCAGTGTTTTCAGCGCCTCTGTGACAATCTCCGGGCCAATCCCGTCGCCGGGCATCACCAATACTTTATGCGTCATGGTCTCAACATCTCCTTTCCTTTTTCAATGTTCAATAAGCCTAGAGCAGCTCTAGAATAACCAGGGTGCAGACTGCCTGCGCTGGGTTTCATAAGCACGAATCGCCTCGGCATGCTGCAAAGTCAAGCCGATGTCATCCAGGCCGTTTAACAGGCAATACTTGCGAAACTCATCCGCTTCAAAGGAGAACACTTCACCCGCCGGTGTCACGACCTGCTGCGCGGCCAGATCAATCGTCAGGGCGTAGCCTTCCGTTGCCTCTGCCTCCATAAACAGCTGGCTCACGACCGGAGCCGCTAACACAATCGGCAGGAAACCGCTCTTGAAACTGTTATTAAAGAAAATATCAGCATAACTCGGCGCGATCACCGCCCGAAAACCATAGTCATCCAGCGCCCACACCGCATGTTCCCGCGAGGAGCCACAGCCAAAATTCTCACGCGCCAGCAAAATGGAAGCCCCTGCATAACGCGGAAAATTGAGGACAAAATCCGGATTAACCGGGCGTTGGGAATGATCCATACCCGGCTCACCCGCACTCAGGTAACGCCAGTCATCGAACAGGGTGGGGCCAAAACCGGTACGCTTGATCGACTTCAGGTACTGCTTGGGGATAATCGCATCAGTATCCACATTGGCACGATCAAGCGGCACCACCAGACCGGTATGCGTCGTAAACTTGTCCATCGTTTTAAACCTCAGTAAGTACTTGCGGGTTTCTTATCGTCTTTCTTGGCTTCTTTTTCGAGCGTAGACCCTACCTTTTGAATATCTTTGCCCACACCGGCCACGGTACCGCAGCCACTTAAAAAGACCGCAAAGGCCACTAAACACACGCCTGTCATCAACTTATACATGTTATACATAGTCACACTCCTTAAAGATCACGAACATCAACAAATCGGCCCGCCACAGCGGCTGCCGCTGCCATCGCCGGACTCACCAAATGGGTACGCCCACCCTGCCCCTGCCGCCCTTCAAAATTCCGGTTGGAGGTTGAGGCACAACGCTCACCCGGTTCCAGGCGATCCGCATTCATCGCCAAACACATGGAACAGCCCGGCTCCCGCCATTCAAAACCCGCGTCCCGAAAAATAGTATCCAAACCTTCCTGCTCAGCCTGCTGTTTAACCAGCCCCGAACCCGGCACGACCATCGCCAGCTTGATATTGGCCGCCACCTTGCGTCCTTTTGCAACCGCTGCCGCTGCGCGCAGGTCTTCAATCCGTGAATTCGTGCAAGAACCAATAAATACCTTGTCCACCTGAATCGCCTTGATCGGCGTATTCGCCGCCAGCCCCATGTACTTGAGCGCCGCGCGGATACCATTCGCCTTCACTGCGTCTGCTTCCTGCGCCGGATCAGGCGTTTGCCCGTCAACCGCCACCACCATTTCTGGCGAAGTGCCCCAGGTGACCTGTGGCTGAATACTGGCCGCATCAATAGTGACTTCAAGATCAAACACCGCATCGGCATCTGAATGCAAGTCACGCCACGCAGCCACTGCCGCATCCCATTGTTCTGCACTCGGTGCGAACGGGCGACCCTTGACATAATGAATGGTCGTATCGTCCACGGCAATCATCCCGGCTCGCGCACCGCCTTCAATCGCCATGTTACAGACGGTCATGCGCCCTTCCATCGACAAATCACGAATAGCCTCACCGGCAAACTCAAGCGCGTGACCGTTACCACCCGCCGTGCCAATTTCACCGATAATGGCTAACACGATGTCTTTGGCAGTGACACCCGCGCCTACTTTACCATTGACATTGACGCGCATGTTTTTCATTTTCTTCTGGATCAGGCACTGCGTCGCCATCACATGCTCGACCTCAGAAGTACCGATACCGTGTGCCAGTGCGCCAAATGCGCCATGCGTCGAGGTATGCGAGTCGCCACACACAACCGTCATCCCCGGCAAAGTCGCCCCTTGTTCCGGCCCCATGACATGCACGATTCCTTGACGAATATCGCCCAGATTGAATTCAACCACCTCGTATTCACGGCAGTTGTCATTCAGGGTTTCCACCTGCAGGCGCGAGATGGGGTCAGTAATGCCCTTGTCCAAATCCTTGGTCGGGATATTGTGATCAGGCACTGCCAGCATCGAGGAAGCCCGCCACGGCTTGCGCCCTGCCAGTTTCAGACCTTCAAACGCCTGCGGTGAGGTCACTTCATGCACCAGATGCCGGTCGATGTAAAGCAAACCCGTGCCATCAGCTTCCTGACGAACAAGATGCGCATCCCAGACTTTGTCGTAAAGGGTTTTTCCTGCCACGGGAAGATCTCCTTGGAAATAACATTGAGTAAATTGAGTAATTTGAATAAATCAAATGGACATGGACACTGAATCAATATGAAGGCTAGATTAACACTTGCCATCCAATAAATAAAATTCATAATTTTCATCTTATGCATTCCCAGATAGAATACAAAATCCAATGACCAATGCAGCAACAAACAGCGAGGCCAGCAGATGGACATCAACACCCTGAACGCCTTCATCGAAGTCGCGCGTCATCAGTCATTCTCACTGGCCGCAGAAGCGCTATTTATCACCCAGCCTGCGATCAGCAAACGCATCACCGCGCTGGAAACCGAGTTAGGCGTGCTGCTGTTCAACCGCATTAACCGCAAAGTCAGCCTGACCGAAGCCGGGCGCGCCCTGCTACCAAGGGTACAGGCTTTACGGAATGACATTGAGGATATTCGCCGCTTTGCCTCCAATCTCTCCGGTGATATTCACGGTGATCTGGCGGTGGGCACCAGTCACCATATCGGCCTGCACCGTTTACCCCCCGCCTTGCGTTATTTTAACAGCCACTTCCCGGCGGTAAAACTGGATTTACGCTTTGTCGATTCCGAGCAGGGCTGTCAGGCCATCGAGCGGGGCGAGCTGGAAATTGCCGTGGTTACCCTGCCCCCGTCCCTGCCTGAACAATTACAGGCCAAAGTCCTTTGGACAGATCAGCTGCACGTCGTCAGCAGCCGTCACGATCCGCTGTGTCGCTTGAAAACAGTCAGCCGGGAGACATTGATGACGTATCCGTGTGTATTGCCCAGCAAGGACACCTATACTTACCAGATTCTTAGCCAGGCCTTTGCCCCACTGGATGGTCAACTGAACGTACACATGAGTACCAATTACATTGAAACCCTGAAAATGCTGGTCAGTTCGGGGTTTGGCTGGTCGCTGCTACCGCACACCATGCTGGATGATACCCTGCAGATTATCCAGACCCCACTGGCTTTGCAGCGTGAGCTGGGCGTAGTCACTCACAAAAAACGTACCCTGTCCAACGCAGCCAAAACCTTGCTGAACATTCTCGATGACTTTTCCGACAAAGACACCCCGACGACCCCACTTTAAGGACAGCACGTGGCCCATTCACTACTAAACAAACTTCGCACACAGGCGCAGCGGGCGCAACAATGGTTAAGTGCACGCTGGCAGGCGCTTCGCTCCACCCCGCCCACTGATAACACACGCTACCCTGCAACAAACACCGACCTTTCACTGAACAGGGGCAGCGCAACTGCGCTACCGCCAAACACTGACTTTGCCAGCCAGCTCCAAGCCGCCGCTGCCCGCACGGCAGAATCAAGTGCTCAGGGTACAGCGCAGGAAGGCAGAATCACCACTCACTTCTACGGGCTATCCCATGCACGTGAATACCTAGTTTACACCCCGGCTGACTACCATCCCGATGAAGCACTGCCCTTGGTGATGGTCTTGCACGGCTGTCGCCAGAACCAGCATGATATTCGTGCCATCAGTGGCTTTGACGCTATCGCTGATCGTGAACGTTTTATAGTGGTCTATCCGTTTGTCACCACTTATTTCAGCCTGCGCAACAAGAACTGCTGGGCATGGTGGATGCGCAGCCACATCCGCGCCGGTAGCGGGGAAGTTGAAGATTTACACCGCATCATTCAGCAGGTACAGACTGAATTCAGTGTTGATAACCACCGCATCCACATTTGTGGCTTATCTTCAGGTGCGGGTATGAGCGTGGCAGCACTGGTCGCACACGGCAAATTGTTTGCCTCGGGTGCCAGCGTGGCAGGAGTAGCCTATGCGGAAACGGCACGGGCGGTCAGGATCAGTCCGTTTTTATCCATTCGCTATCGTGCGTTAGCCGATACGGTTGCCCGCATGCAGGAACAATTAGGGATCAGTGGCCGTCTCGCACCTCTGCTGGTGATACAATCTGCCGCCGATCAAACGGTGGAAGCACCCGCTGCCTTGAACCTGCGCGATAGCTGGCTGGCAATCAATCATATGAATGCACCGGACAGCCTGTCCATTGGCGGCGATAACCGGGGAATTCCCTGGCAGTACCAGCGTTATCTGCATGCATCAAGCAACGGATCAACCAACAGGGTTACTGATTTGCTGATGGTCGAACAGTTAGCGCATGGCTGGATAGGTGGCTTGGCGGGTGAATATGCTGACGCGCGCGGCCCGAATATTTCTGAAATGATCTGGCTGTTTTTTTCAGGGCATTAAAAAGGCCAGCACATGGCTGGCCTTGCTTTCATCACCTTCAGCAAACTGTCTAGCGGATGCGGCGTCTGCGCAAGAACGCCATACCCGACAGCAGCAGGGACAGAATACCCAGACCCCAGGTACTGACGGTCGGAATCTGTAGTCTGCTAGCGTCTTTCACAAAACCAAAGCCGATGGTCAGGTTGGTTGATGCGTCGCCATCACCGTCATTTTCCGGCTCTTCACCCCATTTCAGGGTAATCGGCGCACTGCGCACCGTACCATTGTCGAAAATAGTGCCGTTGCTATCAGTAGCATCATCGTTATCAGGGTTAGCCGACGCAATCGTCGGTGAATAACCGGCGGGTGGTGTGACCGAGATCACATAGTCACCTTCACGCAGGTTACCGAAGAAGTACTCACCGTTTGAGCCTGTTTTTACGGATGGTACAAGCTGCCCGTAAATGTTGGTCGCCGGTTTGCCATCAACCGTCAGCAACGTGACCGTGGCGCCCGGCACACCCGGTTCACCGCTCGTCTGCTTGCCATCACTATTCAAGTCTATCCAGATACGACTACCCACGCCTACCGGACGGAAGAAACCACAGTCAACCGTATTATTGATGTAGTCACCTTTGCCCGTCACATCAAACACACTAAAGACGGGAGTCTGATAACCGCCCTCAATCGCCAAACAGTTACTGTCCGTATTCGATGGATCCGTATCCGGCGACTTGCCACCCGCTGAGAGCTTATAACCTTTTTGTCCGGGCATGACGGCCAAGGTATAAGTGCCCGGCACCAGATGACTGAAGTTATACTGGCCTGCTGCGCCTGTCGTGACTGCCGCCACTGGCTGGCCAGTCGCATCAAAGACCGGCGTCACACCGTCCGCTTCCGTAATACTCACCGTTACACCGGCAAGACCCGACTCGGCATTGTCTTGTTGGCCATTCGCATTAGCATCCACCCAGATTCGGTCGCCCACACTGACAGTACGGTAGAAGCCACAGTCTGCCGTCATGTTGCCGTTCTTGCCGTCACCATCCTGCGCTGCATCAGGTTCAGTGCCCTCCGTCAGGGTAACTGGATGAGTTTTAATCAGACCGTCTTTATCAATCACGCAGTTACTGTCCGCGTTATCCGGGTCTTCATCCACATCCAGCCCACCCATGGACAGGAAGTAATTGGCTGGCGGTGCAACACCGACGACATAATCACCCGCCAGCAGATTACCAAAGCGATACAAACCGCTGGCATCCGTAGTGACCGCCGTGACCGATTTGCCATCGGCATCCGTGGCTGCCGCACCTGCCGCTGTCAACAAGCTAACCCTGGCACCTTCCAGACCCACTTCACCGGCATCCTGCACACCATTCGCGTTGCGATCGACCCAGAGGAAATCACCCAGGGCAACCGTTGCTACGGGTGCTTTAGGTGGCACCACCGCGAAGTCAAGCGTCAGATTAGACCGCTGATCCGCTGTGCCCGCACCATCCTGACCCGCCTGACCCATCGCAGTCGGCGTTTCATTCACAGGTTCATTGTCACCGAGCGTGACCGAGCCAGAACACAGCCCCAAGTGAGTGTCGTTATCGCCATTATCGTTGCCGTCAACATTCAGGTTGGGATTAGTCTCATCGCCACCGGTGCTCGCCATGTAGCCGTTGAGCACGCCACCGGCAGCAAAGTTGGCGGCGGTCACACAAACATGATAGCTGCCTGCATCCAAACCACTAAACAGATAGAAGCCATTCTTGGTCGTGGCTTGCTTAAGCATCAGGCCATCGGTATCCCGCAGCTCCACCTGCACACCATCAGGCACCGAACCTTCATCTGCATCACGCAAGCCATTACCGGCATTGGTGTCGATACCAGCACCATCATCCACCCAGACCTGATTACCAACACTGTAAGTAGGCTTGGCAGGTAGATAAAAGCCGCAGTCAACCGTCAGGTTACCATTAGCATCATCGCCATCCAGATCAGTATCTGGCGCGGCTCCTGCCTGTAATGTAAACGGATAAGTCTGGAAACCCTGTTCAGTGACACGGCAATTATTATCGGTATCACTGGGATTACTATCTGCATCATCTCCACCCAGCGTTGGAACATAACCAAAAGGCGGAATCACTTTGAGAATGTACTCACCTTCCGGCAGATTGCCAAACAGATAGGTACCACTGGCAGTAATCGTCTGGCTTGCTACCACTTTGTTATCCAGATCACGGGCGGGTGTCCCATCCGCTTTGACCAAGGTCACCGAGGTAACCGTTGAACCGACTAATCCGTATTCGCCAGAGGATTGCTGGCCATTCTGATCACTGTCCATCCAGATGAAATTACCCACGCTCATGGGTGTTTTCACATCGGCAACTATCGCCAGTTTATAATCTTCGACTTCGCCGTCATCCGCCTCACCAGTCGTCGTATCGCCGCCTTTACTCGAACAACGGAAGCGTGCATACGCTGCATCACTGACCGTGGCCACCGCAGGGACTGCCAGCGTCAGGGCATTATTACCCGCCACCAAATCAGTATCCGTAAAAACCTGTTCAGCCGTATCGTCCCAATCACCATCCGCATTCCAGTCTATCCAGGCATTCAGCTTACAGTCTGCGTGAGCCACAATGTCAACCGGCACAGCAGCCTCGCCAAGCTTCAACTCGCCCACCGTTACCCCGTCTTCATCGCCTACGTCACTGCATGTGCCGTAAGTGGGCTTACTTTGCAGGCTGTCATCCGCAGTCGCCATGCCTGCCAGGGTGCCGCTCTCCGTAAAACCGAGATCTGAATCAACACACTGCCCAAGATAAACCTCAGTGCCTAACTGGTGACGGGCACCGTCCTGCTCGCGCAAAGTAGGAAATGCAGGATCAGGCGCATCGCCAAAGTCCATCGGCACTAACACCTTGGCGCAAGACTCGTCATCTTCTTTAGGGTCATTGGCTGCCTGATTAGCGGGCGTTGAATCAATATCAAATCCCCCAGCAGCACTGACTTGAATACAATTGGTAATAAGTTCACTGGCTTGCACAGCAGGCAGCGCAGCCAACAAACTGACTACCGATATGCTTAAGGAGAGCGTTTTTATTTTCATCATTATGCCCTGAAGCTTGTTTTAGTTATTCGTAATGTCAAGTAGAGAAAAAGCCCGTGTAAAAATACGGTGCAAAAACTGTAATAAAAATTCAGGCAGCGCTAACCACTCTTGGCCAACCTGAGCGCCAACACCGGAGCAGGCATGAATCCTGCCCCGGCTTACCTAACAGCCTGACGACTGCTTTTATGTACTTTTACTTAATCGTTGTAGTGATGTTGATGACAACCGGTTGATCCACTTCCATACCACCAATCGTCCAGACCCCGGTTGTAGCGTCAAAAACACCCGGCGCAGCGTCGTTAGACACGTAGCTCAGGTTAGCAGGCAGCTTGTCCGTGACCACCACACCGGTAGCAGCATCAGGCCCGTTGTTAACAGCGGTTAAGGTGTACACGATCGTATCGCCACGCCGTGCTGTCGATTTGTCGACTGTTTTGGTCAGTTTAATATCCACGGTCGGGTCAACCGTGACCTGGGCAACGTCATGGTCATCTTCATCCGCCGGAGTGCCTGAATTATCCACGACATCATCAGTGAGGTGGTCATTGTTTGGATCGCTATCCATAACGGAGTCAACATCAACCGCTGCCACGTCCTTGTCGTCATTGGCGGCAAGGATTTCAGCCTTGTTGTTTTTCACGCCTTTGGCGGCAGTCGCTTTCACTTTCAGTGTAATCTGGACAGCAGCCGGAGTACCCGCCGTAGTCGCACCCGTCGCCAGCGAGGCAATCGGCGTGTTCAGCGTGGCGCTGGTTCCATCAACATTGGCCGTCCAGTTGGCATCATCCAGCTCCATACCCGGCGGGATGTAGTCAATGACCTGGATGGCACGTGCCTCGATACCGCCCTGGTTAATGACTTCAATCGCATAGGTCACCGTATCGCCAACCTGTACATTAGTTGCCTGACCCACCGCCAGCGTCTTGCGCAAAGCAAGGTCAAACTGGGGCGCAGCCGTAAAGGTGACCTTATAGTCCTCCATCTCGCCGTCAAACAGCGAGCCAGTGGCAGCAACGGAAGTCAGGCTAAGAACATCCGTCGTCAAACGGCAACGTGCATAACTCATTCCCTTAGTATCAGCGGTCGCGGTAGCAGGAACCTGTGGCATCACCACGTTGAAAGCAGTACCTGCCGCAGTACCCGCCGGTACGCTCACAGCGCCAAATTCGGAAGTATCCGTGGCAAAGACACCGTCACCATTGTAGTCAATCCAGCATGCAAGCTGGGCATCACGAGTGGTCGTGTTGGTGACAGTAGCCGCCAGCGTCAATGCCTGGCCATCGGTCATGGATGGAATAACCACCCCCTGCTCGTCTGCACCATCACCATCTGCATCAGCACTGGGTTGACCAGCCGCTTCTTCATCCACGGCAGCGCCCAGCATCAAGCCCGGCACAATTTCATGGTTAGAAGTCGCCGTCATATAACCCGTTGCCGTGCCACCGATATCATCCGGTGCATCACCAAAGTCATAGATCAGTTCAACGGCGACCAGTGCGCACGATTCGTCATCCTGATTGGTTTGCGGTGTTGCGGTGAAGGCAGCTTGCAGTGCCGCTGAATCATAGGAATTCGTAGGATTAGGCGATGAATCGATATCGCCTTCAGTCGTTGCAGAAACCTCAGCACAGTTATAAATGTCAGCGGCCCACACAGGATTGGCTCCTGCCAATACGCCGACTGCACAACAGGTCAGCAACAAAGCCCCAGGTTTTTTAATTATTGTCATTGTTCTACTCGCTTGTTCTAAATTTTGTAATGGTGGAAAGTGTTTTTTTATTAATGACCTCACCACAATTTCTTTGCAATGCCCGGCGCCCCTGCACCCACTCATGCTGACTGGCATGTTTGCTAGTCATAAATTATGCTAATACAATTTATCCAATAAGTCTATTCATTGAACAGCCAAGGACTTGCCCACCCCATTCCCGTCAACCTCACAGGATGCTTGCCTCAGGATAAACGACTCATGTTGATTGCAGACTGAACGAGATCAGCTCGACGCTTACCCACCCCGCTTACCCCCGAATCCAGTCTTCAATACGCAGGTGGGGAATCCGGTCGTAATGGCGAATATTGCCCGTAATCAGTATTCCCCCTTGTGCCAGCACAATCGAGGAAATCATCAGGTCGGCATCCGCCACCGTTTTACCGGTTTGTTTCAGCAAGGTTTTATTGCGTCCAAACAGTTCAGCCGCCGCCAGATTAAAGTCCAATATCGGCAAGGTGGCCAAAAACTCGGTGACGCGTATGTGGTTCTGCTGTGGCTTACCCGAATTGGCAGCATCATAAGCCAGCTCACACGCAGTCACCCAGGTAGTCGCGACCAAATCAAGCGTTTGGCTGCGAGCTTCCAGTACCCGTGGATTACCGCGTAATATTTCGATACAAACATCGGTATCTAATACCTTCACAGGCTAAACTCCCTGCCTTCCGTTCTGCTCTGGTAGATATCGGCCACGATCGCATCCGTTTCCGCTACCGAACCCTGCCAACACCCTGCCAGTTTTTGCCAGGCAAACAATTGTGCTTCGCGTTGTTGCATGGCAGCGGTAGCAGGATCCTGTAAATGAGTCGTCGTCACTTGCTCCAGTAGCCACAAAATCTGGCGGTTGATGCTGCGTTTATCGCGACTGGCTTGCACCTTGATACGTTCAAACAACGGCTCATCAATGTCTTTTAAGGTAATGGATGTCATAAGAAACCACCATAATGGGATTGGAATAGAACCATTATGGTTTTTCGCTATTGAGCTGTCAATCCTCACAGCAAGCCCTTGAAATTTTGCGCGATTTGCGCAGCCAGCCGCGCGAATTCGTTTTTATATTTTGCAGACATAAAAATGCCCGCAAAGAGCGGGCATAAAATAATATCAGCAACCGGGAACCGAGGAGAGGAGGAAGTGCCCCCGGCTGCTGTTGTAACTGGTGTAAACTTATGCAGCAGCTTTCATGTCTTTAGCGACTTTCTTGGTAGCAGCAACGGCTTTGTCAGCAGCATCTTTACCAGCAGCGGCAGCTTTATCAGCCACATCTTTAGTAGCAACAACCGCTTCTTGAGCCATTTCAGAAGCTTTTGCCATTGCTTTTTCAACAGCAGCCGTTGCCTTTTCCATGTTCTCAGTCATAGACTGCTTGTTCAGTTCAGCGGCTTTTTCTGTGCTTTCAGTGGTGTACTTAGCCGCTTCTTCAGCGATAGCAACCAGCTCGTCACGGGTAGCCGTCAACATGTCAGCTGCTTCACGCACGTTAGCCAACCACTTTTCGCCACAAGCTTTGATCGCTTCCTGTTGCAGAGCGAAAGCTTCTTGTGGGTCTTTTGCTTTGCTAGCAGCATCAACCGTCTTGGTGCCCGTTTCGAAGCAAGAGCTCAGCAGTGCAGATTGCTTGGCAGTCAAGGTTTCGAAAGTTTTCATGTTCAGTTCGCCAACACGCTTTGCTGAGTTCATTGCGTTGTCGTTGAATTGCTTCATCAGATCCATCATGGCGTTGTTCATAGTCATATTCCTAATTTGGTGTGTAGTGAGCTTTTTATATAATGCTGCGTTGCAACATCGATGAAATGAAGAATATAGCAGTTGAAAATAACTGTCAATGACTTTTGATGCATTGCAACAAAAAATTCATATGACCCCCTCTATTGCTGATATTCTAGGCACGACCAGCGCATGGTGATACGCCAACAGTTGCGGCATAATAAAACCCTCCCAACCGTCAAACAGGTAAGAAACTAATGCCCAACCCCACTCTCCATGCCGCCCCTTACAAACTGGCCAACCTCAGTCACTTGCAGGACAAGGTTCGCCAGTTTGGTGAATTACTGGGGGAAACCCTGCGTGACCAGGAAGGCGAGGAACTTTATCTGGCCGTAGAAAAACTCCGACAGGGTTATATCCAGCTGCGCACCACGGAAGACCCCGCGCTGCGTCAGGAGCTGATGCAGTTCATCCGTGACATGGACATCCAGCTGCTGGAAAAAGTGATCCGTGCTTTCAATGCGTTCTATGTCATCTCCAACATCGTCGAAGAAGATTTTCGCCACCGCGAACGCCGCCGTGAATTTGCCCAAGGCGACCCGCTGCTCTGGAAAGGTTCTGCCCGGCGCACGGTAGTCGAACTGAAAGAAGCCGGTGTCAGCGCAGCACAGATGCAGCACCTGATGGATCAGTTACGCTATATCCCCGTATTCACCGCGCACCCGACCGAAGCCCGCCGCCGCACCCTGATGGACATTCAGCGGCGTATTTTCCTGATCACCAACCAGCTGGAATCCACGACCCTCGCGGATGATGAGCGCGCTTCCCTGCTACGCCATCTGAAAGGCCAGATCCAGATGCTCTGGCGGACGAATGAAGTTCGTACCCGCAAACCGAGCGTGGAAGACGAAGTCAATTATGGCCTCTACTATTTCCGGGAAAGCCTGTTCGAAGCCATCCCGCTCCTGTACCGCTATTTTGAACGCGCCATGCGCTACGCCTATGGCTCCGGCCAGGTGAGCGTGCCCAGCTTCCTGCGGTTCGGCTCATGGATAGGGGGTGACCGCGATGGCAATCCGT
This sequence comes from uncultured Thiothrix sp., assembly GCA_964293125.1. Classification (GTDB taxonomy): domain Bacteria; phylum Pseudomonadota; class Gammaproteobacteria; order Thiotrichales; family Thiotrichaceae; genus Thiolinea. Next base: position 22,668 of record CAXYXY010000012.1, on the reverse strand, counting down.
TCGTGACTCCTGCCGTCACCCGCAACGCGATTCGCCTCGGCATGGTGGAGGCCTTGTATGAATACATCAAGCGTGTCGATGTCCTGCGCAACAGCCTGTCCCACTCCACCCAGTTCATCACACCAGCACCCGAGTTCAGCGCGCACCTGACCCTGGAAAATGAGCGCATTGGTAACCAATTATTTGCCCAACGCACCGACCAGCTGGAGGAAGAGCCGTATCGCCGCCTGCTGACCATTATGCGCCATCGGCTGAAACAGACGCTGCGCACGGTCAAAGCACGTCTCGCCGAACAGCGCGCCCTGCTCCCGGCGGATGCCTACCGGGATGTCGACGATTTTCTGCATGAACTAAAACTGATCAGCGCTTCCCTGCGCAGCCACAATGACAGTGTCGTCGCAGGCAGCGAGCTGAAAGATCTGATCCGGCTGGTAGAAACCTGTGGCTTTGGCCTGTATCAACTGGATATTCGCCAAGAATCCACTATTCACAGCGAAACCGTCGGTGAAGTGCTGGCGATGACCGGCCTTAGCCCCGACTACCTGCAACTGGCAGAAGCTGAGCGCATGGACATCCTGTCAGAACTGATATTGCGCCCACGCCTGCCCCTCCCGCACCGCCCCAGCCTGAGTGCACGGGCGGCAGAAACACTGGAAACATTTGACACCATTCTGGAAATGCGCCTTGAAGCAGGCCAGGGTATTTTTGGCACTTACGTTATCTCCATGACGCATCAGGCCAGCCATATCATGGAGGTCATGCTGCTGGCAAAAATGGCCGGGTTAGTCGGTTATCACCGCGACCGCAGCCTGTTTTGTACCCTGCAAGTATCACCCCTGTTTGAAACCATTGAAGACCTGCGTCATATCACGCCGGTACTCAGCAGCCTGCTGGAGAACCCCACTTATCAGGCCTTGCTGCAAGCCTCCGGCAACCAGCAGGAAGTGATGCTCGGTTACTCCGATTCCTGTAAAGACGGCGGCATCCTTGCCTCCAACTGGAACCTGTATAACGCCCAAAAAGAAGTGATCGCACTGACGCAACGGCACGGCGTGCATTGCCGCCTGTTTCATGGCCGGGGTGGCACCGTTGGCCGAGGTGGCGGCCCGACCCATGAGGCCATCATTGCCCAGCCCCCCAATACCGTGCACGGACAGATCAAGTTCACGGAACAGGGTGAAGTACTCGCCGCCAAATACAGCAACCTGGAAACAGCCGTGTATGAACTCGGCGTAGGTACAACCGGGTTATTGAAAGCGAGTATTGATCTGGTACAACCGCGCCCACCGTTCAAGGATGACTTTCTGGGTGCCATGCAGGAAATTGCCGCCAGCGGTGAGCACAGTTACCGCGAACTGACCGACCGCACCCCTGGCCTGATGGATTATTTCTACGAAGCCACCCCAGTGCAGGAAATCGGTATGCTCAATATCGGTTCACGCCCGTCGCACCGCAAGCAAACCGTGCGCGACAAATCGTCCATTCGGGCGATTCCCTGGGTATTCGGCTGGGCACAAGCGCGACATACGCTGCCCGCCTGGTACGGAATCGGCACCGCACTCGCCGCATTCCAGCAACAACATGCCGATGGCGAACAACACCTGAAAACCATGTACCGGGAATGGCCTGCTTTCAAGTCCTTATTGAGCAATACACAGATGGCCTTGTTCAAAGCTGAAATGGGAATCGCCCATGAATATGCTGCCCTCGCCAAAGACCAGACCACAGCACAACAGGTGTTTGCCCGCATCCGCAGTGAATACGAGCTGACCGTACAAGAGGTGTTGCGCATCACTGAACATCAGCAATTAATGGACGACACGCCACTTTTGCAGTATTCCTTACGTCGCCGTGACCCTTATCTTGACCCGCTGAATCATGTGCAGGTCACTCTGATCGAGCGCCATCGAACCCATGTTGAGCAGTTTGCGGAGAAGACAGAATCGCCGTGGCTGGAAGCCTTGTTGCGAACCATTAACGCGATTGCAGCGGGTATGCGTAATACCGGTTAACAGCGCACAGCAAAAAGCCGCTCATTGAGCGGCTTTTTATAAACAGCAAACCAGGCATTACTGCCCCGCGCTATCAGGCGCTAAACGAAGACCCGCAGCCACAAGTCGTGGTTGCATTCGGATTACGAATCACGAATTGCGCACCCTCCAGACCTTCGGTGTAGTCAATCTCTGCGCCCACCATGTACTGGAAGCTCATCGGATCAATCAGCAGTTTGACACCGCCATTTTCCACCATCGTATCGCCGTCACCCTCATTCTCGTCAAAGGTAAAGCCATACTGAAAGCCGGAACAACCACCACCGGTTACAAATACCCGTAACATCAAGGTATCATTTTGTTCTTCTTCAATTAAAGTCTTGACCTTCGCCGCAGCGGCATCGGTAAAAACCATAGGTGATTCCATTTCCACGGTCATTATGTTGTCTCCTGATTCTGTCAATAGTTGGAGTGACGTTAGCACTGCCCCATGACAGGGTCAATTAACGCTAGTTTCTCTCCAACTACCCATCATTAGTTTACGCGAGTTTTCGCGCTAGCTATCACTGCTATCCGCCGCCGATTTGGCTGCAACCGGGGCTGGTTTGGGCGTTTCTGCCGGTTTTTGCCTTACCAGCTTGCCGTTTACTTCAGCACCGACGGCCATTTCCAGCAGGTTATAATAAACATCACCACAGACACGCGCTTTTTCGAAAAGCTCAACCTTGCCACTGGCGAACACATCACCATCAATTGAACCATTCAGGAGCATGCTCGATACGCGCACCTCGCCCTGAATCCGACCCTGCTCGCTCAAAATCAAGGTTGATTCGTCATTATCTGCCGTCAGATTGCCCTTTACCGTCCCTTCGATATTCAGATTGCCGGAAAACTGCAAATCACCATCAATGGTCGTGCCCCGACCGATCAGGGTGTTGACGACCGTACTCCGATTCTTCTGGTCTGAACTGGTAGAAACAGGGGTAACAGGGATGCTACTGCTACTGATGCCCGGCCCCGGATTGCTTCCCTTGGCACTTTTCCCAAACATGAATTACTACTCCTTAACTTGCAATGGATTTCTGGGTAGCCTGAAGCTAGCCCAATCATAGGTTTTGGTCACTGCCAAGCTCCCCTCTGCCGCTGGATGTAACACGACAACTGCTTGAACAGGTATAAACGACTTGGGTAGCTCAATCTGCCCCTCAATGCTTTGATAATACTTCAAAGAGAAGGTATTTGACGATGCTTTTCGTGTGTTACCTGTTGCCCCAGACGATAACTGGTCAAGTTTCAGGGTCACTGGCTTGTTATCTTGCTGCCCGGACAAGGTTAACTCAAACTGTCCACTGGCCACCGTCTCGCCGCCACGTACATTGGCCAGTACCAGATGATATTGATAATAACGGTCAGGCTCCAGTTTGTTGCCTTCCTCATCAATCACCCGTGCTTTGATGGCAAAATGGGTAATATTCAAGCCCTGATCCAGCGCCTTGGGGGACAGAATGTCTTCATAGAGCAACAAACGCCCCCGGGCTTCCGCCAGATCAGTCTCAGCAACCGACAACTTGCGGCGCAATACCTCATTAGCGCTGACTTCTACATCGCGGGAACGAATGGCTGCTGCTGCCTGGCTTTCCAGCTGCAGGATTTGTTCACTCTGCCTATCCAGCATCCGTGCCTGCTCGTCCATTTTACCACGCAGCGACAAGGCCTGCAGGCCACCCGTTGCACCTGCTGGCGTCAAGTAACCGCTAAAAAACAGCCAGATACTGGCCAGCAGCAACAGTATCAACAAGGTCAGTAACACTGGCCAGCAATAACCCCGCTTTTGCCCAGTCTGTAACTGGGCAACACCGCGATGATCAATTTTATATTCGAGACTCATGCCAGCAATATCGGTCGTTTGATCGTTTGGTCATTCAGCCGTGACGAATCACGGTAACAAACCCGGCTGGCGCAAACCGGTTGCTTCGGGGAAATCGAACATAATGTTCATATTCTGCACGGCTTGCCCGGCAGCACCCTTCACCAGATTATCAATCACCGACAATACGACCAGACGCCTGCCGTCTTGTGGACGATGAATCGCAATCCGGCAGATATTTGCGCCACGCACCGAGCGGGTTTCCGGGTGAGAACCGGCAGGCATGACATCGACGAAAGGCTCACTCTGGTAACGCTGTTCATACAAGGCCTGCAGATCAGGCAAGTCGGCGGTGGCAAGTCCGGGCTTCAATTCTGAATACAAGGTTGCATGAATACCACGAATCAATGGCAGCAGGTGCGGCACAAAGGTCAGATCAACCTGGCCACCACTTAGCTGCGACAGGTTCTGGGTAATTTCAGGGTGATGCCGATGCCCGGCCACGCCATAGGCTTTAAAGCTGTCCCCGGCCTCACACAGCAATGAACCGACACTGGCTTTACGCCCCGCGCCACTCACGCCCGACTTGGTATCAGCAATCACACGTTCCAGATCAATCAGCCCTTGCTCCAGCAAAGGCACAAGCCCCAGTGTCACCGCCGTCGGATAACAACCCGGATTAGCCACCAGTCTGGCCTGCTTGACTTGAGCACGATTCAGTTCCGGCAAACCGTAGACGGCTTCAGCGACCAGTTCCGGGCAGGCATGCTCCATGCCGTACCATTTTTCCCAGGTCGCAATGTCCTTGATCCGGAAATCAGCTGCGAGGTCAATCACCTTGACGCCAGCCTCCAGCAACATTGGCGTACTGCGCATGGCAACCCCATTCGGGGTCGCAAAGAATACGAGGTCTGCACCCGCCAGTTGTTCAGGTTCCGGTGCAGAAAATTCCAGATCCAGAAAACCGCGCAAGTTAGGAAACATGGCGTCTACCCGACTACCGGCATGTTCGCGGGAAGTGACATGACTCACCTCAACATGAGGGTGATTCACCAGTAAACGCAACAGCTCCACACCGGTGTAACCCGTCGCTCCAACAACAGCAACCTTTTTCACAGTATTCTTAATCTCTATCTGCCTGAAAGGCCTGTATAATACGCTTTCCTTATTGATTAACAAGTTCTCCACTATGAAACTGGATATTAAAGCCCTGCTGGCTCTGGCCGTCATTGCAGGCATAATTGGCTTCTTCTTGCTCTCTTCCGGCAGCAACCTGCAGGCTGCGCCGAACTTGAAAATAACCACGATTGACGGCGTGCCGATTGAACTGGAAAAGCTGAAAGGCAAACCTTATCTGCTGGTATTTTGGGCAACCGACTGCCCTGGTTGCGTCAAGGAAATTCCGCATCTGTCCGACCTGTACAAAGAAATGGGCAATGAAGGTTTCCGGATTGTTGCGGTCGCAATGCCCCACGATGAAATCCCGCTGATTCGCACCATGCGCGAGCAAAAAGGCATGATTTATGATATTGCCTATGACCAGGACGGTTCAATCGGCAAAGCTTTCGGCGACATACGCCTCACCCCCACCAACTTCCTGATTGCACCGGATGGCACCATCGCCTTGCAAAAGATGGGCGAGTTTGATGTGGATGAAATGCGGGCGCGCATCCGTAGCATGCTCAAGGGCTGAAATAATGGTTAAACAAGAGTCCAATAAAGGACAAACCTGCCATGTATGAATGGATCAAGGCACTGCATATCATCTTTATGGTGACCTGGTTTGCCGGGCTGTTTTATTTGCCGCGCCTGTATGTTTATCATGCCATGCCGGAAAATGAGCCGACTTACGCGCTGTTCAAAGTAATGGAGCGCCGTTTGTTCGCGATCATGACCATTGGTGCCGCGCTGACGGTGCTGTTCGGTATTATCATGCTGGTGATGGGAAATGGCATGCTGTTCAAGTCAGGCTGGTTTCATGCCAAGTTGCTGTTTTTAGTTTTGCTGTTGGGTTATCACCATGCCTGTTACACGCTGATGATCAAGTTCCGTAACGACGCCAACACACGCGACCATAAATGGTACCGCTGGTTTAACGAAGCACCGAGCGTGTTGCTGATTGTGGTTGTGATTTTGGCGGTGGTTAAGCCTTTTTGAACAACGTGAAAAAACGTATAAAAAAAGACGCCCTCAGGCGTCTTTTTCTTCCTGGATCAGCAAAGCTGCCAGTTCATTTAAAGCACGGCGATACACCTTGCGCTTGAAAAAGACCACCTGATTGGCGGGCTGCCAATAATCAACCCATTCCCAGTGGTCAAATTCAGGCTTGGGTGACGCCTGTAGATTCACATCTCTGTCTCTGCACAACATCCGCAGCAAAAACCAGCGCTGCTTCTGTCCGATGCACAAGGGCCTAGAGCGACGGCGAATCATGTAATGCGGTATACGATAACGTAACCAGCCACGCGTTTGTCCGATCACTTCCACATGATCCCGGTTTAAGCCTGTTTCCTCCTGCAGCTCCCGGTACATGGCCTCCATAGGGGTCTCGCCTTGATCAATCCCCCCCTGAGGAAACTGCCAGGAACCTTGCCCCAACCGCTTCCCCCAGAACACTTTGCCATCGCAATTACAGAGGATGATGCCCACGTTCGCACGGAATCCGTCCTCATCAATCACGATTAACCTCCCAAAACCTAGATTTCCATGATTTTTTCACAATCCCCATGATTCAGCAATTTCAAAACGGTACAATCCGGGTTTTTTCTGCTAAACGCACAGGAACAGACCATGACACTGGCACTTTTTGACCTGGATAACACTTTGTTACAGGGTGATAGCGATTATACGTGGGGACAATTTCTGGTCAGGAAAGGCCTGGTCGATGCCGAAGCCTACACCCACGCCAACCGACGCTTCTATGGGCAATACCTGGATGGCTCACTCGATATCCACGCCTATGCCGCTTTCACCTTCAAATTCCTGAGCGAATACGACATGGATACCCTGGCTGCCCTGCACCGTGAATTCATGCACACTGAAATCCAGCCGATCATCAGTCAGGCCGCGCGTGATCTGGTCGAAAAGCACCGCACACTCGGGCATACCCTGGTTGTCATCACGGCGACCAACAGCTTTGTCACCCGCCCGATTGCGACTGAACTGGGTATCGAGCACCTGCTGGCGATTGAACCCAAAATCGTCAAGGGCCGCTATACCCGTGACATCGACGGTGTACCCACTTTCCGGGAAGGCAAAGTCACCCGCCTGCTGGACTGGCTGGAAGGGCGCACCGAAACCCTGACAGGCAGCTATTTTTATAGCGACTCGCACAATGACCTCCCACTGTTGGAGCGAGCCACTTACCCCGTGGCGGTTGACCCGGATGACACCTTACGCGCCACCGCCACAGCAAAGGGCTGGCCTGTTATCAGCTTGCGGAGTTAAACCTAAATTTCCTGCCGTACGGCCAGCAGCTGGCCAAACACCTGCTGTGCCCAAAACATGAATTCGTCAGCCTGTTCAAGACAAGGCTGACGCCCCCGATAGAGCAGCTGGTACTCCGGCTTCTCGCCCTCACCCTGCTTGAAATCATTACCTGCCCACGCCGTCAAGGCATGCTGCAAATTCGGCTCACCCTTTTCGAGCAGCGCCCAGGCTGATTTGGGGAAAAATGGCAGCGGTGCCTGCAAACCCTGCCAATACCCCTGCAATAACTGCTCTAGCTGCACGCCTGCGTCTGCAACAGGCGGCAACTCAAAAGTCGTATCTACCGTATACACCTGCGTCACCCGCTCCCAGCCGGGCGGAATCTCCGGACAAGCATTCAAGGCCAAATGCTGCAGCCAGATGTCCACCCACTGCCAGACACCCAGATACCCGAAATGGCAAACCCGCAAGCCCTGCGCAGACACGGCCCCTACAGTCGCCCGAAGCTCAAACTCCCCCAGCGGCACGTGCAGATCAAAACTGCGGCGCTCATCCATCACCGGCAGGCGCTGGTACAGTGCTTCCACTGCGGCGTATTGCTGCGTAAACACCAACTCACCCGGCATGCCGTGCGGCAACAGGCCTTGCGCCCGCAACAGATGCTCCAGACCTGCGGCATTAGTCTCCCCCTGCTCCTGTTCCAGATGACGCAATGCCTGCTGGCCAATCTCACCATCAACAAAGGCTTCCAGTACAAACGGCTCGCGCTCCACCAGTTCATCGCTGTCATCACGCAACACCAGATCAAACTGCTGCTGCAGAAACTGGCGGGCGGGCTGACGATAAAAACGGATCAGCTCGGCCAGATTAACCTGCCGCAATACCGCATCCGGTTCTGGCAAGGTTTGTCCTTCCCAGAAGCGAATAGCCGCCTGTTTTTCACCCAGCGTATGCAGGTCGGCATAATCACGCGCATAAGTGAACAGGTTCTCTTCCGTGAAATAACGCAAGCTAAAAGCCTGCAAGGGGTGAATGGTCGTCAGTTCAGCGGCCTGGATTCCGCAACGCTTCTCCAGATAATCCAGCAACTCGCTCACCAGTACCGACGGCATTTTTTCGCTATTATCCTGCACGCTTTGGCCGACATAGCTGATATATAAACGCTCACGCGCCGACAGCAGACTTTCCAGAAACAGATAACGGTCTTCATCCCGCCGCGAACGGTCGCCCTTGCGCTGTTTGTCATGCGCCAGACGATCAAAACTCAGGCGTGTGTCCTGACGGGGAAAACCCCCATCCTGCATCCCGAGCAAACCGACAAAGCGAAACGGCACACTGCGCATCGGCATCAGCGTACAAAAGGTAATCCCGTTACCCAGAAAACCATCGGCCTGATTATGCTGATCCAGCTGGCGGCGCAGGGCATCACGAAACACTGCCCAGCTAATTTTCGTCGTAAATTCAGCCTGACGCACATCATCCTGCAGCTTGTCCAATGCCTGATAAACAACGTAAGTTTCCGCATCCTCGGCAAACAGTTTTTCCAGCACGGCGGCAAATTCATCCCGCCATGCATTCAGAGTTACCCGCTTGCCTGACCACTTCGACAGCGTAAACAGAACCTGCAGGCACTGCTGAAAACGCTCCAGCACCTGCGCCTGACTACCTTCCAGTTCATTATACGGCAGCACCCCGGCCAGCAGCCGTTCCCCCGGCAAGGCATAACCCAGCAACAAACGATCCAGACCGTAGACCCAGGTATGTTCAAAGGTCGACTGCTGCGCAAACTGGCGGCGAAACTCGGCATCCACGCCCCAGCGAATATTCACCGCCTGCACCCAGTCACGGCACTGTTGCACCTGCGCTTCGTCCAGCCCGAAATGCTCACGAATCTCGGTGTATTCCAGCAATGCAAACACACTCTCGGCTTCAAATCGCCCCTGTGGCAGCTCCAGCAACTGGATACAGGCGGTGCTGATATTCAAAGCCTGCGAAAACCGCTGATCGGCAATACTGAAGGGCAACGGCACCTGCGCGGCGGCGAACACCGCTTCGATAAACGGTGCATAGGTATCGATTTCTGGCGACATCACCACCATATCCGCCGGACTGAGTTGCTTGTCCTGTGTCAATGCCTCCAGAATCTGGTCATACAAAACCTCGATCTCGCGCATCGGTGAATGGCAGGCATGCAAACGAATCGATTGATCATTTTCCAGATCGGGCCACCGACCATTCCACTCATCCACAGCATCCTGAACAGCGGATGGGTCAGCGCCCTGCAAATTCAGAATATCGGCCTGCACCGTCTGCAACAGGCTGGTAGATTCCCGCTCATGAAACGCCTCTGTCTCTTGTGGGTAAGGCTCCAGATTGCGCAAATTCTCGATAAAATCACGCCCCTGCATCCCCCATGACGCCAGCAAAGGGTTGCCGACTTCGACATAGGCCTGCTCATCCAGCGCATATTTAATCTTGCGTTTGTCGGACTCGATGTCCCCCCAATACTGCAGCGACGGATTCATCACAAAGAAATGCACATCGACCCGCTCAGCAACCTTCGCCATCAACTCCAGATAGGCCGGTGACAAGGCAGGTACCGAGAAAAAACTGATGCGTGAGGGCAATTTATCGGCAGGCGTGCTCGCCAGTTCCCGGATGAAGCGTGCCTGCAAATTGACCCAGTGATCCAGCTGCCTTGCACCCACCACATTTTGCCACAGACCTTCCTGCCAGTCGGTAGCAGGCTCCCGCTCCCAACGCCGAATCCAGTCCGGACGAAAAAAAAGATACCCATCAAACACGCTGCTGACCTGCTGCGCCAACTGCCAGGCCGTCTCATCCTGCCCCGCCTGCAGATAATGCCCCAGCGTCTCCTGATAACGCACGGGATGCCGCAAAAACTCGTCCAGCAAACGCCAGCGCAATAAGCGCGGCGAACAAGGGTCACGCTCCGGCACATCGGCTAACACCGTGCGTAGCAACTCCCAGGTCAGCTCCGCCGGAAACAGGTAACGAACATTGGCAGCAATCTGGTTTTGTGCCGCCAGCTGCAAAGAAAGCCAGCGCCCCATCCCGGCATTTTGCACAACGACCAACTCAGGGGCAAACGGGTCGGGGGGCTGATGACGACTAACCTCGCCTGCGAACTGGCGGGCGAGGATTTCGAGGCGGTTGCTGTGGTAGAGGTGGAGCATGAATGACCAAGACCCTGATAGTAAAGATCTGATTATTGCATGGAAAACACCATTAAACTGCAGCTAAAAAAACAGGAACCCCAATAGCTCGGGAACACTCGAAATACCTTGTGTCTGCTCAGAAAATGACGTAAAGCTTGCTATCAGCACAATTTTTCTGGACAATCCACAAGCTGTTGGGTTTGGGGATGCTATCAAGACGAAGGGCTGGTCATGCTTTTTTCCGTGCCATGCCTCTGATTTATTAATTCCAGTTTTATCCATGTTCTTACATTATTCATACGGCGGTACGGTAGCGTACTGAAACACATTTCATGGCATTCATATTACAAAAAACAGCCCTAATTTTCACAACCGGGGTGTTGGCGATCTTAAGCTTTGCGTTTTGCATGGGAGGGATCGTACCTGATGATTTCGTAGAGTCTAAAATCAAAACGAGTGCCCTATTCGAAAAATGGCGCGTACTCGGCCCAGAAGAATGGACTCGCTTGTCCGAACGTGCATTATTTGGCAACAACTTGAGCAAAGCAGAACAAACAGCACGGGCGGCACTAGCGCGTGATCTGACTAATGGTGGTGCTGCAGCACAACTTGCCATGGTCTATTTTAAGCAGAACAAACTACCAGAAGCTGATCGTATGGCAGAACGAGCACACAAACTATGGCCCAGCCGTTGTCGCACCAATATCTTGCTGGCCAAATACTGGCAATCACGTGGGCAATCTGATAAAGGGATGGCACAAATCCCTCCAAGCTGCTCATGAAAATGCGTCCTGTCTACGAATATGCATTGGTGTTGTTAGCGGCTGGCCTGATAATGTACGCGCCACTAATCCGTAGCGGCAAGACTACTACAGCATTAATGACCATGGAATTCTTGGGCATAGCCATGCTGCTCATCATTTTCTGGGGAAAACTGTTAGAGGGGCGATTACAGTGGCATATCAAATGGTTTCTGCTGGGTAGCATTGGAATTGCGCTCGCTTACCTGATCCCACTACCCGACAGTTTATGGAGCTCGTTACCTGGACGGGGATGGTACGCAGAACATGCTAACTGGATGAGTGCAGGAAATGATGAATACATTTACCGGGCATTGTCTTTAGTTCCTTATCGTACTGTTGCCGGGTTACTCGCACTCCTTGCCCCCTTGGCTATCTTTTTGACTGTTGCCAGTTTGCCAAAAAGAAAAGTTTTGTTTCTGGTTTACATCTTTCTTTTAACTGCTTTTGGCCAAGCCATACTCAGTATGGCACAGTATTTCATCCAGGATCAGGCCTTATTTTTTCGAATCTGGTCTGGCAATATACCCTTGGGAACTTATATCAACCAGAACCACTTTGTTGCGTTCATGGAAATGGCTGAACCTCTGGCACTTGGCTTGATGATCTATGCCATCGTACATCCCACAAAAAATGTCCTATTCAAAACAATCCTGGCTTTTCTGTTTGGCTGCATATCCCTTGCGCTTACCTTCACACCACTACTTTCCGCCTCACGAATGGGTACAGCACTGTTGCTCTTAAGTATTTTCTTGTCATTTTGGGTCATGACGACGCCTGATATCCGCAAACAGGTGATGGCGCCTATTGTTGCATTGCGCTTCGTACTGCTCGCTTTGGCAATCATCATACAATTCAATGTCATTCATCGCATTGCAACGGATAGCTATACTGAAGGCTTTGAACCCCGTGTGATCGCAGGTGACTTACGCTGGGAAATGTACACAAGTATGTGGCAAGGTGTAAAAGATTTTTTTCCGATAGGATCGGGTCCAGGTACCATGCCACAGGTTTACCAAACATACCAACCAACCAGCATCAATCTCTTCATGAATCACGCACATAATGACTATCTTGAGCTGGTTTTTGACATGGGAATTTTTGGTATACTGATATTGGCAACATTACTTTTTATCTATTTATTACGCTGGAAACAATTGACTGGTGAAGAGAGCAATCGATTTAAACTACTCAAATCAGGTGCCGGTGTGGGCATATTACTGGCATTACTTTATAGCCTAACTGACTTCGGCTTACACACCCCAGCAAATGCTGTGTTTTTCGCTTTCCTATTCGGTATTTTTCTGTATAGGGACACACCTTCAGACAAACATACTGAAGCTGGATTAGCCTGACTTTTTCGAGACTGGATAACCGATGATGTTTCATACATTTTTTCATCTAGAGCGCTGGCAAAAACGCCTGCTCATGATGTTATTCGATTTCGCCCTGCTACCTATCATCATTTGGATTAGCTTTGCCTTGCGTCTTGGCACTTGGAATCCACCATTGAATGATGGCATCTGGATGCTATTATCAGCACCTATTGTGACTGTGCCGATTTTCATTCGTCTCGGTTTGTACCGAGCCGTCATTCGCTTTATCGGTGGCCAACAAGCAGTAGTAGCCGTGTTAAAGGGCATCACACTATCTACGCTTATTTTGGCCTTTATCTATGTATTGGCTAACTGGCAAGGCATTCCACGCTCCGTATTTCCCATCTATTGGGGAACAGCCTTTCTATTTATAGGCGGAAGTCGCTATCTTGTCCGCCTAGTCTATGCACGACATTCTTACAGAGATCGCAAGAAACATATCATTATCTATGGTGCTGGTGAGTCAGGCATCCAGCTGGCCAATGCTCTGTCCCGTAATCAGGATTTCAGGGCGGTAGCTTATATCGATGACAACCCGACCCTCAAAAAAGCTATCGTCCAGGGCTTGCAGATATACAGTCCTTCAGCCTTGCCTGAATTAGTTGAGAAATTTTCAGTTGAACAGGTTTTTCTTGCCATGCCTTCCATTACCCGAGCACGGAAGAGCCGAATTCTGGAACAACTCGAACCATTACCCGTACATGTTCTAACAGTTCCCGGCATGTCTGATCTGATTTCCGGCAAGTACCGGATTGATGAGCTACGCGAAATCGAAATTGACGAACTTCTTGGACGTGACCCTATTGAGCCAGACCAAGAACTGTTAAATATTTGCATCAAAGGGCATTCAGTCATGGTTACCGGAGCGGGAGGCTCAATTGGCTCAGAACTGTGTCGCCAGATCCTGCGCTTGGCTCCTACAAAACTGGTCTTGTTTGACTCTTCGGAGTTTGCCCTCTACCAGATTGAAAGCGAGCTACGTGGACTAGCGGCAGTGGACAAAGCATTATTGCCCAGTACACAAATTATCCCAGTACTCGGCTCGGTACAGGATCAGGACAGACTGGAAGAAATCCTGCGCAAACATAAAATAGAAACCTTTTACCATGCAGCTGCCTACAAACATGTACCACTGATTGAGCACAACCCACTGGAAGGCATACGCAATAACACCTTCGGCACCCTGCGTGCCGCACTGGCCGCCAAGTCTTGTGGTGTGCGACATTTTGTACTGATCTCCACCGATAAGGCCGTGCGTCCCACTAATGTTATGGGCGCCAGCAAACGCATGGCGGAACTGGTGTTACAAGGTTTAGCCCTACAACCCGGCAAAACTATTTTCAGCATGGTTCGTTTCGGGAATGTACTCGGCTCTTCGGGCTCTGTCGTGCCACTGTTCCGCAAACAGATTCATGAAGGGGGGCCTGTGACTGTCACTCACCCTGATATTATTCGTTATTTCATGACCATCCCTGAAGCCGCCCAGTTAGTCATCCAGGCAGGCGCCATGGCAAAAGGTGGGGATGTGTTTCTGCTGGACATGGGGGAACCCGTGAAAATCACTGACCTGGCACGGCGTATGATCCATCTGTCAGGGCTAAATATACGTGACAAAGATCACCCTAATGGCGATATTGAAATCCAGTTCACCGGATTACGACCTGGCGAAAAGCTGTATGAAGAGTTATTAATTGACAGCCAAGCTAATAAGGCGGGTGGACATCCAAAAATTTTCCATGCTCATGAAGATTGCCTCGATTGGCAAGAACTGACAGGCGTCCTTGACCAGCTCGACGCCGCCTGCAAGCAACGCGATACCCACACTGTGCAGGACATACTGGAGACCTTAGTACACGGCTACAAGGGTCATGTGGTAGCTGTTAACATTGCTCCCCGCTTAATGACATTCAAGCCAATGGGTAATGTTACTTTTCTGCCGACACGCTTGACTTGACACAGGCAACTCCATTTAAAAGGATATAACAAAATATGCAACAGGATTCACCGAATAGAGAAGATGATGATGAGATTGACCTGCGTGAGTTGATAAGAACTCTGATCAGATATAAAAAAATCATTATCTTGGTCACATCGGTAACATTATTGGGAGCTTTGGCTTATGCGCTACTGGCGACACCCGTGTATAAGGCAAGGGTCTCCTACCTGCCGCCAACTAAAGCAGATATTGCGGCATTCAACATCCCTAGAGCAACAGATACAACAGATACAACAGATACAACAGATACAACAGATACAACAGATATTTACGCAGAATTCGAGAAAAATCTGAACTCGCTAAAAATTCGTCGATCTGTTTTTGAAGAAATGCAGCTATTCGACATTTTCTCGAAAACATCCGGTACTACTACCAGTGATGCTGTATTCAGTGAGTTTAACAATCTGTTCTCTATAGACAAGCCCATGGTCAAAAAAGAAGAACAGGCAATCCCCGCGATATACTTAACGTTAACTGGTTCTGATCCCCAGTTAATTACCGAAATCCTGAACAAGCAAGACCAACTGACTCGTCAAATCACCAAGCAGGAATTGATCGACGGCATCATGGAAAAAATCAAAATGAGAAAAGAAAGTATAACTAAAGAAATCGACTTACTGCGTACACAGTCCGAATATCAAAAACAGGATGAAATAGCTCGACTGCGTGAAACCGACTTAATAGAAACTCGAAAACTACAAGACCAGATTAGTACATTACGTGCCAGTGCAAAGACAAAACGCATGGATAGAATTCAGATTACTACCGAAGCAGCCAAAATTGCTGAAAGTATCGGACTCATTGATAAATCATCCCTGTTGGATGCCAATATCACAAAAAATATTTCTGAAAAAAATGCTTTTTACACTGAAGTCACTACAGCAACCCAGCCGTTGTACCTTCGTGGCTCCAAAGCTCTGCGCTCTGAAATCAAGGAACTTGAGGAAAGAACTTCTGATGATCCATTCATTCCCGAATTACGCGAGCTACAAGACAAGCTGGAATTATTAAAAACCAACCGACAGATAGAAGCTTTGCTCGAACGAAAAGACAATGACCCCTTTATCGAGTCATTACGGGCAAAAGAGAGTGAATTAGCCACGCTTGAATCTTTCAAGATTGACCCTGACCAAGTCCGTGTAGCGACGCTTGATCAACCTGCTTTTCCCCCTGAAAAGCGCGAAAAACCCAAGCGCTCCCTAATTGTTGCCTTAGGCGCTATCGGCGGATTATTCCTGGGTATCATAGCTGCATTTATGGTTAATTTCTGGCAATCCATGCGTCTTGAAGATGAGGTAAACAGTTAATGGCTCAATACATCTACACCATGAACGGCGTGGGCAAAGTTGTCCCGCCCAATAAACATATCCTCAAGGATATTTACCTCAATTTCTTCCCCGGTGCCAAAATTGGCGTACTGGGTTATAACGGTGCCGGTAAGTCCACCCTGCTGCGCATCATGGCCGGAATCGACACCGAAATCATCGGGGAAGCGCGCCCACAGGCCGGTATTAATATCGGCTATCTCGCCCAAGAGCCACAGCTGAATCCTGACAAGGATGTGCGTGGCAATGTTGAAGAGGGTCTGGCTGTCATCAAAGAAGCGCAGGAAAAGCTGGATGCCGTTTATGCCGCTTATGCCGAGCCGGATGCTGATTTCGATGCACTGGCGGCTGAGCAGGCACGGCTGGAAAATATTCTGCAAGCCTCCGATGTGCACAACCTGGAGCACACGCTGGAGGTCGCTGCCGATGCGCTGCGCCTGCCACCGTGGGATGCAAAAGTCGAAACCCTGTCCGGTGGTGAAAAGCGCCGGGTGGCACTGTGTCGGCTGCTGCTGTCATCACCGGACATGCTAATTCTAGACGAACCGACCAACCATCTGGATGCCGAGTCAGTTGCCTGGCTGGAACGCTTCCTGCAGGACTTTCCCGGCACAGTCGTCGCGGTTACGCATGACCGTTACTTCCTCGATAACGTGGCGGGCTGGATTCTGGAATTGGATCGTGGTCAGGGCATCCCTTGGGAAGGTAACTATTCTTCCTGGCTGGATCAGAAAGAACGACGCCTGACCCAGGAAAAGAAATCCGAGCAAGGCCGCCTGAAAGCGATGAAGGAAGAACTGGAATGGGTACGCTCCAATCCCAAAGGCCGGCAGGCCAAAAGCAAGGCACGGATGCAACGCTTTGAAGATTTGTCATCCAGCGAGTATCAGGCACGCGCCGAAACCAACGAGATCTATATCGCCCCCGGCCCGCGCATGGGTGACTTGGTCATCGAGGCCACGGGCATCAGCAAGGCATTCGGTGAACGGGTGTTGTATGAAGACCTGAGTTTCAACCTCCCACGCGGCGGCATTGTCGGCATTATCGGCCCGAACGGAGCGGGTAAAACCACGCTGTTCCGCATGATTACGGGTCAGGAAAAACCGGATAGCGGTGAGTTCCGGGTAGGCGAAACGGTGAAGATTGGTTACGTCGACCAGTCGCGTGATTCACTGAACGACACCAACACGGTCTTTCAGGAAATCTCTGACGGGCAGGACATTATCACGGTCGGCGGCTATCAGATTCAGGCACGCGCCTATTGTGGGCGATTTAACTTCAAGGGGGACTCGCAGCAAAAACGGGTGGGCGACTTGTCAGGTGGGGAACGTAACCGCGTGCATCTGGCCAAGCTGCTTAAATCCGGCGGCAATTTGTTACTGCTGGATGAGCCAACCAATGACCTGGACGTGGAAACACTGCGCGCACTGGAAGAAGCGTTACTTAACTTCCCTGGCTGTGCGGTCGTGATTTCGCATGACCGCTGGTTCCTTGACCGTATCGCTACGCATATCCTTGCTTTTGAAGGTGAATCACAAACCACCTGGTTTGAAGGCAATTACAGCGATTATGAAGAGGACTACAAGCGTCGTCACGGTAACGAGCTACATCCCCAAAGGATTAAGTACAAACGGCTTAAAACGGCTTAAAACCACCTTATAAAAATGCCCTCTGCGTGAGGGCATTTTTATTTCAATCCCTCATTTGCGCAGTCGACATTCAGACACTTTGAGCGTCTGCCCAGGCTTGATCAAGCTACGGTGAAGATCGTTATACCGTTTGATCATTACCGCCGACGATCCCGTCAGACGCATGATCTTGTCCAGTGAATCATTCTTTTTCACCTTATAGAAAAAGGTGCGCTCACCCTTGCTGTCACTGTGATAAGTTGCGCGGTGCAGACTCCGGGAAGCGGTCATGCAACTCGGCAACAAGCGCTTCTCAGCCGATTTGGGTACCAGGCGACGCTCAACCACACCTTTAGTCAGGGTACGTTCGACCACAGAACTGGTCTGAACACGCTCCGCACGACGATTTGCCTGCCCCATAATCACCACCGCACCACCCGAGGCTCTATTGCTCAACTTTCGGTAAGCATTCATCACTTGGGAAAGATAGCGCTGGGTTTCCTGATAGGGGACATCAAGGCCATGTTTGTCAACCGTGCCCTCACCTGAATTATAAGCCGCGACCGCATGCGGGACACTGCCCTGATAGCGATTCAGCAACCACCCCAGATAGCGGGTACCTGCGTGGATATTCTGGGTGATGGTCGGCTCTTCAGGAGCCCCAAAACGGCGGGCAGTCGCCGGCATCAATTGCATCAAACCTGAGGCACCCTTAGGTGAAACTGCGTAGGGTCTGAAGCAGGTTTCAGCCGTAATCACGGCTTTGATCAGATCGGAGCTCACCCCGTACTGACTGGAGGCAGCGTCTATCACTGCCTGAAAACCACGTGCTTTTTCGCGAATCGTGGCGGAACTGTATTGATCACATGTCTTGGCCGCTTGTACATCCATGCAAACAGCCAAACCGATAGCCAGAATCAGCGCAGGTGCGCCAACTCGTTGGATAACACTCTTTTTCATCCTAGCACTCTTTTGTTACCTGTGTCTGACGCACACCCAGCACTTATCATGTTGAGTGGACACAAAAATCTTACACAAAATGCGTCTTTGAAAATCATTGCGTTATATAGCAAATGTATACAATACACATAATAGTTATTTTTAATGATTAATAAATATTGATTATTATGCCTAGCTGAACCTAGGCAAATCAAGCTTTTCTTGCAGTGCACAAAAAACGACTGATGAAAAAAAGACCACGACCCTTTCCCATAAATCCTTAAAAACAAACCCGACACAAGCACTAACTGCCAAACAACCTGTTTCCCGTTATACTGCTCTGCATGTTGCCAGAAATAACCCCAGCCCGGCTTGCACCGGATGTGCATACTACCCCACCTGCTTCCGTATCCCCCACTGATGCGCGCATCCGGCTACGGAACGCAGAGCGTATTTTTCTCGATGAGCAGCAGCTACCTGTCCGCTGGCAGCGACGCCCGCAATTTGTGATGGTGGCTCAGGGTTTTGGAGATGGCTTGCATTTTCTGTCCACCTGGCGTGCCTGGGAACGGGATCCGTTCCACTGCGACACCTTGCATTTCATCGCCATTGAAGCCCATCCCTTCAGCGTGGATGATTTACGCACGCAACTTCAGGCCTGGCCAGAACTCGCAAACTACAGCCAAGCGCTACTCCAATCCTACCCGCCCGTACTGGCCGGATTTCATGCCTTACCCTTTGCGGCGGGTAAAGTCCGTCTTACACTCTGTTTTGCCGATCCGCACACTGCACTGAATGAACTCGACCTGCAGGCCGATCTCTGGTTTCCATCGACACTCACCTCATTCGCCCACACGCCCTCTCCCATTCATGCCCACACGCACGCCCCCTGGTTTGCGCGCCCGGTGCAGCGCTTGTTAGCGACTCAGGCACCCACCGCTACCATCATCGGGGGGGGTATTGCTGGCTGCCAAATCGCTCATGCACTCGCCATCCGGGGCTGGCCAGTCCAACTGTTGGAATGTCACCCACAACTGGCACGGGAAGCTTCCGGCAACCGGGCGGGTGTTCTGACCCCGAAAATGACGGCAGAACCCGATTGGGGAGAACGCTTTTACCGGCAGGCCTTTCTGTTCGCCATCCGCCAATTACAGGCACTCAGTGCAGCAGGGCACGCCATTGACTGGGATGCCTGTGGCGCATTACAACTCAATCACACTGCGCGTGAACAAAAACGCTGGCAGGCATTGGCTCAGCGCGCACTGCCTGAAGATTTTATCCAGCTGGTTGATGCCGACACCGCCTCTGCGCTGGCAGGCGTTACCTTACCCACCGGTGGCAGCTTTTTTCCGCAAGGTGGCTGGCTGTATCCTGCCAGTTTGTGCGCGGCACTCTGTGAGCATCCTGCCATCACGCGCTGGCATACCACCGAGGCACTACAGCTGCAGCAGGTGCCAGATGGCTGGAATGTACTCAACGGGGAGGGGAAAGTGCTAACGCAATCCGGGGTGGTCGTGCTGGCCAATGGCAAAGACATTGCCCGCTTCGAACACAGTCACTTCCTGCCCTTCATGCCGGTACGCGGACAAACCAGCCAAGTGCGGGCTAAGCGGGCTAATGGTAATAGTCCAAGGGGTCATGGTTTAACAGAAACATTGCGCATCACGCTGGGGCATGAGGGCTACCTGACGCCCGCCATTAACGGTCTGCATATTTTTGGTGCCAGCTTCGAGCGCAACCAGACCGAGAGCACGTTAACCACAGCGGCTGATGCCGTCAACTGGCAGCAGCTCGCGCATTATCTACCGGATTTTGCCGCAGGGCTGGGTGAAGTCGAAAGCAGTCATTGTGCGATTCGCATGACCACACCCGACCGCTATCCTTGTGTGGGAGCGCTACCTGATGCCACTGATTTTCGGCGACGTTATGCTGATCTGCGTCACGGACGCCAGCATGCAAACTACCCAATGGCGAATTATCAGCCGGGTCTGTTTGTTTCCGGGGGGTATGGCTCACGCGGCCTGACGACCAGCGCATTATGCAGCGAAATGCTCGCCGCCCTAATAAACCAGGAACCATTACCCATAGAAAAGAGTCTCTACTATAAACTACACCCTGCCCGCTTTTTAGTGCGGAGCTTACAGCAAGGCAGGACTTGATTCAGTACGCCGTAATGGGTTACAAACACCTTGATTCAGCTTATATTAATTGCCTACTGCGGCATAAGCACAACGAATTTTACTTCGAACTTCAACAAAAGGAGACTCCCCAATGAAAAAACCCTGGCTGTTCGCACTCTCTTTACTGCTGTGCTCCGGCGCGGCTTCTGCCCAACAATGGGAAGCCAAATGCACCGATGGTAAAAACCTGCACTACTTGCAGACTATTAATGGTGACGGCTATTTGTACATGACGGTGACATTACCCGACAACAATAAACGCGTTTTTCCGTTTGCACGCATGCGCCAGACCATGTTTAACGGTGAAGCCGTGTGTGGTGAAATTGTGAACGGTCTGAGAACCCGTGGCAACAAACCGGTTACCCAGTTCTGCGTTAACCGCCGTTCCAATCTGGTTTACCTGAAACACCAGGATCCCTTGGAGCAGCAGCCACTTTATAGCGGCAAGTTCTGTGATGCGACGGTGATTGAGCGTTAAAAACACCCAATCCCAAACACACTGCCCATCTGCCACGTCCCTATGGCAGATGGGTCGCATCACGCATCTCATCCAGCTCACCCGACAGCGCCTTGTTCTGCTGTTCAATCGTACGCAGGCGTTGCTCCAGCAACTGCCGTTCACGCTTTAACTGATTGGCATTTTGCCTGACTTGTCGCAATGATTGCAGCATCGCCTCATATTGCTCCCTCTCCCGGGGCGAGAGCGCATCCGCTTCTTCCGCCGAGAGCTCAACACCGGATGGCAACGGCTCTTCCGGCGCGCCGGACAAGTCTGGTACATCGGGCGCATCGGGCACAGTGGATATATCGGGAATAGCGGCAGGCGCAGGCAACACCTCCGGTAGCGGCTCCCTTACCGGCACGGAAATGGCAGGTGCGGGTACAACAGATACAGGTGCAGGCATCAATGTATAGCTATGGCCGGATAAAACGAACAGCAGCAGCGCGGTTAACACTGTACCCATTAACAGGCCAATCAAGAGTGATGAACGATGCGAATCAGGCACGGCTGTCTTGACTCCTGCGCATCATGCGGGCACTGCCCGTCCGTGAAAAATACGCTGCCACCCGTTTCGCCGATTTTTCGGGGGCGGCAGTGCGGCCTGCAGATCGATGGGGGCTAATTTACACAGGATCCAGCCCGGCAACAGGGGTGCACCGCTGCTGCCACAGGTACTCCCCAGATTACCCGGATCAAAAACCTTGATAAAGCCAGGTTCTTGCACATTGTCAGCATAGACAATTCCACAATAATCTTCCTTGTGTTCACGGCGTAACAGCTGATCGATTGCTGTTACAAAAGCCTCAAGCTCCGCCGCTGTCGCCACAGCTACCGGGGGTGTTTCACCGACGGCATATAAAAACCAGTCATCTTTCTGCTGCTGCAAAACCCTAGACCACAAAGCATCCAGCTGTGGCCAGCGCAACACGCCTTGAAACTCACCCCGAAAGGCTGTCAGAAATAAAGAAGCATCGCTGTTCACATTCTCATTACCCATTCACAATTCCCGTCACCCTGATTGTCTACCCCTCCATTTTAGCCAAAAATACAGATCCCGGTAGTTTCATTTCCCTGCGGACAAAAAACCATTCTACTTCAATAGCATTTGACAGTTAGCAGCAAGCTACCATACGATGCGACGTGATTTTGCCTGCGAACATCATTAATAATACTAACATCCAGCATCCCAGCGTCGGCATTAAACCAAATTATTGATTATTTTATGATTTCAGGAGAAACAACCCATGAATAAAACTGTTGTCAGTATTTCCGCACTGTTCCTCGCGCTCGGTATGCTGAGTGGCTGTGGCAAGACGGAAGATGCCGCCAAGGAAGCGGCTGCTAATACGGAAAAAGCGGCTGAAGCCACTACCGAAGCGGCGAAAGAAGCAACTGCTGCTGTAGCTGATACCGCAGAAAAAGCCGTTGAAGCCACTACCGAAGCGGCACAGGAAGC
>CAXYXY010000011.1:0-111208 GCA_964293125.1 uncultured Thiothrix sp. | reverse complement strand
AAACTTTGTTTGATTGATCAGCAAAATAAAGTTACACAGAATACTTTACAGTCTCATCGTCACATCGCCTCATCTTCTTGTTTTGCTATTTTATGCTCCTCTTCCTTCAGTCCTTGCTTCCAGTAGCTGGAAATATACAGGTGAGATTTGGGTACAGCTTTGTCCTTTTGATAGTACTGGCGGATCTTCTTCATGGTTTTAAACTCGCAAGCCGTCCAGATGGCGACCTGACCCTCCGGCCACGGTAGTTGTCTGATAGCGTCGTTCAGCGGTGAAGCATCTGATCCTGCATGCGGATTAACCACCCAAATCACTTCCATATTCCCGGGCACAGGAAGCGCCTGTCGGTCTTCGTCGGAGAGAATTTCTACGACCAGATAGCCTGTGGCGTTCCGTGGCAATAGCGCGAGGTTGGCGGTTAATGCGGGTAACGCAGTCATATCGGCAGCCAGTAAAAACCAATCAGCCTCTGTGTTGATAAACCGTGGCAGCCCCGGCCCGAATATCGATACCTTATCCCCCGTTTTTGCCTGTATAGCCCAGGGTAAAGCCACACCATCGATAATGCCGTCCGCACTGCTGTGCATCATAAAATCCACGTCGATTTCATGCTGATCCCTACGGAATTTCGCCACAGTGTAGGTACGCATAATCGGTTTTTCAGCTCCTGCGTTTTCAAAAGAAAGTTTGAAATGAGCACCTTCCGCATCATCCGGAAAACTGGCAAGCTCCTTTCCCTGAAGCGTCAGCCTGAGCATGTTCTTGGTTAACTGTTTTGATGCGACCACGGTCAGTACTTTGGCCGTACGTTTTGCTGCCATATTTTTAAGTTTATTAAACATTAACGTCATTCCTGTGAAAGTCGGATCAGTATGGCGCAAACGATAAGAACCGATAAGTGCCCCAATTTAGAATAGATTGGTCTGGTTATGAGTACAATGAGTTTTACCAGCCTGCGCCTGCCGGACGTACAAAGTCATCGCTCTGGCCTACCTGTAAATCTGTCCTGTATAATCTGCACCAATACCCACTTGAGAAAGCTAATCTACAGGAAGGCGATATGAATAATGTGTTGACTGTTTTGATCACTTTGCCTCAGTCCGGGTTGTGCTTTGAGTCCTAAATTCTACCGGTTTCTGAAGGCGCAACGGTGGGCGGTTGCCGGTTTGCTGTTGTCAGTCATCGCACTGATTACGGTATCCGTTTCATTTCTCGCAGAGTCTGTTTATTTTAATGACCCACGGCATAAAAATGTCGAACTGGAAGCTTGGATGACACCGCGTTATATGGCGCTGTCCTATGACTTGCCCCGTCCGGTCGTGCGTGAACTCCTGGGTATTGAGGAAGGCGAGGATTTCCCCAGAAGACTGGATCGCTTAGCAGAATCGCTGGGAATTACACTGGAAGAGCTGACAGTAAAAGTTCGCGCCGCTAAAGCAGCCTATGAGGAGACATCCCTTGACTGACTGGTTATTGGCGTTGCTTCCTGACTACGGCTTGTACATTATCACGGGCATCGTATTCATCGCAGCGATGGGTATTCCACTGCCGTCATCCGTCATTGCGCTGACCTCAGGTGGTTTGGCAGCGACCGGTGATTTTGTGCTGACACGGGTGCTGCTAGTCATCTTCTCAGCTTATGTGGCGGGGGATCAGATCGCTTACACGCTGGGTGGTTTAGCAAAGCCTGAATGGTTAGAGCGTTTTCGTAGCTCAAAGCGGTTGGGAGCACTAGTTAGGCGTAGCGAAACGCTCTATGACAGACATGGTTTACTGGCTATTCTTTTAAGCCGCACACTGCTCAGCTCCATCGGCCCCTATATGACTTATTTCTGCGGGATCAAGAGGATGAAAAGAGTCCATTTTACGGCAATGGCGCTGATCGGTGCGGCAATTTGGACGACCACTTATGTGATGCTGGGTTATCTGTTTGCCGGGAACTTGCCACAGATGTCTAATCTGGTGGCAAGCTTCCTGATGACTGGATTGGCAGCGATTTTTACATTGGGGTTTGCTGCCAGGCTCATACTCGCCTGGCGGCGGTTTGAGGTGGTATAAACCGGATAGACCCGACAAGATTCCAGCGCAGTCAGCGGAATGACATACGCCAGTTGCCGAGCCTATCCTTAACTTTATTTACGGGTTTAGCTGTTTCACGAGTGATGGTGAATAAATCGAATACACCCGATAAAGCTCAAGTGCTGCCAATGGAATAAAATGCACCAGTGCCGGGCCTAAGTTGTTATGGACAAAAATCCAGTGGAGCAAGGTCAGAACAGCAGCAGGATAGACCCAGCGTTGCAGCTTCTTCCAGGTAGTGCGTAGCAGTTTCTGTGAACGGTTATTGGAGGTGATAGCCAGTGGAATAAAAATAATAAACGCCAGCCATCCCGTCCAGATGCCAAGAGAAGTGAGGTCGCTGAGGATTTTCGACCAGACACCCACATCAAGCAGATAAAGTACGGTATGCAGCAGCGCATAGCCAAAAGCCGCCACCCCAAAAGCACGGCGATTCCGCACCATCCATTGAGGAACAACCAGTGACCAGCCAAATTGCCGGAACAGAATCAGCAGCGGACTAGCCAGCATTGCAATAATCATAAAACGTGCTGAGAACTCACCCGTTGGATGCAGCAGATCATGACCCGATACACTACCGGAAAAGTAGCCACTCATTAACCCGATAGCGGGTAGGGTGAGGATGCCCCACAGGATGTATTTGTATATCGATTGACGATTCATTTTGACGTAATCTCCTTAAAATAAGCCTGCCAGCTTTGATGCGCCCGACCTGCTGCGGCTGAAAAATGGCTGGGGTTGTCCGCTTTACCTTCCCGAATCCCCTGATAAATACCGGCGATAACACCACCTATAAATTCACCCAGTTCAGCTTGCCGATCTTGGCGAAACGCGTCCACTGTCATGGGCGTATAGGTCAACGCCGTACCAAACGCACCGTTAAGATAGTCGGCAAGCTGGTATTGCGTGATCGCTTCACCATGCAGATTGTAGGTTTGGCCATTATGTTTATCTTCAGTCAGCATGCGTGCATACGCGTAGGCCAGTTCTGGCCGTGTGGTGTAACCGCACTTACCGTCAGCCGCGCAATTAGCAATGCCGCCTGCCTTTTTGTAGGATTCGATATACTCAATATCCGGCTCAATATAAATCCCGTTGCGCCCGATCACCCAATTCAGCCCGCTATTGCGAACATCGTCTTCGGTCTGGCGATTGCTTTGAATCACCGGAGAAAAAGACGTACCGGTTTCTGCTCCCTGCACGCTGGTATAAACGATTTTCTTTACGCCGCTATTGCGCGCTGCTGCAATCACATTGCGGTGCTGTCCGATGCGTTTGTCCGGTGCATCCATGCCAGAGACGATTAATAAGGTATCGACCGATTGCAGTGATTTTTCCAAACCATGCTTATCGTTGTAATCACCAGGGCGTATTTCAACACCCAGGTGCGCTGCTTTTTCCGGTGTTCTGGCCAAACCGATCACCTGCTCTTTGGGCAATAATGCCAGCGTAGCTTTAACGATTTCTGCACCTAACTGGCCGCTGGCGGCTGTGATAGCAATCATCTCCATCTCTCCTTTTAGCGTGTAACTTTAGAAATTGACACGTACACCCACGGCAACTTCATGGCTTGCCGCATCATCGATCTTAAAGCCGTCAGTAAATGAGTCCTGTCCGGTGCTTACATCGCCGAATGAAGCATACTGGTATTCACCATAGATGGAGGTCTGCTTGGCTAGCGCATAACTAGCACCCACACCCACATTCCAGGTAAATTCGGTGCTGTCCCCATCTTTATAGTTATCGTAATAACCATCAGCCACACCATCAAATGGGTCGAATGCAGCAACACCGGCCCCACCAAGGCGGGCTGAGTACTTATTATCAGACACACCCAGACCTGCTTTAACATACGGTGTGAATCGGGAAGTATTCGGGAAGTCATAAAATCCTTCTACCGTGAGCGTTGTGCTTTTGATGTCACCGTTGAGGATATATTCTTCACCAGCGCGACTACCGGCTCCGACCTTTCTGTCGTCAAAGTCACTTTTGTGGTAGCCGATACGGCCTTCAACACGCAACTGCTCATTGAATTGATAGCCAAGACCCACGCCACCTGCTGTGCCGTCACCCGCATCAAATGCTGCGGGGAAGTCAGTATCTACCGCAATATTGTTTCCATAGGGTGCAGAGTCCTCAGCTTGTTGGCTGGTACCGATTTGTGCTGTTGCATAAAAGCCTTCTGCCAACACTAATGAAGGGAGTGCCAAAGTTATTGCTCCAGCTAAAGCGAGTTTTTTGCCTGAATTATTCATCATTTTCTCTGTAATCAGTATGGAAAGTAAGATAAGTATGATGCAAACTAACCGAACCGATAAGCACCCTAATTTAGAATAGATTGGTCTGATTATGAGTACAATGAATTTTACCAACCTGCACTGCCCGGCCGAAATCACGGCTAAAACAGCAATACTCCGTGGTCAATAACCTTGATGAGCCTATCTTCTGTTACCCCATTTCTGGCCATGACGGCTAAACCAAATCGTATGGTTAATAACGAGTCGGCCAACAGCTCCGGGTCTGTTTGAGGCTTTAGGTTACCTTTAGCCTCTTCCCCTTTAAAAAAGGTGAGAAAGGCTTCGGTTGAGCGGCTATTAATGGCATGGATCGTTTCTTTGGCCTTGTCCGGTAAGCAAGTGCTGCCGGCTTCGCAGGTGCTATTGGTTACAAAGCACCCACTAGGATACGAGGGGTCAACCAGTTGTTTAGCAATGGCTTGCAGGTACGTACGCACTCTTTCCTGTAGGCTGAGGTTTTCTGCCATTAACGCGGTTAAATGTAACGCTCCTCCCATATCTGCATATTTAGTGATCGCACTGATAAATAAGGCTTCTTTATTGTCAAATGCCAAATAAAGGCTGGGTTTAGTGATACCCATTGCCTCGGTTAAATCAGTTAATGATGTACCGCTAAAACCTTTCTGCCAAAACGTCTTCATCGCTTTAGTCAGCGCTGCTTCCGTATCAAACTCGCGGTGACGACCTGCACCCATTAGAACCTCGCAAAAGAAAGCTAATTTAGATGCTTGACATACTATACCGATCGGTAAAGAATGCAATTTAATACCGATCGGTACGATATTTTAAAAAGCACACTTACAGAGGTCTACACTATGCGTTCATTGAAAAAAACTGTTTCTATGGCAGTCGTGATTTGTTCCATCCTATCGTCTGCCGCCTATGCAGAAGCGGCGAAGCTCGACATTAAATTTGCCGGAGCACTGGAATTCTCCGACAGCGGCACCTTGTTTGTCGGTGACAATATTAACGGTTCGATTTATGCCTTTGATATGCCCTCAGGCACGACATCAAAAGATGTTAACCCGATCAAAGTTGATGATATCGACGTTAGGATTGCGAACCTGTTAGGCGTTGGTAAAAGCGCGGTCGAAATTAACGATATGGCCGTTCATCCGGTCTCCCATGAAATCTTCATTTCGGTATCCCGAATTGGTAACTTCGTCGCGCAACCAGCGTTGATCAAAGTCTCGCAAACGGGTGAAATCCAGTTGCTGGATCTTGGCACGTATGAGTTTTCAAAGCAGGCGCTTGCGCATTATCCTAATCAGCAAACGACCTTCAGACCTCGCGGCGTTGGAGATATGCCACCAACTGCTAAGGATCTGGCAAAAGGCGCGATACCCTTAAGCTCGTTGGCCATCATGGACATGGTTTACCACAACAATGAGCTGTTTGTTTCCGGTGTTGCTTACGATGATTTTTTATCAACCTTGCGCAGAATGCCTTACCCATTTGACGGCAAGCAAAGTGCGACCAGTGTTGAGATGTACCACATTGCGCATGATCAGTATGAAACCCGCGCACCGATCCGAGCCATGTCGATTCAAACCATTGATGGTAAAGAGCAGTTAATTGCCGCCTACACTTGCAGCCCGATAGTACTGGTACCGTTAGATGAGTTAGTCGATGGTGCAAAAATCGCTGGACACACCATTGGCGATATGGGTAATGGCCAACCGATCGATATGATTCCATACAAGTTCGGCGATCAAGATATGCTGTTTGTTACCAGCAATAGCCGTTCACCTCAGGTGATTCCATTAAGCGGGTTAAATGGTGCAAAAACTGTAACGGATAAAGACTTCGAACGTGGTGGGAAGATGGATATTGGCCCGGTACTGCCTTATGGCCCGATGGGTAAAGCCGTGATGTTTGAAGGAGCTTCGATGCACGCGGATGCCTTGAGTGATAAGTTCTTAGTGTCGATCACTCGTGATACCCAAACTGGTGGTTTGAATCTGGATTCGAATATGAATTTCTTCCCGAACCGATTGCATAATCTGGTAGCTGAGTTTGACTTCCCGCAGTACTACGAAGACAAAGCTAAGCAAAAATAATAGTGGACACTCAGGAGAGTAACGTGATGAGTCGAGTCAAATCCGCCCTGTTGGCGGCGACTTTAATCAGCTCACTTCTGTTGGGATCATTCAGTTCGGCTGCTCTTGCAAAACAGAGCGGCTTAACTGTCCCATCACAAGTTAACGAGCCAATTACGCTTGAACTCGGTAGCAGTAACCTAACAGGGCTTTCAGCGGACTACGCAGCGTTATTGCAAGTGTTTGTAGGTGACGAAAGCAACTGCTGTGAGAACAAGACGCCGATCGCGGGTGAGTATGAATCGGATGGCAAGTCGCTGAGCTTTGCACCTCGCTTTGAGTTTGTGCATGGGCAGGATTATGTCATCAGAGCACGTGAGCTTAGTGATGATAATGGTGTGGTGTATACGCTAACGCCGTTTAATATTGCTTCGCAGACAGCCAACGTCACCCCTGAAATCACCGCGATGTACCCCAGTGGTGAGACATTGCCGGAAAATGCGCTGCGGTTTTACCTGCACTTTGCAACGCCAATGAAGCCACATGTTGCATTTGATTATATCAAGCTGGTGGACTCATCCGGCAAGGTCGACGATGCCGCCTTTATGCGGTTCAAGCAAGAGCTTTGGAGTGCCGATAGAAAGCGCTTAACCGTGTTGATGGACCCCGGTCGCATTAAGCGTGGTGTCGCGACGAATCTGACCTTAGGGCCAGCGTTGCATGAAGGTAAGCAATACAAGCTAGTGGTTGAAGGCGGTTGGCCCACGGCCAATGGCAATCAGGTGTTAAGCGGATTCTCAAAGTCGTTTAGTGTATCGGACGCGTTACGCGAGTTACCGAATACCGACAGCTGGGCCATTAATGCGCCAGCACTGCATAGCCAACAGGCGCTCAGTATCACACTTGACAGACCGTTTGATTACGAGCTGCTACATAAAGACCTTAACGTTTTTTCTAGCTCCGGCGCAGAAATTCAGGGAACCATCGAGCTTGCCGGTCATGAAACCCAGTGGCGTTTCGTGCCCGATGAAGCGTGGACTGATGAGCAAATTAAGCTGGTCGTCGATGCAACGCTTGAAGATGTGGCGGGCAATAACTTTAAAGACCTATTGGATCATGCGGTGGGGGTGGAAACCAAGGCGGTGAACGTGATCACGCTTTCGGTGGCTTTACGATGATGTTTATAGTTAAAAACTAACAATACACAAATTTAAATGAATGGAGAATTTGATATGAAACGCAGAGGTTTTATGAAGTTTGGACTTGGGGTTGTAGCCATTGGAGGTGTAGCTTACTGGCAACGAAACTCCCTAGCTCGTTACGCATTGACCAACTTTTCCAACGGCGTGACAACCCAATTGGCTCCGGAGGCTGGCGCGGATATCTGTGTCTTAACGCCGGAGCAGACATCTGGTCCTTACTATGTGAAATCGGCACTTCGCTCTAATATCAGTGAAGGTCGGCCAGGGTTGCCTCTCAAGCTCGCCATAGAAGTCGTGAAGATGCCCGATTGTACGGCACTTGATGGGATCACCGTCGAAATTTGGCATTGCGATGCACGGGGTTATTACTCAGGCTATAGCAATGCGACGGTTCGCGCGCCCTTTGACACGCTAGCCACCATTATTATCAATCAAAAAGATGGGGCGATTCCGCCGACTGACCCTGAAACCTTTATGCGCGGTGGACAAGTTACCAACGATAAGGGGCTGGTAGAGTTCGAAACAATTTTTCCAGGCTGGTATGACCCTCGTGTCACCCACATCCACGCAAAGGTGTCACGGGATGGCGAAACCTTTTTGACAACACAGCTTTATTTTCCTGATGAGTTGGTGGCTGATATCTACACGAATCATCCGAATTATAAAGACTACGGCACCTGTCCGTATAACCTGAAAAATGATTCAGCGCTCAGGGATTTAGCTGAACAAACGGGCGTTGTCCTTAAAACTGTGCGCACTGAAAACCAGCTCACCGCAACGGTGAGATTTGGCATCGCCTGATAAGATTGGTAAGCCAAAGTGGTGAATTCTATTACCATTTTGGCGGATTGATCGGATTGGTAGCGATTTTTACACTGGGATTTGCTGCCAGGCTCATACTCGCCTGGCGGCGGTTTGAGGTGGTATAAACCGGATAGACCCGACAAGATTCCAGCGCAGTCAGCGGAATGACATACGCCAGTTGCCGAGCCTATCCTTAACTTTATTTACGGGTTTAGCTGTTTCACGAGTGATGGTGAATAAATCGAATACACCCGATAAAGCTCAAGTGCTGCCAATGGAATAAAATGCACCAGTGCCGGGCCTAAGTTGTTATGGACAAAAATCCAGTGGAGCAAGGTCAGAACAGCAGCAGGATAGACCCAGCGTTGCAGCTTCTTCCAGGTAGTGCGTAGCAGTTTCTGTGAACGGTTATTGGAGGTGATAGCCAGTGGAATAAAAATAATAAACGCCAGCCATCCCGTCCAGATGCCAAGAGAAGTGAGGTCGCTGAGGATTTTCGACCAGACACCCACATCAAGCAGATAAAGTACGGTATGCAGCAGCGCATAGCCAAAAGCCGCCACCCCAAAAGCACGGCGATTCCGCACCATCCATTGAGGAACAACCAGTGACCAGCCAAATTGCCGGAACAGAATCAGCAGCGGACTAGCCAGCATTGCAATAATCATAAAACGTGCTGAGAACTCACCCGTTGGATGCAGCAGATCATGACCCGATACACTACCGGAAAAGTAGCCACTCATTAACCCGATAGCGGGTAGGGTGAGGATGCCCCACAGGATGTATTTGTATATCGATTGACGATTCATTTTGACGTAATCTCCTTAAAATAAGCCTGCCAGCGTAGCTTTAACGATTTCTGCACCTAACTGGCCGCTGGCGGCTGTGATAGCAATCATGTTTGTTTTCCTGTTATTACTGTGGAAAGTAAGATAAGTATGATGCAAACTAACCGAACCGATAAGCACCCTAATTTAGAATAGATTGGTCTGATTATGAGTACAATGGATTTTACCAACCTGCGTCTGCTGGCTGTGTTTGCCACCGTCGTTGATGTGGGTAGTTTTGCCGCAGCAGCCCGTAAGCTCAATACCAGCCGTTCACGGGTGAGTGAACAGGTTGCCAGTCTGGAAAGTGTGTTGGGTGTGCGGCTATTACAACGCTCAACCCGCAAACTCACGGTGACTTCTGAGGGCCGCAATGTCTATGAGCAGGCGCAACAACTGCCGGGTATTCTGCAAAAAGTCGAGTCCATTACCCATCCGGAAATCCCCGGCGGACGTGTCGCTATCACCATGAATCACGACACTGCGCATAAGTACATTTTGCCGGTATTGGCAGGTTTTCAGGCGCTGTACCCGGATGTGTATCTGGATCTGATTTTAAGTGATGACACCCTGGACTTTATCGACGACCAGATTGATCTGGGGATTCGGATCGGTGTCACGATGGATGATTCACTGGTTGCCCGCCCGCTCCATGAAGAACAACTGGCTCTGTTCGCCAGTCCGGATTATTTGGCGCAGACCGGGATGCCAACCACAGTAGAGGATCTGAAAAACTGCCGTTGGGTTACGCTGATGCAAACCCACTTCGATGGCGTGTTGCGCCTGTGGGGAAATAATGAGCGACTGGAGATCAGGCCGAAGGATTTTTATCGCTGCAATGCGCCGCTGCTGATGCAGCAAATGGTGGTGAGTGGCATGGGCATCAGTGCATTGTTTCCATCGATGGTGCGGCAAGAAGTAAACGATGGCCAACTGATTAATATAATGCCATCGGTAAGAAGTGACACGCTCACACTGGCTTTGGTGTACCCCTCGCGCCGCCAGATTCCCCAACGCACGCGAGTGGTGATTGATTATTTGTTATCGGCAGATATGTTCGCTTAGCTTTTCTTCCAGGCAAACTTTTCAAAGACAGTATCAACCGGTGTTTCAGCAATACGGTTTACATAGTTACTCATGACAATGCCGAACTACTGGCAGAAGCGCAGCAGTTATTAGCCCGAATTTCTCACCCAATTGATAGATAAGGCCGTTCAAGGTAAAATAATTGCTGTTTAATCAACTATTTAACCATTTTGAGAGAACGGTCTTATGAAAACAGACTGTACACTTGAACCGCTACCCTTTCACCCCGAAAATCGTCGAACTATACAAGCAAACTTCAATGGAGAATTCATCAGTTCAGAGGGCGGTGCTTTGCTCTTACGCGAGACAGAACTGCAAACACACATTCTTTCACGGCTATCCCATGGTTTCACCGACCACCGTGCCCCTCAGTGGATTGAACATTCCTTGGCAGGGCTGATTAAACAACGTGTTTATGGGTTAGCACTCGGCTACGAAGACCTGAATGACCATGATCCGCTCCGGCTTGATCCTTTATTGGCCGTTTTATGTGGGAAGCAAGACC
Organism: uncultured Thiothrix sp.; assembly: GCA_964293125.1. Taxonomy (GTDB): domain Bacteria; phylum Pseudomonadota; class Gammaproteobacteria; order Thiotrichales; family Thiotrichaceae; genus Thiolinea. Next base: position 100,369 of record CAXYXY010000011.1, on the reverse strand, counting down.
CACTGGGGAAAACACGTGAACGTGATCAGGATAAAGGCAAAGCCCTGGCAGGGAAAAGTACGCTGAACCGTCTTGAACTGACCCCGAAAACCGTTGACGACCAGGAGCGTTATAAAAAAATTAGCGCTGATCACGCCGCGATGGACGACTGGTTGGTCGATCTATTCCTTGAGTCTTACGATGAAGAACCCGAATGGATGACGTTGGATGTTGAGGCCACCGATGATCGTGTTCACGGTGATCAGGAAGGGGGTTATTATAGCGGCTATTACCGTCATGACTGCTACCTGCCCTTGTATATTTTCAGTGGGCATGAGGTGTTTGTGCCCGTTTGCATTCCGCCAGCACTGACCCTGCCGATGGCACCCTGGCAGAGGGTAAGGCCGGGCACCTTGAAAAGGGTGATAATCCCCGCTTGTGTGGTGACCTCCCTGCATCAGGTTCGTTACGATGCACGCTCCTTGTACGAACAGGTTTATTGCGCTCGTGGTGAAATGGAGAATCGCATTAAGGAGCAGCAACTTGATCTGTTTGCCGACCGCACCTCAACCCATCCTTTGTATTCCAATCAATTGCGGCTGTACTTCTCAACGTTTGCTTATGTCTTGCTACAGGCATTACGACGCATGGGCTTACAGGGAACAGAAATGGCTCAGGCACAAGCGGGTACTATCCGGCTGAAGCTACTTAAGTTGGGTGCAAGGATAACGATCAGTGTCCGGCGTATTCGCCTGTTCTTTTCTGCCCGTTATGCCTGGCCTGATCTGTTCCGACAAGTGTTGCAACAACTGCAAAACCCACCTGCCAGAGAATAGCGGCACGACAGTCGTTCTTGAAGGGGTAAAACAGCTTTGAATCATTCAAACGGAATTTTTTCCGGGTTAACTCCTGCCTGCAATAGGGATTTTGGGGCTAATTTGAGGGTGATTTCCCTGATAACGAGGTCAGCAGAAAAGTGTGGTGTGCCGGCAGAGTGTGTCAATTAGGTGAAAGACTGATTTTTGATCGATTGACGATGGTTGGCTGGGGAGTGTGAGAAATTCGGGCTAAGCGCCGCCTGTGGAGCACAGGCAACCACCAGCCGGTTAGCCTTGTTAAGCATTGAATAAACACTTATGATTATTGTTACACTATTCATAGGAAACCTTATGACTGATCAACCATTGGACTGGGTAAAAAAAGGCAGGGGAGGCACTCGCTTACCACTTGCAGGACAACCCCGGACTTAGCCCAACGATTCCTGAAGCCATAGAACGCGGCTATGATTTGGCGCTTGATGATGCCATTGCAGAAACCGGCCTCTCTGCCAACACCTTTCCCCCGGCTTGTCCTTGGACATTTGAAGAAATCCTTAATCCTGAGTTCTGGCCAAGCTAACCCACCTTCAACTGCCAATTCATAACCCCACATGGGAATTCGCCAGTGGACATTCAGCAGAAAATGATTTGTAGTCAGCAACAGGGAGCCAGAGGAGGAAAGAGGGGTGACCGAACTTGTTTTTTACTACCAGAATACCACGTCCTGCCCGGCATTCCAGGTGCTGGCGACTACAATTCAGGCTAATGGCCACCACCGGGTGTTGTCCTGTTTCAATGAATTTCTGATCGATGTCTATGTCCTCGCCGACAGCCCCAGTTCACGGGTGATTGCCATTGACTTCGATAATACCATTACGGCTGATCCGGCCTTTTATATTCAGTTGATTAATGCCTTTCGCGAACACGACTGGGAACCGGTTGTTTGCAGCTTACGCAGTGGCAGTGATTTGAACCTTGCAGAAATCAGGGAAAAGCTACAGGATGACCCTATTCGCATCTATACTACCGATGGACAACCCAAACGCGACTACCTGCTAGCACAGGGCATCCCTATCGGTCTGTGGATTGACGATTATTTCCCAGCCATTGCCTGCCCCGGCGCTTGGATACTGCAAGTAAATGGTATAACTTATTAGATTTATTAATTATGCTGACCGATACTGATCAAACTATTTTAGACCATTTTTTGCAGGGCAAGTACCCGCAAATGGACTGCCCGCAATGTGAAAATACCTTCCTGACCAACGTTTATTCGATGGAAGATCCGAACCGGGAGGCGACTGATCAGTATGTCTTGCTGGAGAAACATGCGCTGGGTCTGGAATACTTCTGCCATGCCATCAAAGCCTATGATCTGGTGAAAATTCCGACTATCCGCCGCATTGGGGTACTCAGCGCCGACGATGAGCCACTGGACACAGCACAGATTCAGCTGTTCACTCATGAAGAGCCTGATTACCGCATCATTTACGTGATGGAACGCCTGCAGCATCTGGACACAGCGGATTCTGCTTTTTTTACCGAGCATGTACATGAGATCGACTGGATGGCTGAAGCAGACCGCCACAGAATCTGGACATGGGTCAGTGAACGCTACAGCCCGGAGCTGGCGGAGGATATTCGCCGCCTGTGCTGCTATTACCGGGATCATAAAGAATTTGTTGCCTGGGATTTGCACGGTGACAACCTGATGCGCCGGGCGCATACCGGTGAAATCGTGGTGATGGATCCGTTTACACCCAACATGGGAGGGTGATAAGAGGATGCGTATCCTGCTCGTCGAAGACCATGTAGAACTGCGCGCCGCCAGCGTACAGACTGCCCGCACTTACCTGAATGCAGCGGCTTATGATGTAGCGATTCTTGACCGCATGTTGCCCGACGGTGACAGCATTGAACTGTTACATGCCTTGCGCAGCGCAGATAACCGCACGCCCTGCCGCACCAGTTCTGCCTGAACCAAGCCCCCGCTCAAATTTTGTGCCATTCCATTTTTTCCGCAGGTTTTTCATGCGACCGGCACCGGTTTTTCGGCGGCATCACTGGCCGCTGCCGCAATCGCCTGCCGTTCTGCGTCTGTCCATTGACGTTGATGAGTATCATCAATTCTCACCCGCACTTCCTTGCGTGCAAACTGCAGGCCGTTTTCATCAAAGGCCTGCTGGATGCGTTGGTTGATTTCACGGCGCAGCACAAACTGCGTGCCGGGTTTCGCCATGAATTTACCCCGAATCACTATCCCGACATCATCCACTTCCAGTGCCCCTTGCGATTTGAACGGCTGCAGGAAATCTTCTTTGTATTCGGGTATTTCCAGCATCTCCTGACCAATTTTCTTGAAAATCTTTTTCACTTTGGTTAAATCAGTATCAAACGGCACGGTGAAGCGCAGTTTCATAATCACCCAATCCCGTGAATAATTGGTCAGGGTGGGAATCTGTCCGTAAGGGATGGTATGCAGCGCCCCGCGATGGTGGCGCAGCTGAAAAGACCGCAGGGAAATTTTTTCGACCGTACCCACGGTCGTGCCAATCGACAGGTATTCCCCCTCCCGGAAGGCATCATCGATTAAATAGAAAATGCCGGAAATAACATCGGTCACCAGCTTTTGCGCCCCAAAACCAATCGCAATACCCACGATACCGGCACCCGCCAGCAAAGGCGTGGTATCAACCCCGAGACTGCCCAAGCCCGCGAGCAGCGTGATGGTAATGATCAGCCCTTGCAGCACAAAACGCACCAGCGGCAGGATAGTCGACAGGCGCGAAGCACCGGCACCGCCGCCTTCACCACCACTCTCTTCATTATTCAGGTCGATGCCCGAGGCCGTCCGTTCGGCAGCCAGCTTGTGGTTGATGAACAAAGTGACCAACTCCCAAACCAGATAACCTGCGATAAACACATACAGACCACCGAACAGGTGCGAGGCCGCCTGCGCCCCCATCCCGGACATGGCCAGATCTTCAAAGCGCACTCCCCAAACGTCGCTGATCACCAGCATAAAGACCGCGAACATCAGGGTGCGACCAATACGGATATAACTGCGCTGGTTGGAACTGTGTGCCTCCTCCGCCAGCAGACCCTCACCCTGCAAAGGGCCGATCAGGTGCCCCACCAGCCAACGAATCAGGGTATCCAGCGCCGGAATCATCAATAACAGAATCATGGTGGTATATTGCGGCCCATCCTTCAGCAAATCAAAACGCCCCATCGAGGCCACTGATTCTGTTACCAGCCAGGTAAGCCCCGACAGGAATATGATAAAAAACGGAAACGCATGGGCAAGTTTATTTTCCAGATGGGTCACATCAGCCGACTCACCCAGCAACATCCGGGTCAGACCGGCACGCGCTTTCCAGGCAATCATCATCAGATAAATGTGAATACCCAGATTAACCCAGAAACCGATGCGAACGTCACTAGGCCCTAGCCCATTCATACGGTTAAACGAGGAGATAATACTATTGGTACAAATCAACAGAAAAATCATGCCCAGATGCAGGCAAAAAAACCGTGCCGTCCAGTTATCAATACCGACCAGGCGTAAATCAGCGTCCTTCGGCGAAAAAACGAATACCAGCACTATCCACATGAAACGCGGAAAAATAATCAGATCCGCAACCACCATTCTCATAAAACGCAGGTCTTCACCCACCAGCCCTTGCTTAATAACCACCAAGGCCAGCACCGTAAACACGACAATACCTACCAACGCCAACAGAAACTTTAACCCCAGGATTTTCAGCTTCTTCACCAGCGTCAGGGTTTCAGGTTTCACCAGCCAGGGGCGGCAGAGGCTATCCAACAGATAACGCACGCCTTTTTCAACGACCCAGCCAATGACCACTGCCAGCAAAACTACCTCGATAAAATTGAGCACACCTTGCTGACCGTGTTTATCGGCAAACCGGGCGAAACTTTCAGACTGGAGCGTGACAACAGCGGGCAAGAGTGTGATGGTCTGAAAAATGGAAGCGGCCATTTTCTGCAGGGTGTCGCTAGCAAAGGCCAACAAACTGGTTTTTGGCGAGTCAGCCGCTTTTTCTGTTGCCACCGCATCCAACCGCTGCAACAGCAAGTCACGCACTTCCTTGTCAGTCAGGCGCGACACCATAGCATTAATGGCATCCGGGTCGGTGGGTATGTCGGTGGTGGCCGAGGCTTGGCCATTAATACCGCTACTGCCGCCCAGCAAAACCACCGCACTGCTGGCAGTGCTGGCTGCCAATGCGGGCGCGCTCAAACCAACAGACAGCAAGAGGCACAATAAGACCCCCAGCCATAAGCCGTTCAAGCCCTGCACGCTCTTATGCGGAATCCTGTTTTGTCTCACCATTCTGTAGCGCCTCTGTGATTGAGGCTGTCAGATATACCTGATTTTTTTACAGCCTGCAAAAAAACCAAAGGCGGACAAAATGCCCGCCTTTGATCGATCGTACCTGGATTCAAGTCGTGTTTAAGCGGCCTTAGCCTCTGTTAGCGACCCTTGGTGAATTCAGGATAAGCTTCCATCCCGCATTCACTGACATCCGCGCCTTCATACTCCTCTTCTTCGGAGATACGAATACCCATCACCATTTTCAGCACCAGCCAAACCAGCAGGGAAGCACCAAATACCCAGGCAAAAATCACACCCGCGCCCAAGGCTTGGGCAGCAAATGAGGTATCCGCTTTGGTAATCGGTACAATCATCAGGCCAAATAAACCGCCGACACCGTGTACGGAAATAGCGCCGACCGGATCATCAATCTTCATTTTGTCCACCGCCAGGATGGAGAACACCACCATGACCCCGGCAATGGCGCCAAACAGGGTCGCCATCAAGGGTGACGGTGAATCAGGTGCGGCAGTAATCGCCACCAGCCCGGCGAGTGCACCGTTCAATAACATGGTCAAATCCGCCTTGCCGAACATCAAACGGGCGACCAACAAAGCAGCAACTGCTCCCGCCGCCGCCGCCGCATTCGTGTTCAGGAACACCATCGCAACCGAGTTGGCATTGGTAATATCACCCAGCTTAAGCACCGACCCCCCGTTGAAACCGAACCAGCCCATCCACAGGATGAAAGTACCTAGCGCCGCCAGTGGCAGGTTAGCACCCGGAAACGCATTGATCTGCCCATTGGCGCCATATTTGCCTTTACGTGCCCCTAGCAATAATACCCCCGCCAGTGCCGCCGAAGCGCCCGCCAGATGCACAATGCCGGAACCGGCAAAATCCGAAAAAGCAGTCTCGCCGACTTTCAGCTCAAACAGCCCAAAGACTGCCTTTCCTCCCCACGTCCAGCTCCCTTCCATCGGGTAAATAAAACCGGTCATCACCACACTAAAGGCCAGGAAAGCCCACAGCTTCATGCGTTCAGCCACTGCACCGGAGACAATCGACATGGCAGTAGCAACAAATACCACCTGGAAGAAAAAGTCGGCAGCATTCGCGTAAACCGCACTGCCTTCAAAGCCTGCTTCGGCTGATTCTTTAAGGATGGAGGCCACCAGCCCATCCGCTGATTCGGCACCATCCAGCGCAATCGTGCTCAGGAAAAGATCGCCCCCATACATGATGTTATACCCAACGATCAGGTACATGATGCAGGAAACGGCATACAGCGCGACATTTTTAGTCAGGATTTCGGTAGTACTCTTGGCGCGTACCAGACCTGACTCCAACATTGAAAATCCGGCAGCCATCCACATGACCAAAGCGCCCATCACCAGAAAGTAAAAGGTGTCGAGCGCATACTGCAGGTGAAAAATTTGCTCTTGCATCGTTTATAACCTCACAAAAAATTTACAATTTAGTTATGCGTGTGAGCAGCCCTTACAGCGCCTCAGTGCCTGTTTCCCCGGTACGGATACGCATGGCGTATTCCAGCGGCGTCACAAAAATCTTGCCATCGCCAATCTTGCCGGTATTGGCTGCTTTACTGATAGCCTCGATAATCTGGTCAACCAGATCGTCATCGATGGCAACTTCAAGCTTGATCTTCGGCAAAAAATCAACAACATACTCTGCACCCCGATAGAGTTCGGTGTGACCTTTCTGCCGCCCGAAACCTTTGACCTCAGTCGCAGTAATGCCTTTGACCCCAATATCGCCGAGTGCATCACGCACATCGTCGAGCTTGAATGGCTTGATAATGGCTGTAATCATCTTCATGGAACGTGCTCCTTCTATAAGCCTGAAAATACGATTGCTCGCTAATAAGCCCTATAAAGCAAATGACGTGCCAAAAAACCTAAGTCTTTGTTTATGAAAATTTATTTAGATAATTGATTAAAGACGACTGTCTATAGCGATAGAGGAAGAACAGATAAGCACCAAAACAGTGCGCATCTATCGACCGGGATGCACCATTGCATGAGATGAGCCGGTGAAGCAACGTGGTTCAGCGGTCGATTTTGCCTGGTTGCAGGTAAACTGATGTTCCTGCTATGATTATCATCTGCTGATAACAAAGATGATGATATGGCATACGATGATGGACTCAGCATCCTGCTGGATTTGAATGGCACGGAATACACTGAAGAAAACGGCTATTGGTACAAAATCCATGATTTTCAGTGATTTAACCAGATTTTGGATGAGGTGAGCAAACTATGAATACCATTTTGAACGTTGGCATTATGCCTCGCGAACAGTTCCAGCAACGCTTGCTGGATATTGCCGCCGGGCGCTACCAACCGGCAAAAGAAGAACCCAAAATCTGGTTCAGTTCCATGAAATCATTGAGCGAGGTACTGAGCGACAACAACATGCACCTACTAAAAATAATTGAGGAAAACCAGCCGGAAACCTTGAAAGCGCTGGCGACCCTGAGTGGACGGCAAACCAGCAACCTCAGCCGCACCTTGAAGACGATGGAACGCTATGGGATTGTGGAACTGTGCAAGCAGAACCGTTCCGTGCGTCCTGTGGTGAAGGCTACTGGGTTTACGATTCAGTATGCGATTTGAAGGAAAAACAGGGAGGTAATCAATCGAGCTGGTTCTCGCCGTTGCGCAATTGGGCAAGTTCAAAATAGTCTAACCACATCACCGATGACGATACGGTGATCGGATAGTTGATCAACAAGGTGGAATTCGGCATTGACATTCATGCCGAAATTCAGGTTTGACCCACTACCCACTGCTATTCATAGACTCTGCAACTAACGTTCCTTAGTAAAGCACCTTCGGCAGCCAGGTGGCCAAAAATGGCAGCAACCAGACCAGCCCGACACCAAGCGCCTGCAACAGAATAAACGGTGCAACCCCGCGATAGATCGCCCAGGTTGTCACACTTTCGGGTGCCACACTGCGGAAATAGAATAGCGAGAACCCAAACGGAGGGGTCAGGAAAGAGGTCTGCAGATTAATCGCCAGCAATACCGCAAGCCAGATCGGATCATGCCCCATCAGGATCAATGGAGGTAAAATCAGTGGCAAGACAATGACGGTAATTTCCACAAAGTCGAGGAAGAAACCCAGTACAAACACCAGCAATAAACAGAAGATCAAAGCACCCACCGGGCCACCCGGCATGGACTTCAGCAACTCTTCAACCAGCTCTTCCCCACCCAAGCCGACAAACACCAGTGAAAACATACTGGCCGACACGATGGTGGTGAAGATCATGGCGGTTACCACCATGGTCGAGGTCATGGCAGGATGCAGAACTTTCTTGCGGTAGGCTTTCCACACACTAAACAGCAATACGCCCACCCCCATCACCGCCAACAGCGTATATGCACCGGCCTTCACCCAGTCAGAAGTCTCCAGCACATCTTTCTGCAGGCGCACCGGAGCACTACCCGCCACCGTAAACAGCAGCAATAAAGCGATGATCCCGGCCAGCACCAGCCAACGGTATTTCTTTTCACGGTAAGTCATCATCAGGAAGGCACCCACCGCACCGACGGATGCCGACTCGGTTGAGGTTGCAAGCCCGGACAGGATGGAACCCAGTACGGCCAGAATCAAAAAGATCGGTGGCAGAATCGCCTGTGCCAATTCACCAAAAGTTGGTTTGGTCGTCTGCTCTTTTGGCAACGGTGCATCCGTAGGAATCAGGCGTACCCGTATCAACAGATAGGCAATATAAATAAGCACCAGCATCAAGCCGGGCAGCAGTGCAGCCGCGAACACCTGCCCCACTGAAATGGTTTCGATACTGAATTTGCCTTGTGTGAACTGGGCTTGTTGATAGGCATTCGAGATCACATCCGACAGAATAATCATCAGCGTGGAAGGCGGAATAATCTGCCCCAATGTACCCGCCGTACAGATAATCCCGGATGCCAGTGAGGGGTTATAACCGCTGCGTAACATGGTCGGTAAGGCGATCAGCCCCATGGCAATCACGGTCGCACCGACAATGCCGGTGGAAGCCGCCAGCAACGCTCCGACCAGAATCACAGACAAGCCCAGTCCGCCACGCAATGAGCCGAACAGGCGCGACATATTCTCCAGCAGATCCTCAGCAATATGGCTTTTTTCCAGAATATTGCCCATGAGTACAAACAATGGAATGGCAATCAGCACATCATTGGTCAGCACCCCGAAAATCCGCTGCCCCACCGCACCGATCAGTGCGAAGTCCATTTCGCCGGTCATCCAGCCAATAAAAGCAAAAGTGACGGCGGTTCCCGTAATCGAAAACGAGACCGGAAAGCCCAGCATAATGCAGCCAATCAAGGCTATCACCATCAGAATGTCCAAAGGGATCATGATGCTGTGCCCTCCTTACCGAGTGCCGTCAGAATTTTAAGGATGCAGGAAACCGATTGAATCAAGAGCAGAATACAAAACGCCGGAATCAGGGATTTAAGCAGAAAAACAGCCGGTATTCCGCCGACAGACAGTGGCCCTTCAAAAATACTCCAGGAATTTCGAACCGCAGGCCAGGAGTAGATCAGCAGCACCGTGATCGAGGGAATCAGCAGGAAGATATGCCCAAACAAATCAATCCGGTGCTTGGTGCGCGGACTGGCTTTTGAGTAAAAAATGTCGACCCGTACATGCCCATCGACCAGCAGGGTATAACCCGCTGCCAACATAAACAGGGAGGAATGCATATAAAGCACACTCTCGTTCACACCAATGTCGGTGTAACCGAAGGTATAACGCAACAGTACAACCATAAACTGAACCAGCATCAGCAGCAGGGTAAGCCAGCGGACAACATAGCCCACACTGTTATTGATAACATCCAGACGTTGAGAGAGTTGGAGCATAGTCATGGGTCAACTCCTTAAAAGGAAAGGGATTGCCTGCTCTACAAGGGATAGAGACAGTCATCGTAACAATACAAAAACCACCCCGGAATCCCGGAATGTGCCGGAGTGGTTTGCTACTGAGAAACGAATCAGTACTTGTAATCCATCACGCGCGCATTCATCTGCCCGTTGTCGGCATAAGGCATGTAACCCTTCATCAAGGCACGATAAGCCAGGAAGCTTTCGGTGATTTTCTTCACCAGTTCATCCTTGTCTTCGCGCAATTCGGCCATAACTTCACCGGCGGCATTACCCATGGCGACAATGACATCATCCGGCAATTTCTTGACCAGAACACCCTGCTCTTTCACCATCATTTCCAGCGACTGGGCATGCTTGGTGGTGTATTCCGTCCAGACTTCGTTGTACAGACTCTGGCAAGCAGATGAAACCACGGCCTTGAGGTCGTCAGGCAACTTTTCATAGGATTTCAGGTTAACCACGCACTCTTCGGCAGAGGACGGCTCGCCCACACCCGGCCAGTAGTAGTTTTTCGCGACCTGATAAAAACCCAGTGCACTGTCCGACCATGGCCCGATAAACTCGCCTGCATCCAACGCGCCGGTTTGCAGTGCCTGGAACATGTCACGTCCACCCATGGACTGCACCGCCATCCCCAATTTGGTACACATCTCGGAAGCCAATCCCGTAGTACGGAATTTCAACCCCTTCAGATCGTCCACTGAATTGATTTCCTTGCGGAACCAGCCCTGCCACTGCGGCCCGGAATTGCCACACAGGAACGGTTTCAGATTAAAGCGGGCATACATTTCGTCATACAAGGCCTGACCACCGCCATACATCATCCAGCCAATCTGCTCATCGGCACGCAAGCCAAACGGCTGGGAGCCAAACAACAAAATACCCTTGGATTTTGAACCCCAGTAAGCAGGCACGGCGTGGTACAAGTCCGCTGTACCTTCAGATACCGCATCAAATACACCATTACCCGGTACCAGCTCTCCGGCAGCATGCAGCTTGATCTCCAGACGGCCACCCGACAAAGTAGTAATACGATCAGCCAGCTTTTGCGCCGCCACGCCAGGGCCGGGCAGGTTTTTCGGCCAGGCCGTGACCATCGTCCACTTGATCTTGTCCTCAGCCATTGCCGGGGCAGAAAGGGTGGTTGCTGCGGCGGCTGTAGCGGCTGCGCCTGCTTTCAAAAAATCTCTACGTTTCATCGTTCTCTCCTCCTCAGGATAAATAACCAGTTTTCAGCCCAAAATCGCAGGCAGTCTCAACCCCTGCTCTTTTGCACACTGAATCGCTTCCTCATAACCGGCATCCGCATGTCGCCAGACACCTGACGCCGGGTCATTCCATAACACACGTTCCAAACGTTTGGCGGCGGCATCCGTTCCGTCCGCACAAATAACAACACCCGAATGCTGGGAGAAGCCCATACCCACGCCACCACCATGATGCAGGCTTACCCAGGTCGCCCCAGAGGCCGTATTCACCAGCGCATTCAGTAAGGGCCAGTCAGATACCGCATCCGAACCATCCAGCATGGCTTCGGTTTCCCGGTTGGGGGAGGCGACTGAGCCGGAATCCAGATGATCACGCCCAATCACAATCGGGGCTTTAAGTTCGCCGGTACGTACCATTTCGTTAAAGGCCAGCCCCAAGCGGTGACGATCACCCAGCCCCACCCAGCAAATACGGGCAGGCAGACCCTGAAAACTGATGCGCTCCCGTGCCATATCCAGCCAGTTGTGCAGGTGAGTATTGTCCGGGAGCAGTTCTTTGACTTTCTGATCGGTCTTGTAAATGTCTTCCGGATCACCTGACAAGGCGGCCCAACGGAAAGGGCCAATCCCGCGACAGAACAGCGGACGGATATACGCAGGGACAAAACCGGGGAAAGCAAAGGCTCGCTCGAAACCTTCATCCAGCGCGACCTGACGGATATTGTTGCCATAATCGACCGTCGGAACCCCTGCATCATGAAAGGCCACCATCGCCTCCACCTGCACCCGCATGGAGGCACGGGCAGCTTTGACCACGGCTTGTGGATCGGTTTCGCGCCGGGCTTTCCACTCGGCCATCGTCCAGCCTTGCGGCAAATAGCCATTGAGGGGGTCATGAGCCGAGGTTTGGTCGGTCACAATATCCGGACGAATCCCCCTGCGGAACATTTCCGGGAAGATATCGGCTGCATTACCCAGCAAACCGACAGACTTGGCCTCACCGGTGGCAGTCCAGGCTTCAATCATCGTCATGGCCTCATCCAGCGTTTCAGCTTTCTCGTCCAGATAGCGGGTACGCAAACGGAAATCAATAGACTCCGCGTTGCACTCCACCGCCAGACAGCAAGCCCCCGCCATGACCGCTGCCAACGGCTGTGCACCGCCCATACCACCCAGACCGCCGGTGAGAATCCATTTGCCCTTCAGGCTGCCGTTGTAATGCTGGCGACCTGCTTCAACAAAAGTTTCATAAGTGCCCTGCACAATCCCTTGCGAACCGATATAGATCCACGAACCCGCTGTCATCTGGCCGTACATCATCAGGCCTTTTTTATCCAGCTCGTTAAAGTGCTCCCAATTCGCCCAATGCGGCACCAGATTCGAATTGGCAATCAGCACACGCGGCGCATCGGCATGGGTTTTGACGATGGCGATGGGCTTGCCGGATTGGACAACCAGCGTCTCATCCGCCTCCAGATTAGTCAGGCTCTCGACGATCAGGTCAAAGTCCTTCCAGGTACGGGCAGCCCGACCGATACCGCCGTAAACCACCAGTTCGTGCGGGTTTTCGGCCACATCGGGATGCAGGTTATTCATCAGCATGCGCAACGGTGCTTCGGTCAGCCACGATTTAGCGGTAAGCTTGGTGCCGGTCGGTGCCATAACCGTGCGGGTACTAAAGCGCGGATTGGCGACTTTCGGCAGGGTGCTGTTCATCAGCTGCTGTAATTGTGACTCGGCCAGCCAGTCCTTTTCCTTGAGTGCAGTCGGTGCTTCCTGCGTAGCACCCTTATGTTTGGGCGTATTGCTCATGCTGGTCTCCAATGTAACAAGTTAGAAAGAATGCCCTGCAAATGCAGGCGCAGTTGCCCCGCCTTTGCAGGTAGATACGTCCAAGGGGGGTGCTCGGTCAGATAGCTTGCTTGCGCAAGTTCCAGCTGTACGACGTGGTACCCCTGTGCGGGTTTGCCGTAATGGCGAGTCGTCCAGCCACCTTTAAATCGCCCATTGAGCACATGGCTATAGGCGCGGACAGGGTCGCTGGCGGCTGCCTGACATTGCCGTACCACTATGGCTTCAATCTCAGGGTCGCAGGTGCTGGTATTGTTGGTACCTATATTGAAATCCGGCAGGGTACCTGCAAACAGATAGGGCAAGCGGGAGCGAATCGAATGGCAGTCAAACAGGATCACGAAACCGTGCTGTGCATGCACCCGTTGCAAGGCATCCTGCAAGGCCTGATGATAAGGTGCGTGGTAATTTATGCGGCGCTGTTCAATACCCGCCTGATCCGGCTCACAACCTGGCTGATAAATCGGGTTCCCCTCAAAATCAGTGGTCGGGCAGAGTTCTGTAGTGTTCTGTCCGGGGTACAGACTGGCACCGGCAGGGTCACGGTTCACATCGATGGCGTAACGGTGAATCCGGGTACGCACGATGCTCACATCCGGCAGCAAATCCTGATACAGCTGTTCAACATGCCAATCAGTATCCGCCAAGGCTCGGCCATTTTCATTCAGGCTTGCATAGACTTCCGCTGGGACTTCCGTACCGGTGTGGGGCATGCCCAGTACCAGCGGGCTATCACCCTGAGTGATTTCCAACATCGCCATTTAGTGTGCCTCCCAAACAGGCCGGGGTAGCGGTACAAACTGACCGGCAAACATGCGTTGATACAAGGGTCTGTCACCTATGCGATAAGCCAGCTCAGCGGGTGAGCTGACATTCCATACCGCAAGATCAGCGCGCATTCCGGCGGCAATCACACCACAATCATTCAGCCCCAGCGCCTGCGCGGCGCAACGGGTAGTGCCCGCCAGTGCTTCTTCCGGGGTAAGGCGGAACAAGGTACAGGCCATGTTCATTGCCAATAACAGGGAGGACAGGGGTGAGGAGCCGGGATTCAAGTCAGTGGCCACGGCCATCGGTACCTGCTGCGCCCGTAAAATATCAACGGGTGGCAATCGGGCTTCCCGCAACGTGTAATAAGCACCCGGTAACAAAACTGCCACCGAACCCGCTTGCTTCATTGCCCGGATGTCGGCTTCAACGGCATATTCAAGGTGATCCACCGAAATGGCATTCCAGCCAGCGGCACATATTGTTCCGCCCTGATTCGACAGTTGTTCGGCGTGCAGCTTGACGGGTAAACCCAATTCATGGGCTACCCGAAAAACTTCCCCAATCTGAGCCGTGGTGAAGGCAATGCTTTCACAGAAACCATCGACCTGATCAACCAGGCCTTCAGCGTGTGCAGCCCGCAAGGTCGGCAGGCAAACTTCATGGATATAGCGGTCGGCAGTGTATTCAGGCGGAATGGCATGTGCACCCAGAAAGGTGGTAATCACCCTGACAGGCCGTGCGACGGCCAGTCGCCGGGCAACACGCAACAGCTTCAGTTCGGTCTCCCTGTCCAGCCCGTAACCGGATTTGATTTCCAGTGTTGTTACGCCATCCGCCAGCAAGGCATCGAGTCGTGGCAAGGAGGATTCGAACAAGGCCTGTTCGCTGACTTTACGGGTTGCCGTCACTGTTGAGAGAATGCCACCACCCGCCTGAGCAATGGCCTGATACGAAGCGCCTTGCAAGCGCATCTCGAACTCGCGGGCACGGTTGCCGCCATAAATAAGGTGAGTGTGGCAATCGATCAGGCCCGGAGTCACCAGCCGCCCCCCCAGATCGATGCATGTTCCATTCAGGTACTCAGCCGGACAGTCTTGCTGCCGCCCTAGCCAGGCTATTTTTTCCCCTTCAATCCCGATCGCTGCCGATTCAATTAACCCATAAGGCAGTTCAGCCCCTGTTTGCAGGGTAGCGAGCGTGAGATTTTGCAGGAGAAGCTGGGGCATTGATATTTCACTCGACTTTTAAGCATGCTCTATATAATATTAAGCATGCTCTTATTTGTCAATAAGGATTTGTATATGCCGACCATCATTCATGCACGACACGCACTGACGCCCACGGGCTGGCAGTCAAATGTGACACTCGCAATCATGCCAAATGGAACTATCGGGCGGGTTGCCACCGATCAGGATATCAGGCACTTTGACGTTGATCTGCTCCTGCCTGCTCCGGCCAATGTCCATAGCCATGCCTTTCAACGTGCCATGGCGGGCATGACAGAGTCCCGCTCCCATCCCCAGGATAGTTTCTGGACATGGCGCAAGCTGATGTACCGTTTTCTGGATAACCTGAACCCGGAGCAGGTGGAAGCGATCACCGCGATGGTATTTGCAGAAATGCTGGAGGCGGGCTATGCCAGTGTGGCAGAGTTTCATTATGTGCATAACCAGGCTGACGGTTCGCACTATCCGGAGCGGGCTGAATTGTCCGCCCGCATCGTCAAAGCGGCTCAGGATACCGGTATCGGGCTGACACTGTTGCCGGTGATGTATCAATATGGCGGCTGCGATCAGCGCCCGTTGCAAGGCGGGCAATTGCGCTTTCGGAATACGCCGGACAGCTTCGCCGACCTGTATGCTGACTTGCAAGCCTTGTTTAAAACCGTGCCTGACGATTTCAGCTTAGGCGTCGCCGCGCATTCCTTGCGTGCCGTCAGTCCGGAAGGTTTAAAAACTACGCTTGAGCTTTGTCCACATGGCCCGATTCACATGCATCTGGCTGAACAAATGGCCGAGGTTGAGGATGTTACAGCACATTATGGTGCCCGCCCCACCGAGTGGTTACTGGAGCATGCCGAGGTCGATCAACGCTGGTGCCTGATTCACTGCACCCAGATGACTTCCAAAGAAACACTCAGGCTGGCAGCAACACAGGCCGTTGCCGGGCTTTGCCCGCTAACTGAGTCCAGTCTGGGCGACGGCATTTTTAATGCAACAGAGTATCTCGAAGCAGGTGGCCGGATAGGTATGGGCAGTGATTCCAATATTCAAATTGCCTATTTTGAGGAATTGAAAACACTGGAGTATTCGCAACGTCTACGGGATCACACCCGGGCGGCGTTGGCAGCGCCTCCCCGTTCCACGGCGCGACGGCTGATTGAAAGCAGTGCTTTGGGTGGGGCGCAGGCGCTGCAACGTGCTTCCGGCTCGCTGATTGAAGGGCAACTGGCTGATTTAATGGGCATCAGCACCGATCATTACCTCCTGCAAGGCTCGGTCAATGACATGCTGCTGGATACACTGATGTTTACCGGTATAGGCCAGCATTGCATTCGTGATGTTTGGTCAGCGGGCAGACATGTGGTAAAAGACGGGCAGCATATTAACAAAACAGCCATAATCCGCGCTTATGTCAGCGCCGTATCCACCTTGAGAACAGCTACTTGATAAAAAACAAGCAACCCACCTGGATCAGCATCCGTGAGGAAATTCAGACCAAAATACTGAACCGCGATTATCAACCCGGCGACAAGCTCCCCAAGGATGATGAGCTGGCGGTCATCTACGGCTGCGCGCGCACCACGATACAACGTGCCATGCGTCATCTTGCCGACAAAGGGCTGATTGAACGGCGCCGCAAAGGCGGTACGCATGTAAAAGCACTTCCGGTAACACGGGCAACCTTTGAGATTCCGATCACCCGGCTTGAGGTAGAAGAAAAGGGCAGCGTGTATGGCTACCAGCTGGTACAACAGGAGCTGGTCGAGCCTACCTTAACCGTACAGGCCAGTTTTGGCCTGAAAGCAGTCGTCGGAAAAATGCTGCATGTCAAAGCCTTGCACCTGGCAGATCAGCGCCCTTATATTTATGAAGACCGCTGGATTTGCACCCAGACCGCACCGGAAATCACCCAGGTTGACCTGCAACACGAAAGCGCCAATGAATGGCTGGTCAAACATAAACCCTATAACCGTTGTGATTTACGCATTTATGCTAAAAAAGCAAGCGAGCAGGACAGTGTTATATTAGGCACCTCGATAGGCGATGCTTTGCTGGTGATCGAAAGAACGACTTGGATTGATGGACAACCGATTACAACGGTAAAAGCGGTTACCAGACCGGATTATCACTTGCTGGCGCAGATCAAATAAATGGCCGCCGTAGCCTAAGGAGCAGCAGTCAACGCAGCGTATACAACCGTTATTATTGAAAGGAGAATCACAATGTCCAATCCCATCGAAGAGATGCTGAAGAAGTTTTCTGACCTAGTACCCGAACCACTGCGCCATGCACAGGAAGATCTGGAAAAAAACATGCGCGGTGTGCTGGAAAGTGGCCTGCATAAAATGAACCTGGTGACACGGGAAGAGTTTGATATTCAAAGCGCAGTATTGCTGCGTACCCGTGAAAAACTGGAGGCACTGGAAGCACGCCTGGCCGAACTGGAACAGAGTGCAGCCACTACTCCACCTTCAGCATCCGATGTAGCAATCCCGACCTGACAGGCAGCTTAAAATTGGGCGGGTGCTTTTTCCATCTGGGGAATAGGGTACGCGCCTTTTTTTTGGTAGGCTAGCGACTTTCTGACAACACACTGGATATTCACCGTGAGACGCAACCTGCTTCGCGCCGACAGCGCCTTGTTAAACTACCCGATCCGGGAAGTCGTAACGATTGGTAAAGAAATCGAAAAATTAAATAAACATCCGATGATTTGGGAAAATATCGGTGACCCCGTTGCCGCTGGCGAGCCGGTTCCGGATTGGCTGAAGAAGATTGTTTGTGAACACGCCGCGTCCAGCGAAGCTTTCGCGTATACGGATACCCGAGGTTATCGACCCACCCGTGAGTTCGTTCTGAAGCGTTTCTCAAATCCGGAAATTTGTGGCGTTGATGACATCCTGTTTTTTAACGGGCTGGGCGAAGCGATTAACAAGGTCATCAATAATCTGCCGCGTGAAGCACGCATGTTAGTACCTTCTCCGACCTACCCGTCGCATGCCACTGCCGAAGCCATGCATGCGGGATGTCCATTTATTTCTTATGACCTTGACCCCGCTAATAACTGGGAACCCGATCTTCAGGAAATTGAAAACAAGGTCAAGTACAACGACCATGTCGTTGCTATTCTGGTCATTAACCCGAACAACCCGACCGGACGGGTGTTCCGGCGTGAAACACTGGAAGGTATCGTCGAGATCGCCCGCCGCCATGACTGTTTTCTGGTGTTTGATGAAATTTATCACACCATGGTATTTGAGGGCATTCCGAATACGTTGCTGCATGAAATCATCGGCGATGTACCCGGCATCAGCATGAAGGGCATCAGTAAAGACATCCCCTGGCCGGGGTCACGCTGTGGCTGGATTGAGGTGTATAACGCCGAGAAAGATAAAAATTTCCGCGACTTTATCAAGATGATCCTGCTCGCCAAAATGCTGGAAGTGTGTTCGACCACCCTGCCACAAATGATCCTGCCGCATATCTATCAGGCACCTGAATTTGAAGGGCACATTAAAGCCCGCTTGGACAAATACCAGCGCAGAGCCCAACAAGCGGTCGCCTTCTTCGAAAAAATACCGCAGGTGCGAGTGACCATGCCTAATGGAGTATTTTATCTGGTGGTGGAACTCCTGGATTTACCGCACCATAGACTGACCGCGAAGACCAAAGCTGCCCGTCTATACATTGATGATTTATTGGCGCAGAGTAAAGTGGCCGCTGATTTTCGGTTTGTTTATGAAATGATGGCAGCTGAAGGGGTGTGTGCCGTACCGTTGAGTGGTTTTGGCTCAAGTTTACAGGGCTTTCGTATGACTTTGCTCCAGAATGATGAGGCTGTCTTCAGTGATACGCTGGAGCGGATCGGTCGGGCTATTGTCGGGTATTATCGCTCAGAATTCTAAACGATAGCGGTAACGCTTATTCATCCATACTCACTTCATCATCCGGGTCTGACCTCCGCCTGCGTGGCGGGGGCGGGCTATCCGGCTTGTCGTCGGCTTTACCCTTGCCTTTGTCGCCTGCTTTGCCTTCCGCTTTTTCAGCAGAAATAATCTGTTCGCGGATATACTCGGTCAGGCCATTACTGGAGTCACCCTTAAGGTCAACTTCGCGCAGCAGACTGTCAATCAACGGCACCTGGGCGCGGTAACGCAAGGCACTGTCCACCACCTGATCGGCCAAACCACCACCGCCATTATTCCCGCTGCCATTTGCACCTGAGCCACCGCCTTTGCCGCCACCGCTGGCAGCACCCAAACCATCCAGATGCATGATTCTGATCCCGTCGATGTTCTCGATGGGTTTGACACTCTCGCGGATGATAGAAGGCAGCTGGCGCACAATTTCCAGCTTCACCTGCATGGAAATCTGTTCGCTGTTCAACAGGTTGGAGGCCTGATTCATCGCACTCTTGCCAACCGCTTCCACCTGATAGCGAATCTCGGCAGCTTTGGCGGCCAGCCGTTCAACTTCGGCGTTCGCCTCGGCGATGATGGTCTGGCGCTGCGCTTCTTTTTGGGCACCGATGATTTCCAGCAGTTTGGCACGTTCCGCTTCAGCCTTCTCACGGGCTGTGCTGATTTCTTCGGTCAGACGGGCTGCTTCCGCCTTGATTTTATCCGTCACCATCCAGGCTTCAGTGACATTTTTCATGAACTGGGCGCGCAATACTTCCATGTCCTGCTGTGCCATCTCAATGGCGACATCCTTGGAAATACGGATTTCTTCCAGCTCACGGTCACGGGTAATCTTGATCTCTTCCAGCTCACGCTCACGATTGATCTTGATTTCCTCAATCTCTTTAGCCGTCCGCGATTGCAGGTCGGCAATATACTTTTCCTGATTCTTTTGTGACTCGATTTCCTGCTGCTGGATCATCAGACGCTGTTGCTCAGCCTGCTTGTTCTTTTCCTGAATCTTGATCTTGTTGTCCTGCTCGATGTCATTACGGCGTTTTTTACTCTCTTCGGTAATTTCATCCAGCTTGATCAGGCCGCGTGCGTCAAAGGCATTGTTTTCATCAAAATATTCACGGGAAGTCTGATCCAGTCGCATCAAAGAGACTGAGACCAGCTCCAGCCCATTTTTCTCGAATTCCTTGTTAACCGTGTTTTCAACATTGCTTTCAAAATCGGTACGTTTAACGTGCAATTCATCCAGCGTCATTTTTGAAGCCACCGAGCGCAAGGCCGCCACACACTGCGCCTCCACAATCTCTTTGACTTTTTCCGGGTTCAGGGTCTGATCGCCCAGGGTACGGGCAGCGGTAGAAATTGATTCCGGCTTTTCGCCTACGCGCAGAAAGAACTCGGCGACTACATCCACCCGCAACGGGTCTTGCGTAATCAGGGCGACATTATTTGAGCGTGAAATTTCAACACGCAAGGTCTGCATGTTGACTGCAACCAGATCATGCAACACCGGGAATACCAGCGCACCGTCATTCACGATCACGCATTCGCCCCCCAAACCGGTGCGCACATAAGCCCGGTCTTTGGAAGCACGCTTGTAAAACGCCGAATACATGGCCACCAGCAGCAATGCCGCTGCCGCCACACCCACAAACAAATAAATACCAAGATCACTCATAACAGTTTAAGCCTTGACAGCTTGTATCAAGCCGGATTTGTTTAGTATAAACCGTCTGGTGCGAAAGTACCTATTTGCCGCTATTTACCACTACCGATTACTACAACCGACTCATTTCACGGAAATAAACCACCTGATGGATAATGCCCTGCTTAATCGAACTATCGAATTTTTACTGTTGCCACCCGGCAACTTCTTGCTGCTGCTCATGATAATGCTGCTGGCAGTGTTCATGAGGAAACGGAAAATGCTGATCTGTACCCTGTTGGGTCTCGCTTTTGCCCAGATTCTGGTCTTCAGTTTGCCAGTAACCGCCAACTGGCTGCTGGGCAAACTGGAAGCACAACACCCTCCGCAGGCAGAACTGTGGCAACAGACACCTTGGCCAGAAGCGATTGTGGTACTGGGTGCAGGGCGAAACCGTGACGCCCCCGAGTATGGCGGTGAAAGCACCTCACTCGCCGGGATAGAACGCTTGCGCTACGCCGCTTTGCTCCAGCGCAAAACCGGCCTGCCGATTCTGGTCACGGGTGGCCGTCCATTGCCCGATACGGTCAGTGAGGCACGGCTGATGGCGACTGTCTTGCGCGATGAATATCAGGTGCCGGTACGCTGGCTGGAAGAAGACAGCCACACCACCTGGCAGAATGCAGCATTCACTGACCGGATACTCACAGAAAACGGCGTCCAATCAGCCTGGCTGGTGACACAGGCCTGGCATATGCCACGCAGCCTGTATGCGTTTCAAGGGCGTACGGTGAAGTACCTACCCGCTTCAACCTCCTACGGTGCGACCATCCCCTGGACAGACTTGTACATGAACTGGGTGCCACAACCGACCGCGTTAGTGCGGAGCATGGTGGCGCTGCATGAGTGGGTGGGGCTGCTGTGGTATCGGTTGCGGTAGTCATCCCGCACAAACAAAAAAGGGCTGCATCCGAAACGAATGCAACCCTTTGATTTTGATGGTGGGCCGTGTGCGACTCGAACGCACGACCATCCAATTAAAAGTCGGGTGCTCTACCAACTGAGCTAACGGCCCATCAAGGCGTGCTATTATATACAAGCGCGTCGCGGTTTCAAGCACTTTTACTAACAATTTTTATTAATTTTAATTTCCCGATACACATCAGGCTTCTAGCACCGATTCACCTAAAGTACAGTGGAGAATGTACGCCTTGTCCTGCCCTGCTGGCAGTGACTGTACGGTCACCCAGATTTGGCGGCTTTTCTCATCGGCCATTACATTCAGGCTATGCAGGGTTGCACGGGTGCGGGCAGGATCAAAGAAAGTGAAGGGTTCATCCAGAAACATGAACTGTGCCCCTGCGCCCGTACTGTCTGCTAATGAGTTCGCCAGTGCGATCCGCATCGCCAGCGCAATCTGCCGCTGGGTTCCGGCTGAAGTTTCTTCAAACTCCAGATAGTCGCCTTTTTCCTGTGACATAACATGCAAGGCAAAATCAGTGTCGATTTCCAGAGTTTTGTAATGCGTCTGGGTAAACTCGGACAACAGGCTCTGGCAACGCTGGCGCACAATACCGTTAAAACGCTGGATCGAATAGCGGGAAGCCTCACGCACCAATTCCAGCGCCTTGTCGCGCACTTCCAGCTCATGTTGTTGCTGTGCGATCTGTGTAGCCTGATCGACCACACGCCGGTTCAGCTCAATATAAGCATCTACCCGCTGCCGTTCTTGCCCTGCCTCCCGGTCAGCCGTCGCTGCATAATTCTCCCACTGTACACCATAGCCTTGTAAATGGTGGGTCAGATCCTCGGTAGTCGCCTGCAAGGCAAGCGGTGCCGCTTTATAAGTACAAACGTCTGCTGGCAGATCAGGCGCTAGCATATGGCCCTCTGCAACGCACTCCGGCACGGGCGGGAGATTGCGCTCTTGCAAATAATCCACTACCGGTACACCAAGCAAAGCCTGGGGTGTGCTGCCTAACTGCTGGACGCTCACCTGCAAAGCATCGCCTAACACCAGCGCACGCGCCCGCAGAGGCGATATACGCTGCTCCACCCACCAGCCATACCCCAACAGCACACAGGTCAGCACCGCCAGCACCACACCCGCCCATAACAGGCTATGCACTATGCCATGCACGTCACCTGCCGATGTCGACCAGACACCCGCCATTACCTGCGGTACAAACGTAAACAAGGCACCCACCAGTAAAATCAGCGCCAACAAACCCATACCCGCCAGCGTCAACCCATTGATCCAACGACTCCTGCCACGCAAATTCCAGTACAGGCCATGATCAGCCGCATAGTGCGCGCCCCCATCGCCAATGTTTTGTGCCAGTCCAAGACTGCTTACCGATTGATCTTCGAACACCTCACGAATTTCCAGCAGGGAAGGCAGCAGGCGATCATCAATATCCATCGCCTCACGTTCGGCTAACGCAGCCTCGCGTGCCTCCTTGAGTTCACGCAGGGTGTTCTCGGCAGCGGCCTGTTCACTTTGTAATTCGTTATCCAGCCGCAGATAAGACTTGATGCCCGCCATCGCCTGCAAGCTGTCAGTATCCGAGCGGCTGTCGGTATTGGTCTGTTGGCTCCAGTAAAAGGTACGCACGTAAGCCGGGTACGCATAACCCAACAAAGTTTGTAATTGCGCCGCGACCTGTTCACTGTTATCAGCCAGCGTCACACCATCAGCTACCCGCACCAAGGAAGCAGTCTGCTTGCCTTGGGTATCGATGCTGCGAGCCAAGCGGTAATCCTTCTCCTGATGACGGAACGACAAGGCAATGCTTGCCTGTGTCTCGCCCCAAAGCACCAGCTTGCCTGTCCGCGCATCGGCCAGCGTATCAGTGCGCCCAAACAGGGCAAAACTGAGCGCATCCCCCATGCTGCTTTTACCCGACTCATTGCCGCCGACCACGATGATCAGGCCCTGTTCCGGCAGATGATTCAATTGCAGATGTCGGTACTTACGGAAGTTTCCTGCCTCCAGCTGGGTAATAATCATGACTGATCTCCATTCACTGAGGATGAGGCAGAAGCGGGCTTGGCTGACCTGTCCAGGCGGGATAGCACCAACCGGGCAGCTTCCTGATACAGATCAGCATCAAAGCCGACACCGTCAACGTCCTGCTGACGTTCTGCAAAATAATGCTGATAAAACTCAGCAAACCGGCGAGCAGCGGCTGTTTTTAAACTGGCAGGGGCACGCCAGTCAGTATTGAGGATTTCGGATGACATTCTTTAAGCTCCGTACTAACCCATGCGAATGTGCTGACACACACTCAAGGATTATGCATTAACCGGTAGAAAATAGACAGGCAACCTGTAGGCAGATTATTAGCTGTGTCGGGTCAGTGCGGCATAATGTTCATCAGAAAACAATAAGGCGCAAAAATTGCGCCTTATTTAAACAAAATAACCCGATCAAATAGCGACCAAGGCTTTTAACTCAGTGCTTCTCGTCCAGCATCCGCGTTAATCTGGCCTGCGCCAGTTTGGCTGAATTACTGTCGGGGAAAAATCGAATAGTATCTTCCAGGGTGCGCCGCGCCGACTCCCACTGCTTCAACTCATAATAGGAATAACCGAGCTTCAAAGCAGCACCCGGTGCTTTCGGGCTGCCCTTGTACTGTGTGAGCACCTTGGTAAACTCGCGGCTGGCACCCGTATAGTCTTTCTGGGCATACAAGGCCTCACCCAACCAGTATTGAGCATTAGCCACCAGCTCATGCTTAGGGTAGTTGGTCATAAACGCCCGGAAAGCAGGCACTGCATCCGCCGGATTATTAACCAGCAGCTTATAAGCCTGATTATAGTCAGCCTTGGCCTTGTGTTCAGTCGCTGATTCCTCTTTACTCTCCGGCTTCTTTTCAGCGCCATCGTCCGTACTATCGCCATCGCTAATCACTTCAGCAGCCGCCGTCTTGCCCGCCGCGCCTTCATCACTCCCTGTACTGGCGCTGCTATTTGCAGATACATCTGCCGACTTGTCATCCTTTTCTTTATCTTTATCCTTATCAGTACCGTAATAGTAGTAACTGTCGGTACTGGTAGGATCAACTTTGGCAGATGGTGTATCGACTACCGTGACAGCGGCATCGGATGGTGTTTCTTCAGCCGCCTTTTCTGCCGACTTGTCCGTGCTATCTGCGCTATCCGAACTATCTGCACTGTCGTCTGGTTTGGCTGCATCCGCATCTGCTGGCACGTCGGCTGTGTCGGCTGTATTAGCCGTCGCATCATTGTCGTTATCCGCAGTGTCAGCACTATCCGCGCTGTCCTCGTTGCTCTCGGCCTTCTTCTCTTTCGTCGTCGCATCCGCTTCGTTTAAAGCGGGCAGTGGCTCAGGAGGCGTCAATTGGGCATCCAGTTCTTCCAGCGAGGGAATATCACCCGCCCCTGTTCCAGCATCATGCGTAACGTCTTCCACCGTTTCACGAATAGCAGCATCCGGCACAGTGGTCGCCGGATTCGAGTCAAGGTCAATCGCACCGGGCACTAAAGGAGCCGGTCTGCGCAGGCGTGGTGCCGGGCTGCCATCCGTCGCTTCTGGCTCGGAAAGCACCCCATCCTGCTTGAGCTCATCAGCACGCGTTGGCAAGTCGTCCAACTTGTCGCGCAACAACTCATTTTCGCCCCGCAGGTTATTCACCTCACCTTCCAGCTCATTTAACCGATCCAGCAGCTGTACTGCCACATCATCCGATACTGCATGCACCGCAGGTGCAGCCAGTAAAGTAGCAACCAGAACTCCTCGCAGGCTCCGGTTCAGCTTGTCAGACATCACTCTCATTCTCCAACGTATATAATTTCAACGCGGCGATTTCTATTCCAGGCTGATTCGCTTTGACCGAATTCTGCCGGAACTTCTTCACCATAGCCCACCACCTCAGCCTGCCGGGTGTTCACACCCTTGACTGCCAGATAGTCAAGCACCGAATAACCCCGGCGCTCGGATAAAGCGACATTGTACTCACGTGAGCCGCGTTCGTCTGCATGCCCTTCCAAACGTATGCGTAAATTAGGGTAATCAGCCAATAATGCTGCATGCGCATTCAGGATAGTCTGAAACTCGGGGCGAATACGTGACTGGTCATATTCAAAATAGATAATCCGTTGCGCCAGCACGCTGGAGGGGTTGCGCAGGTCAGCCGGGGTGTACTGGCCACTCCCGCCACCATTGGCGTAAGCACCGTTGCCGCCTTGCCCATTGCCACCGTTACTGCCATAACCACCTTGGCCATTACCGCCCTGACCATTACCGGCTAGGCCACCCTGGCCATTGCCGCCGTAACCGTTCCCGCCATTACCCCCATTGGCATTGCCGCCGCCATTCGGATTGCCAACGCCTCCATTGCCTGCGCCATTATAATCCTGATAGCCGCCGCCGTTTGCACCGTTACCATACCCATCTGCCGCTGTCGGGATATTATGCCGGTTCTGGGTACAACCACTACTGACCACAACGGCCACTATCAGCAGTCCTGCTATTGTTTTAACATTCATTTTGTTTCTCTCAATGTATTCATGTAATCAACGCGCAATCAACGCGATTAATTCAGATAAGGCGACCAAGCCGGATCACGGACATCACCCGCCTGCGCTGCCAAAATTTGTCTGGCTTTGCCATTCGCACTGGCAACTGCCAGCACACCACGTCCACCGGTATCAGTGGCATATAACACCATCGTGCCGTTCGGTGCCAGCGAAGGTGATTCATCAAAACTGCCGCGCGAAACGGTGACACTGGAGCGGGAAGAGGCATTCATCACCGCAATCCGGAAGGCACTGCCCACTTCACGCACCATTGCGACCGTATTACCGACCACACTGGGGGCAGAATTATAGCTACCTTCAAACGTCATGCGCGCACCATCACCCCCGGCAACACTGGTTCGGTACAGCTGTGGCTTACCCCCCTGATCGGAGGTATAAACCAGCGTATTATTGTTCGCCCAAGCCGGTTCCGTATCGATGGCGCGTGAGGTCGTAATCTGGCGGACACTGCCGCCGCCGAGATCCATCACATAAATATCCGCATTACCACGCTCCGACAAACTGACGGCCAATAAACGCCCATCCGGTGACCAGGACGGTGCGCCGTTCATGCCTTCGCGGGTAGAAATCGCGCGCTTGCTGCCCGTCGACAGATCCTGCACATAGATAGCCGAGCGGTCACTCTCAAACGAAACATAAGCCAACTGGCTTGCATCCGGTGACCAGGTGGGCGACATAACCGGCTTGTTGGAAGTCACCACCGTTTGCGGGTTAAAACCATCGGAGTCTGCCACGATCAGCTGATACGTCTGCCCTTTCGCGGGGCCATTCGCTGCCACATAAGCAATACGGGTATCAAACGCGCCTTTAGTACCGGTCAGGCGCTCAAAAATCAGATCAGCTGCCTTGTGCCCCATCCGTCGCTGATTGGAATGCGGCGGTATATTGAAACCGGAACGCTCGCCGGTATTGGCATTAATAATCTCAAATTCCAAACCACCCGCTGCCCGCCCCACAATAATGTATTCAGCCCCCGTGCCCCGCAGCAAAGCCTGCTGCACCGGTTGCCCGACTGCGAATGGCTGCCCGGCGCGGGCAGCACTGACAGGCGTAATCCGGCCACTACGACTCAAATCCGCTTCGATCACCTCCCCCAGGTCAGTCCCCTGAAACGGCACGATCATGACAGGAATTCCGTCTTTCACGCCATCGGTAATACGGATCACCAGTTCGGCACGCGCCGGCAGCGAACAAACCAGCCCCAAGGTCAGGGTCAGTGACATCAGCAAGATCAATCTAACAGTGTATTTCATATACTATGGCTCAAAAATTAGTCTCAGGTTCTGATTGTATAATTCCGGCATATCCGGTTCGGGATACGGCTCGGACTTATGCAATGCAGCAATCAGTGAATCACAAAATTGTGGGCTACCATTACAGTCTGTCACCCGCAACTCCTTGATTTGTCCAGGCGGACGAATCGATAAAGACACATTGGCGCGCATCCCGAAGGTATCAGCCGGCTGGTTCCAGCGAGAGCTAACCCGGCGTTTGATACGCTGCCCCCAAGCCAGTGCCGCCTGCTCGATGGCCTGCGGTGACGGCCCATCCGACCCCGCACGCGAGTCGTTACTGGCATTACGCTCATCCCGTTCAGCACGTTCACGCCGGGCACGGTCTTGATCCCGCGCTCTGTCACTCTCTTCACGGGCGCGGGTATTGCTGGCGCGTAACCGCTCTTCCTGGGAAGCACGCGCCTTGGCCTCGTTTTCCTTGCGTTCGGCTTCCGCTTTACGGCTGGCGAGTTCAGTTTCCTGCTTTTTCTTTTCCTGCTCGGCCTGCCAGCGTTCATGATACTCAGCCCGCTTTTTTTCCTGTTCGGCTTCCTTCAGGCGTGCCAGCTCGGCCTCTTGCTTCTTCTTTGCCTGCTCAGCTTCCCAACGTGCCTGGTACTCCGCCCGCTTTTCTTCCAGCTCCTCTTCCTCGCGACGCTGTTTCGCTTCGGCAATACGCCGGGCAGTCGCCTCTTTCTCGCGCTGCTCAGCTTCTTCTTCGGCAATACGTTTTTCTTCCGCCAAACGCTGTGCTTCAGCCTCTTCCTCCGCTGCCCGCTCCTCTTCAGCCCGCCGCCGCGCATCGGCACGACGAATGATATCTTGCTGCTCAGCTTCCCGCTGTTCTTCTGCAATGCGCTGCTTTTCCTGCAAACGCTCCCGCTCAGCCTCTTCCTCAGCCAGCTTTGCCTCAGCATCACGCCGCTGCTGGCGCTCTGCCTCGATCTTGCGTTCAGCGGCTTCCGTCTTGCGGCGCTCGGCGGCCAGTTCGCGCTCGATGTCATCTTGGCGCTGTTTTTCTTCTGCCAGCACGCGTTCCTTGCGCGCAGCGGCGTCATCTGCCCGCCGCTGTTCGGCAGCACGCTCCTCTTTGCGCTGCGCTTCCGCCGCCCGCTTTTTCTCAGCAGTTAAAGCGGCTGATGCGGCTAATTCTTTTTCCTGCTGCTTTTTTTCCTCTAGTGCCAGCGCCTGTTCAAGCGCCTTGGCATCCGCTTTTTCCTGACGTGCCAGCTCACGGGCTTCTGCTGCTGCCGCATCGGCTTCACGTTGCTGCGCGGCTACCTGCGCTTGTTTTTCTTGCTTTTCCTGGGCAGCCGCTTTTTGTTCCGCCTGATTATCTTTCTGTTTAGTTTCAGCTGCTTTGGCAGGCTCTACCTGCTTATTCTCAGTAATACTCCCTTCAGGCACAATCAACTCAACGCCATCAACACGTTCATTATCCGTTTCAGGGGGTTTGTTCATGCGAAAACCCAGCACCAGCAACACAATCACCAGTACATGCAAGACTATCGCCCAAAACAGGGCAACAGGATTTTTCAGCAGTTCTTTGAACATTTCTTCATGCTTCCCAAGGTATCAGCGGCCTGTATCCGGGTTCAGCGGATCAGCCATCAGCCCTATTTTCTTCGCGCCTGCTTTTTGCAAAGCGACCATCGCCGCCATCAGATAGCGATACTCAACGCCCGCATCTGCCCGCACATAGACGGGGCGCTGTTGTTGCCCACCCAGCTGATCTGCGACATACGCAGTCACTTCACCGGTTGGCAGCCCGCTACCATCCTGCAAAAAGTACTGCCCGGTTTGATCCACACTAATGATCAAAGGTTCCTGCTGGTTATCGGCGGTTAACGGCGCCGCATCGGCATCCGGTGCATCAATTTCGACACCCGACTGTAGCATCGGTGCTGTCACCATGAAAATAACCAGCAGCACCAACATGACATCAATGTAGGGCACAACATTCATCTCCGCCATCGAGCGGCGGGCGCGTCTCATCGCTTGGCACCCTGTGCCGCCGCATGCCGTTCCAGCAAGGCCGTAAATTCTTCCCGGAAATTATCGTAACTCACCGCCAGACGGTCAATGTGGTCAGTAAACCGGTTATAAGCAATCACTGCCGGAATGGCAGCAAACAAACCAATCGCCGTGGCAATCAAGGCTTCAGCAATACCCGGTGCGACCACCGCCAGCGTCGCCTGCTGCATTTTACCCAGTGAAATAAAGGAATTCATGATACCCCAGACTGTCCCGAACAAACCGACATAGGGGCTGGTTGAGCCTACCGTGGCCAGAAAAGCCAGATTCTGCTCCAAACTGTCCATTTCCTTGGAGGATGCCACACGCATCGCCCGCTGCACCGCATCCGACACCGACAGGCGTGCCGCCGGATCAATATTCGACACCCGGCGGTATTCATGAAAACCTTCATAAAAAATCCGCGCCAGGCCATTGCGCTCCTCTTGCTTGCTGATTTCATCATACAGTCCGGGCAGGGAGATGCCGCTCCAGAAGCGTTCTTCAAACTGCTCCGCTTCACGGCGCGCACGCTTGAGCTTGCCGGACTTGACCATGATCAATGACCACGATAACAACGAAGCCAACACCAGCAAAGCCATCACGATTTTGACAACCAGACTGGCGTGGAGCACCAGCTGGACAATGGAAAGATCAGTGGTCACTGCTTAATTTACCTTTGATGGAAAGGGGGATAGCACTCGGGCGAAAACGGCAGGCATCAACACACACCACTCTAACCGCCGCCGAAATCAGATGCTCGTGCGCGTCGTCATTCTCTATGTTTTGGCGGTAAATGTCATGCTGGAAATAAAGACTGGTTCGTTCCATTTTCTCGATGGAAGTTTGCACCAACAACAAATCATTGAAACGTGCTGCCCGCAGATAGTCCACTTGCAAACTGCGCACCAGAAAAATCACGCCCAGCTCCCGTGCCAACACATCTTGCGCAAACCCCAGCTCCCGCAGCCACTCGGTTCGGGCGCGTTCCATGAAGTTAATGTAATTACTGTGGTAGACCACCCCACCCGCATCGGTATCCTCGTAATAAACCCGCACCGGCAAGGTGAAGCGATTGGTTTCCATAGAGAATTTTTTCTTCATGGCAAAAGCATAATGGATAAACGGGTACTGATGCCAATTATTTGTTGAATTCACGGTTATGCCATGAAGCAGATACCGGATCAGGACTGCCCATCGCCCCGATCCGGTACAGAAGAAGGAACTTAGTGTTTCTGCCCGGTCGCCTTAGTGGCAGCTTTGTCCGTAGACTGGTATTCCGTCAGAAACTTGTGCGGATCAACATAAAAAACCCGCTCCAGACCAAACGGCTTTTCCGGCTGCCACTCGGATACCTGCGGTGGCAGGCTGCGAATCGAGTAATAAAGATTGGGTGGTCGGCTGCTGGCATTCTGTGGGACACCTACCGTTCCAATCGGAGCGCCCGTTTTTACCCAGGAACCGGGCTTGACATCCACCTCATCCAGATTGGCGTAGTGATGCAAGCGCCATTTTGAACCCAACACCAACACGGAGTTATCACCCTCCGGATTATTCTCACGATAAACAACCCAGCCACTGGTCGTAGCAACGACCGGTGCGCCTTTTTTCGCAAAAATATTAATACCCTTCTGCGCACTTTGTCCACCGATATACCAGAAAGAAGCCGGGTTCCAGTCATACGGTTTGGCTCCTGATACCGGTACTACCCGATCTTCAGGCACCCAGTAACCCATCATGAAAACAGTCAATACGCCCAGAAACAATAATGGTTTTTCCACGGTAATAGCCCCTTGAATAAATAGGTTTTTACGATCGGCATCTGCACTTGGACAAATACCGTACCGAAAAGTTCATTTTTTTATAGGCCAACTATCACACAACTTAGAAAACAAACAAAACTCATCCGACAATCAGCGGCTCTCTCCAGCTGTTTTACCCGGTGTTAGCCATGCTGGAGTCAGCCGCTGCGCTTAGCCTGACTTCTGGGTATTTTCACCCTCATCCACGCCCAGTAGCTTGATAATTTTTATTACCGGCTCACGCAGATTTTCAGGGGCATGCTCCAGCCAGTCATGCAGGTACTTGTGCAGCGACTTGTCCGTTGTATCGTCACCCAGATTAATGAAATTCATGGCTGCCCATTGCTGGGGTTCATTCTCAAACACTTGCAACAGGTAGGCAGCCATTTTTTCATTTAATTCACGGTCATTCGCATAAGGATTTTCTTCCAGGGTTTTTTGCTGCTGCTGATACCACTGGCTGAATGCCGGCTCAATGCCGCGATGCTTTTGGAGGCGCATACTCTGCGCATACTTGCGGATTTCCGGCGCATAGTCCTTCCAGTTTGCATAAGGCGGATTCACCTCCCACTGGTCAGCCAGCTGCTCAAGTGCAAACAGGCTGAAGGCTTCACACAGTGACTCCTCAAACCATTGCTGGTGGGTAATGTTGTTCGGCGCCAGATCATAATTGGATAACAGGTGGCACATTTCATGCGAAAACTGATAGGCCAGCTGCGCCCAGTAACGCCCCTTTACGTCCAGCACCACCACATATTCATCATTCGGGCCACGCTCGTACAGTGAAATCGGCCCCTTTTCTTCATTCCTGACAATAATATTACTCAGGGTTCGCCCCGCCAGATAAGGCGTCAAAACCGCACTGGTAGAATTCAGTACGGCTTGCACATCCTTGAGGTCAGCGCCGTACCAGTCAGACTCAACCTTGATCTGTACCGCCGGTGAGAAAGCCGCCGCCCAGGCAGGGAACAACAGGCAAAACAATAGCAAGTAGTGGGCTGGATTCAGTCGTCTCATAAGTTATGCTCTTATTTAAATTATTTAAAGAGAAGGATTGAATAGATAGCAAAAAAATAAAACAAGTCGAATAGGAATCTACCTGATCTGTCGTAATTTACCGAACACCGGTCACCTGTCTACAAATAATGTAAAAACAGCGTCAGCGTGAGTAGAACCGCTACCCACAACACCATACCCCCACTGGGCCAGATACGGGCAAGGATACCCTTGGGGCCATGATGCCGGTAAAGTTTGCCGATAAAGCGTTCAACCCGTTTAACCACCTGCCGCTCCAGATGATCGCGCACACTGCTGGTCTTGAGGGTGAATTCCGTGCTGACCGCCCGAAAGAATCGGCGGTAAAACCAGTCAAAATCCAGACTAAGCGTCAAGGTGGTTTTCACCAAAGGTAGCAGGGCAAAAAAAGCAAAACCGGCAAACAACAACAACTGGGACTTGGTCACCAGCTGATCGAGCGTATAGGGCTGATAATCCAGTGGATAGGGCAGGATGGCATAAAGCGCCTGCGGATACAGACCAATCGCCAGGCACAGGAATG
Organism: uncultured Thiothrix sp.; assembly: GCA_964293125.1. Taxonomy (GTDB): domain Bacteria; phylum Pseudomonadota; class Gammaproteobacteria; order Thiotrichales; family Thiotrichaceae; genus Thiolinea. Next base: position 67,494 of record CAXYXY010000011.1, on the reverse strand, counting down.
ACAAGAACCACATGGCATAGCGCATATTGGCTGGAGGGTCCGGCGGGCGTAAACCGGAATCTTCCTGGAAAAACACCAGCCACGGAAACTTGAGGCCCGCATACAAAAGCGTGCCTGCTGATGCTGCCAGCAACAAAAACCAGACCATGACCAGTCCTGCATAAGCCGCCGCCGTAGTCTCCAGCGACTTGGTGACAAAGCCAGAGGTCAAGGGCAGCGCCGAGATAGTCAGTGCACCAATCACACCGTTCATCGCCGTGATCGGCATACTCTGAAACAAACCGCCCAATTCAGTGCATTTGCGTTTGCCAGTCATCATCAGCACGCTGCCCGCCGACATCAGCAACACGCCTTTGTAAATGATATGAGCAAACGCGTGGGCAGCGGCACCATTCAAGGCCATTTCTGTGCCAATGCCAATCGCCGTCACCATGAAACCGACCTGACTGACAATGCTATAGGCCAGAATGCGGCGCATGTCATTTTCCAGCAAAGCGTAAATAATGCCGTAAAACACCATATACAGGCCGATATAGATCAGAACATCCGCACCGGGAAAACCCATCAACAAGGCAAATACCGCCGTTTTAGTGGTAAAAGCCGACAGGAAGACCATCCCGCTAGGACTGGCTTCCGGGTAAGCATCGGCAATCCAGGCGGACAGCGGCGGCGCACCCGCATTGATCAGAAAACCGGCGAGTATCAGCCAGTGCGCCATACTGTCAGTTTGCATGGCAGTAAAAGCGATCGAACCGGTTTGGAATACATGCGCGGTTATGCCGGCCATCAGCACCACACCCCCGAACAGATGCACCAGCAAATACCGAATACTGGCGCTATACGCCGCTTTTGTTCCTGCCGCCCACAGCACCAGCGTCGAACCCAGCGCCATCAGCTCCCAGAAAATAAACACAGTAATCAGATCACCCGCGAACGTAACACCAATCGCCGCCCCCGCATACGCAAACGCGGCGCACAACTCCAGCAGGCGCGCCTGGCGCAAAGCGTACAAACCACCCGCGAACGTTATGATCGAGAAAACAGTCGCAAACAGCCGGCCTGTGGCCGTGGAACGCACCGGCTCCAGCTGATAGCTCAAAAACTGGAAGCTGGCATGGCTGCCATCCGGCAACCACCACACGCTGAACAAGGTGAGGATCGGCAAACCCATCACTAACCATGCCCGCGCGCGCCCCTCCACCAGCGGCAGCAGAAACGCCCCCATAATCAGGATGAATCCGGGTGGAAAAATGAACTCACTCATCGTAATAGCTATCCTTGCGCTTCAGGAAAATGCCGAGAACTCTTGCCCCGACGACCATCGCAACACAGCTAGCAAAGCCATACCAGGCAAAAAAACCCCAGCTGGCGTCAAGATGAATCCCTTGCTGCTCAAAATGCGGATGATGATGCATAAAAAATTCTGGTAACAAAGCCAATACCAGAATACCTATCTGAATTTTCCACAAAGTTGGCAGGTTCTTGCTGCGATACAGCCAATGCTTGTCACGCTCATGACTCATGGTTTAACTCCCAGACCAATTTTTTCTGCCAGCGCCAGTGGCACTTCCGGAAACAGGAACAGCAACAACACACTGAGCGCAGTCGCACTCAAAGCCAGCACGATCGGTAGCGGCGCTTCGCCATGCGTGAGCGCATCATCGGGATCTTCTTCGCGAAAAAAGGCAGCATAAATAATCGGCAGAAAATAGGCCGCATTCAACAAGGTCGAAGTCACAATCACCACCAGTGCCACCCACTGCCCTGCCTGAAAAGACCCCATCAGCAGATACCACTTGGAAACAAACCCGACGGCGGGTGGCAAGCCAATCATCGACAAGGCTCCCACCGTGAAAGCGCCCATCGTCCACGGCATGCGCCGCCCTATCCCGTTCAACTGACTGATCTCGGTTTTATGTGCAGCGGTATAAATCGAGCCTGCGGCAAAGAACAGGGTAATCTTGCCAAACGCATGCGCGACGATGTGCAAGGCCGCGCCGACAATGGAGAGAGGCGCCAGCACCAAGGCTCCCAGTACCACATACGATAACTGGCTGATGGTCGAATAGGCCAGCCGCCGCTTCAGATTATCCTGGCGCAAGGCAATAATGGAGGCGACCAAGACCGTAAAACAGGCCGCATACAATAACCATTCAATGCCGGGGGCTGCGCGTAAAGTATCCAGGCCAAAGATATACACCACCAGCTTGATCACGCTGAATGCCCCCGCCTTGACCACCGCCACTGCATGCAGCAAGGCGCTGACCGGCGTAGGCGCGACCATGGCAGCAGGCAACCAGCGGTGCATCGGCATCACCGCTGCTTTGCCGATGCCAAAAATCACCATCGCCGCCAGCAAGGTCAGCAAATAGCCATCCATTTTACCCGCCAGCACGCCCCCAGCCACAAAGTCCGTCGTACCGGTCAGGTGCCACACCCAAATCATGGCGGGCAAAAGCAGGCCAATCGAAGTGCTGACCAAAATTCCCAGATAAACCCGCCCGGCTTTCAGCGCATACGCAGTCCCCTTGTGGGTCACCAAGGGATAAGTCGACAGGGTCAGCACTTCATAAAAAATAAACAGGGTCAGGAAGTTACCGGCAAAGGCAATACCTATCGCCGCCGTAATCGCTACGGCAAAGAAAATATAAAAACGGGTCTGGTGCTGTTCCTGATTGCCGCGCATATAACCGATTGAATACAGGGAGTTGATCGGCCACAACACCGCCGCCACGCAAGCGAACATCATGCCCAGTGGCTCGACCTGAAACTTTATCGCCAGCCCCGGCAACATTTCCAGCCACACGACTTCCGGGCGAAAGCCCGCCAGCACAAACGGGAGAATCCCGAAAACAGTCAGGGTTAGCAGCGAGGCAGCGACCAGCGTCACACCTTCACGCACATTAGGCCGATGACGCGCCAGAATAATGCCGACAATGGCAAACAGTGGCAACCATAAGGCCAGTATGATCAGGTACTCAGGCGCAATGATCATGGCACGACCCCCAGCAGGGTCGCGGCGGCAGCTGAAGCAATGCCGGTCGTAAAGCTGGCATTAATCCCGAAGTACAGATTGGCAGCGACTAATATCCAGACAGGAATCAACAGGGATAACGGTGCTTCAGTCACAGCGACCGCATCGGCTGGACGCTCCTGAAAATAAGCCGCCTCCACCACCCGCCAGATATAAATAACCGCCATCAGCGACCCGACCAGAATCACGATCAACACCGGCCACCAACCTTTTTCGAGGGCGGCCAGCAGCAGATACCACTTGGAAATGAACCCAACCGTCATGGGCACGCCAATCAAACTCAAGCCACCAATCACAAAGGCGGCCATCGTCCAGGGCATGTGCTTACCCAGCCCAGTGACCTGATTAATCGCAGTGCCACCAATCCGGTAGAAAATCGCCCCCATCACCAGGAATAATGCGCCTTTGATCAAGGCATGATTAAACAGGTGCAGTAAGGTCGCGGTCAGGCTGGTGACCGTACCCAAGCCCACCCCCAGCAACATATACCCGATTTGCGCCAGCGAAGAATAAGCCAGCATGCGCTTGATCCCACGCTGGAAAATGGCAACCAGTGAAGCAAACAGAATAGAGACAATCGCCAACGGCACCAGCAACAACTCGATATGCATGTAGTTGAAGGTATAGTCGTAGCCAAACACCGTGAACAGGAAACGCAGCAGCGCATAGACGGCTACCTTGGTCGCAGTCGCCGCCAAAAAGGCACTCACGGCAGAAGGTGCGCTGGCATAAGCACTCGGTAACCACATGTGCAGCGGGAACATCGCCAGCTTCAGGCCAATCCCTACCACCAGAAACGCAAATCCGGCCTGCAAAGTACGGGACTCACCTAAATCGGGCAAACGCGCAGCCAGATCCAGCATATTCAAGGTGCCGGTCAACATATATAACAACCCCACCCCGATCAGGATGAAGGTCGCGCCAATGGTGCCCATCACCAGATACTGGAAAGCCGCCGTCAGTGAACGCCGATCCTTGCCCAGACTGATCAGGGTATAGGTTGCCAGCGAAGAAATTTCCAGCAACACAAACAGATTGAACGCATCCCCGGTAATTGTCATGCCCAACAGGCCAGCAAAGCACAACAGCAAGGCGGTATAGAACAGTACATGCAGATTGGCCGGGATTTCTTTCTGGATCGTCGACCACGAGTAGGGGAAGATCACGGCAGCGATGCCAGAAACGATAAGCAGCACGAAAGCACTCAAACGGTCAACGCTATAATCGATACCCCAAGGTGGCGCAAACCCACCGAAATGGTAATGCAGGACGGTTCCATCCTGCACGCTCATCAGTAATATCAGGCTAATCGCAAAAGTACACCAGCTGACCAGTGTGCCGAATAACCAGGCAATGCGGGCATGCCCGAGCAAAAAACAAACCGGTGCTGCCAGCAAGGGCAACACAACCTGCACAGCAGGTAAATGCTGTCCGATCATTTCTCCTGATCCTGTGCGACGATCTCGTCTTCTTCCACCGTGCCATAGGCCTCCTTGATCCGCACTACCAAGGCCAACCCCAGCGCAGTGGTGGCGACACTGACCACAATGGCCGTCAGGATCAGCACATGCGTTAACGGGTTAGAATAAAGCGTGCCTTCGACGCCCGTGACTATGGGAGCCGTCCCCCCTGCCACCTTGCCCATTGAGATGTACATGATAAATACGGAGGTCTGAAACAGGTTAAGACCGATCAGCTTCTTGATCATGTTGTCATGGGCGATGACCACATAGAACCCGGCCATCATCAGAAAAATGACCACCCAATAATTGTATAGCCCCAAAAATTCGCTAATACTCATTCTTCTTGCTCTCCACGGCTAACAAAAGCATAAAAGATCAGCAGCATCACGGCAGCAACGGTCAAACCGACCCCAAATTCAATCACCAGAATGCCGTAGTGCTGGCCATGCACCGGGTCATGTGCCAGCACATTATAGTCCAGGAAATTCCCGCCCATCAGCAGCGTGACCACACCCGTGCCCCCATAAATCAACACACCCAGCGCCGCCAGCGGTCGGACTGCCTCAGGGGGTATCAGCTGCATCGCATCGTCCAGGCTGAACGTCAGGGTATAAAGAATCACTGCCGAGGCAAAAATCACGCCTGCCTGAAAACCACCACCCGGCCCAAAGTCACCATGAAACTGCACATACAGGGCAAACAACAGAATATACGGGATCAGTAGTTTCGACATGACCTGTAACACCGGGCGTGGCGGCATGTCATCATACTGGGGACGGGGTGCTGTGAAGTGTGACTGGTTGCGCCGAATGCCGAGCAGTGCCAACACGCCCACCAGTGCGGCAAACACCACGATCACTTCACCCATCGTGTCATAGCCACGATAACTGGCGAGTACCGAAGTCACCATGTTGGGAATCCCTATTTCTTGCGGTGAGTCCTCAATATAACGCGGCACTACGTGCTGTTGAATCGGGTTATCCGCCAAGCCGAAATGCGGCATGTCCAACGTTCCCCAGACCAGCGCGGCTCCGGTCAGGGCGACCACCACCAACGGCAATACGGGGTTATGGGATGGCTTGTGTTCATGATGACCGGTAATAACCAATGCAGCAAGAATCAGCATGGTCGAGATACCCGCCCCCACGGCGGCCTCGGTAAACGCCACATCGACCGCATCCAGCACCACAAAAATGCAGGCCGATAGCAAACTGTACATACCAAACAGCATCACCACCGCAAACAGATTATGCATCCGCACCACGGCGATAGCGGTCGCGCATAACATGGTGAGCAGGATAATATTGATCAGGGTAATGATCATGGCGTGTCCTTGGTACGTTTGGTGCCATGGTGTGGCAAACCCATATGATGGGCTGCCCGGACAAGCGCGTGGCTGGAAGCCGCACTGGTATACCAGAGAAACACCAGAATCAGAATCAGTTTGACACTGACTAGCGTAAACCCGGCAGACAGCACCAGCCCACCCACCACCATCGCGACGCACAGGGTATCGGTCACACTGGCGGCATGTACCCGCGTATAAAAATCCGGGAAACGTAGCACCCCCACCGAACCGCTCACCCCCAGAAAGATGCCTGCCAACAAGGCAGCCCAGATCAAAATATCAATAAACGAACTCATCACTGTTGCTCCTTGCCCTGTTGGCTCTGCTGGCTCTGCTGTGCCTTGGGGTGAATGATACGCTCTACAAACCGTAACACGGCGATGACACTGATAAAGTTGATCAGCGCATACGCCAGTGCAATGTCCAGAAAGTCAGGACGCTCCGTCAGAAACCCGAACAGTGCAATGAACAACACCGTTTTGGTGCCAAACATGTTCACCGCCAGAATCCGGTCATACACACTCGGGCCGACAAAAGCACGCACCAGGGCAATTCCCATCACGACCAAAAAAGCCAGGCAGCTCACGGCGAATATCATTTGGGGGGAACCTCCAAGGCACTGACACGGCGATCCATCTCACCCTGCTTAAGGTCATTCAGCGCCTCCTGGTTTAAGGCATGTACCAATAACTGCCGGTCTTCCAATAACTTGACAGAAACCGTGCCCGGAGTGAGCGTGATGGAATTGGCATAAACGGTCTTGCCGATCCGGGTATGTTGCGTCATGGGTACCTTGTCGAAGCTGGGCGAAACAGGATAGCGCTGTGGCATCCAGATACGCTTGAGTACATCCATATTTGCCTTGACGATCTCTACAAACAACCAGCACCAATAGGCGGGCAAGCGGGAGACAATACTGGAGATCGAACGCAAGGGGTAGGTCTGCTCGATACGCCTGGCGATGTAAAGCACCAGCGCCGTCGACAGCACCCCCAAAAAGAGCAACAAACCGTTGTCCCAAAAACCGGATAACACCAGCCAAAATACCAGCAGACCAATACCGAGTAAGCGTAGATAGGACATTCCGGATTCCATTGTGATTAAGTGTGAGCGGTGAACACTCTGGCCAGTAAACCCTTATTATTTGTACCGGAAGCGGCTCATAAAAACCAGACCCATTTTCGAGTTACACCCTAAAAGTAGGCTATCATACAGATATTAAGCACAATCAGGTAAACTACAAGGGAGATGCGAGAGAATGCCGGATGTTCATGCTATAGCCGTGTTAGCGCTAACTTTGTTTGCGCTGGTTTTGTTTACTCGCGAAACAATCCCGTTGCAGACTTCAGCCCTGGTGGTACTCTGCCTGCTGACCATTGGCTTCGCCCTTTACCCCTATGAATATTACGACGAGGCCTTGCAAGAAGCGATTCTGGTCAAACCGGTCGACTTTTTTCATGGCTTTGGCCACGAAGCGCTGGTCGCTGTTTGCGCCTTGATGGTGGTCGGTAGCGGCCTAGTTAAAACCGGCGCACTGGAACCTATTGGCCATATACTCGCCAACCGCTGGAAGCTCCAGCCTTCACTCTCCCTGTTAGCCACCTTGGTCATTGCCGCTGGCTTGAGTGCTTTCGTCAACAACACACCGATTGTGGTTCTGCTGATTCCCATCCTGGTCAGCGTGGCCTTACGCACTCAGTCCAATCCGGCGGCCTTATTGATGCCCATGGGGTTTGCCAGCCTGATCGGTGGCATGAGCACGACCATCGGCACCTCGACCAATCTGCTGGTGGTCAGTGTGGCGCACGATCTCGGCTTGAGGACGATGGGTATTTTCGACTTTTTCCTGCCTGCCCTGATCAGTGGCAGCATCGGTCTGGCCTTCCTTTGGCAGGTCGCTCCCCGGATGCTGCCCGCCCGTGCCCTGCCGCTGGATGATACCAGTACCCGGGTATTTACCGCCCATCTGGTGATCATGCCCGGCAGTACCGCCGCCGGTAAAACGCTGGGTGAGCTGGTCGCCGCCACCAAAAACGAAATGAGTGTCGATAAAATACGGCGCACGGCTACCTCGTTTGTCTTGCCGCTACCGGATGTCATCATTCGTGCCGGTGACAAGCTGCTGGTACACGACACGCCAGAGAAACTGAAAAGCTTTGAGAAAATACTGGATGCGACCCTCTATGCCAAAGACCAGCGGGTTGATGAACAACATCCACTCAAAGACGAAGACCAGCAAGTCATAGAAATCATAGTCGACCAACGCTCACCGCTTCTGGGGCGCACCCTGCAATCCACCCATTTTATTGAAACCTACAACATGATTGCCCTCGCCGTTCATCGCCGGGGCGGGCAGATTAAGGAGATGCCCAGTGGATTGGGCAATCTGCGCCTGCGGCTGGGGGACATTCTGCTGGCACAAGGCAAACGCGAGCACATTGATACCCTTAAATCCCTGCACGAATTTCTGATACTGGACAGCCGGATCGAACTGCCGCATTCCAAAAAGGCTCCGGTTGCCCTGCTGATCATGTTTTTGGTCATACTGATCGCAGCGGTCGGGCTGCTGCCTATCGCGGTCAGTGCGGTGTTCGGCGTGCTGGCTTTGCTGCTGACCAACTGCCTGAACTGGCATGATGTCAGCAAGGCGCTGAATATTCCGGTGATCATGATCGTGGTTTCCAGCCTGGCACTGGGGCAAGCCATGACCCTGACCGGTGCCAGCAAGTTTGTCGCGGACGGGTTTGTTGCCCTCACCGCCGGGGCACCCGCCCCCGTCATCCTCAGTGGGCTGATACTGCTGATGGCGGCGTTTACCAATGTCGTCTCCAATAATGCAGCCGCCGTTATCGGTACCCCGATTGCGGTCAGTATTGCCACGACCTTAGAGCTTAACCCTGAGCCTTTTGTATTGGCGGTGCTGTTTGGTGCCAACATGAGCTATGCCACACCGATGGCCTATCAGACCAATCTGTTGGTCATGAGCGCCGGTAATTATATATTCACCGATTTTCTGCGGGTGGGTGTACCGCTCACATTGATCATGTGGCTGACTTACAGTATTGTCCTGCCCTTGCTTTACTCTCTGTAAATACCCTCGGATAAGGATTAATAATAAAATGCCGGATACTCATGCTATCGCCGTGTTACTGCTCACCCTGTTTGCACTCATCCTGTTTACCCGCGACAAAATACCCCTGCAGACCTCGGCACTGGTGGTGCTGTGCCTGCTGGCGGTAGGCTTTGCGCTGTTTCCGTATGACTATTACAACGCAGGCCTGCAGAAAATCGTGACCCTCTCACCCGTGGACTTTTTTCATGGCTTTGGCCATGAGGCGCTGATTGCAGTCTGCGCCCTGATGGTGGTCGGTAGTGGCCTGGTCAAAACGGGCGCGTTGGAACCCATCGGCCATGTTCTGGCCAGCATGTGGAAACTCAGCCCTTCACTCTCGATGCTAGCGACCCTGCTGATTGCAGCAATCTTGAGTGCCTTTATCAATAACACCCCGATTGTGGTGCTGCTGATCCCCATTCTGGTTAGTGTGGCCTTGCGCACCCAGTCCAACCCGTCAGCCATGCTGATGCCAATGGGTTTTGCCAGCCTGATTGGTGGTATGAGTACCACCATCGGCACCTCAACCAACCTGCTGGTAGTCAGTGTCGCCAACGACATGGGGCTGCCTAAAATGGGCATCTTTGACTTTTTTCTACCGGCAGTGATTGTTTCCGGCCTGGGGATTGCCTTTCTCTGGCTGGTAGCACCGCGCATGTTACCGGCGCGGGCGCTCCCGCTCAACGACACCAGCACCCGGGTGTATACGGCTCATCTGCTGATTACCGAAGAAAGCTCGGCGATCGGCAAAACCTTGGATGAACTGGTGAAGGCCACCAAAAATGAAATGGTCGTCGACAAGATCCGTCGCTCAGCTTCTTCCTTTGTCGTACCCTTGCCGGATGTCGTGATTCGTGCCGGTGACAAATTGCTGGTGCATGACACCCCGGAAAAACTGAAAACCTTCGAAAAAGCGATTGGTGCAGTCCTTTATGCCAAAAACCAGCGGATTGACGAGCAACACCCGCTCAAGGATGAAGAACAACAGGTCATTGAGATCATTGTTGACCAGCGTTCGCCACTGCTGGGGAAAACCCTGAAATCTACCCACTTTATCGAGAACTACAAGATGATTGCGCTGGCCGTGCATCGGGGAGGTGGCAAGATCCGTGAAATGTCCAACGGATTGGGTAATCTGCCGCTACGTCTGGGGGATATTCTGCTGGCACAAGGCAAGCGTGAGGACATCGACACCCTCAAATCCCTGCACGAATTTCTGATCCTCGACAGCCGGATTGAAGTACCCCATTCGAAGAAAGCGCCCTATGCCCTGCTCATCATGGCGCTGGTTGTACTGGCGGCGGCCACCGGGCTGATGCCGATTGCGATCAGCGCCACGCTGGGTGTGCTCGCCATGCTGATCAGCGCCTGCCTGAACTGGAGTGATGTCAGCAAGGCGCTGAATATCCCGGTGATCATGATTGTAGTTTCCAGTCTGGCGCTGGGGCAGGCCATGTCCGTCACCGGAGCCAGTGTGTTTGTTGCGAACGGGTTTGTGGCACTGACCGAGGGCGCGCCCCCGCCCATGATACTCAGCGGGTTGATACTGCTGATGGCGATTTTTACCAATGTCGTGTCCAACAATGCCGCTGCCGTGATTGGCACACCCATCGCGGTTAATATCGCCACCACACTGAACCTTAACCCGGAACCTTTCGTGCTGGCGGTGCTGTTTGGCGCCAACATGAGCTACGCCACACCGATGGCCTATAAAACCAACCTGCTGATCATGAGTGCCGGTAACTATACCTTTGCCGACTTCCTGCGCGTCGGGGTGCCACTGACCCTGATCATGTGGCTGGCTTACAGCTTCCTCCTGCCGCTGCTCTACACGGTATAGTAGAGCAAATCCCACACGCCATGCCCGAGTTTGAGGCCACGCTGCTCAAACCGGGTGCGTGGGCGAAAATCAGGGCGTGGTGAGAAGGGCGAACCATCGGCTGCCAGAGTCTTGAATGCGGGGCTGTCCTGCATCACTTCGGCCATTTGTTCCGCATAATTTGCCCAGTCGGTCGCCATGTGCAACACGCCACCTGTCTGCAGACGTGACGCGATCAGGCTGACAAATTCCGGCTGCAGGATGCGCCGTTTATGGTGGCGCTTCTTCTGCCAGGGATCAGGAAAATACAGCTGCACCCGTTCCAGGCTGGCCGCTTGAATGCGCTCACGAATAATCACCAGTGCATCACTGTTCATGACCCGTACATTGGCAAGTTTTTTTTCATTAATCAAATGCAGTAAATGCCCGACACCGGGGGTGTGCACTTCAATGCCCAGAAAATTACGTTCCGGCGCGGCAGCGGCCATCGTTGCCAGAGAGTCGCCATTGCCAAACCCTATTTCCAGCGTCACGGGAGCGGTATTCCCAAACAGCGCCGGAAGATCAAGCAGGCTGTCACTCTCGTCCAGACCATACACCGGCCAGAAATGATCCATTGCATATTGCTGTCCCTTGGTCAAACGTCCCTGGCGCAGCACAAAGCTTTTGATTTTACGGTATTTTATAGTAGTCATCACAGTCAGTATCGGGTGGTTAACAGGCATCGCCTGAGCAAGCTGCGTATTACAGCACAACCGCTAGAAGGTGTCGCCCACCGTTCGCTTATCTGACGGCACTGATGCCACGGTGCTTGTCCCACCACTGCCCAGCCATGCCCTGCAGACGAACAAACACCTTGGACTCCAACAGATTGGCTTGTACGTACTGGGAAAACTGCACATAAGACTGCAAAACCCTCGGAATGGGGCGTGCTGGCTCATTCAGAACCACACTGCGCAGAGGCGCGGGGTGGGTACTCCTGTAGCTTTTCATTTCAGCGTTGGCAGAGTTAACCGGCAAGACTGACAAGCCAGCCAGTAGCAACATACAGGCTGTTATTTTGAGGGACTTAAACATAAAACACTCACTACATGTATAATTATTAAACGCAAAAAAAAACGAACAAATATCGCTCACGTTTACTTTAGCAGTTGCCTAAGCGGCTGTAATGAGAACTATTGTAAATATTGTAACAGACTGAAATTTACTTTAGCAGTTGCCTAAGCGGCTGTAATGAGAACTATTGTAAATATTGTAACAGACTGAAATTAAGACAACATAAAAATCATGTGAAACAACTAGTTAAGTTTCTTCTCAGGTGCCAGAAAGCGATACCCGATCCCCCAAACCGTATTCAAGTGCCTGGGGCGTCCCGGATTCACTTCTATTTTTTTGCGTAAGCGGTTGATATGAACGTCGATACTTCGATCCAGCGGGTGGTGGCTATTACCGCGCACTGCCTCAGAAATATCATCCCGGCTCACCACCTTGCCGACATTGGCAAACAAAAAACCGAGAATACGGGTTTCTGTCAGGGTGAGCCTGATTTGCTTGCCATCCCGCATAAAGTAGGAGCGCTCAGGATCAAAGCAGTAAGCGTAAGCATATTGTTGTGGTGGCTGATCGGCATTGAGCTGCCGATGGCGCAAGATGGCCTGCAAGCGCAACAGAAGCTCTTGGGTATGAAACGGCTTGACCAGATAATCGTCCGCCCCCCGCTCCAAACCTTCAATCCGGTCGCTGGTACGATCCTGCGCTGACAGCACCAACACCGGCAGGGCAGGATAGTTGTCTCGTAGCCAGCCTAGCCAGTGGAAACCACTCTGCCCCGGTAGCATAATGTCAAGAATGATGACATCGACCTTATTTAATTCTAAAAAATCCTCAAGGGTCTCGCCGTCAAATAATGATTTCACGGAATAGCCGTGCAACCCGAGGAATTCCTGCAACAATTTTTGCAGCAATTCATCATCATCAATCACTAAAACGTTACAGGCATTTGGTAACATCAGATTTTATTTATCCGTAGATTAAATACAAACACTTCTCGCAAGTGCATTATTATTACAAGATAATCCAGAAAATGTAACTATTCGTAACAATTTTTACAAATGATTACAGAGAGTTACAGTCAGTTACAGTCAGTTACAGTCAGTTACACGGATTGTTCGGCCACAAAATAAGCCGCCCAGTTTTTCGCTGTGTCGCCTGTCACCAGAAAATGAGGATTTAACAAGGAGGGCTTGGTGTTATAGCGCAAAGCCGAGCCATCGACCTGCTGCAGGCTGCCTCCGGCCTCCTCGACAATGATTTGGGCCGCCGCCGTGTCCCATTCAGAAGTCAGCCCCAAACGGGGGTAAAGATCGGCTCTTCCATCTGCCACCAGACAGGCTTTCAGAATACTGCCCATCGACACCAGTTCATGGTCACCCAACTGATCCAGAAATGCCTGCAGAGAGCTGCCTGCATGCGAACGGCTCCCGACGATCACCGGCACTTCACCGACTGCACGGGTCGTAATCGGCAGAGGTAGCTCATCACCTTCCTGTTTCCAGGCACCATTCCCCAAACTGGCATACCAAAAGGTATCCAGCACCGGCGCATACACCACACCCAGCACCGGTTCATGCTGATGAATCAGGGCAATCAGCACGCTGAACTCGCCATTCCGCTTGAGAAACTCGCGGGTGCCATCCAGCGGGTCCACCAGCCAATACGTCTCCCATTGACTGCGCTCCGCAAAGGGCAGCTCAACCGACTCCTCAGATAAAACCGGGTACTGCGGGGTCAGCTCGTGCAGTGCCTGCACGATATGCCGGTGTGAGGCCAAATCAGCCGCCGTCAGGGGCGAACGATCTTCCTTGCTCTCTACCGCGCTGTCTACCGCAAAATCGGCTGACTGGTAAACCTGCATGATTTCAGCGCCGGCTTCATACGCGACCTGGCAAATCGCCTGGGTGAGTGCATCCAAATCCATGTGTACTGTCCTTATTAATGAGTTGGGTAAGTTATGAATAATACAGCACTTTAGCATAGCCTGCCCCCCACACGAGGATAGTCTATAGGCATCCTCTGACACGACCACCTGTCAGCAAAACTGTCTGTCTGATCAGAATTACGTTAATATTCGTCGCACTCACTCATACCCAAAAACAAGAAGAATATCATTATGATCGTCAGTGATTACGCCGCTGCACGCCACTTGTCAGCCCGCCTCGAAATCGGGGTAAATGATGACCAGTGTACCGCACGTATTGGCTTTAGCCTTGAATCTGTCCTGCAAGCCATGCTCCCTCCTGCCAGCTACACGCTGCCCGCGCCCGATTTGTCGCCCTGGTCAGAAATAAGCCCTTTCTATACCGCCGGGGCTGAAGAAAAACGCGCACTGCGCATACAGGCCAGAGCCGAAGATCAGGATTTAACCAACTGGTGGCTCAGCCAAATCCATCAGACACCCTACAGCCTGCAAGAACGGATGACCCTGTTCTGGCATAACCACTTCACCTCAGACACGGACAAGGTCATCTGGCCACAACTCATGTACCGCCAGAACCAGTTACTGCGCAAACATGCACTCGGTAATTTCGCTGACCTGTTACACGCGATTGCGCGTGACCCGGCGATGCTGATTTATCTGGATGGCATGCAAAATGTCGTCAGCGGCCCGAATGAAAATTTTGCCCGGGAACTGCTGGAGCTGTTCACACTGGGGGTCGATCATTATACCGAGACCGATATTGCCAACGTAGCACGCGCCTTTACCGGCTGGAGCGTTGATTTACCGGCGGGTGAGTTTGTATTCAAGCCACTGCAACATGACAATGACCATAAACAGTTTATGGGGCGCACTGCCAATCTGGATGGCGATGACATCCTGGATATTTTGCTGCAGGAGTTGCGTACCGCTGAATACATCGCTGAAAAATTCTGGGCAGAGTTCATTAATCATGATACCCCCGACCCTGCTGTGATCGCCGCTTGGGGCAAGGCGTTCCGTGATAGTGGCTATGAAATTACGACCTTGTTGCACACCGTAATCCATAGCCAGGTTTTCTGGGATCAGGAGCAACGTGGCCGCCTGATCAAGTCGCCGGTTGAGTTTACGCTAGGCCTGCTGCGCGAATTTAAACTGGACATTGAAGATTATAATCTGCTGCGCAGAACCAACCTGCAACTCGGGCAACACCTGTTCCATCCACCGGATGTCAAAGGCTGGCGCGGGGGTGATAGCTGGATTACCAATAGCCGCCTGATCCGGCGCTATGACCTGATTCCCAAGTTCCTGGCCGAACACACGGACGAGATGAATACAATGCTCAGCGAACGGGGTATTAGCCCCAAGCTCGCCGCCAAACAGGGCAATCGCTTGAAAATTCATGGCCTGTTCAAAGAGCTGACCGCAAGATTCTCCTGCGAAACCAATACGACCAGCTTGTCTGACTGGCTGCTGCCACTGGAAGCCATCGGTGCGCCGGATTGCCAGCAAGCCATCGACAGCGTCTTGCTGACCTTGCTGAAAGACCCGACCTACCAGCTCCGCTAACCCGAAAAATAGCCAGAATAACCCAACAAGAAGAATAAAAGCCATGAATCGTCGTCAATTTTTAAAAAGCCTCGGAGCCTCGATCTTACCCTTGCTCGCGCCGCATTTTGCGCTGGCCAACACGGGCATCAGCCAAAATCGGCGGATTGTCCTGTTGGTAGAGCTGAAAGGCGCTAACGATGGCCTGAACACGCTGGTGCCCTATACCAGTCAGGTTTATTATGATGCCCGCCCCAATCTGGCGCTGGAGCGCAATAGCGTCCTTAAAGTTTCATCTACCCTCGGCCTGCACCCGGCCTTGTCACCCCTGATGTCCGCCTGGGATGACGGCAGCCTCGCCTGGGCGCAAGGGCTGGGCTATGCCGAACCTAACCGCTCCCATTTTGAATCGATTGAAATCTGGGAAAGTGGCTCTGCTGATCTGCGTGAAACCAGTGATGGCTGGGTGGCCAACTGCTTCCCCGGTAGCGAACTGACCGGCGTTGCCATTGATACCAACCTGGGGCCGTTCTATGGTGACCAGTGCTCTGCGCTCAGTATTTCCGACCCCTACCGTTTCATCAATCAGGGGCGCAATATCCAGGCGATGCGTTCCAGCGTCACCAATCCGGCACTACAACATATCCTCGACGTGCAAAGTAACATCGACATTCTGGCCAGCAGTCTGGCTGAATACTTAAGTGATGTCCCGGCGGCAAGCCAGGCCTTTGCCAAAAAACCGTTTGGACGCAGCCTGAACTCGGTCTATACCCTGATTGCTTCAGGCATCAACGTACCGGCCTACAAAGTCACCCTGAGCAACTTTGATACGCACATCAACCAGCGTGGCAAACACGAAAATCTGCTCACCCAACTGGCTGAAGGCTTGGCCGCCATGCGCACTAATTTGCAACACTTAGGGATGTGGGATGAAGTGGTGATCATGACTTATTCCGAATTTGGCCGCCGGGTGCACGAAAATGCCAACAAAGGTACTGACCACGGTGCGGCAGCTCCTCATTTAGTGATGGGCGGCAAGGTCAAAGGCGGCTGGTATGGTGAATACCCCTCACTGACTGACCTTGACCGGGGCGACCTGCAATACACCACCGACTTTCGTGATCTGTATGCGACCCTTCAACAAGACTGGTGGAAAGTACCGGTGAGCGAGGGACGCTCACTCGGTTTTATTTGACGCGCACTGTTAAAGCTCGATCCCGTGTTCACGGGTGGAATGAAACTCCACCTCTGGCCACTTTTCACGCGCCATCTGCAGGTTTACCCGCGTTGGCGCGATGTACACCAGCTCACCCGCATGATCTATCGCCAGATTCTGCGCCGCCTTGGTTTTAAACTCTTCAAATTTTTTGCCATTACCGGAACTCACCCAACGCGCGGTTTGTACGTTAACTGGCTCAAAGATCGCATCCACTTTATACTCATCCTTCAGGCGTTGTGCGACCACTTCAAACTGCAGTACACCCACCGCCCCCAGGATCAGGTCATTATTGTTCAACGGACGAAACAGCTGGGTAGCGCCTTCTTCGCACAGCTCATCCAGGCCTTTTTGTAATTGCTTCATTTTCAACGGATCTTTCAGCTGGGCACGGCGAAACAATTCAGGTGCAAAGTTGGGAATACCGGTGAATTGCAAATCCTCACCCTGCGTAAACGTATCACCAATGCGAATACTGCCGTGATTGTGGATACCGATGATGTCACCCGGATACGCTTCCGCCGCATGCTCACGCTCCGCCGCCATGAAAGTCAGCGCATCTGGAATACGCACATCCTTACCCAAGCGTACCTGCCGGGCTTTCATGCCCTTCTCGAATTTGCCGGAACAAATACGCACAAAGGCCATCCGGTCACGGTGTTGCGGATCCATATTCGCCTGAATCTTGAAGACGAAACCAGTGAATTTTTCTTCACTGGCCGACACCACCCGCGTAATCGCCGGTCTGGCCTGTGGTGGGGGTGCAAATTTGACAAAATCATCCAGTAATTCGCGAATACCAAAGCTGTTCAGTGCGGTACCAAAATAAACCGGGGTCAGCTCGCCACGCAGGTAGGCCTCCAGATCAAAGGCATGACTCGCCCCCTGCACCAGCTCGATTTCATCCCGCAACTCGCTGGCATCGCTGCCCAGCAGTTTGTCCAGCTCTGGATTGTGCAAACCCTGAATCTCAACGTGATCCTGACGGCGCTCGGTGTCTGCCTTGTAAATAATCACCTTGTCCTGATAAAGGTGGTAAATCCCCTTCAGACGCTTGCCCATGCCAATCGGCCAGGTGATAGGCGCACACTGGATCTTCAATACCGTCTCGACCTCATCGAGCAGCTCAATCGGTTCTTTTCCTTCCCGATCCAGCTTGTTGATGAAGGTCATAATCGGCGTGTCACGCAGACGACAAACCTCCATCAGCTTAATGGTACGCTCTTCGACCCCTTTGGCTACGTCGATCACCATCAGTGCCGAATCCACCGCAGTCAGCACCCGATAGGTATCTTCCGAAAAATCCTCATGCCCCGGGGTGTCCAGCAAATTGACAATGCAGTTATGATAAGGGAATTGCATGACGGAGGACGTAACAGAAATCCCCCGTTCCTTTTCCATGGTCATCCAGTCAGAGGTGGCATGCCGGGCAGCCTTGCGGCCTTTAACCGTACCGGCCAACTGGATAGCGCCGCCGAACAGCAGGACTTTTTCAGTCATGGTGGTTTTACCCGCATCCGGGTGAGAAATGATGGCAAAGGTACGTCTTCTCTTTGTTTCCAACAAGTTATCTGACATTTAATAATCTTCTATAAAATTCTGTACATAAAACATGCACTCAAAACATGAACCTATTGTACATGCTGGAAACATTGGTTAAACATAATAAAATGCTATTCGTAGTGCGTCCAAAGCCGTAGCACTTTGATGGCCTGCTCATCCTCCAGCACCTGATAGACCAATCGGTGCTGAATGTTGATGCGCCGCGAATAGGCTCCAGCCAGATTACCTACCAGTTTTTCATAAGGCGGCGGGCTTTGATAAGGGTTTTCGGCGATCACTGCCAATAACAGCAGCGCTTTATCCTTCAGCCCTACTGCTGCCAGTTTACGGCCATCTTTCTGCGCCTGCCGAGTGTAGTAGAGCTCACACATTACCAGTCAAGCCCCTTGCTGCACTCATCCAACGGGGTGTTCATGCTTTCCCGAATCGACTGATGCATACCGGGGATGGCAACCAGGTACAAGGTTTCGGTAATCGCGTTCCAGTCATCCTCTGAGAGCAAAACAGCATTGCTACGCTTGCCGGTGATCAATACCGGCTGGTGACTGGCAGCAATTTCATCAATAAGGCGATACAGTTGGCTGCGTGCCTCGGTTGCGGTGATAGCCGTCATGGGGTCTCCTCTGTTTTTTGCCAGTGTACGCTTTTGCGTGCGTCCCTGTCGAATTTAGCCAACAGACCGATTAACGGTAGGGCAACCCCGACCAGCACCCAGCCCTTTAGCGGCAAATACACCATACTCATAAAGTAGAGTCTCTCTACTACTTAATCTTCAAAATAATGACAGGAGTCAACCCTCATGAGTTTCGCAATTCAATCTGGCCAAGGCCAACAAAGCGCCAGCACGGATGCTAGCAACCCGGCCACAGCCGCAGCGGCACAATCCACCCCACAGGCGTCCAATGTCCAGGCATTTGATCAGGCCATGAATAACGACCAAAGCGCCCAGTCCACATCATGCTCGGGCTCGGCTTCCAGCTCTACTTCTGATGTACTCCAGCAGATCATGAGTCTGCTTTCGCAATTATTGCAGCAACTCAGTGCCGGTGGTGCCGAGCAAGGTAATCATTCTTCCTCCCAAGGTGGTGGCCAGACTGCTGGTGGCGGGGCCAGTGGCTGCAGCAACGCTTAATAGGCACTAATGAGCACTAATTCCACCATTCACCTTTAAATGTTAAAACCCTGTCTGTTTCGACAGATGGGGATTATTGGCAACACTCACCACCCAGCCCCCACCTCCAATACCCACCAGCTCTATCTTTTTTTCATTCACTGAAAGTAGAATGCATCCACGGGGAGCGCTTTGTCACTCTCGATGCTCTCGATGCGATGCAACAAACTATTTTTGAGTATATCGACATCGATTACAATGGATGTTGGAGGAAGAGGCAGGGTGTACATGAGTGTAAGAGCATGGTTAATATTCGTTCCATTTCTATTTTTTATCCACCATACCGTTCTGGCTGCCAAACCATCAGAGCCAGCCATTACAGCGGAACAAACACCTGCGGTCAGCGATTTCGACAATTTCGCCAATGGCAGCATTAACCCGCTCTCACCACCAGCCACCCGCTCCCCGCGCGATACGCTGCGAGAATTCCTCGACAAAACCACCCAAGCCATCAATATGGTTAACACCGTGGAACAGCAGGCTGTCAAGGAAAAGGGGCTGTTCCACACTCCACAACACATTGCCCAGGGCGCATACGCCGAAGAGCTCCTGGAACAGGCTATCCGCACCCTCAACCTGAGCGACATCCCCGAAGCGCACCGTGCCCGTGTCGGTCTGGAACGAGCCCTGATGCTGAAAGAAATTTTCGAGCGCATTCCATTACCGGAACAAAATACCATTCCGGATAGCTCAGCGGTCGGCGACACAGACAAACCCCTGCAACGCTGGGAAATTCCCGGGACTGAAATCGCTATTGTACTCGGGGTCAAAGACCAGTATGTCGATGAATATCTGTTCTCACCTGACACCGTACACCGCATTCCCGAATTCTTTGCGCAGGTGCACAACCTACCGCCACTCAGACAATCGAGCCTGAACCAATACAATTTCTACGATTACTACACCAGTACCCCCGGTCATTTGCTGCCCCCCAAATGGAACCTGTGGCTACCCGACTGGAGCAAAGATGCCCTCTACCTCGATCAAACCCTCTGGCAATGGATGGCTATGGGCGGCACCTTGCTCTTACTGATCAGCATCAGTATGTACCTGATCCGCTGGCATATGCACGCCGCACATGACGAAAACCACAGCCTGCTGGATATCATTGTTCCTCTGCTCATCGGCCTATTGCTATGGGGAAGTCATGATCTGATCGAAGACGTATTCAACATCACAGCGGATGTATTCGTCGGCGTATCCTTCCTGATCAAATCCCTGCTGTTCATCACTGCTAGTTGGTTTACTTACACACTGCTCAACTGGCTAGCCGAAAAGGTCTGGGAAACGCAGGAGCTGAACGCCCGCAGCATTGATGCCAGCCTAATTCGCACCATGTTACGTTTGATTTCTGTGATTGCCGCCGCCACCGTCATTTACTTCGGCGCACAATCGCTGGGCATTCCCATTGCACCACTGCTGGCTGGTTTTGGTGCAATGGGTTTGGCCATCGGTATTGGGGCGCAGGAGTATTTCAAGAATGTGGTCGGTGGCCTGACCCTGTTCCTAGACCGTCCGGTACGCATCGGCGAAGACTGCGAATTTGGCAACATCCGGGGTACAGTGACAGACATTGGCCTGCGTTCTACCCGCATCCTTACGCTTGACAAAACGCTGGTGATTGTCCCCAATTCCTATTTCTCGACTGCCAATATTACCAACCTGTCGCGGAGATCCTGCCGGGTACTAAGAGCTTCCATCGGCCTGCGTTACGAAACCACCCACGAGCAGTTACAGTCCATCATGGATAATCTGCGCCATTATCTGGATGAAATGCCGTGGATTGAAAATCACCGGGTACGCCTCGAAGCACTTGGCGACTTCTCCCTGACTGTCGGCATCAAGGCCGATGTCATGACGCATGACCTAGAAAAGTTTCTGGAACATCAGGAAACCCTCCTGCTGAAAGTGATGGAAATAGTGGCGGCGGCGGGTACGGATCTCGCCTTCCCATCACAAACCGTGTATCTGGAGCCACAACCCCAAAAAGCCTGATGATTACCCTACCCCAGCCAGCTGACGCACCTGCCATACCGCAAATGTGGTACGAATGCTTCTTGCCCGCCTATGTTAGGATGTAGGGCTATTAACTGTGAGTAACCCATCTTTATGACACGTTTTGCCATTGCTGGTATTCAAATGGAGTTGTCTGCTGTCAGCTCCAACCTTGATGCGATGTACACCAAGCTCGCGGTGCTGATGTCACGCTTTCCCTGGGTAGAAATGGTCGTTTTCAGCGAGTTGGCACCGTTTGGTCCAAGCCCGGTCAATGCCCAGTCCTTGCCTGGCCCGACTGAAGAGATTTTTCAACGCTGGGCCAAGCAGTTTAATATCTGGCTGATTCCTGGCTCGATGTTTGAACTGGAGGGTGACAAGGTCTATAACACTGCATCCATCATCAACCCCCAGGGGGTAGTCGTTGACCGCTACCGTAAAATGTTCCCGTTTCGTCCTTACGAAAAAGGCGTGACGGCTGGTGATCGCTTTGTAGTGTTCGATGTGCCGGAAGTCGGGCGTTTTGGTATCTCCATTTGTTACGACATGTGGTTCCCGGAAACCACCCGCACACTGGTGGCGATGGGTGCCGAGGTGATTTTACACCCAACCTTTACCGATACCATCGACCGTGATGTAGAAACCAGCATTGCCCGCGCTTCAGCCGCTACCAACCAGTGTTACTTCTTTGATGTCAATGGCGTGGGCGATGGCGGTAATGGCCTGTCCTCAGTGGTGGCACCTTCCGGATTTGTACTGCACCAGTGTCGTACCAACGAAGAAGTGTTCCCGATTGAAGTCAATCTTGAACGGGTACGCCATGAACGTGAAAGCGGTATTTTAGGACTGGGTCAGCCGCTAAAAAGCTTCCGTGATCGTGAATGTCACTTCACTGTCTATGACACACCTGCTGAATTTCCTTACCTGGCAGAACTGGGGCCATTGCAGTTACCCGCCCGTAGAGAAAAAAGCTGAGCTACACCGCGAGATTATAACACCGGGAGCCTGACCCCAGGCTTCCAGCACCCGGAGGAGCACGATTTAGATGAGCGAGAAAAAAACACCTGTCACCTCGACCGCAGCCAAAACACGTTTGGACTACTACCATAGCCCGACCCAGCTACGTTTTGATACCTGGCACGAGCTAGAAAGCCTTACGCAACGCTTGCGTGACCGTCACCAAAAGCATGGCAATACCAAACAGATCCTCGTCACCACCCGCGCTTCAATGGAAGTCCTGCACACCATTGAAGAATACACGGCTTTCCCCTCCACCGAAGATTTTCGCCATCTCTGGTACCTGTTTGATAATGAAGACTATTCTGCACTAGCACAAACCGTCTCCTATATTGTCCGCGTCCTCAGCAGTGAGCTCTACCGCCTGCGCCCCATCGATATTACCAACACCAAAGAACTCTCCTCCCGTGACGAAGGGGCAGCCGCCGCCAAGGCAGCGGAAGAAAGCGGCCAGCAACGTCTGTACTTTGAAGTACTGTTCGTGGATGACAGTTCTGAAGAAGACATCCAGCTATTACGTGATAACCTGCGCAAAGTACGCCGCCCGGAAGACCGCTTCATCTATGACATCGTGGTCGTTCCCAGCCTGGAAGATGCGCTGATTGCAGTATTGTTCAACTATAACTTGCAGGCTTGCGTCATTCGTTATGGCTTCCCGCTGCGCTCCAAGAACCATCTGGAATTACTGCAGCGCTCCCTCGCCCATATCGATGAAGCCGTCTACGAAGACACGTCCGAAAACGAGCGTGGCCCCTTGCTGGCAGGGCTGCTGAACGACTTGCGCCCCGAACTGGATCAGTATCTGGTTACTAACAGCGCAGTTGAAGATCTGGCTGGACGCGTCACCAAACGCTTCCGCCGTATTTTCTACCGGCAGGAAGACCATCTGGAGCTGCACCTGAATATCCTGCGCGGTGTTCAGGAGCGCTACCAGACGCCGTTTTTCACCGCATTGCGCGAATACAGCCGTCAGCCCACGGGTGTTTTCCACGCCATGCCGATTTCACGCGGCAAATCGATCACCAAGTCACACTGGATCAAGGACATGGTGCATTTTTACGGCATCAATATCTTCCTCGCAGAAACCTCTGCCACTTCGGGTGGTCTGGATTCGCTGTTGCAGCCGCACGGGCCGATCAAAAAAGCTCAAGAGCTGGCGGCACGCGCTTTTGGCGCCCGCCGCACCTTCTTCGTCACCAACGGCACTTCAACGTCCAACAAAATTGTCGTGCAGGCGCTGGTGCGCCCGGATGATATTGTGCTGATCGACCGCGACTGCCATAAATCACACCATTACGGCATGGTGTTGGCGGGGGCACGCGTTTCCTATCTGGATTCTTATCCGCTGCATGACTATTCCATGTATGGCGCAGTGCCTATCCGCGAAATCAAGGAACGTCTGCTGACTTACCGTGATGCAGGCTTGCTGGGTCAGGTACGGATGCTGCTGCTGACCAATTGTACCTTTGACGGTGTGGTCTATAACGTCGAGCGGGTCATGGAAGAGTGTCTGGCGATCAAACCGGATCTGATCTTCCTTTGGGATGAAGCCTGGTTTGCATTCGCACACTGCATCCCGACCTACCGCAAGCGTACCGCAATGGCCAACGCCACCAAATTACGCGCAAAATACCAGACGCCCGAGTACCGTGCAGAATATGAGGCGTTTGTAGAACGCACCGCCGGGATGGACAACCATGCCCTGCTGGATGAACACCTGCTGCCTGACCCGGACAAGGTCAGAATCCGGGTGTATGCCACCCAATCGACCCATAAGTCACTGACCTCACTGCGCCAGGGTTCAATGATCCATGTGCATGACCAGGACTTCAAACACCGGGTCAGCCCCTCGTTCACTGAAGCGTTCATGACTCACACTTCGACCTCGCCCAATTACCAGATTCTGGCCAGTCTGGATGCCGGACGGCGACAGGTTGAACTGGAAGGTTTTGAGCTGGTGCAGCACCAGTTGGAACTGGCCATGGCGATTCGGGAACGAGTAGCCTCCCAC
The DNA here is from genome assembly GCA_964293125.1 of uncultured Thiothrix sp. Taxonomy (GTDB): domain Bacteria; phylum Pseudomonadota; class Gammaproteobacteria; order Thiotrichales; family Thiotrichaceae; genus Thiolinea. Next base: position 43,223 of record CAXYXY010000011.1, on the reverse strand, counting down.
CCTTTGCTCAGCAAGTATTTCCGTTTTCTGGTGGCCGAAGACATGATTCCCGAGGAATTTCGACCTTCCGGGATCAAGTCCTATTACAGCCAGGAAACCGGCTGGGCGAATAATGCGATGGAGCGCGCCTGGGAACAGGATGACTTCGTGATTGACCCGACGCGCCTCACCCTGTATCTGGGCAAAACCGGGATCGACGGCGACACCTTCAAGAACAAATACCTGATGGACAAGTACGGGATTCAGATCAACAAAACGTCCCGGAACACGGTTCTGTTCATGACCAATATTGGCACCACCCGCAGTTCAGTTGCTTTTCTGCTCGAAGTGCTGGTACGGATTGCCACTGATCTGGAACGCGATAACGAGGATGCTAGCCACGCCGAACAGCGGATGATGCAACGCCGGATACGCTCGCTGTCGGAAGATCTGCCACCTTTGCCGGATTTCAGCCGTTTCAGCCGGGAATTCCTGCGTGACAATGCAAATCCGACGCCGGATGGCAAAATGCGCATCGCCTACTTCCTGGCTGCTGATCTGGATAACTGTGAATATTTCCTGATTGATGATGGCAGTATTGAACAGGAAATGGCAGCAGGCCGTGATCTGGTCTCCGCGTCCTTTGTCATTCCTTACCCGCCCGGTTTCCCGATTCTGGTGCCGGGGCAGGTGATCAGCCCGGAAATTCTCGCGTTTATGCTGGCGCTGGATGTGAAAGAAATTCACGGTTATCAGCCCGAACTGGGTTTGCAGGTGTTTACCCCAGAGGCACTGGCCACACTTGCCCCCAAGTAATCGAGTCCATCCATTGATCCGATTCCTCCAGCTGACTGGCTTGAGGAATCTTTACGAGCGTATTCGACCTGCGCTCATCAGTAGCCCCACACAGGAGGAAAGCTTAATGTCCGACAAGCCCGTCAAGTTACGAAATATTTCTGAAATTCGCCGCTATTTTCACCGCAATGAAACGCCTATTTATTTTATCAGTGCCACCAACTTCAATTTGCTGGGTATCAATGAGTGGGTCGGTAATTTCCGCTACATTAATTACCTGGACTGCTTCGATGGTCGCCATCCAGCCGTCATGGTGCCTTCCGAAACACCGCACCGCGAATTCGAAAGCATCGAAGACATCAACAACTACATGCTGCAACACAAGGAAGTAATCGACTTCATCAAAAAACGGGGTGGTGATCCGAAAGCGGTCTACCTGATGTTTGATGAAGAAACCGAACAGCTCAGCAAAGAACTGGGCATGGATGTCTGGTTCCCGAAAGCAGAACTGCGCACCCGGATGGACAACAAAATCGAAACGGTGCGGATTGGTAATCGTGCCGGTGTACCCAGCGTCCCGAATGCACTCGCCGAGGTCAGCAGTTACCAGCAACTGTGCGAAGTCTCCAAGGCAGCGGGTATTGGGACTGATCTGGTGCTGCAGACCGCGTTTGGTGATTCCGGGCACACCACCTTCTTTATCTCCAACGAAGCTGAATTCGACAAACATTCGGATGAGATTATTGGCGAAGGTGAAGTCAAGATCATGAAGCGCGTCAACGTGCGCGGCTCCGCGATTGAAGCCTGTACGACCAAGCGCGGCACCATCGTTGGCCCTTTGATGACCGAACTGGTGGGCTTCAAAGAGCTGACTCCGTACAAAGGCGGCTGGTGTGGTAACGAAATCTTCGCCAACTCCTTCACCCAGGAAATTCGCGACAAGGCACGTCAGTATACGTTCCAGTTTGGTGAAGCACTGCGCGAAGAAGGCTATCGCGGTTACTTCGAACTCGACTTCCTGATCGATCAGGACACCGGCGAACTGTATCTGGGTGAATTGAACCCCCGCGTGACGGGTGCCAGTTCCATGACGAACCATGCGGCGTTTGCGCATGCCGACGCCCCCCTGTTCCTGTTCCACTTGCTGGAAATGAGTGATGTCGACTTTGATCTCGATATTGATGATCTGAACGAGCGTTGGTCACACCCGGACAACATCGACAGCTGGAGTCAGTTGGTCATCAAGCATACCCCCGACACAGTCGGCTATATTACGCAGGCACCGGAATCCGGCATCTGGCGGATGGATGCCGCAGGCAATGTCACGTATGCACGGTTTGACTACCACCGGCGTGCGGTCGAAACCGAGCAGGAAGCGTTCTATCTGCGCATCAGTGGCACTGGCGACTATCATTATGAAGGCGCTGATTTAGGGATTCTGATCACCCGGGGTCGCCTGATGACGGACGAGTTCCAACTGAACGAGCGTGCTCATGCCTGGATCAAGGGTATTCATCAGTATTACCAGTCGATTCCAATAGGTGATGCGCCCAGTAAACCCGATATCAACCTGGAAGCAGGAGCCTTCAAGATTCTGTGATCAACAGTCCTCAGGTAACAAGCCTGCGTTTTCAGGCAGTTTCTGAAGCATGGCCTGGTCAAAAGTGGCGAGCGCTGTATGATCGCCACTGGATGGCTTACCGGGAGTGGTTCCTGTCGGCTGGGGATGATCGTCGCCCCAGCTATCTGGAAAGCTACCGTAGCCTGCGCCAGTACATGCCTGAATTGCTGCCGCTTTATGAACGCCTGTGTGAGCTGGCGGACGGCAGCGATGTGGCCGCCCGTTTCCTGAGCATGTACAAACCGCCCCCTTATTTGTCGGGCTGCTCACAGGCGGTCTGGTCAGAGGACGAGCATTTTCTGATTCGTAATTATGACTACAGCCCGGCCTTGCTGGAAGGCACCCTGTTACATACCCAGTGGCTGGGGCGCAAAGTGATTGCGACCAGTGACTGTCTCTGGGGGGTGGTCGATGGCATTAACGATGCCGGGCTGGTGGTGTCGCTCACTTTTGGTGGCAGCAAGGTGGTGGGCGATGGCTTCGGCATTCCGATCGTATTGCGCTACATACTCGAAATATGTTCCGATGTGCAAGATGCGCTGGTGGCACTTAAAACCATTCCGGTGCACATGGCGTACAACGTGACGATTCTGGATAAACGCGGGCAGTTCCGCACCGTATTTCTGTCACCTGACCGCAAACCGGTCGTCCGCCAGATCCCGGCCACTACCAACCACCAGAAACAGGTCGAATGGCCACAACACGCCACCGCCACCGCCAGCGTCGAACGTGAACGCCTGTTATTTGAATGCCTGGCGAACAGCTGGGAAACACCGCAAAGCTTTACCCTGCGTTTCCTGCAACCGCCCCTGTTCAGCCACCAATACGCACGCGGCTTTGGCACCCTGTATACCGCGATCTACCGACCGCTGGACGGCAGCATGCAGTTAATCTGGCCACAGCAGGGCATGACCAAATACTTGCAGCATTTTGTGGAGGAAACACGCTGGGTGCATTATGCGTAATGACTTCTAATTTTAGTGACTAACAGGAATCGAGTGCAGTAATATCTCATACCTCATATTGCCTATCACTCTAGGAATCAGAATGAATATTGGTATGAAAGTCTCAATCTTAAGAATCTTAGTTGGCTATATAGGTGAAAAACATCAAAAATTTTGGTGGGGCAGTAATTTTTTCAGCCGAGCCAGTGAGAGTTTTTTACTGCCCATTTACCCACGGACTACCCTACTTGCACAGTATAATGGCGTTTGTGAGGCTGCTTTGCTATCACACGATCAGCATATAGGCGTAGGCAATACCTATCACCTCTATCGTCTACCCAATTCGATTGAACGAATAGTCGCTGAACATATCCAGACTCAAGATAATAATATGGCCTTGAAAAATAGCTTATCTGGTCAAGATGCTGCACTTGCTGCTCTAGGGGAATTGACGCAGGTATCCACTGAAAAAGTAGAAGGGCCAGTTGCGGTTGGTATGTTTCAGGACGATGCACTGGAAAGCTTGTTAAACGAGGCCGCTGCACGCTACCTTAAAGCTTTTCAGCAAAACTATCAGTGCTTTCCTTACATGCGGCAAGTCTAGTGAACTTTGCCAAATCGCTCTACACCACCCAGCTACAAGCGGGTCTAGGTTTAGTGGAAGAAACCAGGCTGTTGCTGTCGCTATATGAGCAGGGTATTTCGACTGCCGCGCTTTACAACAAAGCACTGGAGTCAGGTTTGTTCCCGCTCGTGTCCGCTCGGCGCTTACGCAATATTGTTGCTGAATGTTTTGCACCCCGTTATCTAAAAACACAGTCAGCAGAGTCTTTGCAAACATTAGTCCGATGCTTGCCTTCTGCGGCGATGAACCAACTTTTTCTGCTCTACACTGCCCAAGCCAATCTGATTTTGCAGGACTTTATTCGTCAGGTGTACTGGGATCGATATGCCAGTGGGCGAAATGCACTCAGTACAGAAGATGCCAAAGACTTTGTAGCCCACGCAGTACGGGAAGGAAAAACACAAAAGCCATGGTCTGACTCAACCATCAAGCGAGTGTCGTCGTACCTGCTGGGGTGTTGCGCAGATTATGGTTTGCTGTCAGCTAACCGTAGTTCTAGTCGCACGATTCAGCCTATGCGGGTACAAGACTCAACCGTACTGTATCTGGCCTATCAACTGCATTTTGACGGACTAGGGGACAATGCACTCATCCAGCATGAAAGCTGGAGGCTATTTGGGCTGGAAGCCGCCGATGTGCGTGAAGCATTCAAACGTTTAGCAAAAAACAACTGGATAATTGTGCAATCTGCAGGCGATGTTACCCGCATAAGCTGGTCATTCAAAACAATGAAGGAAGTGGTAGATGTCATCACTCAAAACTGATTTCAGCGAATTGGTGGAACGACTAAAAACAGGGCGGGAAGTCGGTCACGCCAGTTTCGAACCCATCTTTTACCTGGTGTTTCACCCGGCAGAGATTCTGGAGGTAAAACGCAACCTGCCAGCGTGGGAAGCGAAGCTACGAAATGAGGGGTGGAACGTCCATAAATTCTCGATAGCTCAAGCTATTCAGGACATTCTGGATGCCGCGCCCTTGAAAAAAATCTGGTTGGCTGCTGATGCCAAAGCCCCCTTGCAATGGGAGAAAACCAATAAGTCATTGGCGAATGCACTAACAAATGGTTCCTTGCAAAACAAGCTTGAAGCAGTGCTTGCCAGCTTGGAAGGGCAGGCAAACAACATTTTGCTGGTGGCGGACATAGAGGCGCTACATCCCTACTTGCGGATTGGTTCCATTGAGAACCAGCTCCACGGCAGGTTCCATGTGCCCACCGTGTTTTTCTATCCCGGCGTGCGTACCGGGAAAACCCGGCTGAAATTTTTGGGCTTCTATCCAGAAGATGGTAATTATCGCTCTGTCCACGTCGGTGGTTGAATAATCAGGGGAACACAATGGAAATCAAAGCACTATTCGCCAACGACAAAGACATCTACCGCACCATTGAGAAAGTCATTACCTATGGCGTTTCCCAAGAGCAACGCTTGAAAGCGGAAATCTCCGAGTACGTGGTGACGGAAAGCATCGAAGAGCAATTTGAAAAGCTGCTCAGCAAGATGCAGATGGCGATGGAAGCAGGTGGGGAGAATGAAGTCGGTGTATGGGTTTCCGGCTTCTACGGCTCGGGCAAAAGCTCGTTCACCAAGTATCTGGGCTTGGCGTTTGACGACAATATCAAGATTGATGGCAGTCCGTTCATCCAGCACCTGCAAGACCGCCTAAAAAAATCCACCACCAAAGCCTTGCTGAATACGGTTGCCAAGCGTTTCCCCGCCGCCGTGCTGATGCTTGACCTGGCCAGTGAACAGGTGGCTGGGGCGACGATGGAAGAAGTTTCCACCGTGCTGTATTACAAGGTGCTGCAATGGGCGGGTTATTCACGCAACCTGAAAGTGGCCGCCTTTGAACGCAAGCTGCAAAAAGAAGGCCGCCATGCCGAATTCCTGCAACTGTTCCGCGAACATACCGGCGGGGAGGAATGGCAAAACTACCGTAACGACGAATTGGTGGTGGACAGCCTGATCCCTGAAATTGCCCACCAAATGTATCCGGGACTATTTAAAACCGCCCATTCATTCTCAACCGAAACCAGCGAAGTGATCCGCTTTGAAAATGACCGGGTGGGGGAAATGCTGGACATTGCCCGTGAGGCCACTGGCAAAGAATACATCATCTTTATTATCGACGAAGTGGGCCAATACGTCGGCTCCCGCCAGAACCTGATCCTGAACCTGGATGGCTTGGCGAAAAACCTCAAGAACATCGGTAACGGCAAAGTCTGGATCATCGGTACTGCCCAGCAAACCCTGACCGAAGATGATTCAAAAGTTGCCTTGAATTCAGCCGAACTCTACAAGCTCAAAGACCGCTTCCCCATCCAGATCGACCTCGAAGCCAATGACATCAAGGAAATTTGTTATAGCCGATTGTTGGGCAAGTCTCCCCAGGGTGAGGGCGAGCTAGGCACTTTATTCGATAAGCACGGCCAAGCCCTGCGGCATAATACCAAATTGGTGGATGCGCGTGCCTACGGTGCTGATTTTGACCGGCAAACCTTTGTTAACCTTTACCCGTTCCTGCCTGCGCATTTCGATATTTTGCTGCATTTGTTGGGCGCTTTAGCTAAATCCACTGGTGGTATTGGTCTGCGTTCCGCTATCAAGGTGGTTCAGGATGTACTGGTGGAAGGTGCGGACGGGCATACGCCAATTGCCAATCAGTCGGTTGGCTGGCTGGCAACGACCATCACATTGTTTGATGCTTTGGAAAAAGACATACGTCGTTCTTTTGCTTCTCTTCATGCAGCAGTCGGCAAAGTCAAGCAGCACTTCCCTACTTCAGGATTGCACCGAGACATTGGTAAAACGGTGTGTGTGCTGCAAATCCTGAATAACTTGCCGATTACGGTGCAAAACGTTGCTAGTCTCATGCACCCCGGTATTAGCGCCTCATCCCACTCGGATGCCGTGAAACAGGCCATTGAGGAGCTGATCAGCGATGCCTTCGTGCCGTTTGGCGAACAGGATGGGCAACTGCTGTTTTTCAGTGAAAAGCTCAATGATATTGAACAGGAACGCGCTGCCATTCCACTACGGGCGATGGAGATGCGCCGTATCCAGAATGAAGCACTGCGTGAAGCGTATTCGCCTTTACCCGCTACCCATTTGCATGGGAATTTATCTGTCCAGACCGGGTTAAAAGCCCAAAACGCGGGTGGCGTGCCTGCTTCATTGTCGGGTGAGCGTAATACGGTGCAAACCGTGGTGGAGCTGGTGGAACCGGCAAACTACAACACCGCCAAGGCACGCATGATTGATGAAAGCCGTCATAAAACCGCCACGCATACCCTCTTCCTGCTGGGGCGCACCCTGCCAGAAATGGAAGAGCTGACCGCTGAAATTCATCGCAGCAAGGAAATTGTCAGCAAATACCGTAATGAACCCGATCAGGAAATCAAAGACTACTGCGCCGGGCAAACAGACCGGGCCAACCGTTTGCTGGTAGAGCTGGAGCGCCTGCTCAAGCGTAGCCTGTTGCAAGGCTCATTCATTTTCCGGGGTGAAGTGACTGCAGTAGAAACGCTGCATCAGGAATTGATCGAAGCTGCCCGCAAACACCTGGCAGGTGTCGCAGAGCAAGTGTTTGACCGTTACAGCGAAGCACCGGTACGGGCGAATACTGACCTGGCAGAAAAATTCCTGCGCCAAGGCAACTTGACCGGCATCACCAACTTATTAGATCCCTTGAATTTGGTGCAAACACAGGCTGGTCGCCCTTCCATCAACACCAGCCACAAAGCCATGACCAGCATCCGCGACATGATTGAACGGCAAGGGTTAATGGAAGGCAAACGCCTGACGGATATTTTCACTGATGCGCCTTACGGTTGGTCGCCGGATACCCTGCGTTACCTGATGGCTGCGATGTTGGTGGCGGGGGAAATCAAACTGAAAGTGGCGGGGCGGGAAGTCACCGTCAATGGACAACAAGCGATTGATGCGCTCAAGACCAATAACAGCTTCAAAAGCATTGGCGTCTCCCTGCGCGAAGAGCGCCCCAGCATGGAAATGCTGGCGAATGCTGCCAGCCGTTTGACCGAACTCAGTGGCGATATGGTCGTGCCGCTGGAGGATGACATCAGCAAAGCGACCACTAAGCTGTTTCCACAACTCCAGCACCAATATGGCCCCTTGGCGGAAAAGCTCAAAGCATTGCAATTGCCGGGTGTCGAGCGCTTAGAAACGCTCAGTCAGGACATCAAGGACATCCTGTTTACGGATGCATCCGACGCGCCACAACGCTTGGGCGGGGAAGATTCCGACCTGTTTAATAATCTGCGTTGGGCGGGTGAGTTGAAACGGGCGCTGGAACAGGGGCTGGAACCGACCCTGCAAAACCTGCAACGCCACCGCCGCGAACTGAGCAACCTGCCGGATAGTGGCACGCCGGGGCGTTTGAAAGAGGAACTGGCGGAAACACTCGCCAACCTCAAAGAACGCTTAAGTCATGCCGACTTCTTCCGTTACGCCACCGAATTCGCCAGTGGCCTGACCACCTTGCAAGCAAGGATTCGTGACACGGTATTGGCGATGCAAGGCGAGCAACAGCAGCGTATCAAAGACACCCAGCAAGACCTGTACCGCATTCCTGAGTGGAAAGAACTGACCCAGCAGGAGCAAAACAACCTGCTGGCAGATTTGGAGCAGTTGACGGTGACTGCCAATGCCGATCTGAGTGGTTTGCGTACCCTGGTGAATCAGGAATACAGCATCCAAACCCAGGTGCAGGATGTGAAACAGCGCTTGCGGCGTATCGGCCAACAGCGTTTGCAGGACAAGTTGCGGGAGGAGCAGGAGCAGGCAGTCAAGGAGGGTAAGAAGAAAATCACCCGTTTCGTAAAAGCTCCGCCGCGTGTTACTGTGTTGGCAGACCTGGATGCACTGATTGCCGAATTACAGCATGTACGTGGTGAACTGAAATACGCCCACGAATTTGAACTGAGCATTGAACTGAAAGCCGCAGAGTAAGGAAAGCCCATGGCATTTGATCAAAGTACCCGTAACCGGCTGCAAAAGTTCGTCAATGCCGCCCGCGACGGTTTGAGCGAGGAATTCACCCGCCAGTTGCAGGCCACTTACGGGCTTGACCCGAAAACCGGCACGGTCGCGGAAGTCAGTGCATTGAGCCAACTGGATAACCGCCAGCGGCAGGTGGCGCAGGGTTTGCGGGAAACCTTGACGCATTATCTGGCGAATACGCCCGGCAAGACGCCAAAGGAGCGTACCCAGCAGGTGTCGGCGCGGATTGTGCGTGAGCAGGCGTTCACCGTATTGAATCGGTTGGCGGCTTTGCGCATGGCAGAGGCGCGGGGCTTTTTGCTGGAGTCGGTCGCTAAGGGGTATAACTCGAAAGGTTTCCAGTTGTACAAGCAGTTGGCGGGCAGCAGTCTGGGGGAAACGGGCGATGCTTACCGGCATTATCTGTTCAGCCTGTTTGATGAGTTCAGTCTGGATTTGGCGGTGTTGTTTGATCGCTATAGCCCACAGGGGCGTTTGTTCCCGCGTGAGGCTGCGTTGCTGGAGTTGCTGGAGCAGATCAACCACCCTGATCTGGAGCCGTTATGGGCGGAAGATGAAACCATCGGCTGGATTTACCAGTATTTCAATTCGCAGGAAGAGCGCAAGAAAATGCGCTCCGAGTCGCAAGCGCCGCGCAATAGCCGTGAATTGGCGGTGCGCAACCAGTTTTTCACGCCGCGTTATGTGGTGGAGTTCCTCACCGATAATACCTTGGGGCGCATCTGGTATGAGATGACGCAGGGTAAGACCGGGCTGGTGGAGGCTTGCCGGTATTTGGTGCGGGAGAAACCCCTCCCAGCCTCCCCTTATCAGGGGAGGAGCGAAGATGCCAGTTTGGATAGTGTGGCGGAGTGTGATAAAGCTCCCTTCCCTGATAAGGGGAGGGTTGGGGAGGGGTTTCCCCATCGCCCTTTAAAAGACCCACGCGATATTCTGATGCTCGACCCGGCATGTGGCTCGATGCATTTTGGTTTGTATGCGTTTGACCTGTTTGTGCGGATTTATGAGGAGGCTTGGCAACTGGAAAGTGAGCTGGGGCCGCAAGCGTTTAGCCGTAGTGCGGGCTTGCAGCCGTTGCAGGCGACTTATGCCAGTTTTGAAGCGTTTCAGGTGCAAATCCCCAAGTTGATTATTGAGCGCAATATTCATGGGGTGGATATTGATCCGCGTGCGGTGCAGATTGCGGGCTTATCGTTGTGGCAGCGGGCGCAGCGGGCTTGGCAGGTATTGCGGGTGAAGCCGCAGGTTCGTCCGGTGATCCGGCGATCGAATATTGTGTGTGCGGAGCCGATGCCGGGGGAGAAAGCCTTGTTGCAGGAGTTTACCGCGCAGTTGTATCCGCCGGTGTTGGGGCAGTTGGTGGAGGGGGTATTCGACAAGATGCAACTGGCGGGGGAAGCGGGCACGCTGTTGAAGATCGAGGAGGAAATGCAGGGGGCGATTGCCGGGGCGCGGGCGCAGTGGCAACAGCAATCCGCCAAGGGTACGAGTTGGGATATGTTCCCGGCGGAATTGGTGGCGGCGACACCGCAGCGCGAGTTGGGGTTTGACTTGCGGGGGATTAACGATGCAACCTTCTGGGATGATGCCGAGCAGCGCATCCTGCAAGCCCTGAGCGACTACGCCAGCCAGGCATCCACTCAATCCGACCAAAAACGCCTGTTCGCCGACGATGCCGCCAAAGGCTTCGCCTTTATCGACCTCTGCCGCAAACGCTTCGATGTCGTCCTCATGAACCCCCCGTTTGGCGAATGTGCAGCGAATACAAATCGTTATTTGGAAAAAACCTACCCTGAGTGGTCGAAAAATATTCTGTGTGCGTTCATTTCTAGATTAAGCAAAAAGTTGGGTGAGGGAGGTTTAACTGGATCTGTAATTGATAGAAGCCCTATTAATAAATCTTCTTATGAGAATTTTAGAAAACGAGTTCTTCTCGAATCAGACTCCTTGGAGTTAATTTGTGACTTGGGATGGGATGTACTAGAAGCAAACGTTGAAGTTTCGTCTCTAATTCTGAGTGAGCGAAAACATTCAAAGCCGTTAACCTATTTTATTAATTTGAGAGACTTTTCACTCGACGAAAAATCTAAGGCTTTGTTTGAAATCGTTCAAAATAAAAATTTCGTATTACATAAAACCAGTTGCTTCAATAGCTTCCCTAATTCAGCCTTGATTTATGATCTTCCCTCTGGCCTGCTAAATACTTTTCAATCCCTTCAGTCATTTTCTGCATTAGGTTTGACAGGATATACAGGCCATCAATTGCAATCTGAAAGGCATTTTCGAGTTTTTTGGGAGTTACCTCTGAATGAAAAAATTGGTGCTGAAGCTGAATATTGTTATTTATACAATGGCGGGGAATTTACTAGGTATGCCAATCCTAAGCGAGAAGTAGCCAAATATGGAAAATATAAAAAATTAGGATCGGATAATTTTCCGTCATACTCATATAGAATCCAAAATAAAAATCAACATTTTAAACCTGGCGTATGCTTTGGAAAAAGAGGTGAATATTTAGATGCTCACATAATGAATAAAGAGGCAATCTTTACGGTTGAAGGGCAATGTATTCCAATTGAAAACAAAGAAACGAGCCTTCTTGTATTAGCTATTCTTAACTCGACTTTTGCATCTAGGATATTAAATACTTATGCTGGCCAACATAAGTATTCCGGGTATATTAATCTTATGCCTGCTCCTGATTTTGAAGCATCTTCCTATAAATTAAAAAAACAAATAGTAAGTAAGGTCGAAGAAATCATTTCCTTGAAGGAAAAATACTTTTCATGGGACGAAACAACAATATTCTTTAAATCACCATATTTATTATCACAAAAAGATCTGCGATCTCAATTGCATGATTTTGTGGTGGAATTAAGTTTTGATCAGGCTGGAGTTATGAAAATCCATAACGACATAGATGAATTAGTTAATGCTATTTATAAAATTGAAGGGATCGAAGATTTAAAAGATTTAAATAGTTATTCAAAGAAGACACCTCAGGAGTGCATTCCCAGGTGGTCTGAGCGTGATAATTGTGAAATTGCCAAGTTGCTGATTCTAGATTTATTGGTTTACCTCTTTGGCGTTTGCTTTGATCGCTGGGCTATTGAAGACAATGAAAAAGGGTTTATAGGAATACTGGATGCCCCCAGCTTGCTTACAGCCATCCAATCGAATTCTCTAGGATTCGATTACACTGAAATTACTCAATTTTTTTCTGATTTCGTGAGTTCCAAGAGTTTAGAAACATTTATTGAACAGTCGAACGGCTTTTTTGATTTTCATCTGAGCCGCTATTCATCATCTGGACGGCAAGCGCCGATTTATTGGCCTTTGCAAACCCCGTCCGGTTCTTACACACTGTGGGTGTACTACCATCGCCTGAGCGAACAGACGCTATACACCTGCGTGAATGATTTCGTGGAGCCGAAGCTGAAAACGGTCAAGGATGACCTAACTGGCTTGCGCAACAAGACCCGCAACAGTCAGGAGGAAAAGGATTTCGCCCGCCTGCTGGACTTGGAAGCCGAACTCAAGGATTTCCGTGATGAGCTGCTGCGGATTGCCAAATTCTGGAAGCCGAACCTCAACGACGGTGTGCAAATCACCGCCGCGCCACTCTGGAAACTGTTCCAGCACAAAGCCTGGCAGAAAAAACTCAAGGAAACTTGGCAAGCACTCGAACAAGGCGACTACGACTGGGCGCACCTCGCCTACAGCATCTGGCCTGAGCGCGTACTACGCAAGTGCCACCAAGACCGCAGTCTGGCGATTGCCCACGATGTCGAAGCCGACTTTTGGCATGAAGTAGCAGTCGAAACCAAACGCGGCAAAAAAGGCAGCGGTGAAACCAAACTCGAATGGCAACCCATCCCCATGACGGATGCACAGTTGCACGCATTGATTCGCACCAAAATAGCAGGGATGATGTAATGGCAGTAAGGACAACCCGAACCCCACAGGGAGCTACACATGGCTGTTGAAGAAACCCTAAACAGTGCAAACGGTATCCCGCGCATTGAATCACTCCGCGTCGAAAACTACCGCGCCCTCAGAAAAATCGAGCTGAACAAGCTCACCCCCATGACCGTGTTACTGGGGCCGAACGGCAGCGGCAAATCGACCCTGTTTGATGTGTTCAACTTCCTGTCTGAATGCTTCCAATACGGTTTACGCCATGCTTGGGATAGGCGCGGCAGGGGGCGGGAGCTAAAAAGCCGTGGTGCAAGTGGCCCCATCGTATTCGAGTTGAAATACCGCGAAAAGCCCAAAAGCCCGATCATTACCTACCACTTGGCTATCGACGAAGGCGCTAAAGGCCCCGAAGTGGTCGAGGAATGGCTGCAATGGCGGCGCGGCAGCAAAGGCAAGCCGTTCCGCTTTCTGGAATTTTCCCGTGGGATTGGTCGCGCCGCCAGCGGCGAAACCCCGGACGAAGACGACATCCGCGAAGAAACCCATTTGCGCTCCCCCGACCTGATCGCCGTGAACACCTTGGGGCAGTTTTCCAATCACCCCCGCGTTGCCGCGTTGCGCGAATTTATCACCAACTGGTACGTGTCTTACCTGTCGATTGACCAGACACGTAACCAACCCGAAGCCGGACCACAAGAACGCCTGAGTAAGAGCGGTGAAAACCTACCCAATGTCATCCAGTACCTGAAAGAGCAACACCCCGAACGTCTGGAGCAGATTTTTAAAGTATTACGCCAGCGCATCCCCCGGCTGGAACGGGTAGAAGCAGAACCCATGCCGGATGGGCGTTTATTGTTGCAAATCAAGGATGCGCCTTTCGAGCAACCCGTACTAGCCAAATATGCCTCGGATGGCACGATGAAGATGCTGGCTTATTTGACCATGCTGTATGACCCCGACCCGCCGCGCTTTATCGGCATCGAAGAGCCGGAAAATTTCCTGCACCCGCGCCTGCTGCCAGAACTGGCGGAAGAATGCCGGGCAGCGTCTGAACGCTCACAACTGCTCATTACCAGCCATTCCCCTTTCTTGCTGAATGCCATGCACCCGGAGGAAGTGCGCGTGTTGTACCGTGACGAACACGGTTTCACCCAAGCGGTATGCGCAGCGGAGATTCAGGGCATTAACGAATTCGTCAAAGCCGGGGCAAGCCTTGGTTATTTGTGGATGGAAGGGCATTTCGGTTTGGGCGACCCACTGGTGAACCTTGGCGCACCCAGAAAAAAAGCAATAGGAAAATAGCGGATGCTGGAAAAGCTCATCGTACTGGTGGAAGAAATTTCCATGGAGGCTGCGCTGGAAGGGCTATTGCCGCGCATGTTGGGGGATGTCGAGTTTCAGATTATCCGTTTCCAATGCAAAGACGACTTGTTAAAGCAGCTTCCTGCCCGGCTAAAGGGCTACAGCCAGTGGTTGCCAAACAATTGGGCGCTTCTGGTGCTGGTGGATCGTGACGACAGCGATTGTGCTGTCTTAAAACAGCAACTGGAGCAAACTGCCCAACAGGCAGGATTACTCACCAAAACAAGGGTAGCAGCGGGGCAACGTTTCCAAGTGGTGAACCGCATTGTGATTGAGGAATTGGAAGCCTGGTTTTTTGGTGATTGGAAGGCGGTGCAACAGGTTTATCCACGTGTACCCGCCAGCATTCCCCAAAAGAAACCCTACCGTGACCCGGACGCCATCAGTGGTGGGACATGGGAGGCATTGGAGCGGGTACTGAAAAAAGCCGGGTATTTCCCTACGGGCTTACGCAAGCTGGAATGTGCGCGTGAGATTGCGTCACACCTGAATCCTGACAATAACCAATCAGCCAGTTTTAACGCATTTGCCAGCGCCATTGCTACGGTATTGGCTTGGGAGTAAGCATATGTCGATTGCAGAATTTATCAAAACAGAGGTGTTTGAGCCGCGCCTAAAGAAACATCAGGTTATGGTGGTGTATGACCCTGAACGGCGTTACCACGACCTGTGTCTAGATATGGCAAGTGACAAGCGAGTCGTGGTGAATGCCAGTGAATCCAGTATTACTAGCCGCGCTCAGGCAATTGCCACCTTGAGCCAAATGGGTGCTGAGCGGAATCCCATCCAACAATTACTGGTTTATGTGCCTGCCAGCGTACCACTGGAAGATGAGGAGCGGCAGCAAGACCCCTTTGCACTGTACGCAGCCTGCGGGGCAGTCTTTCCCGTTGGTGATGGCGACGGATTCCAGAGCTTGTGCCTACAAGCCAAACCCGACCACGCCACCCAAATCCGTGCAGTCTTCGCGCAAAACCCCAACCCCAGCTTCGCGGTGATTGACGCGATTGGCGGTGGCCTCAGTTGGCCGAACTTGCGTGCCTTACTCAAGGTCGAATCTGCCCGTGAAATACTATTTGCCTTACTTGTACCGACTGCCAACCAGCAAGAATCACTCAAAACCAACGATGCCTGGGTAGCAGAGACTAAGGAGCTATTGCAAGCCAGCATCGGGCTGCACTTGAAAACACGCGGCAAAACCTGGTCAGCTATTACGGAAGAGTTGTGGCGATTCGTCTTGTTCAGTGAGTTCGTGTTTGATTTACCTGAGATGCTGCCCGCCAGCCTGCACGATGTGCCGCGTGCGCTGGATGCCGCCCAGCCATTGATCGAAGACCTTTGCGAACGCCTGCGCAGCGACCGTAACACCCAGAACATCTACATCGAGCGGGCGGAAGCTATCGAAACCGAACTCGGCTTATCTGATTCCTGCGGTCACATGCAAGACTTAGGCGCACGCGACACCTTCCCGTTTGAAGAGCGCACCTTCCTGCAACGCACCATCGAAGCCCTATTGCGCGACGACACCGATAAGGTTAGGGAAATCCTGCAACGCCACGCCCAGTCGGTCTGGACAGGCAAAGGCGAAAGCCAGACCCAATGGGACTTGCTGCGTGCTGCCCTGGCCTTGCTGGAGTCTTGTCAGGACAAAGAACGCAGCTTGCCGGAACATACCCAAAGCATGGATGCGTTACTGGATTTCTACACCCGCCAATTGCGCGAAGTCGATCGTTTGCAACGGGAGTTTGAACAAGCAGTCAGCGATTATGAGTGGCAAGATGTGC
The DNA here is from genome assembly GCA_964293125.1 of uncultured Thiothrix sp. GTDB lineage: Bacteria > Pseudomonadota > Gammaproteobacteria > Thiotrichales > Thiotrichaceae > Thiolinea. Next base: position 27,177 of record CAXYXY010000011.1, on the reverse strand, counting down.
AAGGCGTGATGAAATCCGTCCAGCAGCAAATGCGCAAGCAATACGCCAAGCTAGCGGAAAAAGTGCAGATGCTATTTACCCGTCATCTGCAACACAGTGGCTGGCCCTTATCAGGACGTCTGGCGAATGCTGACGTATTCGATAAGCTGGTTGCCCCTAAACTGCAACAGGGTGGACATAAGGTCGCCTATCTGATGATCGACGCATTGCGCTATGAACTAGGGATGGCGTTGGAAAAACAATTGGCAGAAGACGGTAAAGTCACCCTACAGGTCGCACTAGCTCAGCTACCCAGCATCACCTTGGTGGGTATGGCAAGCTTACTGCCCGAAGCCGGGACAGGGCTACGCTTGGTGAAAAAAGACAGCGGCTTCACCCCCTACATCCATGACCAGGAAGTCAGCACCGTTAAGCAGCGCATGGACTGGATCAAAAAGCGCTACGGCCAACGCTTCCAGGAAGGGCGGCTAGAAGAGTTTGTGCGCAAGGGCTTCGCTATCGAAGCGCACACCGAATTGCTGGTGCTGCGTGCGGTGGAAATCGACAGTCAGTTCGAGAACCACCCGGATACCGCCCCGGCTGAAATTATCAATGCCTTGAAACGGATTCGCGTGGCTATCCATAAATTGAAAGATGCCGGTTTCCACGAGGTGGTGATTGCTACCGACCACGGTTTCTTTATGAATACCCATGCCGGAGCAGGCGACACTTGCCCCAAACCTGCGGGCAATTGGCAAAATACTCATGACCGCTGTTTGTTGGGAGATGGCAATGCTGATGCTAACCACTATCGGATCAGCGCAGAAAAGGCAGGTATTCGGGGGGATTTCGCTTATTTGAGTGGGCCTTTGAGTTTGGCGTCTTACCGGACTGGCCTGTTGTATTATCACGGCGGCGCATCTTTACAAGAACTGGTCGTGCCGGTCATTAGCCTGCAACTGAAAGCACCTGGTCAACCTGCCATGCAACAAGCCCAGGTCGTGCTGAATTACAAAAACGGTGCAAAGCGCATTACCACCCGTTTGCCAGTGGTGGAAATGGGTGTCGAAACCCAGGATATGTTCTCTGTCGGCAGCGATTTTGAAATCCTGCTGGAAGCGCACGATAAGAAAGGCAATGTTGTCGGTGAAGCCAAGCCTGGTGGTAGAGTAAACCCTGCAACCGGAACCATCACCCTCAAACCCGGCGATAAGATTCAGATTACCTTGAAAATGCAAATGGAGTTTGAAGGTAAATTCAAAATAAAAGCCCTGAACCCATCCACCTTGATAGCTTATTGCCAGCTTGACTTAGAAACGGACTATACGGTGTGATAATGGACGATTTGGATAAAAAACTAACAGCTATCTTTGATGGAAAAGTGGTGCGCAAAGACTTGTTACACCGCATCAAAAAAGGCACTAATGTCCCGACCTTCGTGTTAGAGTTTTTGCTGGCTCGCTATTGTGCCAGCGATGATGCTGCTGAAATCCAGGCGGGGCTGGAAGCCGTACTGGATACCTTGCAAGATAACTATGTGCGCCCCAACGAGGCCAACAAAGCCCAGTCCAAAGTCGCCACCAAAGGCAAGTACCGCTTTATTGATAAGGTGCACGTTAACTACGTGGAAAACGACCGCCGTCACTGGGCAGCATTGGAAAACTTCGACTCCCGCCGAGTCGCGATCAGCGAAAAGTTTTACCGTGATCACGACCGCCTATTACAGGGCGGCTTGTGGGCAGAAGTCACCCTCGCCTACAACGAAATTGAAGACGATGACTATGCCTTTTACATCGAGGATTTACGTCCGATTCAGTTGAGCCGCTTCGATTTTGAGCGCTATTGTGAAGGACGCAATGAATTTAGCCGCAATGAATGGCTCGATGCAGTGCTACGCTCGGTAGGCCTAGAACCCAGCAAACTCAGCCATCGGCTGAAGCTGCACTTTATCGCCCGCCTGATGCCCTTGGTGGAGCCTAACTATAACTTCATCGAATTAGGCCCACGCGGCACCGGCAAATCCTACTTCTTCAGCGAATTCTCACCCTACTCCACGCTCATCAGTGGCGGACAAGCCACCAAAGCCACCTTGTTCTATAACAACCAGCGCAAGAAAATAGGCCTGGTTGGCTTCTGGGATACCGTTGCATTCGATGAGGTCGGAGGCATCAAGGTCAAAGACCAAGACACCATTCAGATCATGAAAGACTTTATGGCCAATGGGCGATTCTCCCGTGGGGTCGAGGTGATTGCCGATGCGTCGATGGCGTTTGTTGGCAACCTGGATTTGTCAGTCGAGCAGATTGTGAACTCTGAGGTCTATGACCTATTCCAACCTTTGCCCAAAGAATTTGATCTGGCCGTGATGGATCGTTTCGCCAACTATTTGCCGGGCTGGGAAATGCCCAAAAACAGTAGCGATTTCCTGACTGATCGCTATGGATTTATTACCGATTACATTGCAGAAGCCTTTCATTACCAATTGAAGCAAACCAATCGCTATCAGGAAGTCAGCAAGCGTATACAACTGGGAACTGCTATCGAAGGGCGGGATGAAAAAGGCATCAAGAAAACTGTTTCGGCTTTTCTGAAGATTCTACACCCAACCGGTTCACCATCCGACGAAGAGTTTACGGAATACGTCGCCTATGCCATAGAAGCCCGCCGCCGAGTGAAAGAACAAATGAACAAGCGCAAATCCGATGATGAATTTGCCAAAATCAACCTCTCGTACCTGGATACCCTAGGACAGGAGGTCATCGTTTATTGCCCTGAATCAAGGTTAGCCCATGCTACCCAAGAACCTGTACGGCGCGATATTCATGCTAGAGCAGGTGAAGTCGTTTATCCCGAAAAACAAACAGCTGCTGCTCCAGTAGAACCTAAACCACAACCCGTAGAAACACCTGAATTGACGGTTCCCGAGCTTCAGGAGCAACATTTTATAATCCATTATGGTGCAACTGGGTATAGCTACGACTCAATCATTAGTCCTTACTTGGAATGTGCTAAATCGATTGAAATTGAAGATCCATATATACGAGCAACTCACCAGATTCAGAACTTTGTCAGGTTCTGCGAGGCAGTGATACGGACACCTAGCATCCGCAATATTACCCTGATCACTAGCTACGATGACGAAACCGACGTAAAAGAAATGTCTGGTCGTCTGGCTGAACTCAAACAAAGTCTGCTAGAACTGGACATTGCACTCGACTTAAAGGTGAACGAGTACTTGCATGATCGTGAAATCCGTATCGATAATGGCTGGATAATAAAGATAGGGCGGGGTCTGGACTTTTTCCAAAAGCCAGATAGCTGGTTCGGTGTTGGCGTCAATGACTTGATACTGCGAAAGTGTCTGGAGACAAAAGTTGATATATTTAGAGAGTCCTAAAATTAAGAGGCTCTCTATCTATACCCCCTATGCCAGCCGAAAACATGCGCTACCCAAAATACCGCTCATACCCATCAATTTTCATCTGTAACCGCGCCGCCAGAAACGCATTCGCGGTGTGCAAATGCTCATGAATCAATCGCGCCTCCTCCTGATACGCCCTCTTTTTCTGTAGCGTCCAATAATAGGGCGGTGTGGATAGATTATTAATCCGGTCGGCGAGTTTCACCATCCAGACTGCTTTGGGCTGCTGACAGATTCTGGCCAGCGAGTCGGCCATTTGCTGGTCTTTCGGCAGCTTCGGATTCTTGCTCAAAGCCTGCACGCCATCGGCAACGGCCTGACCAAATTCGGCCATCAGTTCGGCATGCGTATGCTCAGTATCTTCGAGCACGTCATGCAACAGGGCACACTGCAACGCCAGATTTGCCTGACAGGTATCCGTCGCACTCGCGGCGAGTGCGGCCATTAATTCCATCGCGACGGCACCGATATGATTAATGTAATCGAGTTTCACCCCGGCTTGAGGCGTGGAATAATATTGCCCATGATGCGCGAGGGTCGCGAAGTCCCAGGCTTTGACATAAGCATCCTGTGACCACTGTGAGTTAATGTGCATAATTGTTTGCATAATCGTCATCTCCGGTTTTTTATAATTTATCCCTGAGAGAATAGTACATCATCGCCATGACCAACAGCGGCCAGCGCAACAAAGTCCCGCCGGGGAACGGATAAGACGGAATTTTGGCCATCACCTCAAAGCGTTCCAGCGTCCCCGCCACCACCTCGCTCATCAGTTTACCGGCCAGGGTCGCAGTCGCCACCCCATGCCCGGAATAGCCACTGGCCGACAACACATTCGCCCCCAAGCGGGTAAAATGCGGCAAACGATTGGCGGTGACGGCCAGCGTTCCGCCCCAGGCATACGCCAGCTTGACCGCTGCCAGTTGCGGGAAAGTCGCGAGCAGACGCGGGCGCACCAAGGCCGATATATCTGCCGGGAAGTCGAAACTGTAATTCTCGCCCCCGCCAAACAGCAAACGCTGGTCGGCACTTAAGCGAAAATAACTGACCACAAAGCGCGAATCCGCCACCGCATACCGGTTACGGATCAAGGCACGCGCTGTGGCAGCAGGCAGCGGTTCGGTGGCCACGATGTAATTGTTGATGGGCATCACCCGCGCCGCAATTTTTGGCTCCAGCCCATCCAGATAACCATTACAGGCCAACAACAGGTAATTCGCGCTCACACGCCCCTCTGCCAGCTTGACCGTCACCGGCTCTCCGGCCTGATAACTCACGACCGGCGATTGTTCGTAGATAATAGCGCCCGCCGCCTGCGCCGCTTTGGCCAAACCCAAGGCATAATTCAGCGGGTGCAGGTGTGCCGCCCCCAAATCAAGCGTACCCCCGTAATAAGCGGGTGAGTCCACTTCACGCCGCAGCGCCGCCTGATCCAGAAAACTCACCTGATCATACTGGTAATCCGTTTGTAGCTTATGCACAAACGCCTGGCTATCCGCCACAAAACGCGCCCGGTGATCAGCATGGATAATCCCGGTTTGCAGGTCACAATCGATGGCGTGTTTCTGAATCAGGTCTTTGCACAGCTGCACGGCTTCCTGCGACAAATCCCAGAGTGCGTGTGCCTGGGTTTTACCAAAACGAGCCTCCAGCTCGGCCTGATCCTTGTTCAGACCCGTGCCGACCTGTCCGCCATTACGCCCGGATGCTCCCCAGCCCACCCGATGCGCTTCCAGCACAATGACTTTGTAACCCGCCACCGCCAGATGCAAGGCTGCCGACAAACCGGTATACCCGCCACCGATGATGCAGACATCCGCCCGTTCCTCGCCCCCTTGTGCCGGGAAAGGCGGCAGGCTGTTGGCCGTGGCTGCATACCAGGAGGGCGGGTATTGCCCCGGCGGGTCATTGCCATAGAGGAAGCCGTTTCTCACTCGTTTCTCACTCGTTTTTCACCCGAATTTATGCGGGGATATGCCCGGCCTGTCGTGCCTGAGCATAGGTTTGATCGAGGGTCAATGTGGCCTTGGCAATCAGCTCATCCACCTCGGCATAACTGATCACCAGTGGCGGGGCAATAATCATCGTGTCACCGACGTGACGCATGATCAGGCCATTGTTAAAACTGTTCTCACGGCACATCAAACCGACCGTGCCTTTTTCCGCCGCAAAAGGAGCGCGTTTGGCCTTGTCCGGGGTCAACTCCATCCCCCCTAGCAGACCCACCATCCGCGCTTCACCGATCAAAGGGTGTTCGGCCAGCTTTAACCAGCGTTCCCGCAGGTAAGGCCCGATATCAGTACGCACGCGTTCGACCAAACGCTCACGTTGCATAATATCCAGCACGCTCAACGCCGCCGCACAGCCCGCCGGATGCCCGGAATAGGTATACCCGTGAAAAAACTCGCCGCCTTCCCGCAGCACTTCGGCCACATGATCCGCGACCAGTACACCGCCCATCGGGATGTAACCAGAAGTCAGCCCCTTGGCAATCGTCATCAGATCCGGCTCAATCCCGTAATAATCCGCCCCAAACCATTCACCCGTGCGCCCAAAGCCGGTGATCACTTCATCCGCAATCAGCAAAATCCCGTACTGGCGACAAATGCGCTGAATCTCTGGCCAATAACTGGCCGGTGGAATCACCACGCCACCCGCCCCCTGAATCGGCTCACCGATAAAAGCGGCTACCTTGTCTGCGCCCAGTTCCAGAATTTTTGCTTCCAGCTCACGGGCGCGCGCCAGCCCAAAGGCTTCCGGGTCACTGTCACCCCCTTCGCCATACCAGTAGGGCTGGTTGATGTGATCAATACCGGGAATCGGCAAACCGCCCTGTTTGTGCAAAGCGCCCATCCCGCCCAGACTGGCACCCGCCACCGTCGAACCGTGATAGGCATTCTTGCGGCCAATAATCACCTGCCGTTCCGGCTGTCCCTGGATCACCCAGTAATGGCGCACCATGCGCAGAATCGTGTCATTCGCATCTGAACCGGAGCCGGTAAAAAACACATGATTGATATGCGCCGGAGCGACTTCAGCCAGCCGTGCTGCCAGTTTCGCTGCCGGTAGGTGGGTGGTCTGGAAAAAAGTATTGTAATAAGGCAGCTCACGCAGTTGGGCAGCGACTGCATCGACTATTTCGTCCCGCCCATAGCCAACCGTCATACACCATAAACCCGCCATGCCATCCAGAATCTTTTCACCCGCTGCATCGTGTACATAGACACCCCCGGCGTGGGTAATGACGCGCGCACCCTTGGCATTCAGCTGTTGGCTATCCGTGAAAGGATGAATGTGGTGAGCGGCATCCAGTGCCTGCTGTTCGGTGTGCTTCATGCTGTCTCCTTTAGACCGTTAATAGCAGGTGTTCACGCTCCCAGGGGCTGACCACTTGCATGTATTCTTCAAACTCACAGCCCTTGAGTGCTTTGTAAATCTCGGAAAACTGGCGACCCAGCAAATCCTGTAAAGCATCACATTCATCAAAGGCCACCACCGCCTCCTGCAAGCCACGCGGTAAGCCATAGTTGGCTTCGTGGGCGTTCCCGTGGAATTCCGCCGTGGGCTGAATCTGCTGGGTCATGCCCAAATAACCGGTAGCCAGACTGGCGGCGATAGCAAGATAGGGGTTGGTATCCATCCCCGCAATCCGGTTTTCCACCCGGCGGGCTTCCGGGCTACTGTTGGGCACGCGCAAACCGGCAGAACGGTTGTCGATTGACCACTCCAGATTGATCGGGGCCGAGTCACCCGGCATCAGGCGGCGGAACGAATTCACATAAGGCGCCATGATGCAGGTCGCTGGCTCCAGATAAGTCTGCTGGCCACCGATAAAATGATAGAACAGTTCTGACGGCTCACCTTTCTCATCACTAAACAGGTTCTTGCCCGTTTTGGCATCCACCACACTCTGGTGAATGTGCATGGCGCTGCCGGGCTGGTTTTGCATCGGCTTGGCCATAAAAGTGGCATAACAGTTATGCCGCATCGCGGCTTCTCGGATCAGGCGTTTGAACACAAATACCTGATCCGCCAGCGCCAGCGGGTCACCGTGCATCAGGTTAATTTCCAACTGGGCAGGCCCCCCTTCCTGAATGATGGTGTTTATTTCCAGCCCTTGCGCCTCGGCAAACTTGTAAATATCTTCAATCACCGGCTCGTATTCATCCAGCGCCATCATCGAAAAAGCCTGCCGCCCAACACTTTGCCGCCCGGAGCGTCCTGCCGGTGGTGTCAGGGGGGTATCGGGGTCAATGTTGCGTTCGGTCAGATAAAATTCCAGTTCAGGCGCGACAATCGCCTTCCAACCCTGCGCGGCATACAGCTCAATCAGGCGGCGTAATACATTGCGCGGGGCACAGGCAATCGGGCTGCCATCCTGATAATACATGTCGTGAATCACCATCAAACTCGGGTGACGCGCCCACGGCAGTGCCCGCAAGGTTGATAAGTCGGGAACCAGTTTGACATCGATGTCGGTATCGTAATCTTCAGAATCAAACTCGAAGTAACGTCCGGTGATACTCTGAAAGAAAATACTGAAGGGTAGGAAAACAGGCTGCAACTCGCCAAAGCGCACCGCTGGCATCACCTTGCCACGGGCAACGCCATGAATGTCAGCTACGACACATTCGACTTCATCGATTTGGTAACGGCGCAGGAGCTTCTTCAAATCCTCCTGCGAATGGGACTGCAAGGCAATATAAGCATTTGGATCGGTCATGGTTACACGCTTAAGTGTTGGTTTTTCGGCGAAGTTATCATTGGATGTGATCACATTTTGTCGCCTTGGCAGATAAATGTCAATTAGGCAAAAGAGAAGGTTATTAGGTAAGAAGAACCAGCTGAAACTTTAGTGCAGCCTTTTAAACAACGCTTTACTCACCCAGTAGGCGGATAAAAGCTTGTTCGATGTGATCACAAAATTTGACATAAAAAAATGCTTAATACAAAATGCTGCTTGTCTCTATAATAGAGACAACTTATTCAGAAGGAGATCACAATGGGCGACATTAAAACGCAGGTAAAGCAACTGGCTGTCTCGGTCTTGGTAGCGGGCGTCACCTTGGCCACACCACTGGCGCAAGCCGCAGACAGAACGCTAAACATCTATAACTGGTCGGATTATATCGATGAATCTGTGATCAAGGACTTTGAAGAAAAGAACGGGATTAAGGTCAACTACGATGTGTTCGACAGCAACGAAGTGCTTGAGACCAAATTGCTGGCCGGTTCTTCCGGTTATGACCTGGTTGTGCCCAGTGCCTACTTCCTCAACCGTCAGATTGAAGCCGGTGCCTTCCAGGAACTGGATCAAAGCAAGCTGCCTAACCTGAAAAACATGTGGGATGTCGTGCTGACCCGCACCGCCACCTATGACAAAGACAACAAGCATTCCATCAATTACCTGTGGGGCACCACCGGCATTGGTTATTCCAAAGAAAAGGTAGAAGCCATTCTGCCGAATGCACCGGTTGACTCCTGGGAGATGATTTTTAACCCGGAAATTGCCAGCAAGCTCGCCACATGCGGCATCCACGTGCTGGATGCACCGAGTGAAATCATTCCTTCAGCTTTGGTTTATTTGGGTCTGGATCATCAGGATACCTCCAAAGAAAGTCTCGCCAAAGTAGAAGCATTGATGGACAAGGTGCGTCCTTACATCAAGAAATTCCATTCATCCGAGTACATTTCTGCACTGGCAAACGGTGATATCTGTGTCGCAGTCGGTTTTTCCGGCGATATTTTCCAGGCAAAATCCCGGGCTGAAGAAGCCAAAAACGGTGTGACCGTAGAATACGCCATTCCGAAAGAAGGGGCGCAGATGTGGTTTGACATGATGGCCATGCCCAAAGATGCGAAAAATACCGAAGAAGCCTACCTGTTCCTGAATTACATTATGGAACCTGAGGTGATTGCCAAGGTGACTAATTTTGTCGCCTATGCCAACGGTAACAAGGCCTCCCAGGAATTTGTCGACAAGACCCTGCTGGACAACAAGGCGATTTATCCGGGTGAAAAAACCCTGGCGCGCCTCTACACCATGCAACCCTATGATGCCAAGGCACAGCGGCTGGTCAATCGTTCATGGACAAGGATCAAAACTGGCCAATAAAGCGATACTGGCCTGGACAGAGTTCACCTGAACGGATCTGATAGCGTTAATCGTTAGTTAAACAAAGGAGGTTGGTATGGCGGACACACCGGAACAGCGCAAGGTCTTTGCACCCTGGCTGAAAAAAACCCAGAAGCCCTTGATTCAATTCGAGAATGTTACCAAGCGCTATGGCGCGTTTACTGCGCTGGATAATTTATCACTCGATATTTACGAACGTGAATTTTACGCCTTACTGGGACCTTCCGGCTGTGGCAAAACCACCATGCTGCGCCTGCTGGCCGGGTTTGAAAAACCGACCAGCGGGCGCATCCTGATCGACGGCAAGGACATCAGCCATGTCCCGCCGAACAAACGCCCGATTAACATGATGTTTCAGTCTTATGCGCTATTCCCGCACATGACGGTGGAAAAGAACATTGGCTTTGGCCTGAAACAGGAAGGAAGAAACGCCGCTGCCATCAAGCAACGGGTGGATGAAATGTTAAAGCTGGTACAACTGGAAGAGTTTGCCAGCCGCAAGCCGCATCAGTTGTCCGGTGGGCAACGGCAACGGGTGGCACTGGCGCGTTCACTGGCCAAAAGCCCACGCCTGCTGCTGCTGGACGAACCCTTGGGTGCACTCGACAAAAAACTGCGTGAACAAACCCAGTTTGAACTGATGGATTTGCAGGAAAAGCTGGGGCTTACCTTTATGATCGTGACCCACGATCAGGAAGAGGCGATGACCGTCGCCAGCCGCATTGCCGTCATGAACAAAGGGCGGGTGGTGCAGGTCGACACCCCCGCCGATATTTACGAAGCCCCCAACTCACGTTATGTCGCGGACTTCATCGGCGATGTCAATTTTCTGGAGTGTGTGGTGACGGCTGTCGATGGCCGCCAGAAGCAATTACGCAGCCAGACAGGCACACTGTTACGCCTGGATACCGACATGCCGTTAAAGGTGAATGACAAGCTTTGGCTGGCGATTCGCCCGGAGAAAATTGCCGTCAGCAAAGAGCAGCCCGATGAGACAGTGAATGCCTTGCAGGGCGAGATCTGGGATATTGCCTATTCCGGTGATACCTCTACTTATCATATACGTCTTGATGATGGCACCACCATCAAGGCAAAAATGGCCAATCACCGCCGCCTGAGTAACCGCGAGATTACTTGGTCTGACCGGGTATGGCTGTCATGGAGTTTTACTGCTGCTCTGCCACTCACCCGTTAGGAGGCTGACCATGAAACAGGAAATTGATTGGGGAAGGGTCATGCTGATCGGCATCCCGTTCATCTGGCTCCTGGTATTTTTTCTCCTGCCGTTCGGCATCGTTCTGAAAATCGCTTTATCGGATTTTGCCAACAGCCTGCCACCTTATACGCCGACGTTAGATTTGGCCGCTGGCTGGACAGGCTTCATGGCCTTTATCCAACAACTTGATTTTGAAAGCTTTACCTTCCTGCTGGAAGACAGCATTTACTGGGTATCTTATTTATCCAGCCTGAAAATCGCCCTGATTTCAACCTTCCTGACCCTGCTAATCGGCTACCCGATGGCTTATGGGCTGGCGAAATCTCCGCAACGCTGGCGTCCCATCTTGTTGATGATGGTGATTCTGCCATTCTGGACTAGCTTCCTGATCCGGGTTTACGCCTGGATCGGCATTCTCAAGCCGGAAGGCCTGCTCAACGCTGCACTCAGCGGTTTGGGCTTGATTGATACCCCACTGCATATCCTGAATACCAATACCGCTGTTTATATTGGCATTGTCTATTCCTACCTGCCGTTTCTGGTGCTGCCCCTCTATGCTGCCCTGGAAAAACTGGATGCCACCCAGCTGGAAGCCGCGCTTGACTTGGGTTGTACCGAAATCAAGGCGTTCTGGCAGATCACTTTCCCGCAATCGTTACCGGGTGTAGTGGCGGGCTGTTTCCTGGTATTTATCCCGGCGATGGGCGAGTTTGTGATTCCTGATTTGCTCGGTGGCTCAGAAACGCTCATGATCGGCAAAACGCTCTGGGGTGAATTCTTCTCCAACCGTGACTGGCCGATAGCCTCAGCGGTGGCCGTGGTCTTGTTACTCTTGCTGGTGGTGCCGATTCTGCTCTTCCAGCGTCATCAGGAACGTCAGCAGGAGGCAAATTCATGAACGTAACCCGTTTTAGCTGGTTCAATGCCACGACCGTCACCCTCGGATTTACCTTTCTCTACCTGCCGATTCTGTTGCTGATTATCTTCAGCTTCAATGCGTCCAAGCTGGTGACAGTTTGGGGTGGTTTTTCCACCAAATGGTATGTCAGCGTCTTCCAGAACGAAGACTTTATCCAGGCTGCCTGGGTCACCCTGAAGGTAGGGCTGGTCAGTGCAACACTCGCGACGGTACTAGGCACACTGGCCGCATTGGTGTTAACCCGTGCCGGGCGGTTTCGGGGGCGCATGCTCTTTTCCGGGATGATCTACTCACCGCTGGTCATGCCAGAGGTGATCACCGGCCTGTCACTGTTACTGCTGTTTGTGGCGATTGGTCTGGATCGCGGCTATTGGACGATTACCATTGCCCACACCACCTTCACCCTTTGTTATGTCGCGGTCGTCGTTTCCTCGCGTCTGATCAGCTTTGACCGCTCACTGGAAGAGGCCGCACAGGATTTGGGCTGCGGCAAACTGGCAGCCTTCTGGCAGGTGACTTTACCGATCATCCTGCCTGCTGTCATCGCGGGCTGGCTGTTGGCGTTTACCCTGTCGCTGGATGATCTGGTGATCGCCTCCTTCACTTCTGGCCCCGGCTCGACTACTTTGCCGATGAAAATTTACAGCCAGGTCAGGTTAGGGCTTAACCCCGAAATCAACGCACTCTCCACCTTGTTGATTTTACTGGTGTCGATAGGTGTGATTGTGGCCTCACTGGCGGGTAAACGTGCCGAGAAAAATACCGAATTGACCGACTAAGCAACACGTAAAAAACGTACACACCCCGGCAGGGATAGGTTTTCATGCTGTTCCTGACTGGGGTTTCCTGCCTCTCTAAATAAACTGCACCGGAATTTGCACGATTTTATCCGTCAAAAACTCCACGCGTTTGCCGCGATTAATGACCATGCCATACGGGCATTTCACATCGGCAATGAAGTTTTCCAGCCCCCGCAGCGCCTGACGCTTGATCACCGAATGAAGCTTCACTTCCACCGGCACCACACCAAACGCTCCCTCAACCACAAAATCCACTTCCGATTTATCGACCGTGCGGTAATAGCTAAATTCCAGTTGGGTGGCCATCGTCGCCTGAAAACCCCGAATCAGCTCTTCAGTCACAAAGCTCTCGAACGAAAAACCCGCCACCGGGTGCACCAGCAGCTGATCCAGCTCATTGATTTTTAACAGGTGATGCACCACACCGGTATCCCGGAAAAATCCCTTGTCGCTCTTTTGAATTTTTTTCAGCGGATTATGGCTGAACGGTTGCAGATTTCGCCACAGGAAGGTCTGGTGAATAATGTCCAGATAATCCTTAATCGTCGGCACACTGATCTCCAGCGCGCGCGCCATATTACTCATATTCAACTGATGCCCCGAGTGTTGCGCCAGTAACGACAGAAAGCGGCGATAGCTATGAATATTAAGCTTTGGGAACAGACCGCGAATATCCCGGTTCACATAGTTGGCAATGTAGTTATCCATCCATTGCGGAAAATAAGCGGCAGGGGTGTCAGCTGCCAGCACTGGCTCCGGAAAGCCGCCACGAAGCAACGCCTGCATGCTTTGCGGCGGGGTGATTGCAGTGGATAAACCCGAAAACGCCTGAATCTCCTGTACGCCGGAAGTAATGAGTGCATACAGATCCGGCAAGGGCTGATCGAAGTGCTCCGTTTGCTTGAAAGGCCACATCTCAACCGTCGCAATCCGCCCCGCCAGACTTTCCGTGATGCCTTTGATAATGTCCGGCGAACTGGAGCCGGTTAGCAGAAAGCGTCCTTTTAGATGACGATGGTTATCAATCACACTACGCAGTACACGGAACAAATCCGGGTACTGCTGCGCTTCGTCAATAATGACCTGATCAGGATTGAGGGTGAAAAATGCGATAGGGTCATTGCTGATGAGCTGATAGTCATCAGGGCTTTCAAGATCGTAGTATTTCCAGCCCGGTCGCAGCTGTTTGACCAAGGTGGATTTGCCGCACTGGCGCGGGCCGATCACGGCTACGGCGGGGAACATGCCGAGTAGTTGATCGACCTTGTGGGTGATATGGCGCTTTTTATCCATGATATTTAAGGGTAACTCTTAAATTTCGGGCATAAAAAGATAATAGCGACCTTATTCTGAAATTACAAGCTTCGCCCGAAACGCCCCATCAAATTTCACTGCTGCAACCGCCAGCAAAATCAACACCACACCCATCCCCTGCCATACTGTAATCCGGGTAGAGAATGCGATGTAATCCACCCATAGTGCCGTGATCGGGTAGATAAACGACAGAATCGCGATCAGGTTGGTCGGTAGCTTCTGAAACGCATCGTACATAATCACATACATAAAACCGGTATTCACCACACCCAGAATAATCAGGTCAATCCACGGCATCGCGGTATCAGGCAGCTGGGAAAACCGCACAAACGGCAGCAGCATCAACACGCCCACCAGCACCTGAATCAGGGCAATCAAATAGGGTGGTACCTGCTCCACTTTCTTCGTCACCAGCGTGGTCACGGTATACAGTAGTGCGGCGGCCAGTGCCAGAATCAGACCCAATAGTGCATTGTTAGGATCGCCCGCCCCACCGAACAAGTCACTCATATGCTGCAGGTCTAACTCTGCAACCAGCAACAATCCCACAAAAGAAATCAGCAGCCAGAATAGCAATGAAGCGGCAATTTTTTGCTTTGCAATCAGCGCACTGACTACCACCAGCATCAGTGGCTGCATGTGATACGCCATGGTCGCAATCGAAAACGGAAGGTAGTCAAACGAGGCAAACAGGCAAACCCAGTTGCTGACCAGCGTAATCCCCCCCAACACAATCAGCAGCAGTGTGCCTTTCTGCAACACGCTGGCGGGTAGCATCCCTCTGCAATACGCATAAATACCGAGCGTCACCGCACCGATCAGGCAGCGGAAAAACACGATATTCCAGAAGCTTTGTCCCGAACTAATCACGAGGTAACCGATGGTACCAGAGAGCATCATTGCGATGACCATTTCGAGGGTGCCTTTGGTGGTATTGGCGGGGTTCATTGGGATTCCTTAACTGTGTTAAAAGCATATCCCATAGATTAAACAAAATATTGGCTTGATTACATACATAAACAAAGGCAATCTAGGTTATTTTTATTCGAAACGGAGGAAAAAATGCGTTTAGACCTTAAAAAACACAATCGACTTATTGATGCAACCGATGTACAGCTTTTGGAACTGCTGCATGAAAATGCCCGGGTCAGCATCGCAGAGCTGGCTCGCTTGGTGGGAATGTCTTCGCCCAGTGTTAGCGAACGACTTAATCGGCTGGAAGATAGCGGCATCATTGCGGGGTATCGTGTTGAAATTAATCAAGAGCAAGCAGGCTATCCATTGACCGCCATCGTGCGCATGCGTCAATTGCCCGGTAAACTTAAACAGCTTCAGGAGAAAATTATCTCAATGCCGGAGTTTATTGAGTGCGACAAGGTCACGGGCGAGGATTGCTTCTATACGCGCTTATGCCTGCGCGATATTCGGGATTTAGACCCTATTCTGGATCAATTTTCGGAGTTGGCTGAGACTAATACCGCGATCGTGAAATCAAAACCTATCAAACGGCGGCTTTTGTCGTTAAAGCCTGAGCGTGGGTAATGGCAAATTACGGCGGGTATAGCAGACCTGCCCTTCCGGATCACCCCGGCTTCCGCTTCAACCCGTCGAATCTGCCTATGTTGATCTATGCTGACCTACAACGTTTGCATATAAAGCCGGTAAGCACTGCCATCGTGCAACATTTCCATGTCTGCTAACTGGCTGTTGGCGGGCATGTCGGTCAACGTCAGTACATCGATGGAATTATGACCATACTGGTAACGGCTACCGTTCCATGCGCCCTGATAAAACCGGGTATTGCTGCCGAGTTTGAATGCATACAAGCGAAAATCGTGACCGTCATGCAACATGCTCCAACGTGCCCAGTCCGTGTCGGCAGGAAAACCGGCAATGTCCATCGCAGCAATCGCCGGGCTACGCCCGAATTCATACTGCGTGCTGCCCTCAACCCACAAGGCCTGATACAAACGTTGCGGGTTGCCTAACTGGCGCATATAGAGGTGATAATAGCTACCGCTGTGCAGCATGGTAAAACTGCCCGTATCCGCATCCGCAGGGATTTGGGTCAATGTCAGTACCGGAATGGAATTATGCCCGTATTGATACGAACTGCCATTCCAGGCAAACTGATAAAGCGTATTATGGGTGCTGCCTTTGAAAAAATACATCCGGTAGTCACTGCCATCATGCAGCATCGCCCAGCGCCGCCAGTTGGTATCAGCGGGTGCGCCGGTGATGGGGATATTAGGGATGGAATTGTGTCCGAATTGATAGTGCGTACTGCCGTCCACATACGCAGCCTGATTAACTGATGCCATAATGTGACCTCCAAGGTAATTGGATTACTGAAAAGTCGTGAAACAGCCGAAAAGCTGTCACCCTCAGGCATCGGATTGCTGATTTGTTGTATTAAATTTTATGAATTGTTTTAAAAGGCTCTCGCATGCCTATAATGAGCATAGGCCATACTGTTCAGAATAACCGGTATTTTTCCGGCATGGCGACACCACTACACAGACACCGCACCACAGTCCCATTCAATTATTATGAGCCAACCCGCGAGGACACATCATGAGCGCACACAAAAAAGCCAGTTTCAACTGGGAAGATCCCCTGTTGTTACAAGGCCAACTGGATGAAAACGAATTACTGGTGCAGGAGGCGGCGAACCGTTACTGTCAGGACAAGCTGATGCCGAGAGTCCTGCTGGCCAACCGCCACGAGACTTTTGATCGGGAGATTTTCCGGGAAATGGGCGAACTGGGTTTACTCGGCTCCACCATCGAAGGTTACGGCTGCGCCGGTCTGAATTACGTGAGTTATGGCCTGATTGCGCGGGAAGTCGAGCGGGTTGATTCCGGTTACCGCTCCGCAATGAGTGTGCAATCCAGCCTGGTCATGCACCCGATCAACCAATACGGTAGCGAGGCACAGCGCGAGAAATATTTGCCGGGGCTGGCCAGTGGCGAATTGGTCGGCTGCTTTGGTCTGACTGAGCCGGATCACGGTTCTGACCCCGGTAGCATGATCACCCGCGCCCGCAGTGTAGACGGTGGTTATCGCGTGAGTGGCAACAAGATGTGGATTACGAATGCGCCCATTGCGGATGTCTTTGTGGTCTGGGCAAAGGATGATGCCGGTGATATTCGCGGTTTCATTCTGGAAAAAGGCATGGAAGGTCTGTCTGCGCCCAAAATCGAGGGCAAGTTTTCCTTGCGTGCTTCCATCACTGGCGAAATCGCGATGGATAATGTATTCGTGCCGGAAGAAAACCGCCTACCCAATGCCAAAGGCTTATCCGGGCCATTTGGCTGCCTGAACAGTGCACGTTACGGGATCGCCTGGGGCGCGCTCGGTGCGGCTGAATTTTGCTGGAAACAGGCACGCAGCTATACGCTGGAGCGCAAACAGTTTGGGCGTCCGCTGGCGGCCAACCAGCTGATCCAGATCAAACTCGCCAACATGCAAACCGAAATCACCCTGGGTCTGCAAGCCTGCCTGCAAATGGGGCGCTTGCTGGACGCTGGCCATGCTGCCCCCGAGATTATCTCCATGTTCAAGCGCAATAGCTGCGGCAAGGCGCTGGACATTGCCCGCACCGCACGTGACATGCACGGCGGTAATGGTGTCTCCGATGAATACCACGTGATTCGCCATGTGATGAATCTGGAGGCGGTCAACACCTATGAAGGCACACATGATATTCACGGCCTGATCCTCGGACGCGCGCAAACCGGCCTGCAAGCCTTCACGGGCGCATAGGCAATGAGTATCGGCATGAGCACACCCGCACCTGACCAAACAACCGCTCTGGGGCATATTCGTGTGCTGGATTTGTCGCGCATTTTAGCCGGCCCCTGGGCGGGGCAGATGCTGGCTGATCTGGGTGCAGAGGTCATCAAGGTTGAACACCCTGAGCGCGGTGATGATACCCGTGGCTGGGGGCCACCGTGGCTACGGGATGAGGCGGGGGAGGCTACCCGCGAATCGTCTTATTTCCAGTGTGCCAACCGGGGCAAGCAGTCGGTGGCGATTGATATGGCGACCCCTGCCGGGCAGGATCTAATCCGCCAGCTGGCCGCACAATCCGACATCGTCTTGGAAAATTTCAAGGTCGGTGGGCTGGCTAAATACGGCCTGGACTATGCCAGCCTGAGTGCACTCCATCCACGCCTGATTTATTGCTCGATTACTGGTTTTGGGCAAACCGGCCCTTACCGCCATCGCGCCGGTTATGACTTCATGATTCAGGGCATGGGCGGGCTGATGAGCGTCACCGGCCTGCCTGACGGTGAACCGGGCGCTGAACCCGTGAAAGTCGGGGTGGCACTCGCAGATGTCATGACCGGTCTGTATGCAAGCAACGCATGTCTGGCCGCACTCGCGTACCGCGAACAAACCGGTGTGGGTCAGCACAT
Source organism: uncultured Thiothrix sp. (assembly GCA_964293125.1). Lineage (GTDB taxonomy): Bacteria > Pseudomonadota > Gammaproteobacteria > Thiotrichales > Thiotrichaceae > Thiolinea. The sequence continues at coordinate 8,971 of CAXYXY010000011.1, read as the reverse complement.
TGACCTCGCCTTGCTGGATGTACAGGTAGCCACACTGGCCAATCAGGGCAGTGCTTATCTGGCTTCCGGGCAATCACCGGGGCGGCTGGGGAATGCGCACCCGAGCATTGTTCCGTATCAGGCATTTGCCGCTGCGGACGGGCACTTTATTCTGGCGGTGGGGAATGACACGCAATTTGCGCGTTTATGTGAGTTGCTGTTGCGCCCCCGTTGGACAGAGGCGGGTGTTTATCGGACAAATAGCGAACGGGTGAGCAAGCGCGCTGAACTGATTCCGGTACTCAAGGATTTGCTCCAGCAACAGCCAGTGGCTTACTGGCTGACCGAGCTTGCACAACGCGGCATACCCTGTGGGCCGATCAACACGATTGAACAGGCACTCACCCATGAACAGGTGTTGGCACGCGAGATGGTGGTAACCCGCCCGCATCCGGTCGCAGGCAAGGTGCGCATGGTCGCCAGCCCGATCAAGCTTTCGGCCAGCCCAGTGATAGCGGGTGCCGCCCCACCCCTGCTCGGTGAACATACCGAACAGGTACTTAGCCGTGTGCTCGCGCTAGAGACCGCAGCATGTGCGCGTTTACGCGCTGACGGGGTGATCGCCTGATTTTTCTTTAGCCACCCGCTTGGCTTTGGGTGGCTCTTCGGCGGGCAGGTGAATATCAATCACTGCCCGCAGACCATTGGCAGTCTGCTCGACTTCGACTGAGGTAATATTCGCCTTGCGCTTGGACACGACCAGATTAATACCCTCCGCAATCCGTGCTTTGGTGATCAGGTCACGCGCATAACGGTTCAGGTGCTTGGATTGAATCGGCGCATCATCTTCCATGTACAAGCCCGCCCGATCACGCGCATCATCAAACAGTTCGTTGACATCCGCCTCCTCCAGATAAGGCATGGACATATCCTTGATGTCATGAATAGAGACGTTGTCGCGCCCCGATAAACTTGCCTGCAAACGCTGCCCCAAGGCTAAGGCATCATCGGCAGATTCCACTTTATCCGAAACCGCTTTCAGAAAATCACCCACCACTTTGGCGCTGGCCTTGGGCGTTTGCGCAGGCAGCGCTTTCAGGAAAGTATCCAGCCAGTATTTGGTTTTCTGCCCTAAGGAGTCGACCACATACACCCGTCGACCCTCCGCCAGCAGTAAGGCACCTTTCTGAATCTTGTCGAGCGCAATCCCGACCCGTTCGATCACGCTTAAAGAACCCGCCTGATCCGCTAAATCCACCACATCCAGATAATCACTTTTACCTTCAATGCGGAACAAGCCGAGTGCCTGCACCTTGTCACCCTGCTCGTTTTCCACCTCATCAAACAGGATAACGATAAACTCGCCCCCGCCGATATTGGCATGCGTCGACGCACTGTATAAATGCTTGGCGATGCTTTGCGAATGCGCATTAAAGTTTGCCGGATCGGCAAACACGAGATTGGCAAAATGATAAACCGTGTTCAGCGACAAATCCGACTCATGGTGAAACTCATAAGAGTGTCCCTGGCGCGTAATCGGCGTCAGGTAGTGCTTGAGCAGCACCGCATCGAGCGTGGGGGTACGGGCAGCTTCCTGTTCCGACAGAGCAAAGCCTTCTTCACGGGATTTGTTCCCGATATGGTGCACGATCAGTTTACTGATGCGTGCCGAACTGACATCAAGCATGAATTATCCGGTCTTATGCGTACGCTGGGTGAAAAAATCCGCCATCCAATGGGCTACTTGGGCATCAGGCTGCGTTTCACCCGCTGCCAGCTCTTCCAAGGCTGCATCCGCAACGGGCGGGGGAATGACCGTGCCTTTGCGCAACTTGATCAAATCCTGCTGATAAGCGCTGCTAAATTCCGGATGGGGCTGAAAGGTGAGGATAGTATCACCGTACAAAAGGCCTGCGTACTCACAAAACTCAGAACTGGCGATCACTTCCGCACCGGGCGGTAATTGCACCACCTGATCCTGATGCATCGCGTTCAGGGTAAGACCGCGCCCAGCGGACACATTATCCATCCACGGCAAGGGTTTATCGAGCGTATAGTGTTGCAGGCCGGTGCCCCAGCCTTTGTCCGACTTCTCGACACGCCCACCCAGTGCTTCAGCAATAATCTGGTGGCCGAAACAGATACCGATCATCGGCACCGTCGCCTGCTGCACACTGCGCACAAAATCCTGCAGGCGCAGCATCCACGGCAGGTTTTCATAAACACCATGCCGCGAACCAGTGATCAGCCAGCCATCGCAATCCGCCGGGCTAGCCGGAAATTCATCATCCAGCACCGCGTATATCCGAAACTCCAGGCTGGCTGCCGCCGCGCCCAGCATCTGTTCGAACATATTGGCATAAGAACCGTAATCATCTTTCAGCTCATCCGGTGGACGGCCTGTTTCAAGAATACCAATCAGCATCATTTTCTTCCTAAATTAAACCGGTCGGCGCACGCACCGCACCTTTTTTCTCGGCCAGCAAACACAGGTAATCGTGCGCAAGCGTCGCCGCCAGTAAAGCAGTTACCTCCGCCACGTCATAAGCCGGTGACACTTCGACCACGTCCATCCCCACCAGATTAAGCGAGCCAAGTTTGCGCACAATCTCCAGCGCCTGTGCCGAAGTCAAGCCACCCGGTACGGGTGTACCCGTTCCCGGTGCAAACGCAGGGTCAACCCCATCAATATCAAACGTGAGGTAAACCTTTTTATCGCCAATCCGCTCATGGATCATCCGCAGGGTTTCGTCCACCCCATTCCGATGTACCCAAGGAGCGGTCAGAATCTGAAAGCCATGATCCGAATCATTATAAGTACGAATCCCGACCTGCACCGAATGCTCCAGATCGATAAGGCCTTCACGCGCCGCCCGCAGGAACATGCTGCCATGATCAAGGCGCACCCCATCGTCATCCCAGGTGTCACAGTGCGCATCAAAATGCAGCAGTGCCACTGGGCCATGCTTTTTTGCCATCGCCCGCAGGATGGGGTAAGTGACAAAATGATCACCCCCAAACGTCAGCGGGCTGGCACCGGCCTCCAGAATGGTCGTGATATGCTGCTCGATGGTCGCCACCAGCGTATCCGGGTGGTGCGGGTCAACAAAGCAGTCCCCGTAATCGACGACCGCCAGATGCTCAAAGGGCGAGAAACCAAACGGAAAAGCCTTCAGCTCCGCCAATTGCACAGAAGCCGCCCGAATCGCCCGTGGCCCCAAGCGCGCACCGGGGCGATAAGTCGTGGCCGCATCATACGGAATGCCGCTCACGGCGACATCCACACCCTTGAGGTCACGCTGATAACGCCGCCGTAAAAAACTTAAAGCACCGCCATACGTCATTTCCGGCCAGCCGCCATACACATCGGTACGTCGAAACGCCTGATCGCCCTGTTCCGCCTGTTCTGTCGCTGTTGATTCAGACCTGTTCATTATTTCCCCTGCTTCCCTTTAAAAGCCGTATTTATCGCGCAGCATATACCACCATGAACCCGCCATCGTCAACGGCACCCGGAACAAACGCCCACCGGGGAAAGGGTAATAAGGCAGCGAACTGAAATGGCTAAACCGGGTGGCATCACCATGAATCGCTTCTGCTACCAGCTTGCCCGCCAGGTGCGTACAAGTGACACCGTGCCCGCTATAACCGTGGGCAAAATAAACCTTGTCACTCAGCTGCCCAAAATGCGGAATACGGGTCAGGGTCAAGGCAAAGTTACCGCTCCAGGCGAAATCAAATGTTATCCCCTTGAGCGACGGGAAGGTTTTTTCCAGATGCGGGCGAATTTTACTCTTGATGTCATCCGGTTCCGCGCCACCGTAGACTGTACCGCCCCCGTATAGCAAACGGTGATCCGCCGTCATCCGGTAGTAATCGAGCATGTAATTCGCATCTTCCACGCAGGTTTGCTGTGGCATCAACTCGCGACAGACCGCCTCACCCAGTACTTCGGTCGCAATCACTTGGGTACTGACCGGCATGACTTTCGCAGTCAGTTCCGGCACCGCATCCCCCAAGTACGCATTGCCGCACAACACGACATACTGGGCGCGTACTTCGCCCTTGGCCGTTTTGACCACGGGTTGCGCACCCGATTGATCCAGTTGGGTCACACGGGTTTGTTCGAAGATTTGCCCACCCAGGCTTTCAAACGCCGTTGCTTCACCCTGCACCAGGTTCAAGGGGTGGATATGCCCACCATGCCGGTCAATCATGCCACCGGCATAAGCATCACTGTTGATATGCTCGCGCAGCTGGGCAGCATCCAGCATTTCCAAGCCATCATGGCCATGCTGTTCCCACTTGGCTTTCACTGCCGCCAGCCCATTAATCTGCTTGTCATTGAAGGCCGCAAACACATTGCCGGGGCGATGGTCACACTCAATCTTGTATTTGGCGATACGCTCACGAATGATATTACCGCCTTCCAGCGACATCGCCCCCAAAGCCCGCGCCGCATCAACCCCGTAGCGTTGCTCGATAACCCCCAGATCGCGGCTGTAACCGTTCACAATCTGGCCACCATTACGCCCGGATGCGCCCCAGCCAACCTTGGCGGCTTCCAGCACCACGACCTTGTAACCCAGTTCTGCCAGATGCAAAGCGCTGGACATGCCGGTAAAACCCGCCCCCACTACGCAGACATCGGCCTCAATACGGGCTTCTAAAGATGGACGGTCGGGCGCTGCATTCGCGCTCGCTGCATAGTAAGAGCCAACATGTTGTTCGGTCATTCAGACCACTCCCAAATAAGTTTCATATTCGGCATCGGTAATCCGCCGGGCAAATTTGGCCAATTCCTGTTCTTTCATGGCGACAAACACATCCACAAAGGTTGACCCCATGATTTCTGGCATCAGGTCGCTGTAATAAAGGGAGAGCATCGCGTCCACCCACTGAGTCGGCACTTCCTTGACCGGCTCCACCGCTTCACCCGCATCTTCCGCGAGTTCCGCCGCTTCGGCTTCGGCTTCGGCTTCGGCATAACCATCACCCACAGTGACCGGGCGTGGTTCCAACTCATTTTCTATCCCGTGCAAGGCTGCGCCGAGAATAGCCGCCATCACCAAATAAGGATTCGCATCCGCTCCGGCAACCCGGTGTTCAATCCGCCGCGCTGCATCCGGGCTATCCGGGATGCGCACTGCAACAGTCCGGTTTTCATAACCCCAGTTGGCCGCAATCGGCGCATGACTACCTGGAAGCAAGCGGCGATAGGAATTGAGGTGTGGGGCAAAAATCAGCATCGAGTCTGGCATCGCGTCCAGCATACCCGCGACCGCATAACGCAATAAGTCAGTGCCTTCACGGGTACCATTCGCAAACACATTGCCGCCCTGCTCATCCAGCAAACTGAAGTGCAAATGGAAACCATTGCCGCTCTTATCACCGTAGGTTTTTGCCATAAAACTGGCGACATGCCCATGCTGGCGGGCAACACTCCTGACAATCCGCTTGAACATCACCGCCTGATCAGCCGCCAACAAAGCATCATCAATATGCAGCAAATTGACCTCGAACTGGGCGTCACCCAACTCGGCCACCAGTGCATCGGCAGGGATACCCTGAATTTCACACGCGGAGCGAATATCACCCAGCAATGGCCGAAAACGGTTTAAATCACGTAATGCATACGCATTAGGGCGAGGAAAACCATGGTTTGGTAATAATTTGGAAGTAACCGGTTTCGCCAGAAGCTCAGAAGACGCATCCAGCAGGTAGAATTCCAGTTCAGCCGCGACCACCGGGGTCAGGCCTTTCGCCTTATAACGCTCCAGAACCGCACTCAAAATCTGACGGGGGTCACCCATGAAGGGTTTGCCATCGGGCAGGAACATAGTGGCCATCATTTGATAATGCTCACCGTTTTCCCAAGGCATCAATAAGGGCTGATGTGAAACGATCTGACAAAAGCCGTCACTATCACCGGTTTCAAACACCAGCCCGTTTTTGGGGACATCATCACCCCAGAAATCCAGCCCCATCACCGACAGAGGTAATTTAAAACCACTCTCCATGATCCCTTCCGCTGAGGAAGCGGGAATGCGTTTACCGCGTAAATTACCGTTCAGGTCGGTAATGAATACATCAAGCTCGGGGGTACTTTTATAATCAGCGATGTCCACGAAGAGAATCTCCACAAGGTTTTAGCCAAAGCGGCCAAGTTAAGCTTTATTGTGATCACAAAGAAAGCCAAGGGTCAAGTCATTACACAAGTAACTCAGCAGCAAGATTCAAGTGCAGATTCAAACGCTGGAATGATGGGCGCTGGAATACTGCAGTTTAGTGATCATATAATACAGTCCGACTATTTTGACTGATAGATGCCATGAGCACCAAATCTGCTTTACAACTGATGATGGTAACGCCACTGGAAAAGTCACCCGAACAAGGTGTGAACCAGTGGGTTTATCATACGCTACGTCGTGCCATCATGTGCGGACAAATTGCACCAGGCTTGCCGCTAACCATCCGAAGCCTCGCAGCACTGCTGGAGGTCAGCCCAATGCCAGTGCGTGAGGCTTTGCACCGTCTGACCTGCGAGGGTGCCATTGAAACCAAGGACAATCGCCGGGTGATGGTGCCGGAGATGACCGCCGCACGTTTCAAGGAATTGTGCGGCTTACGCATCCTGCTGGAAACACATGCTGCCGAAGGTGCATTACCTTATATCCATAGCACGCAGCTGGCCGAACTGCAACGCCTGGACGCACTGATCGACACCGCTTATGCAGCGGGGGATGTGGAAGCAGGCAGCCTGACCAACCAGGATTTTCATCGCTATCTGTATCAGTGCAACCCCTTTCAGGTATCTATCCCCCTCATTGAAAGCGTTTGGCTGCAGCTCGGGCCTTTCGTGCGGATTGCCATGAGCCAGCTGAAACTGCACTACCGCATTGACCGCCACCATGAAGCATTACAGGCGATTGTCCAGCAGAATGCTTTTGCTTTGCGCAGGGCGATCGAATCCGATATTCGTGACGGAATCGCATCCATTCAGTCCGCACCGGGCATTCATGAACATTTCAAGGAATCAGCACCTGCTGAAGAAAAAATGTGATCATGTTTCATAAATGCCCCACCCAAACTGCAGCATGAATCATTCCCTTGCAGACTGCAGCCTACACTGTGACCTAGACTGCAACCTGCTTTAAGAGTTTCTCGTGATCGGCCTTCTCCAGACGCGCGCCAAACACCGTCACAATTTGGCTAGCCGCCAAACTGGCCAATTTGCCCGCCTGCCTGTTCGTCATCCCTTGGGTAATGCCATACAGGAAAGCACCGGCGAACATGTCACCCGCTCCATTCGTATCCACCGGCGTGACCGGGTTACCGGCAATCGGGGTACGCCCGTTTTCATCAAGCACCAATGCACCCGCTGCACCCAGCGTGATCACCAGCTTTTTCGCCAGCGGCTGCAAACCGGCAATCGCCGTTTCCAGATTATCAGCCCCGGTGAACGCCAAGGCTTCTTCTTCATTACAAAACAGCAGATCAACCCCGTCGCCGATCATTTCCAGCAAACCGGGCTTGAAATAAGTCGCCATCGAGGGATCAGAAAAAGTCATCGCCATTTTCACACCGTGTTCACGGGCTACCTCACGGGCTACCTTGACCGCCTGCCGGGAAGTATCGGATGTCACCAGATAACCCTCTGCATACAGGTATTGCGACTGCTTCAGTTCATCCAGGTGCAGCTCAGCTGCTGAAAAATCCGTGGTAATCCCAAGGAAGGTATTCATGGTACGCTCAGCATCCGGCGTAACCATCACCATGCACTTGCCGGTGGCTCCTTCACTGCTGCTGCGTACCTGATCAAGACGGGTATCCACACCTGCGGCATGCAGGTCGGTCATGTAAAACTCGCCAAACTCATCGTTTGCGACTTTACAGGCATAAAACGTTTTGCCGCCAAACTGGCTGACAGAAACAATGGTATTGGCGGCAGAACCGCCACCGGCCCGCTTTTTCAGGCTAAACGTGTTTTTAAGCTCGGCCAGCAGATGCACATGCCGCTCTTCATCAATCAGTGTCATCAAGCCTTTCTCTATGCCCTGTTCGGCGAGAAAAGCATCGGTTACTTCAAATTCTTTATCCACCAGCGCGTTGCCGATGCCGTATACGTTATATTTCATGCTATGCCTGCTTCCTATCAAAAAGATGGCGGAACTTGTACCGGATTGTAGCGATGATTTCCAGTACCATCGCGATAAACTGCTATGGAATGCGGGCTGGAGCTTGTTATGTACAGAGTTATCCACAGCTTTGTGCACATAAAGCATTGATTTAAAGTACCAACATTTTTTCTTGAAGTGGGAAATCAATCACAAAAATCGCTTATTTTAAACGTTAATTCCCAAAAAAACCCATAAGTCAAGGCTAGGGCTGCATGAAACCAGTAAATTGGGACTGAGGTGGAAAACACACTATCTGGTATTACTCAGACCATTCCCTTACTAGTGATCAGCCAGTACACTTATCCACAAGTGCACTATGTTCCACGTGAAGCAGGTATTAACCATCGATTTCATCGATGGAAAAGTGACTGTGCGCAAGAAAAAGGCTAATTTCTGCCAGCACTTGCTTTGAAAATAACAAGCCGTTGTGTGTCACCGGCAAAACGATGTGTCCATTGAGGGAGGGATGCCGGGTTTCATCCACAGCCACCAAACCATCATGCGGTGTGGACAAGCCGCCCAGCAGCAAGCCAGTGCCCAGCGGTTTATTGCCCGCAATCATGCCCCACTCCCGAGCAGGTGGAATGGGCATGTCGTGACCTGACAAGCCTTGTGCAAGGCTGTTACCGACCAAACGATTCAGCGCGGGCAAGCGGGCAACCCGCCGGGCAACGGCACTGCCTAGCACGGGCGAACCGAGAGTGATGAATTTGCCTTCAGGAATATCTTTATATAAATCAAATAGATGCATTGAAATAATGTAACTTCTCATTAATCACAGGAAATCCTAATAAAAATTGATTAGACTTGGA
>CAXYXY010000010.1:0-112715 GCA_964293125.1 uncultured Thiothrix sp. | reverse complement strand
GGGTGAAACCTAACTCATTGATTGGGGTGAGTGTCTCGCCTTAGACTGGTAGCCGACCAGAGCAGGCTATCGGCAGTGACCGCATTCTCCCGGCTTATTGGGTCGGGAGTGGATTGAAACACGGCGGCGTAGGCTGTAGATGCGCTTGCCTTCATTCTCCCGGCTTATTGGGTCGGGAGTGGATTGAAACCATGAGCAGGCGTGAACCCAACAGGGTGGCGTCATTCTCCCGGCTTATTGGGTCGGGAGTGGATTGAAACTTCCGGGTTTTGTAAACCACGTTGGCCCCGTCTTTATTCTCCCGGCTTATTGGGTCGGGAGTGGATTGAAACATTGACTAATGTGGCCATCGCTGACCCTGCCTCAATTCTCCCGGCTTATTGGGTCGGGAGTGGATTGAAACGACAAAGAAAGGGCGCGATGCTATTGCATCGCTTGATTCTCCCGGCTTATTGGGTCGGGAGTGGATTGAAACAACACAACCAGCGCCGGGTTAAGTTTCGACAGCATTCTCCCGGCTTATTGGGTCGGGAGTGGATTGAAACCAGTCGGCAGCATCCACCGCACCGCCATGTTACACATTCTCCCGGCTTATTGGGTCGGGAGTGGATTGAAACATGCCCTGCAGTGGTGGAAAGCCTACAAGGTGGAAATTCTCCCGGCTTATTGGGTCGGGAGTGGATTGAAACCCCGCGCCTTGCGGGTCTGAGGGTAACAAGGTTATTCTCCCGGCTTATTGGGTCGGGAGTGGATTGAAACTGTTAGTCCGACGCTGGAACAGCGTTTGGAAGACCATTCTCCCGGCTTATTGGGTCGGGAGTGGATTGAAACATCTGACGTGTTATCCAGGCGGAGACGGAGGTGGGATCGACTTCCAGTTGAGAGGTCGAGTCGATAACCTTGAGAACCGGCGGCTTAAACTTCAATAAGCCCCGGCACACTGCTAATTCATGCTGATGCCAGCCTTCAGTTCCCGCGTACCTTCCGGACTACCGTCACTCTGCCATCCCGCAGTCTGACCATCTTTGTGGACATTAAGGTATATACGCCCCTGCGAGACACTCCCCACCGACACCAGTTCACCCGTTCCGAAGCGCTTCAGCAAGCGGGGTCGTGGCTGGTTATCCGGCAGATACCAGAGATAGTCGCGTTCATTTTCCTTGTTCAGAACAAACAAGCCCTGCTGTGCCGCCACCACACGGCTTTGATCCGGCAGACTTAAACCGCTGATGACAGATAAGGTTTGAGCGGTCTGATCAAAGCGAAATAGCTGTGAGGCAGGGAGTTGACCGGGAGCCTGAATGCTGAGATAGACCTGCTGGCTGGTTGATTGAAGCGTATCGCCCATGTAGTTGGTCGTGGCAAACCCATCCCTGAGCACTTGCCACGGCTGGCCTTGACTGGCTTGCCACCATAAAGCCTCACTCTCTGGCTGATCTGGTGCGGTTGATGGCTTGTTGAGTCGTAAAAACAGACCTTGCGCGGTTTCCAGCACCTGTTGCAAGCTGGTCTGCTGTGCTAGCGTACTGTTCAGTAGACCTTGCCATGTTTGCTGTGCTGCATCCCAGCGGGACAACTCCCATTTTCCTACGGCTTGTCGGGTGTAATCCACCGGGTGAAACCGGGCAGCGTACACGCCTTGCAAGCCGGGGAATAGCCAAACATAGCCGCCCTGAAAGGTGTTAATTGGCCGAGCCTTGCCACTGTGCGCTTGCCAGAGTGTGATGCGTTGCTGGTTGTTAGTCAGAAAGTAAAGACGATTGCCTTGTGTGGCTGCCGGATGAGCGTTGGTGACCAGGGTTTCGCTGGCAGGGACGCCCGCAACAGGCTGAATCGCCTGAGCGTCTCCGGTTGTGAAGTACCACTGCTGACCAGAGCGGAAATACCAGCCATCCGTCGTGCGATTCAGGTCGGAAACATCGCTGCTGGCAGGCCCGGTATCAATGTCTTTCAGCAGGTGGCTCTGGGTGGGTTGCCTATTCAGCACCCAAACCTCTTCACCCGCCTTGGGGTCTGCCACCACCTGTAGCCAGCGCCCAGGTTGGCCGGGCAGGCTGACGGGTCGTTGGCTACTACTCCACGTATTCCAAGGATCACGTATCCATTGCTTTCGGCTGGCCTCCTGACCCAGTGGTTTAGTGCCCGTTGGAGTACCATCGGTTTGCCAGCGCTGATGGCCGCTCAGAAATTGCAAGGGGGACTGTGGACTCAAAGCCATATCGGGTGGCAGCAGTTCGGGGTCGTCCAGTTCCGCCAGGCGTACAACCCGTTCAGGATGCTGCTGACTGATGCTCCAGATGTTGCTGTATTCACGCCCACGCTTGGCAAATGTCGGGAAAATCAGGTAATCGTTCCAGCGCTGTGGTTTTGCCCATGCATCGCCCAGTCCGCCAGCATATTGACCACCGGGTAATTGCAGCAGGGGTTTGGTGCTGGCTTGCGTGCCTTCTGTGCGCCAGACACCTGCCGGGCGGGAACCGTCATACGTGAAGATATACACACCACCGGCAAAGGCGACTAATTCGGGGGGCGTTTTGTATTCAGAATTTGGATTAGGCAGTGTCAGCAGACGGTAAGTGCCCTGAGTCGTCAGATCACTGCGCCATAGTTCTGCCGTATCGTCCTGATCATTCGTCGTCAGCAGCAGGTATAAAATACCCTTGTCCCAGAGAGCTGCGCTGCCTTGAGTATTGGAGCGCGAGTCGGTGAGGAGTCGTGTTAATTGTCCTCGTGAGGCTGGAGCGGCTGGTTGGGTGGATGACGCACTGGCTCGCCACAGCCAGAACTCAGGCTGTCCACTTCCGGTGGCATGGGTGAATAGCCCGATGGTGTCAGGGTCTATTACCAACAGGCTATCGGTTCGCAAATGTCCCAGCTGCTCCAGGCGCATCGCTGTACTGCCGTCCGTGCGCCAGAGGGTATGGCTGACGGATTGTTCGTAGTTATAAGCCCTTTGATCCGGGCTGACAAAATACAAAGCATCCGGGCTTAGGAAGGCTGGTGGCGGGAACGCGCCTGAATAATAATCCTGTGGGGTAGGTTTGCCCTCTCGGGTTGCATCGAGCAGGAGGTGCGTGCCTTGGGGGCTGCCATCCGTGCGCCATAATTCCAGCCCATGTTGTGTATCCTCTGCCCAGAATAAGGCGACCTTACCCATAGTATAAAAGTGGGGGGTAAGCGTATTCTGCATAAATTTGCCGCTGAGTGGGAAACGGGTCAGTACGATCGTTCCCTTGCTGCTGCCGTCACTGCGGTGCAGATAAAGTGTGTTACGGGTTTGTGTCCAGAACAACAGCTGGCCAGCCAAGGACAGAGCCTCACCGGTGTCAACATGGAGCGCGGCATCGGTGAGGCTCGGGGTATCCAGATCCTTAATTTTAAGGGTTCCGGCAGGTGTGCCATCGGTACGCCAGAGTCCGGTTTTGTGATCAGCGGATTGTGCTACAAACAATCCGAACTGACCTGCCGTCCCCAATAAGCGACTATTGGAGTTGCCATTCGGGGTGGTGCTCAGGTAGCGAAATATCTGTGTACCCTGTGGGGTGCCATCGGTATTCCAGAGTTGCCTGCCAGTGGCGTCGTTCGCGATGAACAGATCCTGATAAGGAGCAGTCTGCAAGGACAGGACTGAGCCAGGCAACAGTAAGAGCAAACAAACGGTGAGAAGGTATCTGTGCATGGTTTAACTCACGGACTGATTGGAACGATGTTTCATATGCTATCTGACTATTGCCAGTGCTGAAAGTTTGATCCTGATTCATAAGTCGTCAACCATGCTCCTGGACTTGGGCTTACCCTCCTACAAATCCGGGTCAGCCCCCGGCCCCGGAATCGCTCCCGGCGGGCATTTACCCAGAATAATCATCCCCAGCACTTCATCTTTACTCACGTCTTCGGTGCGGGCGGTGCCGACGATCTGCCCGTTTTTCATCACGGTGACGCGATCAGCCAGGTCAAACACGTCATGGATGTCGTGGCTGATCAGGTAGATACCGATGCCGTCACGTTTCAATTGCTTGATCAGTTCACCGACTTGCGCGGTTTCCTGTGGCCCGAGGGCAGCGGTTGGCTCGTCCATGATCAGGATACGCGCGTTGAAGAGGATGGCGCGGGCAATCGCGACCGACTGGCGCTGGCCACCGGAGAGTAATTTGACCGGCTCCTTGAAGCGTTGGAAACGCGGGTTTAAGCGTCCCATCACTTTGCGGGCTTCGGCTTCCATCGCCACATCATCCAGCGTGCCCCAGGCGGTGCGCAGTTCGCGCCCCAGATAGAGGTTAGCGGCGGTGTCGACATTATCCGCCAGCGCGAGTGTCTGGTAGATGGTTTCGATCCCGTAGGCTTTGGCATCGCGCGGGTTGTTGATGGTCGCTTCTTTACCGTTAATGAAGATTTGCCCACCATCCCGTTTGTACGCACCCGACAGCAGTTTGATGAAGGTCGATTTCCCCGCACCGTTATGCCCGAGCAGGGCAACCACTTCGCCCGGATAAAGGTCAGAGGAGGCACGCTCCACCGCGTGGATACCCCCGAAAGCAATCGAGAGTTCTTTCAGCTCGACCAGAGGTGTTTGAGTTTGGCTCATGTTGAATTCTCCTGGGGGGGTCAAGCGGTACGCTTGCGATAAACAGTGTCAATCCAGACGGCGAACACCAGCACCAGGCCGACGACGATATTCTGCAAGGGTGTGTCCACTCCCAGCAGGATCATCCCGGACTGCAACGACTGCATCATCACCGCGCCGAGCATCGCGCCAATAATCGTACCGGCACCGCCTGCGAGTGACGTTCCGCCGATGACAGCCGCCGCAATAACCAGCAGTTCATCGAGTGTGCCTTGTGCATTGGTGGCCGCATTCAGGCGTGCCGTAGAAATCGCGGCAGCAATCGCGCACAAGATACCCATCAGAATGAAAATCTTCATGGTGATCCAGCGCGTGTTGATCCCGGCCAGTTCTGCCGCTTCCGGGTTACCCCCGAGGGCATACACATAGCGCCCGAAGCGGGTGCGGTTGGCGACAAAGGTCATGCTCAGGGCGACCACAATTGCGATGATCACCGGGATAGCGATACCGTGCGCAATAAACAGGCCGCCTTCGGGGGCAGTAATGCCATTAGCCGCCGCAAAATCACTGGCGATTCGGGCAGGCCAGGGGTAGGCGTTGGCGACCGCGACCGCACCGAGAGTCAGGGCACAACCCGATATAATCAGGAAGGCCTCTGCCCACAGCGGACGCAGCGGGAAGTTAAAGCGCTGACGGTTACGGCGACCATTGATGATCATGATCAGGATACCGATACAGCCGAGGATACCCACTACCCAGCTGGCGGTTGCACCGATCGAGCCGAATGGCCCACCCCCCATCAGGCGGAAAGTCGAATCCATCGGTGCGACCGTGCGCCCGGACGTGACCCACCAGGCAGCACCGCGCCAGACCAGCAGGCCACCGAGTGTCACGATAAAAGCAGGCACGCCCAGATAGGCAATGATATAGCCGTGGAAACCGCCAATCGCCGCACCCAGCAGGATGCCGATCATCAGCGCCAGCACCCAGGTCATGGGGTGGTCGAAACCGATCAACTTCGGCAGCAATTCAGCTTGGGTCACGGCCATGATCATGCCGACAAAGCCCAGAATGGAGCCGACCGACAAATCAATGTGGCGGGTGATAATGATCAGCACCATGCCGGTCGCCATCACACTGACGGAGGCCGTTTGTACCGACAGATTCCAGAGGTTACGCGGGGTCAGAAACAGGCCACCGGACAGAAGGTCAAATCCTATCCAGATCAATAGCAGCGCTCCGACCATACCCAGCATGCGGGTATCCAGTTCGGTCGCTTTAAAAAAACGGGCAAGGCCACCTAGTTCGGCGGCGCGAGCCTTGTCGGGGGCAGAGGGCGAAGCGCTCATGCGGTGTTACTCCTTGATGATGCAAGGCTAAAGGGTGCCATTCCACCGGCCTGGCCGGTAGAGCGGAGACTACCAAAGGATTGATTAAAACCTGAGGTGGCAACCAGAGCGGTTGCCACCGATTTAAACGACCTGCTTATTGACAGGCTATTTACAGACTATTTACAGGCAGCAACCGGGGTGTCAGCTGCAACACCTTGGCAAACTACGTCTTTTGTTACCCAGCCAGCATCGATCACTGCGCCCAGGTTTTCCTGAGTCACTGGCACGGGTGCCAGGAATACAGCGTTCATCTCGACTTTGTTCGGGCCGTCTGCCCATTTGACGGCATTCGGTACATCGGTCATCGCTTTGCCGTCGGCCAGCATGGCAGCAATCTCAGCCGCATTTTTACCCAAGTCGCGTGCATCTTTCCATACCGATACGGTTTGCTTGCCCAGTGCCACCCGGTTCAGGGCGGCATGGTCACCATCCTGCCCGGAAACAGGCACCGAACCCGCCAGACCTTGTGCTTCCAGCGCCGCTACGACACCACCGGCCGTACCGTCATTAGAAGCAACGACTGCATCCACTTTGTTGCCGTTGGCGGTCAGGATTTGCTCCATGTTTTTCTGGGCATTTTCTGGCTTCCAGCCATCGGTATAAGACTCGCCGACATTCTTGATCTTGCCGCCATCAATCGCTTCTTTCAGCACTTCCATTTGACCGGAGAACAGGAAATCAGCATTGGGGTCAGCCGCCGAACCTTTGATGAAGGCATAGTTGCCTTCTGGCTTGGCCGCCAGCACCGCCCGTGCCTGCATGCGTCCGACTTCCTTGTTGTCGAAGGTGATGTAGAACGCATCTTTGTTTTCGATCAGACGGTCATAACCCACGACCGGAATACCTTCCGCCGCTGCTTTTTCCACCGCAGGGCCAATCGCGCTGGCATCTTGCGCCAGAATGATCAGTGCATTCGCGCCTTGGGTGATCAGGGTTTCTACGTCGGTCAGCTGCTTGGCCGCAGATGATTGCGCGTCTGCCGAAATATATTTGTCGCCCGCCGCTTCAATCGCGGTTTTCATGGCGGCTTCGTCAGTTTTCCAGCGTTCTTCCTGAAAGTTAGACCAGGAAACACCAATAATCTTGTCTTTTGCCAAGACGTTACCGGCAAAGGTCGCTACCACCAGTGCACTGGCGAATACGGGAATGAATTTGTTCATGAATCTCCTCCGATACATAAATCAATAGGTAAAACAATGTATGTAAAAATATATGTGAAAATGTACTTGAAAACTACTCAAACAGAGTCTTGCAGCGATGTGTTGCATTCGCTGATCGGACTTTATTTTAAGTCTCGAAAAAAATAATGACTGAAAAGAAATCGTCTGTCAATCAGTTTTAGCAGGTAGCCTCCGAATTTATTTCGAGACTCAAAAAAAAGATGACGGCAAAAAAAACCTGTGTCAGACTGCTTTTGTACAAAAAGCCTGAGGCCTGAGGAAGGAGAAGCCAAGTATGTCTGTTCTGGTGCGCACCGATGATGTCCGTCGCCAAAATACCCGCCTGATCATGAATGTGCTGCGCCGCGCCCGGCAGGCATCGCGCACTGAAATTGTTGAGAAAACAGGTCTGTCCCCGGCCACGGTGTCAACGATTACCTCAGGGCTGCTGGCAGAGGGTATTTTGCTCAGTATTGATGAAACCGCCTCGGGCGAGGAAGCTGTCCCGGAGTCTGCGATTCGGCGGGGCAGACCGCGTATCAGTCTGGCGCTGAACCCGGCGGTGGGTTGTGTGGTGGTGATGGCCGTGGCGATGAACAGCCTGTCAGCCCGTTTACAGGATTATTCCGGGCAGGTGCTGGCACAGACGCGCCAGTCTTTTCCTTCGCATACCGCCAGTCCCGCTGAATTTGGCGAATACCTGAAGGATGCCTTGGCCGGTTTGCTGACCCAGCGCCCGGAACCGGTGAGTTCCATGCCCCTGCGCTATATTGCGCTGGGTGTGCAAGGCGTGGTCGATTCCAGCGGGCAGACCATGTTGTGGTCACCGATTACGGTCAATCGCGACCTGCCTCTGGCCGCTATGCTCAAGCAGGCGTTTGATGTGCCGGTCTGGATTGCGAATGATTGCAACATGATTGCCGAGGCTTTGTATTGGCGTTACCCCGAGCAGTTTGGCAAGGATTTCGCTGCCGTCCTGCTGGCACAGGGGATCGGTATGGGGCTGATGCTCAAAGGCAAGCGCTTTATCGGTGTGAAATCTTCCGCTGCAGAATTCGGGCATGTTGCCTACATGCCGCAGGGGCGCTTGTGCCGCTGTGGGCAACGGGGTTGTGTGGAAGCTTATGCGGGTGACTATGCGATTTGGCGGCGGGTCGCGGGTTTGGCGGATGATAGCGAGCCGCTCGAACAGGTGGACGCGCAGGCGATGGCCGCGCTGATTGCCCGTGCCCATGCGGGGGAGGGGATCGAACGTCAGGCCTACCGTGAGGCCGGGCAGGCGATTGGGCACGGTTTGCGCAGTTTGTTTGCCCTGCTAGACCCGGTGGCGATTGCCTTTGTCGGTCAGGGTGCACAAGCCTTTGACCTGATGGAGCCTGAAATTCGCAAATCACTGATACAAAACGGCAAAATGCTGGATGGTGCCGATGTGGAGTTTTCTTGCTACGAGGATTCAGAGGCGCTGATTCATCTGGGTTGTGCGATTACGGCTTTGCAGGCGCTGGATCATGCCTGAATCAGTTAAAGGTTTATTCAAGAAAAGCTGGTTCAAGGTTTGCCTTTGCCTGTGCCTGCCACTCACGGGTTTAGCGGCTGAAGTTAATGGCACCGCGCCGGAACCTTGGGCAGAGGGCGTGCTGCAACCGCCGTTTGCCCAGGAACAGCTGCAGGGCACACTGGATGCCGCCACCTTTGCAGCCTTGCATGCGCGCGGTGAGCACCTGTTCAGTGCACGTTTTACCCGTGAGGACGGTGCCGGACGCCCACTGGCGACGCAAGCCATCATCCCGACCAAGCGCAAGCGTCCGGTGGAATTTACGTTCCGGCGTACTTCCGGGCTGGATGCGAACGCCTGTGTCAGTTGCCACAATGTACCCGTTACGGGTGGAGCCGGTGATTTCACCGCCAATGTCTTTGTGTCCGAAGGCTTTACGAATGCCGATTTTGACAGCCTTGATCCGCAGTTTTCGAATGAGCGCAATACCAACCACCTGTTGGGTGCGGGTCTGATCGAGTTACTGGCGCGGGAGATGACGCAGGATTTGCAGGCGATCCGGCATACCGCCCTGCAGGCGGCACGTAGTACGGGTGCCCCCGTCAAAAAGGAACTGCTGAGCAAGGGTGTGAGCTTTGGGTATGTGATTGCCGAAGCGGACGGGGTACTGGATCTGGCGGGGATCAGCGGTGTCGACAGTGATCTGATCATCCGCCCCTTCAGCCAGAAGGGGGTGTTTGCGTCTTTGCGCCAGTTCACGATTAATGCGCTGAATCATCATCACGGCATGCAGGCGACTGAACTGTTTGGCGCGCGCTGGACGGGGGAAGCGGATTTTGATGAAGATGGGGTGGTGGATGAATTTGAACCCGGTGATGTATCTGCGCTGGTCGCCTGGCAGGCGGCTTTGCCTCCGCCCGTTGAGCGCCCGCCGGATGACCTGCGCTGGCAACAGGCCGCCGCGCGGGGTAAAGACATCTTTACCCGTAGCCAATGCGCCAGCTGCCATCAACCTACCTTGCCCCTGCACAGCCTGAATTTTGCAGACCCCGGCCCGCTGGATGGAGCCGGTACTTTGCGCCAGGGCGAATTAGGCAGCAATGCCAGCGCCCAGCCTGTATATGATTTAGCGGTGCTGGAATGGGCGAAAACCCTGCCGCGTAATCCAGAAGGTGAGGTGCTGGTGCCTTTGTTCGGTGATCTCAAGCGTCATAAAATGGCGGACGCACAGGTGGCGGTGTTGGGCAATGAGTTACTTTCACAACGCTTTGTGGAGCGTGATACGTTTATGACCGCTGAATTATGGGGGGTCGCCTCCACCGCACCGTATGGGCACCGTGGCGACCTGCTGACTCTGGATGAAGTGATTCGCGCCCATGGGGGTGATGCGCGTCCGGCACGCGAGGCTTATGTGCAGCTGGATGCGGCGGCGCAGTCGGCTTTGATTGCGTATCTGAAAACTTTGGTGATCGGGGAAGAGCAACCATGACGTACCGGTCTGTTTTACTGCTGTGTGCCGGTTTATGCGGCTTATGCGGTTTAAGCCTGTTCAGCACAGCGTATTCGGCGGATGAGGCCGGGACACCTGTATCCGCTACAGTCCCCGTGATGGATATTCCGTTGTTGCACAATGAAACTTCAAGCGCTGGCATCCAGCAGGAATATACCGGTGCCTGGGAATTTTTCGTGGGGGGTGGCGTGGCGACCTTTGACTGTAATCAGGATCGGCTGCCGGATGTGCTGGTGGCAGGGGGTGAGAATCCGGTCAAGCTGTTTGTGAATCAGAGTGCGGTCGGGGGGGCGTTACGCTTTGTGCCCAAAGCGCTGGATCTGGAGCCGCGTGAGCTGGAGAAGGTCACCGGAGCCTACCCGCTGGATATGGATAATGACGGGTTTCAGGATCTGGTGTTACTCCGCGTCGGACGTAATTTGCTCTTGAAGGGTGGCAAAGATTGCAGCTTCAGCAAAGCGAACAAACTCTGGGACTTTGACGGCGGCAAAGATTGGACAACAGCGTTTGCTGCGACTTTTGAGCCGGGCAATGCGTATCCGACCCTGGCGTTTGGCAACTACGTAGACAGGTCGGCACCCGGTTCACCGTGGGGTACTTGTCACGACAATGAATTATTCCGCCCACCGGGCAGTGGGCAAAAAAACCAGCCCCCGACCGCGCCGAATTATCATGAGCGCAACCCGCTGTCACCCGGTTTTTGCGCGCTGTCCATGCTGTTTACTGACTGGAACAAATCCGGTGAACCGGCGCTGCGGATCACCAATGATCGCCAGTATTACCGTGAGGGTGAGGAACAGCTTTGGCGGGTGTCGCCCGGTCAGCCGCCGCGTGTCTATACGCGCAACGATGGCTGGCAGCGGGTGATGATTTGGGGGATGGGGATTGCCGAGGGTGATCTGGAAGGGGACGGTTTCCCGGAATATGCGCTCACCTCAATGGGCGATACCCGTTTGCAGGTGCTGGATGATGAAGCCGAGGAAGACCGCCCGGTCTACCGTGATGTGGCCTATGAACGACATGCGACAGCTCATCGTCCGTATGAGGGTGAAGATTTGCGCCCATCGACCGGCTGGCAGGCGGCGTTTGCTGATCTGAATAACGATGCGCGGCTGGATCTGTTTATCGCCAAGGGCAATGTGGAGGAAATGCCGGATTTTGCGGCCTTCGACCCGGATAACCTGCTGCTGGGGCAACGCGATGGCAGTTTTTTCGAGGCCGGGCATCTGGCCGGGATTGATCTGCCCACCCGTGGGCGTGGTGCAGCGGTACAGGATTTGAATGCGGATGGCCTGCTTGATCTGATCGTGGTGAATCGCAAGGCAGCGGCCAGTGTGTTTCGGAATCAGGGCAGCAAAACTGACTGGGGTGTGCGCCCGACCGGCAACTGGTTGCAGCTGGAGTTGGCACAGGCGGGGGCGAACCGGCACGCAGTCGGTGCGACACTCGCGATTAAAACCGGCAACCTCACCCAGATCCGGAAAATACAGGTCGGGGGCGGGCATGCTTCCGGGAGTAGTGGTTTTGTGCATGTGGGCTTGGGGGTAGCGGAACGCGCCAGTGTGCGTATCCAGTGGCCAGACGGCGAGTGGAGCGCCGAATACCGGGTGTTTGCGAATAATTTTGTCCTGATCAACAAGGGTGATGAGCGGGTGCGGTATTGGTATCCGCAGTAAAATCAGCAGTAAAACCAGTAGCACAATCAGTGTTCGTGGCGATGTTGGTGATGTGCATCCGGAAAGTGCGCATGGCTATGGGTCAGCGGTTCATGCTTGTGCCAGTGGCTGTGTTTTATCCCAGGAGCTATCGGGTTAGCATGTTCATGCTGATGGTGTAAGTCATGGGTATGTTCATGGGTGTGTTCCAATGTTTCATGCTGGTGTGCATGCACATGTCGCTCTGTCAGATGCAGCCAGACGCCGATGGCCATTAACAGACCGGCCAGCAAGAGTGGTGTGGTCAATGGTTCGTTCAGCAGGACAATGGATAGTGCAGCACCGAAAAAGGGGGCAATGGAAAAATAGGCACCGGTACGCGCTGTTCCTAAATGGCGTAAACTCAGCACAAACAGGGTTAAACTCACGCCATAAGCCAGAAATCCCAAGACCAATGCGCCGCCCAGCAATGGCAGGTCAGGCAATGTTGCGCCCAACAACAGCGCCAGTATCAGATTGACAATGCCTGATACCAGCCCTTTGATGGTCGCAATCCCGGTCGCATCGTTCAGTGAGACTTTGCGTGTCAGATTGTTGTCCAGACCCCACGCAAAGCAGGCACCCAGAATAGCCAAGGCAGGCCAAATACTGCCCAAGCGTATTGCCTCTGACCAGTTCAGATTAAGGACTACAGCGCCCATTACAATGGCAAACATCCCCAGCGTGATTCGTCGGTCGACATTTTCGTGGAACACGAACCACGCCAGTAGTGCAGTGAATACGCCTTCTGCATTGAGCAGCAGGGATGCGCCAGAGGCAGGCATCCCGGCCAAGCCCAGCAGCAGTAACACGGGTGCAATGACCCCGCCGGACAAAACAGCACCCGACAGCCAGCATATTTCATGGCGTGGAAGTCGGATCGGTGCTGCATGACTGAGGCGGCGATACAGCCACAAGCCCAAGCCGGAACCCAGATACAACAATCCTGCCAGCATCCATGGGCTGATATTGGCTAATAGTAGTTTGGTGAGTGGCGTGCTTGCTCCAAATAGAATGGCTGCGCCTAG
This sequence comes from uncultured Thiothrix sp., assembly GCA_964293125.1. Lineage (GTDB taxonomy): Bacteria > Pseudomonadota > Gammaproteobacteria > Thiotrichales > Thiotrichaceae > Thiolinea. The sequence continues at coordinate 99,873 of CAXYXY010000010.1, read as the reverse complement.
GGCGGCGGGAATGCCTTGCTGAAAAAAAACAGATTTAGTGTGCAAAATCTCTATCCTTTATTAGTCGATGCTTCACTGGAATGAAATCGAATTAGTCTTGTCTGACTGATAAGGGCTATAATTGTACTATCTAATATGCCGACAATTCTGTAATCAGGTCAGTTATCTAAAAAACTCTTATGAAATCAATGAATAAACACTTGAGCCGTGTCATGCTGACCGGTTTGTTGGGGTTGTCTGTGAGCATGCACCCAGCATTTATCCCCTTCTCCCAAGCTGCAGATAGTGCGACCAAGGTGGATACGCCCCTTGCCGGAGCCAATGACAAACCGGCTTTGGCGGTATCCACGACGCTGGCCAAGGAAGAAACCTGGAATATCGACATTGAGGCCAACGGCGTGATCAGCCCGTGGCAGGAGGCGCTGGTGTCTGCCGAAATTGGCGGCTTGCGGGTGACGGAGGTGCTGGTCGATGTCGGTAGCGAAGTCAAGCGTGGCCAGCCGCTGATCAGATTGGAACAGGAAACGGTCAAGGCTGAAATTGCCCAGCAGGAAGCGGTGATTGCCCAGGCAAAAGCGGGTATTGCCCAAGCTGAAGCGGCTGTCGCGCAGGCCGAGGCCAGTGTCAAACAGGCCGAAGCCGGCGTGGTGCAGGCGCAGTCAGGCGTGACTCAGGCGGCGGCCAATGCCAAACAGGCGGAAGATGGGCTAGTGCAGGGCAATGCTGAAATCGCCCGTGCCAATGCGGGTATTGGTCAGGCGCAGGCTACGTATGGCGAGGCGCGTGCCAATGCTGACCGTGCCCGTCGTCTGAAGCCGACCGGTGCTTTGCCGATGCAACAGATTGACCAGTACCTTGCCGCTGAAGCGTCGGCTCAAGCCGGTGTGCAGGGGCAGCAGGCCGGGCTTGCCGCCCAAAAGGCTGCATTTAATGCCCTGAAATCAGGCTTGCAGGCGCGCCAGGCCGAAATCAGGGCACAGCAGGCGGCAGTGGTGGCTCAACAGGCAGCGACCGGCACTCAGACGGCGGCAGTGGATGTGCAAAAAGCCGCACTGGCCGCCCAGAAATCGGCGCTGGAAGTGCAGCAGGCTGCCCTGGAAAGCCAGAAAATCCGCTTGCGGCAGACGGTTATACTGGCAGCAGATGATGGCGTGATCAGTGCGCGGACGGTCGCTTTAGGTGCGGTCGTGCAAGTGGGGGCTGAGCTATTGCGCATTATTCGCGAAAACCGTCTCGAATGGCAGGCGGCAGTGGCCAGTAGCGAACTGGGTAAGGTGCAGGAGCAGCAGGCGACCAGCGTGACCCTGCCAACTGGCGAGGTGATCGAGGGTGAAGTACGCATGATTACCCCCTTGCTGGATACCAATACCCGCAATGCCACCGTGCTGGTCAATCTGCCCAGCGGCAGTTCGGCGCGGGGCGGCATGTTTGTCAAGGGGCTGATTCACAGTGGCAGCACTACCGCGCTGACTTTGCCACAAACGGCGGTCATCCTGCGTGACGGGCGACATTATGTCTTTACGGTCAGTACCGACCAGCACGTCAGCCAGCTGAAGGTCAGTATCGGGCGGCGTTTGGGCGACCGGGTGGAAATACTGGAAGGGCTGGTAGCGGATAGCCCCGTGGTTGCAACCGGCGGCGCTTTCCTGAATGACGGTGATCTGGTGGATGTACTGGCGGCGGCGGACAGTGGTGAGGTGAACAGTACCGTTAATAGCACAGTGAAGGGAGGCAAGCCATGAATCTCTCGGCCTGGTCAATCCGTAATCCGGTGCCGAGCCTGTTGCTGTTCATGGTGCTGACTTTTCTCGGCATCAGCGGCTTTCGTGCCTTGCTGATCCAGCAGTTTCCGGATATTGAGCTGCCGGTGATCAGTATTTCTGCCAGTCTGGAGGGTGCATCACCCAGCCAGCTGGAAACCGAGGTGGCGCGCCGGATTGAAGATTCGGTGGCCTCACTCGGCGGGATCAAACACATTTCCACCACCCTGAGCGATGGTTCTGCGGTCACAGCGGTGGAATTTGAGATTGAAAAGGATACCGAAGTTGCCCTGAGTGAAGTCCGCAATGCGGTAGATAGCGTGCGGGCTGACTTGCCGGGCAGCATGTCTGACCCGATTGTTGCCAAGATTACTACGGCGGGTAACCCGATTATCACCTTCACGGTTGCCTCCGAACAGCTGGACGAAGAGGCTTTGTCCTGGTTCATTGATAATGAAGTCTCCAAGGCGATGCTGGCGGTCAAAGGGGTGGGGCGCAGTTCCCGCATCGGTGGGGTCGACCGTGAGGTGCAGGTCAATCTTGATCCGGCCTTGATGTCCGGTCTGGGGGTGACGGCGGCGGATATTTCCTCAGCTTTGGGGCAGGTGCAGAAAGATGCTTCGGGCGGGCGCGGTGATATTGGCGGCGCGGTGCAGTCGATTCGCACCCTGGGGGCGGTGAACAGTGTCGAAGAAATTGCGGCTTTATCGATCCCATTGGCGGGTGGGCGCTATGTGCGGCTTGACCAGATTGCCAGCGTGGAAGATACCATTGCCGAACGTTCCGGCTATGCCTTGCTGGATGGCAAGTCGGTGGTTGGTTTTCAGATTACGCGCATCAAGGGCGCGGGTGAAGTCGAAGTAGCGGCGGCAGTGCGTCAGGCGGTTGAAAAACTGGCGAAGGCTCATCCACAGGTGACGATCGGTGAGGCTTATAACACGGTGGACAGTGTGGCGGAAAACTATTCCGGCTCGATGCTGCTGATGTTCGAAGGCGCGGCGCTGGCGGTGCTGGTGGTTATGCTGTTTTTACGCGACTGGCGTTCGACGATTGTCTCGGCGACGGCCTTGCCGCTGGCCATCATTCCGACTTTTGCGGTCATGCATTATTTTGGCTATACCCTGAATGTGCTCACTTTACTGGCCTTGGCGCTGGTCGTCGGCGTGTTGGTCGATGATGCGATTGTGGAGGTGGAGAATATTGTTCGCCATCTGAATATGGGTAAAACCCCGTTTCAGGCGGCGATGGAGGCGGCGGATGAGATTGGGCTTGCGGTAGTCGCTACCACCTTTACCCTGATCGCCGTATTTTTGCCAACGGCTTTTATGGGCGGGGTGCCGGGGCAGTTTTTTGAACCGTTTGGGATTACGGCAGCGGTGGCGGTGTTTTTCTCGCTGGTGGTCGCGCGTTTGTTAACGCCGATGATGGCGGCTTATTTATTGAAGCCACACCCCGAACGCGAGGAAAAAGATGGCTGGATCATGCGTTCTTATCTCACGGCCATGCGCTGGTGTTTGCGCCACCGGCTGATTACTTCGGTCTTCGCTATTGCTTTCTTTATCGGCTCATTGATGCTGGTGCCGTTGCTGCCCAAGGGATTTATCCCGCCCGGCGATGAAAGCAGGACGGCGCTGACCATTGAGTTGCAGCCGGGCAGTACTCTGGCTGAAACGCGGGCAGTGGCCGAACAGGCGCGCGTCTTACTGGCAGCCGTCCCGGATGTCAAACAGGTGTTGTCCACCATCGGTTATGAAGCGGGCGAGGGTGGGCCATTCGGCGGTGGCGGCGGCAGTGATGTGCGCAAAGCCACCCTGACCTTAAGCCTGACGCACCGTACCGAGCGCGCCATCAGCCAGCAGGTGATTGAAAACCAGATCCGCGAACAGTTGAAGTTATTGCCCGGTGTGCGGGTTAAAGTAGGCGCGGGGGGCAGTGGTGAAAAATTGCAGGTGACGCTGGCCAGTGATGATGCGAATGCCTTGCGTACTGCGACGCTGGCGGTGGAGAAGGATTTGCGGACTTTGCGCGGGGTGGGGAATGTGACCTCCAGCGCCAGCTTGCAACGCCCGGAAATTCATATTACCCCGGATGTGGCGCGGGCTGCCGAACTGGGGATCAGCACCAACACCCTGGCGAATACGGTGCAAATTGCCACGGCGGGTGACTTTGAAAGCCGCCTGCCCAAGCTTAATCTGCCGCAGCGGCAGATTCCGGTGCGGGTACGGCTGGCCAAGTCGGCACGCACGGATTTGCAGGCACTGGAACAGCTGCGTATTCCGGGGCGCAATGGTGAAGTGCCCCTGTCAGCGGTGGCTAGCGTGGATATTGGCAGTGGCCCGACCCAGATCAGCCGGTTTGACCGCAAACGCAATGTCATCATTGATGTGGAACTGGGGGGGCGGACGCTGGGGGATGTGGTGCTTGAGGTCGATCAATTGCCCAGCCTGAAGACCCTGCCGCAAAGTGTGGAACGCCCGGCCTCCGGGGATGCGGAGAGTATGGCTGAACTGTTTGGCAGCTTCGGCACGGCAATGTTGATCGGGGTGATGTTTATTTATGTGGTGCTGGTGTTGCTGTTCCATGACTTTTTGCAGCCGATTACCATTTTGACTGCTTTGCCTTTGTCACTCGGCGGGGCGTTTATTGCCTTGCTGGTCAGCCATCAGAGTTTTTCGATGCCTTCGGTGATTGGTTTGGTGATGCTGATGGGGATTGTGACCAAGAACTCGATTTTGCTGGTGGAATACGCGATTGTCGCCCGCCATGAGCGCGGTATGAACCGCTTTGATGCCCTGGTCGATGCCTGCCATAAACGGGCTCGCCCGATTGTGATGACCACGATTGCGATGGGGGCAGGGATGCTGCCGACCGCGTTGGGGCTGGGGGTTGACCCGAGTTTTCGGGCACCAATGGCAACGGTGGTGATCGGCGGTTTGCTGGCCTCGACCGTGCTCAGCCTGCTGGTGATTCCGGTGGTGTTTACCCTGATTGATGATCTGCTGCGCTTTTTGCGCTGGGTGTTTGTGCGGAAGCACCCAGCGGCTACGCCATTGGTGGTGACTGCGGTGAAGGAGTCAGAGTGATTCAGCCGCCAACACCTGTTCAATCAAGCTATCATAACTGCGGCTGAAGTCGTCGTCTTGCACATAACGTTTGTAAAGATCAAGCTCACTGCGCCGTTGAATCATGACGGCTTTTTTGATCAAGGTTTTCAGTGCAATCCGGCGGTTCTGCTCGTCGGTATTGTTGAGTACCTGAGCGGCGTATTCCTCATTTTTCTGGACAATTCTGGCGGTACTGATGAGTTTGACTTTCAGTTCTTCCGGCGTGGTGTCCCAACCCGCGAAATGCCGCTTGTTGAAATGCTCCACGATCACATCCAGCGGGTCTTTATCCTCTTCGCCATGATAGCCACGTTGCTCCGGGTTTTGCGGGGCAAGTGCGGATTCGGCATTGTCCAGTTCAATCCGTTCGTTGAGGCTCACCCGTGCCATCGCGTAGGTATTCATGTCCACGCTTTGCAGCAGTTTTCTCAAGTCTTCCTGTTCCGGTGTCTTGACCTTGAGTTTGGGGATCAGGAATAACAGATACCAGTGCAGCATCTCCCACGATACATTATTGAACGGCATGATGGCGGCAAGCTGGGCGTACACCTTCACAAACTGCTTGGCTTTGATTTTAAAATCCACCTTGCGTTTGTCGGCTTCGGTTTCGTCCTCCAGATCAGTACCCAGCTTATCGAAACGGGCAGCGGCGATGTCGGCAATCGGGTGTAAGTCCTCATCCGGGGCTTTGTTCCAGAACAACTGGTTGAATTGCGCTACCTCAGACCATTCATACACGCCGACATTATCCAGCGTTTCCTTCCAGTCGTGCAGTGCATTCACATTGGTGGCTTCGCTGAGTAGCGTGCTGGTGTAGAACGGGTCAAACGCTTCCTTGATGTCCTTGGTGGTGTTGTAGAAATCCAGCACAAAGGTGTCGATCTTTTCCATTTTCTGGTTGCAGCGATTGAGGCGGGACAAGGTTTGTACGGCTTGCACGCCCTGCAAACGCTTATCCACGTACATGGAATGCAGCAATGGCTCGTCAAAGCCGGTGGTGTATTTGTTGGCGACGACCAGTAGGCGGTAATCATCGCTCTTGAAACGGGCGGGAATATCCTTGCCGGGGAAACCATTGACGGACTCTTCGGTGTGTTCAAACCCTTCCTTGTCCGAGAAGGCCACAATCGCCTTGAAGGGCATATTCGCCGCTTTCAACAACGTGACAATGACCTGAAAGTACTCATGGGCGCGTTCAATGGTAGACGTCACGACCATCGCTTTCGCCTTGCCTTTCAGCTTGTGGGCTTTCACCACGTTCTCGATGAAGTGATTGACGATCACCGCCGCTTTTTTCTCGATGGTTTCATGATGCCCTTCCACGTAAGCCTTCAGCTTAGCTTGAGCTTTTTTGTTGTTGAAACGCGGGTTTTCCTCGACAGATTTCTGCACCTCGTAAAAGCTATGGTAGGTGGTGTAGTTCTGTAACACGTCGAGGATGAAATCTTCCTCAATCGCCTGTTTCATCGAGTACAAGTGATGGGGGTAAAAGGGGGTCTTGCCCTCGGTATCCGGTTCGCCCTTGCGCCCGAATCTTTCCAGTGTTTCTTTCTTGGGGGTGGCGGTGAAGGCGAAGTAAGAGGCATTGCCGCTCATCTTGCGGCCATCCATTGCCTTGAGGATTTTGTCCTGCAAGGCATCTTCGGTTTGCTCGTCTTCTGAGGCATCCATGCCCAGCGACCTATTCAGCGTGTCGGCGCTCTTGCCGGATTGCGAGGAATGCGCCTCGTCAATAATCACCGCAAAACGTTTATCCGACAGGTCGCTGATGCCATCGACGATGAAGGGGAATTTCTGGATGGTGGTAATGATCAGGCGCTTACCTTGTTCCAGATGGGCTTTGAGGTCAGCCGATTTTTCCGCTGTCGCGACCAGGTTTTTCACTTCGGAAAACTGGCGGATGTTATTGCGTAACTGTTGATCCAGAATGCGCCGATCTGTCACGACGATGACCGAATCAAACACATTCTCGCGTCCGCTGGGGTCATACAATTCAATCAACTGGAAGGCCAGCCAGGTGATGGAGTTGGATTTGCCGGAACCGGCAGAATGCTGGATCAAATAACGCTGTTCAGTGCTGCCGCGTTTGGCAGCGGCGAGTAACTGGCGCACCACGTCCATCTGGTGATAGCGGGGGAAATACAGAATCTTTTTGGTTTTGCCTTGTGCGTCTTGCTCTTCCACCCTTTTGGCGAAATGCTCGATGATTTGCACCAGTGAGTGCGGCTCCAGCACTTCATTCCACAAGTAGGCGGTTTTGTAGCCACCGATGTCAGTGTTTATCGGGTTGCCTTTGCCGTGATTTACGCCTTTGTTGAAGGGCAGGAAAAAGGTGTTGCTGCCATTGATGTGGGTGCTCATGAAGACATCATCGGTATCCACCGCGAAATGCACCAGACATTGGCCGAAGCGGAACAAGGTGGTTTTCGGGTCGCGGGTTTCCTTGTATTGCTTCATCGCCCGGTGTACGTCCTGACTTTTCTGCGGCTTTTTCAGCTCGAAGGTGGCGAGTGCCAGGCCGTTGATGAACAGCACCATATCCACGGATTTGAGGGGTTCATCTTCGGAGTAATGGACTTGGCGGGTGATGGAAAAGATGTTTTGCTCAAACAGGGTGCGCTGGTGGGGGTTAAGGGTGTTGTAAACGCCTTTGTAGAGGAGTTGCAGGTGGGCGTCGTTAATGTGTAAGCCTTTCTTCAGTACGGTGACGACGCCATCTTTTTGGATTTTGGTGCTGAGGCGTTCGAGTAGTAATTGTTCCCAATTGGGCAGGTTTTTTAGTTTGGCGAGTTCTTGTGGTTGGGTGGTTTGCAGGAATTGCCAGAACAGGGTTTTGTCGATGGCGTAGCGGCGGTCGAAGTCTCGGGGGTTGCCTGCGACGTAGCCTTTGCCGTGGTGTTTGGCGCTACGAAAGTGCGGGGAAACGTCACTGATGCCCGCCGTCTGCCCGGTCAGGGCTTGCTCGATAGCACGTTCAAAGGCATGTTCGCTGGTATCGCTGTACATCTGTTTTCCCCCTTAAACCCTGATTTTCCCAGTCGTCGCGCTCGTAATCAGCACCTGCTTAAACTCTTGAAGCTTTTCAATATCCCGCTCAAGACATTCAAATAAACCTTTTATCTCAGCCGTGAATTTATTGCTCCAATTTTGAATTTCAATTTGCTCATTTTCTGGTGGAATTGGCATAAAGTTATTACCAATTCTATCCACATTGAGATTCATCTGAGTATTTTTCACAGTAGATGAAAGAAACTGTTGTTTCATCGAGGTTAGTGCATAGTATAAAAAGTCTCTTTGTAATTGCTGTGCCTCAAACCCAACAATGCTGTCAGGGAAACAAGCATCAAAGTTCAAGATTGAAATATCTCCGATATTAGCCGCAATAGTAATGACTACGGTGCCTTTCGGGATTAAAGTCGATACTTTCAATCCCTTCTCATTAAGAGTTTGTTTGTATTCAGTTAAGTACATGCCAGCTCTGGCAACGTCACCAGTCTGAATAAATGGATATTCCCCATCATACAACTGTGGATCGTTTCGCGGCCTATGCGTAAATTTTCCTCTGAATATTTTTGTGGCGAATTTTAATTTTTTGACGTCCCAATGCTCAGGAATCTCCCCAATCCACGCCACACCGCTGTTTTTCAGTTTGACATTGGGGTTTAAGCCCTTGGTCACAGCCCGGTTGATCAGAATGGCTTTCTGCTCGTTGAGTAGCTGGATCAGTTCCTGCTTTTTGGCAATGGCTGCATCGATTTCAGTCGTTTTTTGGTCAATGAATGAAACAATTCTCGCCATTTCTTCATTAGGTGGCTCCACGATGGCGACTTTCTTGAAGTCTTCGTAGTGCATATCCCATTGACCAACACGAACACCGTAGGAAATTGAGTTGTAAACACCAATAAAAGGCTTTGACCGCAACAAGTAGTGTAAATATTTTGGCAGCATCTTATCTTGCTTGATACGGCAAGTAATGTAAGCAGGGCTGACGATTCCCTCATACTCACTAACGCCCATTGAGCCTTGCCAGGCTTTCATTTTGTTAACGACAAAATCCCCCTTCCTCACAGCTTTGTACGTGCTGGTATTCAAAGAAGTAACATTATGATTGTCATCTCTTGAATCTTTAAGGATCACACCGAACTCTCTATAAACAGAAAGCACCGGCAAATCAGGCTGATTTTTCTCGCTTTTTAACTCGGTAACGGCGCGTATAGAGGAAATAGCCCAATGTGCGGGGATTTGGTCTAGCCACGGGATGCCGGAGTCTTTGTAGTGGTCGTATTTGGGGAATGGCGGGGTTTCAGTCATGCCTGTTCGACCTCGAAGCCGGTGATATTGCGGGAATCGCGGCTGAACTCCACCCCGATCAGGTGAATCGGTTGCGCCAGCGAGCGGTATTTGTCGGCGTAGCACTTATCCTTGATTTGCTGCAAGGCATTACCTTCCGGCACCATCTCCACCACCTTGAACTCGAAAATATACACCTGCCCATTGAATTTGAGCGTCATGTCAATCCGCCCCAGATGGGTGATGTCTTCCACCGTTACATTCAAACCCAGCGAGGCGAAATAAGAATAAAACACACTGGCGTAATATCCCTCATAGCGCTGAATCTGGCTGTTGGTATACCAGTGATACGGAATGCTGGCAAAAAAAGCGTGAAACAGTTGTTTCAGGCCGTCAAAGTCATTCTGCATCAACAGCTCATACAAGCGGATTTGTTGTGTTACCTGCTCACCAGGCACTTGTACCAACCGCTGCAGAACACTGCCATTCAGGCTTTGATACACCTCACGGTTCGGGTAGCCAAGCTGATAAAACCATTTCCCCCCCAGATTTCGGCGCGACTTGATGGTGAGATAACCGGTCTGAAACATCACCGCTTCCAGCGGCATATGATCCACATCAAAGCTGGAAAGCAAGTCCTCATCACTGTTACGCTTGCCAAGATCAGGCGTAGCCACCTGACGACTGTGAATCAGGTCAACCAGAAACGTAGGCGTACCGGTTTCAATCCAGTAGTTTCTGATCTCCCGGTTTTTAAACAGCAGCAAAATATCAAACGGGTTATAAACACCTTCCCCCAGCCAGTTATAACCGTTATACCAGTCACGGATTTCTTGCCGGTCCAGCCCCGGTAATTCCGGCATAAACACCGTGTCAATGTCATGGTCGGTATAACCGCAAATCGTGGCATAGTGCGGAACCAGGGTCAGGTCATACAGATTATTCAACCCGGAAAAAATACTCACCTTGGAAAACTTGCTAACCCCGGTCAGAAAGCTGAATTTGATATGCGCGTCGTAATCCTTGATCACGCTGTAGAAACCGCGCAGAAAATCACGGTTATGACGCGCAACCTCCGGGTCACTGATGGCATCCAGAATCGGCTTGTCGTACTCATCCACCAGCACCACCACCCGCTGTCCGATCTGTTGTTCCACATGCTCGATCAGCTCCCTGAAACGCCCGGAAGTGCTTTGACCATTGAAACTAACCCCGTGTTCACGGGCGAACTGGTTAAGCTGTTCACTAATATCCTGCTCCGCCATCCCTTTCTCTGCGTAAGTGCTACCCGCAAAGCTAAAACGGATAACAGGGTATTGGACTGACCAATCCCACTGTTTTTCTGCCGCCAGCCCTTTGAAGAGCTTTTCATTGCCTTCAAACAGTTCTTTCAGGGTGTCCAGAAACAGGCTTTTGCCGAAGCGGCGCGGGCGTGACAGGAAGCAGTGTTTAACACTGTTGACCAAATCAACGGCCATTTTGGTCTTGTCGATATAGTAGAAATTACCCTCGCGAATTTCGCGAAAAGTCTGAATACCGACGGGAAGCTGTTTCTTTTGCATGGTTTCGTCCGGGGGAATATCTGTCGATTGCCTCATCGAGTGTATCATCATTCCGCTGCGTGTTCGCCAAACTGCACCAGTCGCCTTAACAGACCGTCGGTTTCGCTTTCCAGCCGCAAAATATCCGCTGTCACGTCCTCCAGTGAGCGTAAGGGCTGATGCTCATAAAAGTACTTGTTGAAGCTGATCTCACAACCCATCTGGGTTTTGTCCCACGCTATCCACGCATCCGCCACATGAGGCCGGACTTCATCCAGAAAATACTGATGGATGTTGGCAGCCAACGGCACATTTTCGGTATCACGCAGTTCGGAGTCCGGCTCGTATTCGATGTACTTGCCCGCCTGTTCCCAATAGCCGAAGTCCTGCAAACACGCTGCCTTGACTGCAAACTTCGCTGTCAGCTCGTCCACATCCGTTTTGCTCAGTTTGTGAACCTTGTTGATGACGGGTTTAGCATTTTCATCGCGCCAGCTCATGGCATTCAGGAGCTGGTTTTTCTCACCCGCCGACAATTTCAGCTCAAGCGCCTTAATCGCTTTATCGACAGCCTTCTTGAACTGATTGAAGTCATCGGTCTGCACTTGCCCGACCTTGCCCATGATTTTTTCGGCGTTCTCCATCAGGCTTTTCTGAGCATCCCATGTCGCTTGCGCCAGCAGTTTATCACGGTTCTTTTTGGTCAAACCGGCACTCTGCTCTTCAAAGTGCTGAATGATGCGGTTGCGCTGCGCCTTCAGGGTTTTCTGGTCATATACCGCGTCACCGTACTGCGCGTAAATCCACTGCATTTCATGCTGGAGTGCAGGCAGAAAACGCAATTCCTGGATGCGTTCCCCGCTAAATTGGGCGGATTTACGCAAAGGCCGCTCAATCGTCACTTTGAAATAACCGAAATCGCTGTTAGCGAACACTTTGGAAACCGGATTCTCTGCCTCATCCCCCGCCATCTCATGATAAAGCTGAACCAGCGCGTTGACGTGTTCATCGGTCAGTTCGCAGTTTTTCTCCCCCAGATTTTTACGCAGCTTGCGATACATGTTCTGGGCATTGAGCAACTGCACCTTGCCCTTGCGGGGCGCAGGTTTGTTATTGTTCAATAGCCAGATGTAGGTGGTGATGCCGGTGTTGTAGAACAGGTTGTTGGGCAACTGGATAATCGCCTCCAGATAATCCCGCTCCACCAGATAACGGCGGATATTGCTTTCACCGCTGCCCGCATCGCCAGTAAACAAAGATGAGCCGTTATGAACAGAGGCAATCCGCGCCCCGACGCCATTATCCTTGACGGACTTCATTTTGCTGACCATTTCCATCAGGAACAATAACTGACCATCCGAAGAACGCGGAACTGCTGGGTAAAAGTCGTAAGAATCCTGAAAGTCCGGCAGATTCACTTCAAAACGGGATTGCAGAATCTCTTTACCTTCGATGACAAACTTCTGCTCGGTCTTCCAGCTCTTGCCATAAGGTGGGTTGGAGAGCATGAAATCAAAACGGGTTCCGGCAAATTCATCCGTCGCGATGGTGGAACCAAAGCGGATATTTTCGGGGTCATTTTCCTTGATCATCATGTCCGACTTGCAGATAGCGTAAGTCTCGCCGTTGATCTCCTTGCCGTACAGCAGAACCTTGGCCTTGCTGGCAATCACGCCTTCCGGGTCGCTAATGAAATCCTGCGATTCAGTCAGCATCCCACCGGAACCACAAGCCGGGTCGTAGATGGTGATGACCGGCGGCAGCTTGTCTTTCACTTCCAGAAACAACAGATGCGTCATCAACTTGATAACTTCACGCGGGGTAAAGTGCTCCCCGGCCTCCTCGTTATTTTCTTCGTTGAATTTGCGGATCAGTTCCTCGAACACATAGCCCATGCCGTGGTTGGTCAGCGCTGGCAGGGTGCGGCCTTCGGCATCTTTGGCTTCTTTCGAGCTGAGGTTAATATCGGGTGATACAAACTTTTCCAGCACATCGTGCAGCTTGTCTGCTCCCGCCAACTTGCTTGCCTGATTGTAAAGGTCGAAGTGGCGGATGATTTCTTTCACATTATCGGAGAAGCTGTCCAGATAATGTTTGAAATTGCTGGCTAACTGGGAAGGGTTGCCAGTCAAGCCTTTCAGGCTGATGTCGGCGGTGTTGTAAAACACATAACCTGCTGCCTCCCGCAAAGCATCCGGGTCTTGCAGGATACTGAATTCTTCCATCTGGAAAGCGACCTCTTCTTTCACCTGTTCCTTGGTCGCTTCCAGCAAACAATCCAGACGGCGCAAGACAAACATGGGTAGGATGACATCGCGGTATTTGCCACGTACATACACATCCCGCAGGCAGTCATCAGCGATAGACCAGATGAAGTTGACGATCTTGTTGTGAACGGAATGATCCATGTATGCTCGATTTCTCAGGGTGGAGTAAGGAAGTAACAGAAAAGCCCATCAATTATAACTGAACATCTCATTGAGTGTATTGCTTCCAGCATGCCTGCATCAGTCAATTGCTTCGATACGGCCATGGCCTTCTCCCGCCGGGAATCCCTGAGCAGCCGCACAGCGGGGGTAATCGACTGGCGGCTGGGGCAGATCAGCTACCTTGAAGCATTCAAAAGCGGACATAAAAACTTGCCAGAGCAGGCTTTCTAAAAAGATAAGTCCATGATATACATGACAACATGAATACTAGAGAACCGGACATGGAAGCGGACAACATGGCGGCTGACCGAGGCGAAGCCATCAGCATGATGGAGCCGCTACTGGTTGCTGCCACCTCCCGTTTTCGCCCTGAACTGGCTGACCTGAGCCTGGAACTGACTGCCAAATCCACAGCCCTGCGGAAAAGCCTGCCTGAGGGTATTGTGCAAGCCTTATCCGATCTGGTGCGTTCCATGAACTGTTACTACAGCAACCTGATTGAAGGCCATGATACCCACCCGATTGATATCGAACGCGCGCTCAACGAGGACTACAGCACCGATCCCCAAAAACGTGACCTGCAACTGGAAGCCAAAGCGCATATTGCTGCCCAGCAATGGATTGACCATGACGGCCTGAAGGGTCGGGCTACTTCTGTTGAAGGCATTCTCGAAACGCATCGGCGCTTCTGTGAATTGCTCCCTGACGAGTTGTTGTGGGTGGAAAACCCGGATACCGGTAAACGGGAAGCGCTCATTCCCGGCAAGCTGCGCCCGCGTGATGTGATCGTCGGTCGACATATTGCCATCAGCCCCGGTGCATTGCCCCGCTTCATGCAACGTTTTCAGAATGCTTACCGCAACACCGGTAAATTCGATGCCATTGTTGCAGCGGCCTGCGCCCATCACAGATTGTTGTGGATGCACCCGTTTCTGGACGGTAATGGACGGGTTGCGCGTTTGATGTCCTATGCCATGCTGCGTGAAGCACTGGATACCGGCGGTATCTGGTCGGTGGCACGGGGTCTTGCCAGAAACGAAGCCAAATACAAAAGCCTGCTGGCGCACTGTGACTTGCCGCGCCGCAATGATCTGGATGGTCGTGGTAATCTGAGTGAGGAGGCGCTGGCTCAATTTACGATATTCTTCCTTGAAACCTGCATTGATCAGGTCGACTTCATGGAAACGCTGGTCAACCCCCAAGGCTTGCGGGATCGCATCATTATCTGGACGGAGACAGAAATCCGAGCTGATCGCCTGCCGCAAAAGTCTGGCATGTTGCTGGAAGCGATTCTGTATCGCGGGGCAGTGCCGCGTGGAGAAGTGGCCGGGTTACTGGGAACCGGCGACCGCAATGCACGCCGGGTGACATCGGCTTTGCTGGGGCGGGGAGTGCTTGCTTCAGAATCAACACGAGCACCGCTGCGTTTGAATTTCCCGGCGGCGTTGGCGTCGCGCTGGATGCCGGGATTGTTCCCGGAAAGGTAGGCTAAACTGCCACAAAGCGTCCGGTAACTGGCCTGAAATCAGTGCCCGGAAGCCGCCAACATACCCGCATCAGTCAATTGCTTCAACACAGCCAAGGTTTTCTCCCGCAGGAAATCCCTGAGCAGCCGCACAGCGGGGGTAATCGACTGGCGGCTGGGGCAGATCAGCCATAGCTCGGCAGGCGGCAGCTGGAATTCAGGCATCAGGCTGACCACTCTGCCGGAGAGCAAATCGGCGGATATATCGAGGGAGGCTTTGGCAGCCAGACCTTTACCCGCAACGCACCAGCGCCTGACCAGATCGCCGTCATTGGCAGCGCGATTGCCGTTCATCCTGATTTTGTAGTGGGTTTCGGCGTGGGAGAATGCCCAGACATCGTGAATAATGTCGTAAAGCTGATAGAACAGGCCGTTATGCGTGGGCAGCTCATGGGGATGGTGCGGCGTGCCGTTCCGTTCAAGATAGTCCGGGCTGGCGCACAACAAGCCGGGGACATCGCAAATCTTGAAACCATACAAACTGCTATCATGGGGCGAACCATAGCGCAGCGCCATATCGACCGCATCACGGTAAAAGTCGATGTTGCGGTCGCTGATGTCCACCCTCAAGCGGATGCCGGGGTGGCGTTCCATAAATTCATCCAGCCAGGGGATGACCAGATTTCGCCCCAAATCGGACGACACCGACAGGCGCAACTCGCCCTCGACATTGTCCCTATCCTCCTGCATGTTCTGCCGGGCTTGTTCCAGCAGGAGCAGCGCCTGTTCACACTGGGGAAGATAGCGCTCCCCTGCGCCGGAAAGTCGCAGTTGGCGGGTAGAGCGGATGAATAATTCCACACCCAGCGCCTTTTCTACCCGTTTCAGGGCGGCACTCGCGGTCGAGATTTGCAGATCCAGATGCGCAGCGGCGGCAGTGATACTGCGGAATTCCGCGATTTTGAGGACAAGCTGAAGGTCTTCGAGCAGCATGATTTTCCATTATTTTTGGAGAATGTTTCTTTTATTATGCGGTTTATCATGTAGGAAGCAAGAATTAGTATGGCGCCATTCCATCACATCAGCAAATAAAGGCATTTACCCATGAAAGCAATGATTATCCGTAATTTTGGTGGCCCAGAGGTTTTTGAGCTGGCCGAAATCCCCACGCCAGCAGTAACCCCTGGCCATGTGCTGGTACGTGTTGCCGCCAGCAGCGTGAATAGGGTGGATACCATGATCCGTGCAATGGGCAAGGATTTGCCTATTTCACCGGAACCCCCCGCCGTGCTGGGGATGGACTTCGCCGGTACGGTAGCCGCCGTGGGCGAGGGTGTCAGCGGCTTTGCGGTCGGAGATGAAGTCTACGGTTGTGCCGGTGGTTTGGGCGAGTTACAGGGGGCTTTGGCGGAATACATGCCCGCCGATGCCCGGCTGATTGCGCACAAGCCAAAAAATCTGTCGATGCGCGCAGCGGCAGCATTACCACTGGTCGGGATTACCGCGTATGAAGGCCTGATGCGGGCAGGTATTACCAAAGGCCAGCGGGTATTGGTGCATGGTGGCGCGGGCGGGGTGGGTCACGTTGCGCTGCAACTGGCGCGTCATTTCGGTGCCGATGTTTATGCTACCGGCGGGAGTGATAAGGATCTGGCGCTGATCGAAACATTGGGCGCGAAAGCCATCAATTACAAGACCGAGGCGGTGGCTGATTATGTGGCCGCCTACACCGGGGGCGCTGGTTTCGAGCTTGTTTTTGATTCCGTCGGTGGGGAAAATATGACCCACTCGTTTGCGGCGGCTGCCTTGAACGGGCAGGTTGCGACCACGGTGTCTCTGGTTGAGCTGGATCTGTCCCCGGCGCATTTCAAGGGTTTGTCACTCCATATAGTGTTCATGCTGATTCCGATGCTTTATAACCAGGGGCGGGCAGAGCATGGGCGCATTCTCAGTGAAATAGCTAACATCGTGGAAGCGGGTGGCTTAAAACCGGTTCTGGATGAACATAGCTACGCGCTAGAAGCCGTGGGCGCGGCGCATGCCCGGCTGGTCAGTGGGCAGGCAACCGGCAAAGTGGTGGTCGAGGTATAACAACTCAGTCCAGACAGGCAGGAAGATGCAAGATGAACAAACACAGCGGCGACAGTGGTTTTCAGCCCATCAACCGGGGGTACAACAGCGTATTCCGCCCTAATCGTCTGAGTGTGGGGCTGGTAGTTCCGCTGGAGTCTTACACAGACCGTGCAGTGCCGAGCATGCGGGATCACGTGCGGCGGGTGCAGTTGGCTGAACAGTTGGGTTTTTCTGCTGTCTGGCTGCGGGATGTGCCGTTCAACGTGCCGTCCTTCGGGGATGCCGGGCAACTGTTCGACCCCTTTGTCTATCTGGGCTTGCTGGCGGGGCAGACTGAACGGATTGCGCTGGGTGTGGCCAGTGTCGTATTGCCACTGCGGCACCCGGCGCATGTTGCCAAGGCTGCCGCGAGCGTTGATGTGTTGTCAGACGGACGGCTGCTGTTGGGGATTGCATCCGGCGACCGGCCTGATGAATATCCGGCGTTGAACCTGCCGTTTGAAGCGCGTGGTGAGCGTTTCCGTGCCAGTTATGAGTACATCCGGCAGATGGCGGAACATCAACCTGCGTTCAGTAATACCTATGGCAGTCCTGATGGTGGTATGGATATGCTGCCCAAGCCCACGGGCGGGCGGTTGCCGCTGCTGATTACCGGCGGTAGCCAGCAGGCTCCGGAATGGATTGCCCGCCACGGGGATGGCTGGATTACTTATCCACGCAATATCACCACGCAGGCGCAGATTATTAACGGCTGGCGCGGGCGGATTAACGCTGCCGGATGGCCCGACAAGCCCGCCAGCCAGTCTTTGTATATTGATCTGCTTGCTGATTCTGATGCGCCGCCACAGTCGCTTCATTTGGGTTTCCGCTCAGGGACACGCCACCTGCTGGCCTATCTGCAAGCGTTGGAGGACATCGGTATGAACCACGTCGCGATTAATTTGCGTTTTAATCAGGCAGACATTGAAACCACCCTGCAACGGCTGGCCGATGAAATCCTGCCCGAGTTTGCGTGATAAACCCAAAGGAATACACCATGACCCTGCAAAAAATCATTCTGTTAACCGGAGCCACGGATGGGATCGGTCTGGAAACGGCCAGAACCCTGGTTGAACAAGGGCATTATGTGCTGCTGCATGGGCGCAACCCGCGCAAACTGGCCGAGGTGGAAAAAACTCTGGCGGCTTTACCGGGAAACGGGCGCGTCACCGGGTATCTGGCCGATTTGTCCCGTCTGGACGAAGTGGAGTGCATGGCCGAAAAGATTATTGCGGCGCATACCCGGCTGGATGTGCTGATCAATAACGCCGGGGTATTCAAGACGCCTGAGCCGATCACGCGGGAGGGTCTGGATGTGCGTTTTGTGGTGAATACACTGGCTCCGTATTTATTGACCCAACGGCTCATGCCGCTGCTGGGTAACGATGCACGGGTGGTCAATCTCTCTTCTGCCGCGCAGTCGCCGGTCAATCTGCAGGCACTGGCAGGCAAGGTGCGCCTGACTGATGATTTCGCCGCCTATGCGCAAAGCAAACTGGCGATTACCCAGTGGTCACGGGCGCTGGCGCAGTCGCTGAAGGACAACGGGACAATGGTGGTTGCGGTGAATCCGGGGTCATTGCTGGCGACCAAAATGGTCAAGGAAGGCTTTGGCATGGCCGGTAACGATGTGCGTATCGGTGTGGACATCCTGATGCGGGCGGCGCTGTCAGCTGAATTTGCGCAGGCTACCGGACTTTATTTTGATAATGATTCGGGCAAGTTTTCAGCGCCTCACCCTGATGCGCTGGATACACAAAAAACGGCGGCGGTTGTAGATGCTATTGAAACAGCTATAATGTCTGTATCACCTGTTTGAAGGTACATAATTATGCTAACGATGACATCTCTGGAAGCCCAGAGCCAGTTCGGAAAGTTGATGGACAGTGCTTTGCGTGAGCCCGTTACCATTACACGCAGAGGCCGCCCCGTGGCCGTATTGATTTCCATCGATGATGTGAAAGAGCTATTTACCGGTAGCGCCGCCAGTTGGTACGCGAATTACCGGGAACGTCATGCTGACAATCTCCGCACTGCTGACCTGACTGATGAGGAGGTTAACAGGCTAGTGCATGAACTCCGGTAAGCCTGTTGTTTTTGATACCAGTACTCTGATTAGTGCTGCTATTCGTCCGCAATCCCTGCCTGCACAGGCTTATCAACTGGCACTGGAGCATTTCCGGCTGTGTATCTCCAACGAAACATTGGATGAACTGGCTAACGTGCTGCGTCGTGGTTATCTGGATCGCTATCTGGAGCGTACCGAGCGCGAGAAATTTCTGCTGGTTTACAGCCATGCTTCGACCTTGTTGCCCGTCGACAGGCGGGTGAGCGACTGCCGGGATGCCAAAGATAACAAGTTTCTCGAACTGGCCTTGACTGCTCAGGCTACTGTGATTGTGTCCAGTGATAGTGATTTGCTGGTGTTACATCCTTACCGGGGGATTCCTGTTCTCAAGCCGATTGATTTTGTTTCCGGATGGGGTGCTTTGTAATAGAGCGTCAGCAATGCTGGATGCACTCTTCAAATACTCCTCCTCATTTTGAAAATTCAGCTCGGCAATCTAACTGAGTGGAATATTTTTATGGCTACCCGTCTAAGGCGGGACAAAACCGGTGCTGATCCGCATTCGGTCAAAAAAAGAGGTGCTGACTGTCAGAAACGTTCATGATGTATTAATGATCAAAAAAACACACGGCCACGAGCCGTATCCGGACAGTCAGCCGTTGCATTTTCACACACCTGGTTTCATTCGGCCAGCAACTTCCCGGTTTTCGTTGCCTTGCCGCTATTGCCGGAACCAGCAAAAGTAGCGCCCACCGGCATCACCAGGCGATTCAGCGGCGAAATCAACACCCGGAATCTGTTTTTTGGGAAAGTGCTGTGGGTCAGGAATGGCTGCAACGCCTAATGTACGCGACACTGCTGCAGTTTGGTATCAAAAACACGATCGGTGCCGGACAGATAGCGGATTTTTTCGCGATGCTACACGTCAGTACACACATGGGCATTTCCGGGAGCACGATACGCCGTCAATTGGCCATGATGGAACCTGAGTTAGCCCGTTACCAAAGTGAGCAAGAGGCCACCGCGACCTGCGCCAGCCCTGACATCACCGTGGGGTCTGACGAGGTTTACTTGAGTCGTCAACCGATTCTGGTGCTGATGGATCTGGTGTCCGGTTACCTGCTGACTGAGCAGGTGGCTGATGACCGCAGTTTCGCGACCTGGAATGCTCAAACGCAGACCCGTCTGGCGGAGCTGAAGGTCACGATAAAACATGCGGTGAGCGACCGGGCTAAAGCCCTGATTAAACTGGCCATTGAGGGCTTTCGTTGTCAGGCAGGTGCTGATTTATTCCATGCCCAGCAGGATGTCGGACGCTGGTTATCCCGTTCTTTAGGGCAGGCGACACAGAAGGCCATCAAAGCCGTGGATACTGCCCGCGAAACCTTAAAAACCCATGAAGCTAAACGCCTGAAAGATCCGCAGGAAGCACCCCGCCTGAAACGGCATATCATCAAGGCAGAGCAGGCGCAGGCAGCCTGTGAACAGGCGCAAACCGAACAGCGCGACTACCGGCAACACCTGAGTCAGGCGGTACATCCCTTTCACCTGACCACCGGAAAAAACAGTGTGAAGCGCAGGTCAATGTCAGCCTGCAAGCCACGTTAGATCAGCTGGATACGCTGGCCACGTCCCGTGGTGTCGCTGACCCTAAAAACTGGCAGCGTAAAATACGTAAACAGCTCCCTGAGCTGGCCTGCCGTGTCGGCATTGGGTGGCATTGGCTGGACAGTCAGCTTGATCAGTCATCAGAAGACAAAGCGATGCGACAGTGGGTTACCGATGTTTTGTTACCGGTTATTTATTGGCATCACCAACAACACCGGACAAAAGTAAAGACCGGCCGCGTGTTGTACAAAGCGGCGTGGGAGAAAGCAACGACGGCTTTGAAACAACACCCGCTAACGGGAACCTTGAGTGAGCAGTCACTGAACGATTGGCGGCAATGGTGTGAGGACAAAGTGCCTCACTTCCAACGGGCTTCCTCAGCCGTCGAAGGGCGTAACGGTTGTCTGGCACAAATGCACCATAATGGCCGTGGACTCACTCCGCAACGGTTGAAAGCACACACTGTCCTGCATAATTATTGGATCCGGCGCAGTGATGGCTCCACCGCTGCTGAGCGGTTTTATGGGCAGTCATTCCCTGATGTGTTTGAGTGGTTGCTGGAGCAAGTCGATGAGTGGCCGTTACCCAGACAACGAAAAGCCGGATCAAAGCCTAACCCATTGATGGGGCTGGGTGTCCCGCCTTAGACGGGTAGCCAATTTTGCAAGTGGCTCAAAGAAGAGGCTGCTGTTTTCAGTTTAACGGCAGGAAAGGCTATTCCATGAGTTAATGCAGCCAGATTCAATGGTTATCAAGCCGTCGAAATAGCATCACCCTGATCAGGCTGCTGCCAGTCGGTCGCCACGGCGCTCACGCGCATGGTTTTAAAGGTCGCCTGCCCGACAATAGTCGCAAACGAAGTATCAGCGGCATCACGACCGATGCCCACCCGCACGAAACCACTGACCGGTGCCATTTTTGTGGCATCGAACAAGTACCAGTTGGCGTTTAAATACACTTCAAAAAACCCGTGAAAATCGGGTGGCTCCAGACCGGCAGCATAACCGCCGACATAGCGGGCGGGGATTCCCATTGCACGGCAGAGGGCAATACTGACATGAGCAAAATCCCGGCAAACCCCGGCACGCTCGATCAACACATCACAGGCACTGGATGAGGCATCTGTGCTACCAGCGATATAGTCGATGTGATTATAAACCCAGTCGCAAATCGCCTGAACCCGGAAATACCCGCTATTCAATGCACCAAATTCTTTCTGTGCCAGGCGGCCTAAGCGATCCGATTCACAGTAGCGGCTAGGATTTAAAAACGGCAAGACCTCGGTCGGAATAATCGGGTAGCTGACCTCATCCAATTGCCCCGGTTGTTCAACTTCGGGTGATAATTGTACGGTGGCGCGGTAGTGAATTTTCAAGTCACCCGGTAACGCATTAATACGAATACCTCGGGCACCGTGTTCGTTGAGCACACACCACTCTGCCTGCGTATAGGGATAAACAAACAATGCCTCATCAAGAACCTGTTGGTGAGGCGTTAAAGCGGGCGCGATATTGAAGACAAAACTGGTAGATGCCTCAATATTGTATTCAAGTTCAGACTCGACGTTGACACAGTGCATACTACGGTATCCTTGGTATTAGATTAATTTTGATGAGGTACCCCGACTAATCTACACGCTTACGTGCCTATTCGCACCCCTCCCACCAGCATTTGCCCTGTGCTTCCTGAAATTGCATGCTCATGTCGTATTTGGGTGCATCAAAACGCGCCTGATTCAGGTGTTCCTTGATGCCAAACGTCCCAAAGCGGTGATAGGTTTGTGGCAGGGTATAGAGCGTGAATAATTCACCCCCGGCGGCTTTCCAGCCATTCAGGAACTGGCTATAGCGTCCGGCCATGCGAATATCACGATTGGCCGCGCGCATCAGGTTGAGCAGGTTGTCCTTGCGTTCGGTGGTCAGGGTGGCGTCACTCCAGTTAATCACCAGATGTTGCCCACCTTCATAGCTGTACAAAGGCAGATTGAACTCGGCGGCGACCTGTTGCTGTACTTTGCTCCAGCGCAGCGCGGCAGCTAGCCCATACGGATCGGCAGTATTGTCGAGCACGGCAAAAACATCATCAACCGACGTGACATCCTTCATCACCAGCGGCACCTGAGCCGGATCCTGGCAGGTGGTATTCGAACTGCGATCCCAGCAGCCCTGAAAATACGGGGCGCTGGCGAGTGCATCGACATACTGGAAGTTACCGTTGTAAGCCAGCATGTTACGCGACATCCATTCATCCGGGTTATAGGTGTTGAGGATGCGTACCAGCCGATCAGTACCGCCAAACTCATTCGCCCAGAGCTGGAAAATCTCGACGGCGCGGTTCGAATAATACTTGTAACCCGCCCGGTACGGATTGCTGTCCAGCTCTTTGCCTTGTTCACGCACATAAAGCGCTGCCCAGAAAATACCGTTCCACGGTTCATTGCTGTACTCAAGGTGGGCTTTCAGTTCGGGCTTAAGGTGGTCACGCACATAGCGGGCATACTGGGTGACATAATCATCGCTGGCATTGTGCGGAAGGTTAAACCACGGTGCACGCTCCAGCTGGTTGGCGAGTTCGACCACGACTTCCAGCGGTACGCCGCGTGCATAGCGCTGCAACAACGGTGTGCGTGCCGAGCCACCCCAGGACGCCATACCCATGGTTGCCCGTTGTTCCCAGTTGAAGGCTTGGGTCAGGCAGGTTCGGTAGGCGTCGTCGGTGTAGATATAGCAGGCATTGCGCGGGCTGGCCTCCATCAGGTTCATGGTGCGAATCACCTTGAAGTCTTTCAGGAAGCGCAGGTAGTCCGGGTTAAACACGATGCTGTTACGGTCGGCGGCCAGCGTGTCCGTAAAGCTCTGAAACCGGTTTTTGCCACAGCCACTGGCATCATCCACCCGCACAAACGGGTTGCCCGCACAAATACCACCGGGCATCACCACCCGGATGTTTTTTACCGGGGTGAGCGGGTCGGTATTTTTCAGCTGGATACGCAGACCGGCAGCGCCGCGACTCGCGATTAATGCCGGGGTGATTTCGATCACATCACGGCCTGGGGTACTTTCTGCGGCGAGTTTGCTGGCGATGCCTGAATATTGCAGATCACCTGAGCCTTCATACAGGACGGTATACTTACCGGTCGGAATCGCGCCCGTCGGCACATAGCGCAGTAGCGTGGTGGTCGCCCAGGTCGGTGTTTTAAAGACCGCGTTGATTTGGGTATCACAAGAGGCCGGAATCGTGAGCGGCCAGCCATTCGCGTCATAGGTGATGTCCGTGCAAGAATATTCCGGGAACGGGCGGACGATACGGAACAAGTCCGCAAAGGGTAGGGGCTGGCCGCCGACTTCATCCGCCTCGGGTTGCGCGGCCTCCAGGTTAATCGCGAGCGACGGCTGGAACAGACTGGCTGCCTTGCGGTTGGTTTTATTCAGGTATTGACCCAGGCTCAGCTCAAATTCGTCGATAGAGCGGGAAAATTCAGTCGGTACACCGGTGCGGTACTGCGAGGGAATCGTGATGCCATTCGTAGCCTGCAAGTCATTGTCGACACTCAACAACAGACGTTGCAAATTTTTGGCGGTCGCGTACTGGCATTGGACGACATTACTGGCCGCTTTGCAGAAAGCAACCGCCAGATCGTTTTCATTGATCACCGCCTGCGCCGGGATGGGGCCGATGCTGACATTGAACAGTTTGAAGGTGACCGTCTGCGCATTTTGGTAAGGGAAATTACCCGTTTTACTGGTACTGCCCTGTTTACCTGTTTGATAGGGAATGCCGATTAAGGGTACGAGTTTGCCAGTGGCAGGGTCAGTCAGTAACAGTTTGCCATTGCGAATAACGGGCGCAGCCACCGTGCGTTTTTCAAGTGCAGTGGCCTTTGAGTCGGGTGCTGAACGGTCGCCGCACGCGGACAATAATACCGGCAGCAGCAGGCAGAATAATCCGTTACGAAGGGCTTGGGTAGAATATGCCTGCATGCTGCTTCCTCCGGGCAGTAAAAAACTGCCCCTGTTTTATGTTGTGTTATGTAATGTTTTGCCCTATTCGCAGCTATCCCACCAGCATTTGCCCTGTGTTTCCTGGAATTGCATGCTCATATCGTATTTAGGCGCATCAAAACGGGATTGGTTCAAATGTTCTTTAATCCCGAAAGAACCAAAGCGGTGATAGGTTTGTGGCAGGGTATAGAGCATAAACAATTCCCCGCCATTATCTTTCCAGCCATTCAACATCTGGCTATAACGTCCGGCCATGCGAATATCCCGGTTGGCTGCCCGAAACAGATCCAGCAGGCTGTTTTTGCGTTCGGTAGAAAGCGTCGCGTCTTCCCAACGTACCGTCAGATGTTGCCCGCCTTCATAGGTAAACAGTTTGACATTAAAGTCTTTTGCCACTTGTGCCTGAATTTTTGTCCAGTTATTCAGTGCTGTCAGGCCATACGGGTCATTCTTGTTGTCAATAATGTCGAAAATGTCATCAACTGAAGTGATTTCCTGCATCACTTTGGGAATACGGGTTTCATCCGCACAGGCGGCGTTACTGCTCCGATCCCAGCAGCCCTGAAAATAAGGGGCGCTGGCGATGGCATCCACCGACTGGCTATTACCATTTTCACTGAGCATGTTGCGCGACATGAATTCATCCGGGTGGTAGGTATTGAGAATACGCACCAGCCGGTCAGTGCCCCCAAAAACATCGCGCCAGATTGTGAATATTTCTACCGCCCGTTTTGAATAGTATTTATACCCGGCGCGATAGGCGTTGCTATCCAGGTCTTTGCCTTTTTCACGCACATACAGGGAGGCCCAGAAAATGCCATTCCACGGTTCATTGGTATACTCGATGTGTGCTTTCAGGCCGGGTTTGAGGTGATCGCGTACATAAGTGGCAAACTGTGTGACGTAATCATCGGTCGCGTTATGCGGAATATTAAACCAGGGATCACGCTCCAGTTGATTCACCAGTTTGACAATGACTTCTAAGGGTACACCGCGCCCATAGCGTTGTAACAGCGGGGTGCGGGCTGACCCGCCCCACGAGGCATCGTCCATTTTGGCACGCTGGTTCCAGTTGAAGTCCTGCAACAGGCAGGTGGTATACGCAGCATCGGTGAGGGTATAGCAGGGGTTGCGCGGGCTGGCTTCCATGAAATTCATGGTGCGAATCACTTTGAAATCTTTCAGGAACCGCAGGTAGTCCGGATTGAACACAATATTATTACGATCCGCTTGCAGGGTATCGACAAAACTTTGATAGGCGCCGCTAGGGCAATCGGTTTCACTGTCAACCCGCACCAACGGATTACCGGCACAAATACCGCCGGGCATGATCACCCGGATATTTTTCAGTGGATTATTCGGGTCGATGTTTTTCAACTGGATACGCAAGCCCGCCACATTGCGGGTTTTGATCAGTTCCGGAGTGATCTCGATCACATCGCGCCCGAAGCTGCTTTCAGCGGGCAGTTTGCTGCCAATACCGCTGTACTGAATGTCACCACTGCCTTCATACAACACGGTGTACTTGCCGACCGGGATGGCACCAAGCGGCACATAACGCAGAATCAGGCTGGTAGCCCAGGTGGGGGTGCGGAAAACCGCGTTATCTTGAGTGTCGCAGGACGCAGGGATAGTGGCAGGCCAGCCTTGCGCGTCATAGGTAATATCCGTACACGAGTATTCCGTGAACGGGCGGGCGCCCCGGAACAGATCAACGAAGGCGACCGGCTGACCACCGACTTCATCCGCTTCCGGTTGCGGTGCTTCCAGATTAATGCCCAGCGACGGGCGGAACAGGGCAACACTTTGGCGGTTGAATTTGGCCAGCTTCAGGGCTAGCGCGGCATCAAACTGTTCGATGGAGCTGTCGAGCGCGCTGGGCGGGTCTTGCTGGAAAGGGGCAAGGATACTGATGCCGTTAGTG
The DNA here is from genome assembly GCA_964293125.1 of uncultured Thiothrix sp. Lineage (GTDB taxonomy): Bacteria > Pseudomonadota > Gammaproteobacteria > Thiotrichales > Thiotrichaceae > Thiolinea. Next base: position 73,571 of record CAXYXY010000010.1, on the reverse strand, counting down.
TAATCCTCATCGGTATCCGTACTTAAGAGCAGGCGCTGCAGGTTTTTGGCGGTTGCATACTGGCAATTGATGACCGTGGCTGAGCCTTTACACAGGCTGGTGGCCAAGTCATTTTCGTTGATGACCGCCTTAGCCGGGGTGGTGATACTTTGGTTAAATAATTTGAACGTTACCTGTTCGGCGGTATCATATTTGAATTCACCCTTAAGGTCGGTTGTACCGGCTTGGCGTTGTGCGGCGGTGCCGGGTGCGGTTGAATAGCTGATATTACGTACAACTGCGGCGGTACCGGCAGGGTTTGTGACCTGCAAGCGCCCGATACCGGGAGTGGGTGGAGGTTCCGTGCTGCCGTTATTGTCACTGCCGCCGCCACCGCAGGCGCTGAGTAAGCTGATTGCACATAAGAATGTTAACCCTGTTACCCGAATCATTGCCGTTTCCTCCGGTTTATCATTCTGTTAGCCCTGTCTTTTTATAGGGGAGCCGTTACTATACAGCAGTTTATTTATGGGTGAAAACAGATAGTTTATCAACCTGCAGGATTACTACTATGTCAAAAAGGCCTTGCCTTATTCATGCGGTGCTGTTTTTTCTGCTATCAGGGTGTAGCAGTATGCCCTTGTATGCGACTGGGCAAACAGAAATGTTGGCACCAACCAGCCCGACAGCCAGACAAACGCAGCATGAAATCCGCTTCGGGGTACGCGCCGGGGTGCAGGCGCGGGTCTACATTCAGGAGACGGTCGTTATGTTGCAACTCGGGCAGGCTGCGCCCGTCGTGCTTGAGTCCATTTATCCACCGATTTATCGGGATTTCCGGAATCAATACCTGAAAATTGCTGATTATGACCATGATGGTGATAACGATCTGGCCGTGTTACAAACGGTTGGCCACGGTGGCAATGACCGCTGCTATGCTATTTACCGGTATAACGCCAGTACGGGGCAGTTCCGTAGCCAGAAGAGCTTTGATCGTTGTAATATTTAGCTAATTTCTTCGCCGAACTATTTGGCGTAGGTGGAAAAGTGCAGGTGGCACTTTCCACCCACCTGGCTGCGATCTACTTTTTCAGCAAATCGCGGATTTCCGCCAGCAGGACTTCTTCATTGGAAGGGGCGGCAGGCGCTGCAGCTTCTTCTGAGCGTTTCATTTTGTTCATGGCTTTAACGGCTAGGAAAATGGCCAGTGCAATGATCAGGAAGTCGAAAATAGTCTGAGCAAAAGCACCGTAATTCAACAGCACGGCCTCCGTGCCTCCTTGGGCTTCCTTGAGCGTTATCGCAAGATCGGTGAAGTTGACACCTCCCACCAGCAAGCCAATGACCGGCATGACAATGTCCGCCACGAAGGAAGAGACAATCTTGCCGAATGCTGCACCAATGATCACACCGACAGCCAGATCCACAACATTGCCTTTCATGGCAAATTCTTTGAACTCACTAACAAAACTCATACAGATTCCTTTTGGGGTTTAATTGACAGTAGCGAAACTACTGAAAAATAGTTCATCTGAAGGACTTTAGCTCATGGCAGTTTTTAATGGGGCTGTTTTTTCGGATAAACGGTATTTTTGGACTGGCGTCTCTATTTCAGAATCGGTCGTTTTGATCAGGAAAATTACATCTTCTGGTTAACGCTATCAATTTTGTCCTGCATGGTCTGCGCCCGATCAGTACGGGTGCCTGTGGTTTTCTGAAGTGTTTTAAGGTCTGCCTTGGCCAGATACGACCGAAAATGAGAACTAACACCCTACGGAGTCTTTACAGGAAAGCGTGTTGCACTTATTGGTTGACTCCAGCCTCCATCACACCTCTCTTAATCGCATTCTGCATATCATCAAGCGTTTTTGCTGTGCCTGTGTACCTGAGACATGAAGCGACTTCTTTTAGTGTTGTTACCGAAAAAGGGGTTTGAGGTTTTAACAAAATACCGTCCCCCATCTCGATCACAGCAAGGTTCTGAGCGGTCATCCACTGATGGGCAATTCTTATGGGCTTAGGAATGATCACTTGCCTACATCTTCTGGTTAACGCTATCAATTTTGTCCTGCATGGTCTGAGCCCGATCAGTACGGGTACCCAGTTTCATGTGGCTGGTGATACGTACCGCGCCCATGGCATGCAGGTCAGTATGACACCGTTTGACCGCCGCCATCACGTCATCCCATTCACCCTCGACGTTAGTGCCATAGGCGTGCATCTGGTGGTTCAAGCCCGCTTCGGTAAAAATTTTCTGGCAATGCGCGACATAGGGCGATACTGAGATACCAACCCCGCCGGGTGAAACCATGATGTCCATAATAACGTGCATTGTTAGCCTCATTGTTAAGTAGTTAAGTAAAAACCGCTATTGTTTAGCAAGCAGCGCTAGAATACCAGCCTGCCTCACCATTATCTGCCACCATCGTTTTACCGGTTCTGGCTGTTTAAGGCGAGGCAGGTCAGCATGGACAGGATTGTACTGGTTTTGTCGGCGTTACTCCGTGCTGCCCGAAGCACCTTCCGTGGCTGGGACTGGCTTGGCGGCGGGTTCAGTGTCTGGTTCTGCCGCTGGCTCAGCTACTTTATCAACCACGCTGATGTTGTGTTCCGCCAATACTTCGTCCAGGCTGCTCAGCCATTTGAGCACATAGTCACCGTTTGTGTCCGGCAGGGTCAGGGTCGAGGGGTCATAGCCCTTGATCGCATTTTCCTGCACACGGCCATAGGTGATGTATTTTTCCTTGCCTTGGGCATACAGATAAATATAACCATCCAGACCGTCCGGGCCATTTAACCCCACCTTGAGCGTAGCGCCTTTCTCGATTTGCGCAGGTGCATCCAGTGTAATGGCGGCATCCATGATGGCCAGTGGTGCTTCGGCAATGACTTCATCCTTGCTGTTAACCCATTTCAGAGTATATGCGCCGGGAGTGGCAGGCAGTCGCAACTCGGAAGGCTGATAGCCGCCGATATTGGCAGCGTTGACGCGCCCATAGCTGATGTATTTTTCCTTGCCTTGGGCATACAGGTAAACATAACCATCCAGACCGTCCGGGGCGTTCAGGCCTACCTTGATTTCGGTACCCTTGGGGGCACTGGCGGGTGGTTCCAGCGCAATTTTTGCATCGGTGATGGTCAACGGGGCTTCAGCAATCACCTCGTCCTTGCTGGTCAGCCATTTCAGGGTGTATTCACCCGGTACGGCGGGCAAACGCAACTCGGAGGGCTTATAAGCACCCGCGTCATCTGCAACAACACGCCCATAACTGATGTGCTTTTCCTTGCCCTGGGCATACAGGTAAACATAACCATCCAGACCGTCCGGGGCGTTCAGGCCTACCTTGATTTCGGTACCCTTGGGGGCACTGGCGGGTGGTTCCAGCGCAATTTTTGCATCGGTGATGGTCAACGGGGCTTCAGCAATCACCTCGTCCTTGCTGGTCAGCCATTTCAGGGTGTATTCACCCGGTACGGCAGGCAAACGCAACTCGGAGGGCTTATAAGCACCCGCGTCATCTGCAACAACGCGCCCATAACTGATGTGCTTTTCCTTGCCCTGGGCATACAGGTAAATGTAACCGTCCAGGCCTGCATCTGCGGTTAATTCCACCTTGATCTCAGTACCTTTGATGGCGCTGCCGGGTGGCTTCAGGCTCGCAGTCGGTGAGGGCAGGGTGGGCGGTTCTGGCGCTGGTTTCGGCTCTGGCGTAGCGGCAGGTTCAGGTTCTTCTGGCTCGGGGGCTTGCGCGGTTTGTTCCAGCGCCGCTTTAAGTTCGCTGGCGTTACCTGCCGGAATAAACTGCCCCCCGGTATTTTCGGCCAGACAGCGCAAACCGGCCTGATCTTCAGTCTTGCTGACATCAAAGCCAATCACGTGTGCGGTGAAATCAACCCCCAGCTTTTCCAGTTCACTCCCCAGTGCACAAGGATCCATCCCGCAAGTTTCCTTGCCATCACTGAGTAGAATAACGGTCGCTTTATCCTCGGTATATTTGAGGGCTTCCGCCGCCTGTTTGACCGCCGCCGACAGCGGTGTTTTTCCCTTGGGATTTAGCTGGTCGACAATACGGCTCATCTTGGCTACGTCCAGCGTGCCGACGGGAATCAGCGTCTCAATGTCTTTGCAATCGCCCTTGCTGCGATGGCCATATGCGACCAAGCCGACTTCACGGTCTTGTGGCCAGTCAGCCAGTAGCGTTTTCAGAGCATCCCGCGCAATCTCAATTTTGGTTTTACCGTCCAGTTGCCCCCACATGCTACCGGATGCATCCAGAACCAGCATGGTTTTTTCGGCAGCCTGCACGCCATTGCCCGTACTGCAAATGGCCAGTACACTGAATGCACAAAGCATTGTTTTTAAAGTTTTTCTCATTTTGAACCCTCGCGACTTGGTATTAATAGCCAGCGCCCATAAGTCTAGATTACTTCACTCCGGGCAACCTAATTTTTTTAGATGAAACCGCTATTTTAAGCCCATCGGTACCAGCTATCTATCCCCAAATACCGACCCCAACTGTCAATCAGTTCCCGATCCAGCGTTTCATCAAATACCTGATGCAAGCAGGCGTCGAGTAACAAAGTGGCAGCCGCTTCCATGCCAACGCTGCGATAGGGTTCAAACAGGTCGGGTAGCCCAAACAGTTCTGCCACCATCAGTGCCTGGGCGGCATTCATCACCTGATTGGCACGGACGATGCTGGTCGGGAACATGGCCGGGGTGATTTGCAGGCAGCCAATGTGCTCGACCACCTGATGAATCAGTGATTGCTGCTGGGTAGCGTGCAACTCGGGGTACTCACGGTGCAAGGCAATATCCACCAGCATGCCGACCGGCACCGAGCGCAACTGGGTCAATACGCCACCGATCACATGTTCACTGAAGGCCTCCCGCTGGGAGATAGGCACGGTTGGGTGCATTTCCAGCAGTTCATTTTTCAGCGGGGCGAGCGCCGCCGGGTCAGGTTTGAGGTTGGCGCGTTCGGTTTCCGGCATCTGGTATTGATGCAGCACGAACGCGGCCTGCCAGGCGATCAGGTAATTATTCTCATCGCTGGGCAGGCGCAGGATAATCTCATGGCGGGTACGGCCTTCACGCCCGGCGATCAGTACGCTGGAGGCGATGGGTAGGGTTTGATCATAAACAATATCAAAACCGGCACCGCTGGCAGCGCTGGCCTGGTCGATCAGGGTCTGGGTGCTTGCGGGGTAAAGCGCCATGTGATTATCCTTGTTCAGTCGTTCAGTAATTTCAGTTGTTTCAGTAGCTTAAGCCGTGATCAAGGTGCCAATGCCCTGGTCAGTGAGTAATTCCAGCAGCAGGGCATGTTCCACCCGTCCGTCCAGAATGCTGGAGCTACCCGCGCCGCCCTTGATGGCATCCTGTGCACACGCAAGCTTGGGCAACATGCCGCCATAAATGGTGCCATCAGCAATCAGGCGCTTGATGTCTGCTGCGCTCAAGACTGCCAACAGTTTTCCCTCTTTATCGAGTACGCCGGGAATATTGGTCAGGAGCAGCAAACGCTCTGCCTCCAGCACTTCCGCCATCTTGCCCGCCACAAGATCCGCATTGATGTTGTAAGCCATGCCATCGCTGCCCACTCCGATGGGTGCAATCACCGGGATAAAGCGGTCTTCCTCCAGCAGGCGAACCGCGCGCGGATTAATCCGTTCTACTTCGCCAACAAACCCTATGTCGAGCATTTCGGCGGCGGCCTCGGCAGTGGCGGGGCGTTCCAGCAGCATTTTGCGGGCGGTAATCATGTTGCCGTCTTTACCGGTTAAGCCAATCGCCCGGCCACCGGCCTGGTTGATCATGCTGACGATTTCCTTGTTCACCAGCCCGCCCAGCACCATTTCTACCACGTCCATGGTTTCGCGGTCGGTCACCCGCATGCCGTCAATAAAATGGCTTTCTTTGCCGATTTTTTTCAGCAAGTTACCGATTTGTGGGCCACCGCCGTGGACGATGACCGGATTGATGCCGATCTGTTTGAGAAGCACGATGTCACGGGCAAAACCCTGCTTGAGTTTTTCTTCAGTCATGGCATTGCCACCGTACTTGATAACGATGGTTTTACCGGCATAACGCTGGATATAGGGGAGTGCTTCCATCAGGATGTCGGCTGTATCTTGGGCAGTGTGGGACATGGTCAGGTAACCTGCAGCAAAGTATAAAAGGCCGTCAGTATAACGAGTTTGCAGCGATTCGCGAATGTGCCTAGTCTTTTATTATTGTATTCTTGGTATATTGCATAATTCCGCGCAGCGAATGCGTGTGTTCACAAGGATTCCTGGGGGTAAGTGTAATCATGCAGTATGAAGTGATCATTGCGGGCGGGGGCATGGTGGGGGCTACCCTGGCGTGTTTGTTGGGCAAGGCGGGGCGACGAGTTGCTGTGCTGGAAGCGCATGCACCCGCTGAATTGGCTGCTGATGCGGATTACGGGTTGCGTGTCTCGGCCATCAGCCGGGTTTCGCAGCAGGTCTTGGCTCAGGCGGGTGCCTGGGACAGGGTGCTGGCACGCAGAGCCAGCCCTTATGAAGCGATGCACGTCTGGGATGCGACCGGTAATGGCTGTATTCGCTTTGAGGCGGCGGATCTGGGTGAGCCGGAACTGGGGCATATTGTTGAGAATCAGGTGCTGCAACAGGCCTTGCTGGCGACACTGGCTGATTACCCGAGTGTCAGCGTCTGTTGTCCGGCGCGGCTGGCAGCGTTTGAGCGGACAGATGACCGTGTGACTGTCCTTCTGCACGATGGCCAGCCATTGCAGGCCGAGTTGCTGGTCGGGGCGGATGGGGCACATTCACGGGTGCGCAAGCTGGCCGGGATGAGCGCCTTGCGTGAAGACTATGGGCAGCAAGGGGTGGTGTGTACAGTGCGCACTGAATTGCCGCATCAAGCCACGGCCTGGCAGCGTTTTATGCCGACCGGGCCATTGGCGTTTTTACCTTTGCCCGACGCGCATACCTGTTCGATGGTCTGGACGTTACCGGCTGATTATGCCGATACGGTATTGGCGTTTGATGAAGCCCGTTTCCGGGAAGCCTTGGCGGAAGCACTGGATTATCGGTTAGGGGCAGTCTTGCAGGTGAGCGCGCGCGCTGCTTTCCCGTTGAGCGGGATGCAGGCCAGCCATTATGTGCAGCCCCGTTTGGCTTTACTGGGTGATGCTGCGCATACCATTCACCCGTTGGCCGGGCAGGGTGTGAATCTGGGGATCAAGGATGCGGCAGCATTGGCTGCGCAACTGCTGAATGGCAAAACGACTGACATGGGTAGCCTGCGGGTGTTGGAACGCTATGCGCGGGCGCGCCGTGGCGATAATCTGTTGACACAAAAGGCGATGGAAAGCTTTCGTCTGTTGTTTGGCAACACGCTGGCACCTTGGGTGCTGCTGCGCAATACGGGTTTGAATGCCGTCAACAGCCTGCCCCTGCTTAAGTATGAGCTGGCGCGGCGGGCGATGGGGATCGCCTGAGTGCCGGTGCCGGTTTATGTCGGTTTTCATCGCTGGCCAGTGCTTGCTGGCGGATCAGGCGGCTTAACTCATCAATAAAACGTTCAAACTGTTGGGTATCCGGTTTGTTGCGCCACAAATACAAAAAATTCTCATTGGTATGCGCGTGTCGGAAAATGACCAGTCGGGTAGTGTAGAGAAAAAATCGATAGAGCAATACCAGCGTAGTGCCCGTGAACAGGGCGGCAATCAGGTAGAGTAACAGCATGCTCTGTGTTTTCGCCCAGTAAAACATCAAGCCACTCAGACTGCCCATGAACAGGCTATGCAGCAACCATTTGACTGCAAAAGAGGCAGAGTAAGTCGGGCTAGGATCGAGAACCTGCAGGGGAATGAGTGTTTCATGCTGCCGTGACCAGGAGCGCTCGCGCACGAGCAGGGCGTCACCGTCCTTGATGATGAACTCTCGTTTTCCGAACAGGAAATGAGACTGCTTGAGATAATTGTAAATGGGTTGGGCTGACATTGTTATAATTTTATTCAATCTATAGATTAATAATTGTCTATAAGTATAGGGGGTGTCGCTGACACAGAGTCACGACTTTCCGACAGCCTGCTGCTATCTGCTTATAGTCCGTGAAAACCGAAAATAAAGTTAGCTGCTGTGCCTATAATTTGTTTTAATGAATGTGCTTACCTGCAAAAAAATAAGAAATTTTCCATCCTCAAGGATCAGGAGATAAAAGTGATGCGTGAAAAAATGTTCAAGGGCTTTCGATCAACAGTTTTCTGTGTTTCATTCGGTTTGACCTTGTTGGCTGCAACGCAACCCGCCCAGGCTGAGACTGCGCTGGCTGAAGACGAAGGGACGGTTAAACTGGTGGCAACTCTCCAGAATAGCCCGGCTTTTACCCATGTGCTGTGGAAGGTGTACCGGCTGGAAGGTACTTACCAGGAAGTCCGGAGCATCCCCCGCCATACGGCAACCCTCAATTTGCGGCCAGGGTATTACAAGGTGGTCGCACTCATGAAAAATACCGAACGCAGTCAGTCATTTCAGTTAAAATCCCAAGGCGAGCAAGAAATTGTCATGCCGATGGATTAAGCATCATTCACTGACTGAAGGACTCACCATGACCCCAATGATTGACCGCTATGCGGTCATCGGCAATCCTGTTGCCCATAGTAAATCGCCGACTATTCATACCCTGTTTGCACGCGAGACTGCGCAACATCTGGAATACACGGCGATTTTGTCGCCACTGGATGCTTTTGCCGAGACTGTGGCGGCGCTGCGGGCGGCGGGAGGGTGTGGGTGTAATATTACGCTACCCTTCAAGCGCCAAGCCTGGGAGATGGCGGATGAACGCAGCCGCTATGCCCAGCGTGCCGGTGCCCTGAATACCCTGTTATTTCGGGCGGATGGTAGTCTTTATGGGCACAACACGGATGGCATTGGCTTGCTCCGGGATTTGCAGGTGAATCATGATGTTACACTGCGAGGTCGGCGTGTCCTGTTGTTGGGGGCGGGCGGGGCGGTGCGGGGTGTGCTAGAGCCGCTGCTGGAGGCTGGACCTGCCGAGGTGTTTGTGGCTAATCGTACCGTAGCGACAGCCCGGGCGCTGGCTGAGGATTTCTCGACCTTGGGTACGATTGCCGGTGGCGGGTTTGCAGATATTGAAGGTGTGTTTGATCTGGTGATCAATGGCACTGCTGCCAGTTTGCAGGGTGACCTGCCACCTTTGCCCACCGGCTGTTTGCGGGCGGAGGGTGTTGCGTATGACATGATGTATGCGGCTGAACCGACGGTGTTCATGCGCTGGGCACAAACACAAAGCGAGCAAGGTAAGCAGGGTGAGCGAGGTACGGCGCTGCAAGTGCTGGATGGTCTGGGCATGCTGGTCGAGCAGGCGGCGGAGTCGTTCGCACTGTGGCGCGGGGTGCGGCCAGAGACAGCCGCTGTCTTGCGGGCGCTACGCACTGGCGTAGCTTGATCTTGTTCGCTAGTTGTGCTCGGCGGGAATGGCGAAGCCTTTGTTGCGCAGCATGTTCATCAGGGTAATCAGGGGCAGGCCGACCAGTGCGGTGGGGTCATCGCCCTGCATGCGTTTAAACAGGCTGATGCCCAGACCCTCCGATTTGAAACTGCCCGCACAGTTATAAGGATGTTCGTGCAGCAGGTAGTTTTCAATTTCGGTAGGGCTTAAAGTCCGGAATTCAACAGTATAGGGAATGCACTCCAGTTGTTGGCTGTGGTCACGGCTGTCATACAGGCAGATGCCCGTCAGGAAATGCACGCTGTTACCGGAGGATGCCTGTAATTGCTGGGTCGCTGTTTCATGGTTGCCAGGTTTGCCCAGAATGCTTTCGCCCAGCACGGCGCACTGGTCAGAACCGATAATGAGCGCGTCCGGGTAACGGGCGGCCACTGCTTGGGCTTTTTCCTCCGAGAGTCGCCTGACCATAGCGTGGGCGGTTTCGCCGGCATGACGGGTTTCGTCAAGGTCGGGAGCCACAGCAATAAAGGGCAGCTGCAAACGCTCCAGCAATTCGCGCCGGTAGACCGAGGTTGAAGCGAGCACCAGTTTTCGAGGCATGGTGTGATTTCCTCATAAGCCAATAAGGGGCGGCATGATACGCAATATGGGCGATTTCTACCATGTTTCTTGTGTTGACCGGGCGATTTTTCTTTACAGCGTGGGGTCTGGGTTCATATAATCCCGCGCTTATGTCGAACAGGTTACCTATCGAAATTAATCCCTTCCGCCTGATTGAGCAGCGCAAGCTGTTGGTCGGTGCTATTTCGCTGCCACAATTGCCGCGTTTACGTGCGCTCGTGGTCGCTGAAAGTGAGGCTGATTTTGCGGTCGAAATGGATTTTGTGCACTCGCTGAGTGGCTTGCCCATGATAAAGGGTCATGTCAGTGGGCAAGTGACGCTGGAGTGCCAGCGCTGTCTGGAACCGGTTGTGGTTGGGATTCATACTGACCTCAATGTGGTGGTGACTGAATCGCAAACAGATCGTGAGCCAGAACAGGAAGGCTACGAAATTTGTATCGTCGATAACGAACGTCTGTTTTTACAGGATTTTATTGAAGATGAGATCCTGTTGGCGTTGCCCGTTGTGCCTAGGCACAGCGACTGTCAACCTGTTAGACCTTTACGCGATGCGGCGTTTGACGAAGCATTGGAATATTCTGTATCAGAGGGAAAGAAAAACCCCTTTGATGCTTTAAAAGACTGGAAAAAAACGGAGTAAATTGCTATGGCAGTTCAACAAAATCGTAAAACACGCGCCAAGCGTGGCATGCGCCGCTCTCATGATGCGCTGAAAGCCCCTACCACTTCGGTTGATCCGGTTTCCGGTGAAACTCATCTGCGTCATAACATGACCGCCGGTGGTTTTTATCGTGGCCGCCAGATCATCAAGTCCGCTGTTGAAGTAGATGAAGACGACGAAGAGTGAGTCGGGTAATGGCAAGGTTTTACTTTGTCGACATTCAGAATTAGAAATCGCGGGCTTTGACCCGCGATTTTTTTGCAGGAGAGGGACATGAGCACTATGTACCGCATTGCTCTGGACGCAATGGGTGGCGATCACGGCTTGAATGTTGTTGTGCCTGCTGCCCAACAAGCGCTGGATCAGTACCCGGATATTGCTTTGGTGCTGGTCGGTGACAAGCAGAAAATACGCAGTGCGCTAGCGGAACACAAGCTTGCGCTGCATGATCGTTTGCAACTCGTCCATGCCTCCCAGCAGGTCAGTATGGATGAAGCACCCGCGCTGGCGCTAAAAAACAAAAAAGACTCTTCGATGCGCGTCGCGATTAATCTGGTAAAAACCGGCGAAGCCGATGCGGTCGTCAGTGCCGGTAATACGGGCGCACTGATGGCGACTGCCCGTTTTGTCCTCAGAATGCTGCCCGGCATTGACCGCCCCGCCATTTGTACGACCATGCCATCCCTATTGGGACATACCCATATGCTGGACTTGGGTGCTAATGTAGACTCCTCGGCTGAACACCTGTATCAGTTTGCCCTGATGGGCTCTGAACTGTGCAAGGCGATTGATGATATTCCCAACCCCAAGGTGGGTTTGTTGAATATAGGCCAGGAAGCCATCAAGGGCAATGAGCAGGTCAAAGCAGCCAACGCCTTGCTCGAAGGTTCTCCGCTGAATTACATTGGGTATGTGGAAGGCGACGATATTTATCTGGGCGATGTTGATGTGATTGTTTGTGACGGTTTTGTCGGGAATGTTGCCCTGAAAACCAGTGAAGGCCTGGCTAAACTGGTGTCCAGCAAACTGAAAAGCAGTTTTGGCCGCAATGCGCTGACCAAGCTGGCGGGTTTGATTTCTTTGCCGGTCTTGAAAAACTTCAGTCAGGAAATGGATCCGAGGCGCTATAATGGCGCAAGCCTGTTAGGCTTGCAGGGTATCGCCATCAAAAGTCATGGGGGCGCAGACAGTGTGGCCTTTACCAATGCCATTGGTATCGCCCGCACCGAAATTATCAAGAAAGTGCCGCATCGGATTGACAAACAGATTGCGCAATTGCTGACACAGAGACAAATAGAATGATTTATTCGCGAATTATCGGTACTGGAAGTTACCTGCCTCCCAAGGTGGTGACTAATCTTGATCTGGAGAAAACAGTCGATACGACTGATCAGTGGATCTTTGAACGTACCGGGATTCGCCAGCGCCATGTGGCCGAACCGCATGAAAGTTCGGTCGATCTGGCGGAAATTGCCGCTCGCCGCGCTCTGGAGATGGCCGGGAAGCAGCCAGAGGAGGTTGATCTGATCGTGTTGGGTACCTCCACACCTGATTTGGTTTTCCCCAGTACCGCCTGCCTGCTGCAGGGGCGTCTGGGTATCCAGAACGGCACGGCAGCGATGGATGTGAATGCCGCCTGCTCCGGATTCGTGTATGCCTTGAGCGTCGCCGATCAGTATGTGCGTGCCGGCACCAGCCAGTGCGCGCTGGTGGTGGGCAGTGAAGTGATGACCCGCCTGATGGACTGGAATGATCGCACCACCTGTGTACTGTTCGGTGATGGTGCGGGGGCGGTCGTGCTTGAAGCCAGCGAGGAAGCGGGGATTTTATCGACGCATCTGCATTCCGATGGCCGCTATGAGGAACTGCTGAATGTTTCCGCCGGTGTTTCGCGTAACCAGCATCTTTGGCAGCAAAGTGGCGCTTTTTTGCAAATGAAAGGCAATGAAGTGTTTCGGATGGCCGTCAATACCCTGGGCAGGATTGTTGACGAGACGCTGGAGAAAAACCGGATGACCCAGTCGGATGTGGACTGGCTGGTGCCGCATCAGGCGAATATCCGCATTATTCAGGCGACCGCCAAAAAACTAAGCATGCCGATGGAGCGCGTGGTGGTTACGGTGGCTGAGCATGGCAATACCTCATCTGCCTCGATTCCGCTCGCCCTGGATGCAGCGGTACGGGACGGACGCATTCAACGCGGTGAGACCATTCTGCTGGAAGCCTTTGGTGGCGGGTTTACCTGGGGTTCGGCGCTGATCCGTTACTAGCTTGGGCTGTGATTACTAGCAAGTGAAGAAAGGTTGAGCGATGGGTCTGGAAATTGAACACAAGTTTTTGCTGAAGTCAGCGGCGTGGCGTGCCCAGGTGGTGCGTTCGGAAGTATTTCGGCAGGGCTACCTGAGTAATGATCCGCGTGCATCGGTGCGGGTGCGGATGGCTGGCGCACAGGCTCATCTGAATATCAAGGGCATGACCGTCGGTCTGCAACGCCCGGAATACGAATACCCTATCCCCGTGCAGGATGCCGAAGAATTACTGGCAACGCTGTGTGGTCAGCCCGTGATTGACAAGGTGCGGCACTTTGTCGAATTCGCGGGTAAAACCTGGGAAATCGATGAGTTCAAGGGTGACAACAACGGCTTGATCGTAGCGGAAATCGAGCTGAGCCGGATTGATGAAGCCTTCGAACGCCCGGATTGGGCAGGGGCAGATGTCTCCGGGCTCCAGCGCTATTACAATGTCAGTTTACTCACTTACCCTTATTCACAATGGACAGACGCAGAAAAAGCGTGCGCATGATGACCGCATTGAACACGACAGACCCCGCAGATTCAACAGATTCAACAAATACAACGCATAGCCTCCCTGTTTCCCTGCAAGATTACAGCGTGCAGTTTGGCAAGCATTTCCGTTTGGATGCTATTAACTGGACGCTGCGCTCAGGTGAGCACTGGGTCATTCTCGGGGGGAATGGCGCGGGTAAATCGGCACTGGCAGCGACTTTGCACGGTGAAGGGCTGGCCTTGTCGGGCCGTATTACGGGCTTGCCGGATCGGGTGGCGCTGGTATCGTTTGAAGCACAAGCGGCGCTGATCGAAGCCGAGCGTAAAAAAGAGGATGCGGATATTCTGGACGTGGTGCCCGAAGGTACCCCGGTGCGGGAGATGCTGGCCGCCGGGGTGCAAGATACAAAGATTTTTCAAGATCTTATGACTGCTTTCCGGTTTGAAGCCTTGCTGGAGCGCGGGTTTCGCAAGCTTTCTACCGGGGAAACCCGCAAGCTGTTATTGATTCGCGCGCTGGCGAGTCAGCCGGATTTGCTGATTCTGGATGAGCCCTTTGACGGGCTGGATGCCGCTTCGGTCGACTTTCTGGGGAAATTATTGCAGGAACTGGCTAGCACCACACAGATGGTGCTGGTGCTCAATCGTGTTGATGAAATCCCGGCGTTTGTAACGCATCTGGCGTACCTGGAAGCCGGGCAGTTGTTGCATCAGGTGGCGGTGGATGACCCGGTGGCCGTTGCCGACTTGCAGCAGTTGCTGCATTTGAAGACGACTGATTTGCAGATTCCTCCGGCGGCACGACTGCCTGTCCAGAAGCAACCGGTACTGGATCCGGCACAGCCTTTGGTGCGTTTGCGGAATGCACGGGTGGCTTATGGTGAGCAGGAAGTGTTTTCCGGGCTGGACTGGACGATCGAGCCGGGGCAACACTGGCAGGTAACCGGCCCCAACGGGAGCGGTAAAACCTGTTTGCTGAATCTGATTACCGGCGATCATCCGCAATGTTATGTGAATGATATTTTTGTGTTCGGCATGCAACGCGGTAGCGGTGAAAGTATCTGGCAGATCAAGCAGTTTATTGGTTATGTGTCCAGTGCCTTGCAATGGGAATACCGCGTCAGTATCAATGTGCGCAATGTGATTATTTCCGGCTTTTACGACAGCATTGGTATCTACCAGAAATACACGGAGCGTGAGAAAAAAATTGCCGAACAATGGCTGGCGCTGCTGGGGATGAGCGGGCGTGCAACCCAGCCGTTTAATCAACTGTCCTTTGGTGACCAGCGCCTGCTGTTAATCGCGCGTGCCATGGTCAAGCACCCGGCTTTATTGATTCTGGATGAACCTTGTCTGGGGCTGGATGATTTGAATCGGCAGTTGGTATTGGCACTGATCGAGAAAATTTGTGCAGGCAGCGAGACCACCGTGTTGTATGTGAATCATCATCAACAGGATAAAATTGAGGGTATAGACCGTTATTTAGCGCTTGGAAGTGGCTTAAAACCCGCGTAAACCGCTTAATGTTGCAATGCGCAACATCATTGCATGGACACTCTGCCCGGCAAGGCGTAAAATGCGCACCTACGAATTTCGCGGGATGGGCACGTGCGCCCATCCCGTTATTGTATGTAGAACTTGGAGGTTCCTTTGAGCAAGCTGGCACTGCTGGTATTGGAAGATGGAAGCGTTTTCCGGGGTCGTTCCATTGGCTGTGATGGTCAAACCGTGGGTGAAGTGGTATTTAATACCGCACTCAGTGGGTATCAGGAAATATTGACCGACCCGTCTTATGCCCGTCAAATCGTTACGTTGACTTATCCCCACATTGGTAATGTTGGTGTCAATGCTGAAGACATGGAGTCTGACCGGATACATGCTGCCGGCCTGATTGTACGGGACGTTCCGTCTTTGTATAGCAGCTGGCGGGGTGAAGAGTCCTTACCCGACTATTTGCAGCGGAATGGCATTGTTGCCATTTCTGACATTGATACCCGCCGCCTGACCCGTATTCTGCGGGAGAAAGGTGCGCAGCGGGGTTGTATCCTGGCGGGTGAACACCTGGATGAAGCGGCGGCGCGTGGGGCTGCGCTTGATTTTCCGGGGCTGCAAGGTATGGATCTGGCCAAAGTGGTCAGCGCCAAGACCTGCTACACCTGGACAGAAGGCAGCTGGACACTGAATCCGGCGGAAGCTCGCGCTTCCACGGCAGAACAGGCCGAATTTCATGTGGTTGCGTATGACTATGGCGTAAAGAAAAACATTTTGCGCATGCTGGTTGACCGGGGTTGCCGGGTAACGGTGGTGCCTGCGCAGACACCGGCAGCCGATGTGCTTGCTTTAAGGCCTGATGGCGTGTTCCTGTCGAACGGGCCGGGTGATCCGGAGCCTTGTGACTATGCCATCACTGCCATTCAGGCGATTTTGCAGCAGAAGGTACCGACTTTCGGTATTTGTCTGGGGCATCAGTTATTGGGTCTGGCGAGTGGTGCCCGTACCCTGAAGATGAAGTTTGGCCATCACGGTGCCAACCATCCGGTACAGGATCTGCAAACAGGTAGTGTCATGATCAGCAGCCAGAATCATGGTTTTGCTGTGGATGAGTCCAGCCTGCCGGCAACAGTACAGGCGACCCACCGTTCCCTGTTTGACCAGACCCTGCAAGGCCTGGAACGGACAGATTGCCCGGCTTTCAGCTTTCAGGGACACCCGGAAGCCAGCCCCGGCCCGCATGATGTAGCGCCCGTTTTTGATCGCTTCATTAGCATGATGCGTGCTGCCCGCTAAAGAATTCAGAACGAGTGAGAACATGCCAAAACGAACGGACATAAAAAGTATTCTGATTATAGGTGCCGGCCCGATTGTGATCGGCCAGGCCTGTGAATTTGATTATTCAGGTGCGCAAGCCTGTAAAGCGCTGCGTGAAGAGGGTTATCGGGTTATTCTGGTCAACTCCAACCCGGCTACTATCATGACTGACCCGGAAACGGCGGACGCGATTTATATCGAGCCGATTCGCTGGCAAACGGTCGAGAAAATCATTGAGCGGGAACGCCCGGATGCGCTGTTGCCGACCATGGGTGGCCAGACTGCACTCAATTGTGCGCTGGATTTGTCACGCGAGGGTGTGCTGAAAAAATACGGCGTCGAGATGATCGGTGCCAATGAAGCCGCCATTCAGATGGCCGAAGACCGGGAAGATTTCCGGATTGCCATGGACGAAATTGGTCTGGAGTCAGCCCGTTCGTTTGTTGCCCATACGATGGAAGAAGCACGCGCAGCTCAACTGGAGATTGGTTTTCCGATAGTGATCCGCCCCTCCTTTACCCTGGGTGGTACCGGTGGCGGGATTGCCTATAACCGCGAAGAATTTGAACTGATTGTTGCGCGTGGGCTGGATATGTCACCCACCACCGAAATTCTGTTGGAAGAATCGCTGCTCGGCTGGAAAGAGTACGAGATGGAAGTGGTGCGGGATCACAAGGACAATTGCATTATTGTCTGTGCGATTGAAAACTTTGACCCGATGGGGGTGCATACGGGCGACTCGATTACGGTGGCTCCCGCCCAGACGCTGACGGACAAAGAATACCAGTTGCTGCGGAATGCGTCACTCGCGGTGCTGCGTAAAATCGGGGTGGATACCGGTGGTTCTAATGTACAGTTTTCGGTGAATCCTGACGATGGCCGCATTATTATCATTGAGATGAATCCGCGCGTCTCACGCTCTTCGGCGCTGGCCTCGAAAGCCACCGGTTTTCCGATTGCCAAAGTGGCGGCCAAGCTGGCGGTGGGTTATACGCTGGACGAATTGCGGAATGACATTACCGGTGGTGCGACCCCGGCTTCGTTCGAGCCGTCGATTGATTATGTCGTCACTAAAATCCCGCGCTTTACCTTCGAGAAATTCCCGAAGGCGGATTCACGGCTGACCACCCAGATGAAATCGGTGGGTGAAGTCATGGCGATTGGCCGTACTTTTCAGGAATCACTGCAAAAAGCGTTGCGTGGTCTGGAAACCGGTATTGACGGGCTGGACGAGCGTCTTGACCAGCAGTCGCCTGATGCCAAGGATACCTTGCGCAGCGAGCTGACCGTGCCGCGCTCCGAGCGTATTCTTTATGTGGCTGATGCCTTCCGCTACGGCATGGATTTGCAGGAAGTGCATGAGCTGACCCGCATCGACCGCTGGTTTTTGGTGCAGATTCAGGAATTGGTGGCGCTGGAAAATGGTTTGAAAGAGCGCTTGTTAAACACGATCGACGCGGATGAAATGTTTCAGCTCAAGCGCAAGGGCTTTTCTGACCGGCGTCTGGCGAAGCTGTTGCACGAAACCGAACGCACGGTACGTTCGGCTCGGCGTGCGCTGAATATTCGCCCGGTGTATAAGCGGGTGGATACCTGCGCGGCGGAATTTGCGACCAACACGGCTTACATGTACTCAACCTATGAAGAAGAGTGCGAATCACAGCCGACTGACAAGAAAAAAATCATGGTATTGGGTGGTGGCCCGAACCGGATTGGTCAGGGTATCGAGTTTGACTATTGCTGTGTACATGCCGCTTTGGCACTCAGTGAGGATGGTTATGAAACCATCATGGTCAACTGTAACCCTGAAACCGTATCGACCGACTATGATACCTCTGATCGCCTCTACTTCGAGCCGTTGACGCTGGAAGACGTGATGGAAGTGATTGATCTGGAGAAGCCGCTCGGTGTGATCGTGCAGTACGGTGGGCAAACGCCTTTGAAACTGGCGCGTGATCTGGAAGCGCTGGGCGCACCGATTATCGGTACTTCGCCCGATTCCATTGACCTGGCAGAAGACCGTGAGCGTTTTCAGCAGTTGGTTCATAAACTGGGTTTGAAGCAACCGCCGAATCGCACGGCGCGCAGCATGGAAGAAGCGGTACGCCTGGCGGAAGAAATCGGTTATCCGTTGGTGGTGCGTCCTTCTTATGTGCTGGGCGGTCGAGCCATGGAAATTGTTTATCATGAACACGAGTTGCGCCGTTACATGACGACTGCCGTGTCAGTCTCGAATGATGCGCCGGTGTTGCTGGATCACTTCCTGGATGACGCGATTGAAGTCGATGTCGATGCCATCTGTGACGGGCAAGACGTGCTCATTGGTGGTATTATGCAGCACATTGAACAGGCAGGTATTCACTCCGGTGATTCGGCCTGTTCGCTGCCACCTTATTCCTTGAGTGCCGGGATTCAGGACGTACTGCGTGAGCAGACTGCGCTGATGGCGAGGGCTTTGAACGTGATTGGCCTGATGAATGTGCAGTTTGCGATTAAAGGCACTGATGTTTATGTGCTGGAGGTTAACCCGCGTGCTTCGCGGACGGTACCTTATGTATCGAAAGCGATTGGGCGCCCACTGGCGAAGATCGCAGCACGTTGTATGGTTGGTCAGACCCTGCGGGAACAAAATGCGACGGACGAAGTCATTCCCGACTATTATTCAGTCAAGGAAGCAGTATTTCCGTTTATCAAATTCCCCGGTGTTGACCCGATTCTTAGCCCTGAGATGAAATCAACGGGTGAGGTCATGGGGGTGGGTAAAACCTTTGCTGAAGCATTCGGCAAGTCACAACATGCTGCCAGTGCCAGTTTCCCGACCTCGGGGGTGGTTTTCATCAGTGTGCGGGAAGCCGACCGGCGGCATTTGCTGAAAGTGGGTGGCATGCTGCAAAAACAGGGTTTCCGGATCATTGCTACCCGGGGTACTGCCCGGGAGCTGGAAGCCGTGGGTATTCGCTGTGATGTGGTTAATAAAATGCGGGAAGGCCGACCTAATATCGTTGATATGATCAAAAATGGTGAAGTTGACCTGATCATTAACACGACGGAAGGTGAACAGTCGACCCGCGACTCGTTTGAGATTCGGCGTGAAGCACTGCAGCATAAAACCAGTTACACCACGACCATCGAAGGAGCCCATGCCTTGTGTTTGGCCATGAGCTATACCGATGATGAAAAAGTCTACCGTTTGCAGGATCTGCATCAGGGAATAATTTAAAAATAAGGAGAGGGTGATGAATAGACCACCATTAACTGCAAAAGGGGCCGAGCGCCTTACTATCGAGCTGGCTCGTCTGAAGACGGAAGATCGTCCACGCATTGTGCAGTCGATTGCAGAAGCGCGTGAACACGGCGATCTGAAAGAAAATGCTGAATACCATGCTGCCCGTGAGCAACAGGGTTTTTGTGAAGGCCGCATCCAGGAGCTGGAAGCGGTATTGTCGCATGCACACGTGATTGATGTGGTCGCGGTAGGCATGGTTAATGCGGGTAAAGTCGTATTTGGTGCGTTGGTCGAGCTGGAAGATCTGGAAACGGGCGATGTGCTCAGTTACCAGATTGTGGGTGATGCTGAGGCTGACATCAAGCTGAACATGCTTGCGGTTTCTTCGCCGGTTGCGCGGGCACTGATTGGCAAGGAAGAGGGGGATGTTGCTGTCGTCCAGGCGCCGGGCGGAGTGCGTGAGTATGAGATCATTGAGGTTCGTTACACCTAGTGGCTGCCCTAATGACACAGATTGACCTGCTGCCTAGCAGCATGGTCGAGGCCGGTGAGGTTTTTTGTGGTTCACTCGACAGCCCCTTGAGCGCTGACGGGCGGAAAGCACTGAAAAAAGCTGTGCGTCGCCGGAATGACTGGAATGTGGTGGTGACTTCGCCACGTTCCTGTTGCCTGAGTTTTGCTGACTGGATTGGGCAACGGCATTCCATTCCGGTGCAGACCCTGGAAGGCATGCGCGAAATGGATTTTGGCCGCTGGGAAGGCCAGCCGCCTTCAGCGATTATGCTGCAAGACCCCACCATCCTGGCGCGCTGGTGGCGTGACCCGGCCAGCCTGACCCCCCCGGAGGGTGAGGCATTTACTGCTTTCCGGGGACGGGTACTGGCAGACTGGCGGCGTTTGCTCAAAGAACAGCAGGGTAAAACCGTGTTGTTGGTGACGCATCCGGGGGTGGTGCGGGTATTGATTACGCATGCCTTGGGGATGTCGACCCAGCAGTTCTTTGCTATTCAGGTGGAGTCCGCCACCTTCTCGCGAATTTCCGTATCGCATGATGCGAAAGGTGTGCCTTGGGCGTGTTTGACCCAGCATGGCTGCGGGTCTTGATACCTCTCCTTTGGCAGGGTATGAGCCGGTTCATGAAGGTGTTACCCTCTTCTATTATTCGAACTGCCCAACGGTTTTAAAGACGATGCCGGAAGAAACCCACTCCCAAGAAAAACGTGTCCTGATGGTGATGCGCAAGACACTGGCCAGAATTATCAGGGATCTCACGCCTGCTGATTCGGCGGTGCGTTACCCGCTGAGTGATGAAACCGTTGAAGACATCAAGCTCTGTTTTGACCTGATTGCCGCCCGTGAACGCGAGCTGGCACAAGCCGCCGGTTTGAAGATCAAGGATAAACCCCATTTTGTGGATGAGCCAAAAACCACTAGCGTAGTATCGATTCAGGCACTTAAACAGCCCCGGCCAGAATCCTGATGGACACTGCAAACACTGCAAATACCGACTTTTCTCCGCAACAGTTGCAAGCACTGACTCAGGCAGTCATGCAACATCTGGACGACTGGCAAATCAGTTCTGAAGACACGCTGACCCTGCTTGGCTTGACTGAAGTGCTGAAGCTGCGGCAGCTGAATGGCCTGCGTAACGGGGAGCGTTCCTTGCCGCAAACGGCGGAGGTGATGCTCAGGGTGGATCATGTGATCGGAATTGCGGACGCCTTGCGCACTACTTTTCCTTTCAGTAGCCAGATGCGCCTGCTGTGGTTGCGCAAACCGCATCGCCGTTTTCAGCGGCGTACACCCTTGCTGGTGATGTTGTCCGAAGGAATCAATGGTTTGCAGCGAGTACGGATAGAGGTCGATTGTGCCTATGGCTATGCCATCGATGAGGCTTTACGTGCAGCAGCGCAGCGGGCAGTAGGTTCTGATCCTGACCCTCTGGTCTGATCCTGACGATAGGTCTAGCGCCTGTGCTTTTGCCCGGTCTGGTTTTTCCAAAGATGGTAGGTGATTCCCTGTATCTTGATGAAGTCAGGGTTGCTGAGCATTCTTTCATAAAAGGCTGAGCTGAAAAAAGCATCACTCAGTTGAATGAGTGGATTGCTCTGGGCATGGAGTGCATTTTTTTCAGTGAGATGTGTCTCCCGCAACGGCTCCGGGTTTGGTCTGGCCTGTACAAGGGTCGGCGCTGTTATCACAAAAATGCCTAACAGTAATGCCTTTACAACAGTGGGATGCATACTTCCTCTCCGCCAGAATTGATAAACTCCAATTAGTTTTGCCCGCAACTAATTTACAAAAGAGCAGGCTTATTCTGAAGTGATTGATTATATGAAGATCAATTAGTCCGACGAACGGTAGCTATGTTATTAAATACTCTTAAGGTCAGGCGCTGAGTACATTGGGTACATTTCTGATTCCTGCTGATACGGCTTGCCATGAACAGGTTTTGAAAAAAAGCCGGTTTATTGCTTACCTGGCACATGCGGATAGCCCTGCCGAGGCGCACCGGTTTGTTAGCGGTTTGCGCGAGCAATATCCGGACGCCCGTCATGTGTGCTGGGCTTTTATTGCCGGAGAACCGGGTAACACCACGGCAGTCAGCTGCAGCGATGACGGTGAGCCTGCCGGAACCGCTGGCAAACCGATGCTTAACGTATTGCAATACAGTGGGATAGGTGAAGTAGTCGTGGCGGTTGTGCGCTATTTCGGTGGAATCAAACTGGGGACGGGTGGGTTGGTGCGTGCGTATTCCAGCTCAGTGACTGCGGTAGTGAAAATCGCGCCCACTCAGGAAAAACGGGATCAACAGTGGTTTACTTTGCAATTACCCTATGCGCTGGAGGATGTGACACGCCGCACGCTGGGCTTGTTTGGTGCTGGCGTGGAACAGGCTGACTATGCCGAGTTGATCAGTTTAGGGTGTTTTTGTCCGCTGCCGCAGCTGGATGCCCTGCTGGCCGCGCTGGATGATGCGGGACGTGGCCAGATCGGCAAAAAAATGGCTGACAAAACCTCTTAAGTGTGGATATCTTCCTTAACAAGTAGTTACATTTAATTCATCTTGTATTACTATACAGACAGCTCGCGGGGGAAACCGCCCATCTTAACTGAGGAAGATGGTGTGCGAGCTCTTTGATCTCCCGGGGAAATTTGATAGCCCATTCTTCCCCGGGGGCTTTTTAACTTGAAAAAATCCCCACCTCCGCTAAGCTCCCTGCATTCCTTACCATAATTAATACTTAAATGAAAAATACAGGCAAGTTGCTGCTGATCGCGCTGACTATTATTTTGCTGATAGTCGCTGGTGTGGGTTACTTTATCTCCCGTCCTGCCACGCTACCGGTGGAGCCTCCGTTCCAGCGGGGTGTTGCGCTGGAGGCTGATATTCCCTGGCTTACCCCTGGGCCGCGTCCGCAAGTGGGCATTAACGTGAATGAATTGCATTATGAAGATGCAAGTTTCCCGTTTGTTGATCTGTTCCGCCAGTCGGCTCCTTTCAGGAGCAATGTGCTGGAGCTGGAGAAGGGCGCTGCCGCTGTGTTCGATGCCAATGGCTGGCCGTTACGCCTGAACGGTGGCGAGGCGGGCACCCGCTTTATTGGTAAAATGCCGCCGGAGGCACTGCCTGCGGGCGACTATGTGGTGCTGTATGAAGGTGAGGGCACCCTGCGCTATGGCGATGGTGTCGAGCGCACCAGCCAGCAACCGGGGCGGGAAACCATCCGTTTTGCGACGGATGAAAAGGGTGAAGTGAACGCCAGTCTGGTGATTACCCAGCTGAATGAAGCGGATCCTTTGCGGAACATCCGGATCTTGCCGCCGGGGGGTATTTGTCAGGACAACCCCTATCAGCGCGTGCAGCAGCAAAGCGAATGCAGTAAAGGCGTGGCGTATCTATCGTTTGAATCTTATTACAAGAGCATCCTGTTTACCCCGGAATACCTGAGTTTCCTGAAGGATTTCAGCACACTGCGTTTTATGGCGATGTCCGGTATCACCCGTAACCCGGAGCGTTACTGGTATGAGCGCCCGAATATGGACGAAGCCACCTGGGGCGGTGGTTACGGTGAGCGCGGTGCACCGCTGGAGATCCAGGTCGAGTTGGCCAATCGCTTGCAGGCGGATGCCTGGTTCAATCTGCCGCACGCTGCCGATGACGAATACATCCGCAACTTTGCGACTTATGTCAAAGAACACCTTGCCCCGAATTTGCGTATTTATGTGGAATACACTAACGAAGTCTGGAACACCTCCTTTTCACACAGCGAATATACCCAGAAAAAGGGGATTGAGGCCGGTTACAGCATTAATTCAGTAGAAGCCGGTTATGAGTATTATGTGCAGCGTGCCGGTGAGTTGTTCGCGCTGTGGGACGATGTCTTCGGCGGGCGGGAACGTTTTACCCGCGTGCTCGGCTCCTGGGATACGCGCCCGGACATCTCGCGCAAGTTGTTGGTCGATTATGGGGGTGCCAAAATTGCCGATGCGCTGGCGATTGCCCCTTACTTCGGGGGAAATACCAAGGGTTATCGCGAGTCGAGTACGGTTGACCAGATTTTCGAGCTGACGACAGCGGCGGATTCGTTCCGGTCTTTGCCGCAAGTGCTGGAGCACATCGCGGAACAGGCGAAGATTGCGGATCAGTTCGGTTTGCAGCTGCTGGCCTATGAAGGTGGGCAGGGGCTGGTGGATTGGGCGACCCGTGAGCCGGATCAGCACCCGAACCCCCTGTTTTTTGCCGCCAACCGCGACTCACGGATGGGAGCACTTTATACGGAATTGCTGGAAGGCTGGAAACAGGCGGGGGGTGACCTGTTTATGGCATTTTCTTCACCGCGCACCTGCCAGTGGTTTGGCTGTTGGGGATTGAAAGAGCACATCATGCAGCCACGCAGCAGTGCCTACAAATACAATGCCGTCCTGAATTTCATGGATGCCCACCGCGACTGGTTGCGGGATACTCAAACGGTCGCGGTCGCGCCAGAACTTGCGCTTGCAGCCGCCTCCGCATTGCCTGCCGAGAAAAAGCCGCATGCGCCGGATGACCCGGTGATTGTCTTCCGGCCAGCGCGTGACCCGGAACGTTATTTCTTTCTGGAAAATCCGCGCACACTCGATACCCTGATTGCAGGCAATGAATGGGCAAAGCGTGACCTGTTCGGTAAGTGGGAGGGCAAATGGGACAAGCAGTTCCTTTACCTCGCCGTGCGTGTTTATGACGAGCAGATTGTTGCCGACTCGGTTGATCCGGCGGATGATGATTCGATTGAGTTTTATATCGACGCGGATAACAGCCGTCACGCGACTTATGACGGGGTGAACGATTACCGCATGACCTTCGCCTGGGGGCGTGACCAGGTGATTCTTGACCCGAAGTCACCGCAAACGATCAGCCCTGACCTGAGCTATGAGTTCAAAAAAATGGAAGATGGTTATGTGTTGGAGGCCCGTATTCCGTGGGCGATGCTCGGGGTGGATGTGGATGTCAAACACCGGGTCGGGATCGAGGTAGAAGTGAATGATGACGATGATGGGGGGGGGCGTGAGCAGAAGATTTCCTGGATCGCGAAAGAAGATAATGCGATGAATGACCCGCGCCTGTTCGGGGTGGTGTTGATTAGTGGCCGCTGAGCAAGCTGAGCAAAAGGGATAGATCGCTGGATTAGACCTGTCTTTCTGTTTTATCCTGTTAGGTCTTTGCTAAAGAGGAGCTAATTCATGCTATTACATTATAAGTCTGTATTGAGTGCTGCGGTGCTGGCAACCTGGTTGGCGGGTACTTTTTCTACTGCTGTGCTGAACGCTGCCGAAGCTTTGCCTGTTCATCAGGATTTGCTGGAGCATTTCAAACCGGAACAGGTGAGTGAGCGCGTCTGGATGATTCAGGGCCCCCTCGGCTATCCGACGCCTGAAAATCAGGGTTTCATGAACAACCCCGGTTTTGTGGTCATGAGTAATAGTGTGATCGTGATCGACCCTGGCTCCAGTGGTGCGATTGGTCGGGCGGTGGCTGCGCATATCAAGGCGACGACGGACAAACCGGTTACCCATGTTTTTTCTACGCATGTACACGGTGACCACTGGCTGGCGAATCAGGCGCTGCAAGAAAATTGGCCTCAAGCAAGATTTTATGCACACCCGGAAATGATCCGTCTCGCCCACGCGGGGGAAGCGGAAAACTGGATGCGGAATATGGATACACTGACACAGGGAGCGACTAAGGGCACGGTGGCAGTCATTCCGACTGAGGCACTGGCGGATGGGCAAACCTTCAAGATTGATGAGGTCACCCTGAAGGTACATATCGCCGAGGGGAAAGTGCACAGTGCGACCGATGCAATGCTGCAACTGGTGGAAGACAAGGTATTGTTCACTGGCGATAATTTCAATAATAAACGCATTGTGCGCATGGATGATGGCAGTTTTGCCGCTAGCATCAAGGCGGCTGACTACGTGTTGGCGCTGGATGTGGATACGATTGTGCCCGGCCATGGTGCCAAGGGTGATAAAGCGACCATCCGTGCCAACCAGACTTATTGGAGTACGGTGTATGGTACGGTGAAGGAACTGCGCGAAACGCTGGAGCCGTTCGAGATGAAGCCGCAAATTGCGGAAAAGCTGGCTGATTTCAAAGACTGGCAAGGTCTGGATGATGAATTGGGCAAACACATCAGTTTGGCTGTGCTGGAGGCAGAAGCCGAGGATTTTTAAGCGGAATCCTTGCACTCCCCATACTCCGGTATGCTAATCTTCATGCTTCAATACGCTGGGGTATGGAGGAGGATCAATGAAAGTTATCGCGTTGGAGACGCATGTGGTCGCGGTACCGCCGCCCCATGTGGGAGGTATGTACTGGATTTTTGTACAAATTGAAACGGACTGTGGTTTGCGCGGGGTGGGTGAGGTGTATGCCGCCAGTTTCGGCCCGGCAGTCATGCAGGCCGCGATTAATGATGTGTTCGAGCGTTATCTGCTGAATGAAGACCCGCATCACGTCGAACGTTTCTGGCGGCAGTGTTATTCCAGCGGCTTCACCCAGCGCCCGGATTTAAGCATGATGGGTGTGGTTAGTGGGTTGGAGATGGCCTGCTGGGATATTATCGGCAAGGCGGCCAACAAGCCTGTGTACGAGTTGCTGGGCGGACGGGTGCACGAGCGGCTGCGTACCTATACTTACCTCTACCCGAAAAATGCGCAGGGCGACTATGATTATGCTGACCCTGATCTGGCGGCCAGCTGTGCGGCGGAGTATGCCGAACAGGGGTTCACCGCCGTCAAGTTTGATCCGGCGGGGCCTTATACCGCTTATTCGGGGCATCAGTTATCGCTGGATGTGCTGGAACGTAGTGAAGTCTTTTGTCGAAAGATTCGCGCCGCCGTGGGTAATCAATGCGACTTGCTATTCGGTACGCATGGGCAAATGGTGCCATCCTCCGCGATTCGTCTGGCCAAGCGGCTGGAACAGTTTGACCCGCTCTGGCTGGAGGAACCGGTGCCACCCGGACAGCCGACCGCCATGGCACAAGTGGCTGCACAGACCAGTATCCCGATTGCGACCGGCGAACGTCTCACCACCAAATACGAATTCTTCCAGCTATTGCAAGCCGGGGCCGCCTCTATTTTGCAGATGAATCTGGGGCGGGTCGGTGGCTTGCTGGAAGCGAAGAAAATCGCGAGTTTAGCTGAAGTGTATTACGCACAAATTGCCCCGCACTTGTATAACGGCCCGATTGGGGCAGCGGCCAGCATCCAGCTGGCGACCTGTACGCCCAATTTCCTGATCCAGGAAAGTATCATGCGCTGGGAGGGCTTTCATGCCGAGATTCTGACCAAGCCCTTGCAGTGGGAGGACGGCTATATGATCCCGTCTGAAGCCCCGGGCCTGGGTGTGGAATTGAACATGGCGGTCGTCAAACAGCACTCGCCTTATGCTGGCTCACGCTTGCATTTGCAGATGACGCCGACCCCGTTTGATCTACGTGAACATGCGCCAGCACGCGGTTAAACCGGTAACGATGGCATAGGAAAGCTGATATGGAACAAACATATGACTACATCATCGTCGGCGCTGGTTCAGCAGGCTGTATTCTGGCCAACCGTCTGAGCGCTTCCGGTGAGCATAGCGTGCTGCTGGTCGAAGCGGGTGGCAAGGATAACGGCTTCTGGTTCCGGATTCCGGTGGGTTTTGCGCGCATGTATTACAACCCGCGCTATAACTGGATGTATTATTCCGAGCCGGAACCGCAACTGGATAACCGTTCGATCTATTGTCCGCGTGGCAAGGTCCAGGGTGGCTCGGGTGCGATTAATGCGATGGTTTATGTGCGGGGTGCGGCAGCGGATTTTGATGACTGGGCAGCGGCGGGGAATCCGGGTTGGGGTTATCAGGACGTGTTGCCTGCCTTTCGTCAGATGGAAACGCACCCCAAAGGCGATACACCCTACCACGGTAGCAGTGGGCCGATTAATATCAGCCCGATGCGCGATGAGGTGCATCCCTTATGCCACCATTTCCTGCACGCTTGCCTGGAATCCGGCTGGTCGGTGACCGATGATTTTAACGGTGCGCTGCTCGAAGGTGGCGGTATTTATGATGTCAATACCCGCAATGGCCAACGCTGTTCCAGCAGTGTGGCTTACCTCAAGCCCGTCCTGAAACGCGCCAATCTTACCGTCATGCATCATACGCTGGTGGCAAAGGTGCTGATTGACGGCGAGTTACGCGCAACCGGCGTGGTGCTGGTGCCTAGCGACGGGGGTGAAACCTACACGGCTGCTGCGCGTAAGGAAGTGATTCTGGCGGCAGGTGCGGTCGATACCCCGAAAATCATGCAGCTATCCGGCTTGGGGGATGCGGGTGAACTGGCAGAGCACCAGATCCCGGTGGTGCGGCATTTACCGGCGGTAGGCAGGAATTTGCAGGATCATTTGTGCGCCAGTTATTACTACCATTCCCGGATGAAAACCCTGAATGATGAATTCGGCAGTGTATGGGGACAATTCCGCCTGGGGCTGAAATACCTGTTACAGCGTAAGGGGGCGCTGGCGATGAGCGTGAATCAGGCCGGTGGTTTTTTTAAAACAGATCCTGCGCTGACGCGTGCCAATATCCAGTTGTATTTTAACCCGCTGTCTTACCAGATTCCGAAAGACCCGAATGCCAGCTTGAAGCCTGAGCCTTATTCCGGTTTTCTGTTAGCCTTTAATCCCACCCGCCCGAGCAGCCGGGGGACGGTGACACTGGCCAGCCCCGATGTGCGCCAGGCGATGAAGATTGCCCCCCATTACCTGTCGACCCAACAGGATATAGATGATGTGCTGCAAGGTAGCCAGCTGGTGCGGCGCTTGATGCAGTCCCCCGCCTTGCGGGAAGTGACCTTGGCAGAAATGCTTCCGGGGGCGCAGGTACAAACACCGGACGAGATGCTGGATTATTTCCGTAAAAACGCCGGCTCGATTTACCATTTGTGTGGCAGTTGTGCGATGGGGCCGTATGAGGCGACCAGTGTGGTGGATAGGCGCTTGCGGGTGCATGGTTTGCAGGGTCTGCGCATTGTCGATGCCTCCATTTTCCCGAATATCACCAGTGGCAACACCAACGCGGCGACCATGATGGTGGCTGAACGCGCTGCTGCCATGATTCTGGAAGATGTTCATTAAACTGTAGCCGCTGCATGACTATTATGCCCGACCGCTGTTCGATCACCGTTCGACCACTGTCCCGATAATGCGTATAAGAAAAGGAACGTTTAGCATGAGAATGGAATTTACCCCACCCACCACCGACTTGCCGATGGTGGTGCCTGAGTATGCGCCCAGCCAGTCATTCACCGATGCCGCCGAGGCGTTTGAGCTGTTATTGCATCTGTATGAGACAGGTACGGTTTTTCTGCGTGAGCATTTCATCGAACTCATGGCGGGTGCGCCGGTGAGTGCGCGTTACCGTGCTTTTTATCCACAAATCCGTTTGACGACCACCAGTTATGCCAACGTTGATTCGCGGCTGGCTTATGGGCATGTGGCCGGGCCGGGTGAGTATGTGGCGACGATTACCCGCCCGGATCTGTTCCGGCATTACCTGCAAACCCAGATGAACCTGTTACTGGTAAATCACGGTATTCCGATCACGATTGAAGCGTCCAATGTGCCGATCCCGCTGCACTTTGCCTTGCCCGAAGGCGTGCATGTTGCTGGATCGATCAGTGAGCGTTTGGGGCGACCGTTGCGCGATGTGTTTGATGCACCGAATCTGGCGGATACCGATGATAAAATTGCCAACGGTGAGTTTGATGATTCGCCCGGCGTTCCACAGCCACTGGCTCCTTTTACGGCGACGCGGGTGGATTATTCCTTGCAGCGCCTCGCGCATTATACGGCGACCCGCCCTGAGCATTTTCAGAATTATGTGCTGTTTACCAACTACCAGTTTTATATCGATGAGTTTGTGCGCTACGCCCATGAAATGCTGGAGCAGGCGGGGAGCGGTTATAGCTCACTGGTCGAACCCGGCAACATGATCACGCTGGCCGGGCAGGCTCGTACAGGCATGCCACCGCCGCGTAACCCGCAGATGCCCGCTTATCACCTGACGCGCCCGGATAACGGGGGTATTACGCTGGTGAATATCGGTGTCGGCCCTTCGAATGCCAAAACCATTACCGATCATGTCGCTGTGCTGCGTCCGCATGCCTGGCTGATGGTGGGGCACTGTGCCGGGCTGCGCAATACGCAGTCTTTGGGGGATTATGTGCTGGCGCATGCGTATGTGCGTGAAGACAATGTGCTGAATGATGACTTGCCGCTCTGGATTCCGATCCCGGCCTTGGCCGAAGTCCAGGTGGCACTGGAGCAGGCGGTCGAGGAAGTCACCCAGTTATCGGGCTATGAGCTGAAAAAAATCATGCGCACCGGCACGGTAGCCACCATTGATAACCGTAACTGGGAATTGCGCGACCAGTCCGGGCCGGTGCAGCGGCTGTCGCAATCCCGCGCGGTCGGGCTGGATATGGAGTCCGCGACCATTGCCGCCAATGGCTTTCGTTTCCGGGTGCCGTATGGAACGCTGTTATGCGTATCTGACAAACCCTTGCACGGTGAGTTGAAACTGCCGGGGATGGCCACCGAGTTCTATAATCGTCAGGTGGCCCAGCATTTGACTATCGGCATTCGTGCCATGGAAAAACTGCGGCAAATGCCCTCGGAACGCCTGCATTCACGCAAGTTACGTTCGTTTGACGAAACGGCATTTCAGTAGTTTGAAGCAGTATTTCAGCAAAGCCTGCATTTTTCTGGTTTTATGCAACTGCATGCAACTGTCCGGTCATTTCATGCGTAAGCACAGGAGTACTTTGCCCCTTGGAGACTTCCTGTGAATACGTTTACCCCCAGTCTACTGTCTGCCTGCCTGATCGGTCTTTCCGGTCTGTTGACCCCGACCTTGGTATTGGCTGCTGCTGATGCGACCGCTACCACGACCGCAACCACTAGCGCGCCTACCCAACCAGCTGTATCCGCTGATCAGTTCCTTGACCTGTTAGACAATGACACGGCCAAACAACAGGCCGCGCTGGTCAGTATTTCATCCAACTGGCAGCCGGGTTTTGCGCCGATGATTTTGGAGATGTTTCATATCGGCAATAATCCCGCGTTGAGCCGCCAGTTGATGGATATTCTACGGGAGAAAACCGGGCAGTCTTTTGGGAATAATCTGGATGAATGGTATCGCTGGGTGTGGCGGCAGCCTGAAGCGCGTTACCCGGCTTATGCTGAATTTAAAGCCCGGCTTTACCGCTTGATTGATCCCCGGTTTAGCGCTTATTTTGCAGCCAATAATACGGGTAACAGAACGGCGGATATTCGTCTGGATGAAGTGCGTTGGGGCGGGGTGTTGCAGGATGGTATCCCACCTTTACGTTCACCGAAAATGATTCCGGCAGCACAAGCGCAGTATCTGGAGGATGATAATATTGTATTCGGGGTGGCGGTGAATGGGGATGTGCGAGCCTATCCGCAGCGGATTCTGGCCTGGCATGAGCTGTTTACCGACACCATCGGCGGGGTTGATTTTGCCGGGGTCTATTGCACCTTGTGTGGCACGGTCATCCTGTATAAAACCCGGAACAAGGGCGTGTCTTACCAGCTGGGCACCAGCGGGTTTCTGTATCGCTCGAACAAGCTGATGTATGACAAGGCCACGCAATCGCTGTGGAATACGACGTGGGGCAAGCCGGTGATCGGTGCCTTGGTCGGCAAAGGGATTGAGCTGGAGCAAGGCTCGGTAGTGACCACGACCTGGGGTGAGTGGCGGCGCAGGCACCCTGAATCGAGTGTGTTGTCGCTGGATACCGGCTATGAACGCAATTATGACGAGGGTGTGGCTTATCAGGACTATTTTGCCACCCAAAAGCTGATGTTTGCTGTGCCGAAAACGGACGCGCGTTTACAGAACAAGGACGAGGTGCTGGCTTTGAGCTTTCCGGGGACGGGCGACACCCTGGCCATTGATGCGCGTTACCTGCAAAAACACCCGGTTTACCATGATCAGGTCGGCCAGCAGGCACTGGTGGTGTTAACCGATCCGTCGGGCGCAAATCGGGTGTATGCACCCGGTGCGGTGCGCTTTAAATCGTATGATGGCGACCGGGTGGTGACGGATGCACAAGGCCAGCCATGGACAGTCGGGGAAGATGCCTTGCTGGGCACTCAGGGTGAGCGTCTGGAACGCCTGCCTGCCCGGCGTGCTTTTTGGTTCGGTTGGTATGCGGCGTATAACGATACGCGGTTGGTGAAGTAGGCTACTGGTTCTGCTGTCCGGTTTGTTGCATGGCATCCACGCGGCATTCATGCCAGAATGCGCGCCAGACGCTTACATTTTATTGCACTTTTTAGTGCACTTTATTGCCCTACTGAACTGACTCATTGAAAGGTTTACCATGTCCGAATCCAATCTGTTCCTGCGCATGCTCGCTGAAAAACGTCACCTGCTGGCCGACGGTGCTACCGGCACCAACCTGTTCGGGATGGGTTTGATGACGGGCGATGCGCCTGAGTTATGGAATACTGAACACCCTGAAAAAATTGCCGCCCATTACCGCTCGTTTGTGGAAGCCGGTTCTGACATCATTCTGACCAATACCTTCGGGGGTAATGCGCGCCGACTGGCTTTGCATAACGGGCAGGATCGGGTGCATGAGCTGAATGTCGCCGCCGTGCGTATCCTCAAGGAAGAAATCGCCAAGTCGGGGCGTGAGATCGTGGCGGGTGGTTCGATGGGGCCGACCGGGGATATTCTGGAGCCGAATGGCCCTTTGAGTATTGCCGAGGCGGCAGATATTTTTGAAGTACAAGCGCAGGCGCTGAAAGAGGGCGGGGTGGATGTACTCTGGCTGGAAACCCTGTCCTCCAGGGAAGAACTGGAAGCGGCGGTTTTAGGGGCTGGCCGGGTGGGTCTGCCGGTGGTTGCGACCTTGAGCATTGATACCAATGGCCGCACCATGATGGGGCTGACGCCTGCGGACATCATGGATCAGCAGCCGCACCTGCACCCGCACCCGGTGGCGTGTGGCACTAATTGCGGCGTCGGTGCCTCGGAAGTGGTGGCAGCAGTGCTTAATTTCTTCAATGCGGCTAATGCCAGCGGGCAGGAACCGATTATTGTGGCCAAAGCCAACTGCGGTATCCCCGAGTATGTCGACGGCAAAATTGTGTATAACGGTACGCCGGAAATCATGGCGCGTTATGTGGAACTGGCGATGGATGCCGGTGCACGGATTATCGGGGGTTGTTGTGGCACTTCACCCCAGCATATTGCCGTCATGCGCCAGGCGATGGATGCACACACACCGACTGAACGCCCGACACTGGAACTGATCCAGCGTGATCTGGGGGATGTCTCAAAAGGCGCTATCGCGCAGTTGGGCGGTGATTTGAGTATTGCCGGTGGTGCGCTGGGTGGCGGTGATAAACCACGTCGGGTTTCGCGGCGGCGGTAAGTGCTTTACTTTTGTGTTTTACGCACCAGTCCTTCGATGGCCAGCACATAACCTTCCACGCCAAAACCGACCACGATACCCGCAGCGGCGGGTGAGATATACGAGTGATGGCGGAAGGATTCACGCGCATGGACGTTGGAGATATGCACTTCAATGACGGGCACTTCAGCCCCTTTGATCGCATCGTGCAAGGCAATCGAAGTATGGGTATAAGCGCCCGCATTGAACACAATTCCCAATACCGTACCCGCTTTTACACCCCGGCCTGCTTCGTGGATGGCATCCAGCAACACGCCTTCATGGTTGCTTTGCAGGCAGTTGATTTCAACCCCCAGACGCTGGCCAGCATCAATACACAGCTGCTCAACATCGGCTAGCGTACTGGTGCCATATTGGGTGGGTTCGCGCTGTCCGAGCAGGTTGAGATTGGGGCCGTTTAAAACCAGAATGGATGGCATAAGGTTCTCCGCTTAGTGATCAATTGATAGGGATAGACCGTAGTATGCCTGCAAGGGATGGCTCCAACAATTCTTTCTCTAGCGGGTGATAAGCAGCTCAAGTCTTCTGTTTTGCTCACGTCCGGCGGGTGTATCGTTGCTGGCGACCGGCTCCAGTGAACCCACTCCCTCGATTTTTATACGTTGCGGGTCAATGCCCCACTGAGTGAGTGTATTTTTCAGACTATCACTGCGCGTCAGTGACAGCAGCGTATTGGCATCGGGTGAGCCAATGTTATCCGTGTGCCCACGTATCAGCAGATGAATGTCTTTTTGTGCATCCAGCAAATTGGCCAGTGCCTGAATACCATCCTGCGAAGAAGGTTCGATCATGGTCGAACCCGCCTTGAACGTGATAGTTGCCAGAGTGAGTGCCTGATTACCTTGCACTGCTGCGGGGGGTGCAGTGAAAATACTGGCAGCTTCTGGCGGTGTTTCCCGGGTATTGAACATCAGGTTCGTGCTGTCTGCTGTGGCTGTGGTGTTGACCTGTTTTTGCTGTTTCTGCGGGTCAGTTTTTTCGTTTTCCAACTGAGCATGCTCCTGCTGAGCCAGCTGGTTTTTTGGCTCCATCTGTTCCATCCGTTCTATCTGTTCCCGCTTGAGCTGTGTGATTTCATCATTCGGTGACGGATTATCTGTATTGCTTTCGGTATCTGCCCTGAAAAGCCCACCCTGGCTGAGAAGCAGGTATAGCAAGCCAAAAGACAGAATGACCAACGCTGTGATGAGGTAGTAAAAGAGGGTATGGTTTTCCCGTTTGTCTGACATGATGTTCTCTTCCGGATTGATCACAGGACACAGCAGTAAAGCCAAAATACAGTCATACCGTTGGCTTAAGGTGCCCCAAGCGTGCTATGTCCTGCTCAGTCTATTAATGCAATTTATTTTTAGGTATGTTCCTCTGGATGTACGCGTCGATACCGGAGATATACGAGCATTTTTGGCGGCACTGCCATTCAAGGCTACGGGTATCCCCGTTTTTTTGTAGATAGATTGGTGACAGGTGGCTAGATTCGGTTAAGCTGTGTCCAATAAATTAAATAGCCAGTCAGCAGGAGAAGGCTTCCCATGTCGATATTTTCACGCAGGTTCCAGTTTTTTTATGGGTTGATCACAGCCCTGATGATGTTGAGCGCACCACTGCAGGCGCGTAGTCTGCCCGAGTTTGCCGAATTGGTGAAAGCCAACGGCCCGGCAGTCGTCAATGTCAGCACCACCAAAAAGGTGTCCGCCAAGGAAATGATCCCGGAGCGTTACCGTTCTCCGGGCACCGAAGAGCTGTTCGATGAGCTCCTGAAAAAGTTTTTTGAGGGCGGTGGCGGTGAAGGCGGCGGTACCCCGTTTGATCACGATACCAATGCGCGGGGTTCCGGCTTTATTCTGTCAGCGGATGGGTATGTTGTTACCAATCACCATGTGGTCGATGGCGCGGATGAGATCACGGTTAAATTAAATGACCGCCGTGAGTTCTCGGCCAAATTGATCGGCAGTGACAAGCGCAGTGATGTCGCTTTGCTGAAAATCGAGGCGACGGGTCTGCCCACGCTGAAAATGGGTGATTCGAGCAATATCGAAGTAGGCGAGTGGGTGCTGGCGATTGGTTCGCCGTTTGGTTTTGAATCCAGCGCAACGTCCGGGATTGTCAGCGCAACGGGTCGAAGTCTGCCGACTGATTCCTATGTGCCTTTCATTCAGACGGATGTGGCGATTAATCCGGGTAACTCGGGTGGACCACTCTTTAATCTGGACGGTGAGGTGATCGGGATCAATTCACAGATTTATAGCCGTTCCGGTGGTTTCATGGGGGTGTCGTTCGCGATTCCGGTTAACATGGCGATGGATGTGATTGCCCAACTGAAAGACGGTGGCCAGGTCAAGCGTGGCTGGATTGGCGTGTATATTCAGGAAGTTGACCAGAGTTTGGCACAGTCTTTCGGTATGCTGACCCCGTCGGGTGCGCTGGTAGCACAGGTTATCCCGAAAGGCCCGGCAGTCGGCACGCTGCAGCAGGGTGATGTGATTGTCGAGTTTGACGGCAAGCCGGTGGCAAGTGCAGCGGTATTACCCTCGATTGTCGGTGCGACCCATGCCGGGCAAGCGGTCAAGCTGGTGGTGATGCGTGATAAAAAGCGCGAAGAGGTGACGCTGACCATCGGTGAGTTACCGACTGATGACCAGATTTCCGGGATGCCGGATGCAGAAGAAGCGGCACCCGCCGAGGATGAGCTTGCGATCGTCAAGGTGTTGGGGATGGAGCTGGCGGCGCTGGATGAGGTGGCGCGTGAATCGCTGGGTACCGGGCGCTCCGGTGTGCTGGTGGCCAGCGTTACTGCGGATCCTGCCCAGCGTGCCGGGGTGATGGTGGGCGACATTATTACCCTGTTCGATGGCCGTTCAGTGGAATCACCTGAGCAAATCAAGCAGCAGGCGAGTGATTTGTCTGCCGGTAAAACGGTTGCAGTGCTGGTGCAGCGTGGCGGGTCAGCACGTTTTCTGGCCATGAAAGTTGAATAGACAGGCAAAAACTTCACTAAGCGTGTATTATCGCGTGGGCTGTCATTTGTGTGACGAAATGACAGCCTCTTTGCGTTTATTGCAAAGCGAACTTGATTTTGAATTTGAACTGATCGACATCGATAAAGACGCACAACTCCGCGAACGGTATAACGTTGATGTACCCGTAGTCCTGCTAGGGGGCGAGGTGGTGTGCTTTCATTTTTTCGAAGAAGACATGGTGAGACAAGCATTACAACATGGCTGAAGTGAATCCTAACATCCGCAATTTTTCCATCATTGCGCACATTGACCACGGCAAATCCACGCTCTCTGACCGGTTTATCCAGGTCTGCGGGGGGCTGGCTGACCGTGAAATGGCTGAGCAAGTGCTTGATTCGATGGATCTGGAGCGTGAGCGTGGTATTACCATCAAGGCACAAAGCGTTTCGCTGGATTACAAGGCACGCGATGGCCAGATTTATCAGCTGAATTTTATCGACACACCGGGGCATGTCGATTTTTCCTATGAAGTTTCCCGTTCGCTGGCGGCTTGTGATGGCGCTTTGCTGGTGGTAGACGCTTCACAAGGGGTTGAGGCGCAAAGCGTCGCCAACTGTTATACCGCTATCGATCTGAACCTCGAAGTGGTTCCGGTTCTAAATAAAATTGATTTGCCCGCCGCTGATCCGGCACGGGTTAAACATGAAATTGGCGAAATTATCGGTATTGATGCCCGCGATGCCGTCGAAGTCAGCGCCAAAACCGGGATTGGGATTGAAGACCTGCTGGAGCAGCTGGTCGTGCGGATTCCACCTCCGAAAGGTAATCCGGATGCACCCTTAAAAGCACTGATCATTGACTCCTGGTTTGATAACTATGTGGGTGTGGTATCACTGGTGCGGGTGGTGGATGGTGAGCTGCGTAAAAAGCAGAAAATCAAGGCAATGGCCACCGGACGTGAATTTCAGGTAGAGCGGGTCGGTATCTATACACCGAAAATGCTGGACAAGGATGTATTGAAAGCCGGTGAAGTGGGCTTCCTGATCGCAGGCATCAAGGAAATTGATGCGGCTAAAGTCGGTGATACCTTTACGAATACGGTCAATCCGGCGGATAAGCCGTTGCCGGGTTTCAAGGAAGTCCAGCCGCGTGTGTTTGCCGGTATTTTTCCGGTCGAGGCCGATCAGTACGAAGATCTGCGCGATGCCTTGCAAAAGTTGAACCTGAATGACTCTTCCTTGTACTACGAGCCGGAAGTTTCGCAGGCGCTGGGTTTCGGTTTTCGCTGTGGTTTCCTTGGCATGTTGCACATGGAAATTGTGCAAGAGCGGCTGGAACGTGAATACGATCTGGACTTGATTACGACTGCGCCCACGGTGGTGTACGAAGTGCATACCACCGATGGAACGATGGTCAAGGTGCATAATCCGGCTGATTTGCCCGCGATTAATAAGATTGCTGAAATTCGCGAGCCGATTATTCGTGGTACGATTTTGGTACCCCAGGAATACGTCGGTAATGTGATTACGCTGTGCGTGGAAAAGCGCGGTGTGCAAATCCAGATGCAGTATCTGGGCAATCAGGTCACACTGACTTATGATCTGCCGTTGAGTGAGGTCGTGCTCGACTTTTTTGATCGCCTGAAATCAGTGAGTCGTGGCTATGCCTCCTTTGATTATGAACTGAACCGGTTTGAAGCAGCGCCGATGGTGCGGGTGGATATTCTGATTAACGGTGAAAAGGTGGATGCGCTGGCTCTGATGGTACATCGGGACTTTTCGCAACAGCGTGGGCGGGTACTGGTTGAGAAAATGAAAGAACTCATCCCCCGGCAAATGTTCGAAGTAGCGATTCAGGCTGCGATTGGGGCGCATATTATTGCCCGCTCAACCGTCAAAGCCATGCGCAAGAACGTACTGGCGAAATGTTATGGTGGGGATGTCAGCCGTAAGCGTAAATTGCTGGAAAAGCAAAAAGCGGGTAAAAAACGCATGAAACAGGTGGGCAGCGTCGATATTCCACAAGAGGCTTTTCTGGCCGTTCTCAGGGTCAATGACAAATAACGAATAAGCAGTTTATGCACAAGCAGCATGAAAACTGCGTTAACGATTTTTAAAGATTAAGGATAAGGTAGCATGGATTTAGATCTGGAATTCTGGTTGGTAACGGCGACAGCGGTTTGTGGCCTGGTCTGGTTTTTATACTGGATCGCCAATCGTAAGAATGAAGGCAAGGAAGAGCCTTGGTATGTTGAATACGCGCGCTCGTTTTTCCCGGTTCTGCTGATCGTGCTGATTTTACGCTCGTTTATTGCCGAGCCTTTCCGCATTCCGTCTGGCTCCATGCTACCTACCCTGGAAATCGGTGATTTCATTCTGGTTAACAAGTTTTCTTATGGGGTACGTTTGCCGGTGACGCATCAAAAAATTGTGCCGATGGGCGAGCCGGTGGCGGGGGATGTGGTGGTCTTTCGTTATCCGAATGATCCTTCCGTGGATTATATCAAACGGCTGGTCGGGGTGCCGGGCGATGTTATTGAGTGGGATAACAAGGAATTAACCATCAACGGCGTACCTCTGGCACGGGAAGCCGTGGGCGAGTATCAGGCGCGTGACCAGCGTAACCTGGTGCATCAGACCTTCCGTCTTACTGAAAACCTCGGCAAGATTCGACATGATATGCTAATAGTACCCGGTACGGGTGGGCGCAGTGGCAGCATTACTGTCCCCGCCGGGCATTACTTTGTGATGGGTGATAACCGTGACATGAGTAATGACAGCCGCATGTGGGGGTTGGTACCAGAAGAAAATCTGGTGGGTAAGGCGATGCTGGTCTGGTTGCATTTCAACTGGGGTGGCGACGGGATCAACTTCTCACGGATTGGCTTGATTGATTGACAAACTGTTTTTTAAAAAACTAAACAAGATTAGATTAAAATCAAAATAAGAAATTAAAAAATACAGATAAAGCAGGATAAAAATAATGAAAACAATAAAGGCAATGAAAAGCCAACAACGTGGCGCCGGCTTTTTAGGCTGGGTGTCAGTGGTGGGGCTGGTTATTTTTGCATTTGTTACCGGGGTCAAATTGATGCCGGAGTATCTGGAGTTTCAGGCCGTCAAGTCGCTGGTGCAGGAAATAGCGGCTGATCCAGCGGTTAGTTCGACCGATACCCGGCAGATTAGCCGCAAGATTGATGATTATTTGAATGTAAATGGTTTGAACAGCATCAAGCGTGAGTATTTCACTCTGGTGACGCTGCCAGAGAAAAAGAATGCGCGGGCATTACAAGTCAGTTACGAAGTACGCAAACACTGGCTGGCAAATATTGATTTTTTGCTGGTATTTAAACACACCGAGGACTTGAAGAAGTAACAACGAATGTGGATAAACTAAATAAACTGTTATCGCCGGAGTTAATGGCATCGGATACTTTTGTTCGGGCTATTACGCATCGCAGTGCTGAAGGCAAGAATAATGAGCGTATGGAGTTTCTTGGTGATAGTGTGCTGGGTCTCATTATCACCACGGAGCTTTATCGGCGCATCCCACGCGCGAGTGAAGGCTACCTGAGTCGCTTACGCGCTTCGCTGGTCAATGAATCGGCGCTGGCCAAGTTGTCTGCGGAACTGAAGCTGGGGGATTTTTTACGCCTCGGCCCCGGTGAGTTGAAAAGTGGTGGCTTTCGGCGCAAGTCGATTCTGGCGGATGCACTGGAAGCGTTAATTGGCTGTATTTACCTGGAGCAGGGTTTGCCTGCCGCCGAACAGTTTGTACTGGGCATTTATACGGACAGCCTGCAGCAGTTACCGACGGAAGATAATCTGAAAGATCCGAAAAGTCGTTTGCAGGAATACCTGCAATCACGCGGCCATGACTTGCCGGATTATGACCTGCTGTTGGTGGAAGGTGAGGCGCACCGTCAGACCTTTACCGCTGAATGCCGGATTGAGGTACTGGGGATTCGCACCGAAGGCACTGCCAGTAGCCGCCGCAAAGCAGAGCAGGATGCCGCCGCCAAAGCGTTTGAACAGGTCACTCATCATGTCTAAATTCGGCCATATTGCGATTGCCGGTCGCCCCAATGTGGGCAAGTCCACTTTGATGAACCACTTGATTGGTTTCAAGGTGTCCGCGACGGCCAACAAGCCGCAAACCACCCGGCACAACATTCGCGGTATCCTGACCGAACAGGATTATCAGCTGGTGTTTCTGGACACACCCGGTATTCATAAAACATCGAAAAGTCTGCTGAACAAAACGATTAATCTGGAAGCCGTTGCTGCCCTGGAAGGGGTGGATGCGGTGGTGATGATGGTCGAGGCCATGCGCTGGACAGAAGAAGACGAACTGGTGCTCAGTCGTTTAAAGCATGTGCAATGCCCGGTATTTCTGGCCGCGAACAAGGTTGATCACGTCAAGCACAAGCAGCAGTTGTTTGCCTGGCTGGAGATGGTGACCGCCAAACGTGAATTTACCGGCCTCTTCCCGCTGTCTGCGACTAAAGGCATCAATACCGCTGAATTGAAGGCTGAATTGGTGAAAGTGACGCCGGTGGGTGACTGGCAATATGCCGAGGACGATGTGACCGATCAATCCACGCGCTTCATCTGTGCAGAACTGATCCGTGAACAGCTGATGACTTTTTTGAATCAGGAATTACCGTATTCGACCGCTGTTGATCTGGAAACTTTCGAAGACAAACCAAACATCACCGAGATCAATGCTGTCATTTGGGTGAGCCGCGATAACCAGAAAGGCATCGTGATCGGCCATAAGGGCGAGATGCTCAAACGCATCGGTAGTTCGGCACGGATTGCGCTGGAAGCGTTTCTGGAGCGTAAAGTGATGCTGAAACTCTGGGTGCGGGTGGAAGAAAACTGGGAAAACAGCCCCAAGCATTTGCACAGTCAGGGTATTGGGCATTAATGGTTGAGTGGTGATTTTGGACGATGGTTTGGATAGCGATTTGAACACTGAGGTGTGTTAGATGATCCACGCCACCGCCCGCGCTTTCATCCTGCGGCGTAACGCCTACCGTGATAACGGTTTGCTGATGGACGTTTATACACAGGAGGAAGGGCGGGTCAGTGTCATTGCCCGTTTTTCCAAGCGCCAGGGCACCCGGCTTAAAGGCATGCTGGAGCCGTTTCGCCTGCTGGAGGTGCAATGTTCCGGGCGTGGCGAAGTCCTTACCCTGCAACAGGCCGAGGAAAAGCGCCGCTACCTGCTCAAGCAGGGCGCACTGTTACAGGCGACTTATATCAACGAGTTGCTGCTGCGCGCTTTCCAGCCACACCAGCCTACCCCCGAACTGTTCCTGCGTTACCAACAGACACTGCACGCCCTGCAAACGGGGGCGGACATGCGCACCCTGATGCTGTTTGAGCTGGATATTCTGGCGACCTGTGCTTATGAACTCAACCTGTGGGAAGAGGATGCCAGCGGGCAGGCGCTGGATGCACGTCAACATTACCGTTTTCAGCCGGAGCGCGGCCTGTGTGTGGATAACAGCAGGGATGACGTAGCGCCCGGTGCAGGGCATACTTTAGCCTTGCCACTCAGCAAGGAACCGCTGGATGCACCCGTATCCGGTGAACTGCTGATTGCCTTGCGCACGCCCGAACAGATGTTGTTACCCCACTGGCAGGAGCTGCGGCAGCTGCTGGATCGTTTGTTCCGCCTGTTGCTGAAAGGCAAAACTTTATATGCACGCCAATTATTAAGTGAGTAGACATGCACAATACGACGCATAGCCCGCTGGAACTGGGGGTTAATATCGACCATATCGCCAACATTCGCCAGGCGCGAGGCACTGTTTATCCTGATCTGCTGGCCGCTGTTCGCCTGGTGGAAGGCGCGGGTGCGCATGCGATTACCTTGCATTTGCGTGAAGATCGCCGCCATATTCAGGATGCGGATGTGTATGCCGTGCGCAAGATGATGCGCTCGCGGATGAACTTCGAGATGGCCGCAACGCCGGAGATGGTAAAAATTGCGCTGGATGTCCAGCCGGAAGATGTCTGTGTCGTCCCGGAAAAACGCGAGGAATTGACGACGGAAGGCGGCCTGGATGTGCTTGGGCAGTTTGAGCGAATTAAACAGGTAGCGGCGCAGCTGGCACAAGCGGGTATTCGGGTATCCCTGTTCATTGAGCCGGATATTGAACATATCCGCCGGGTACCGGACATTGGTGCGCCTGTGATTGAGTTGCACACCGGCACTTATGCCAACGCCAGCGGGGATGCACGCCAGCGTGAATTTGAACGCATCGTGCAGGCCGCCGAGTTTGCAGATAGCCTGGGGATCAAGGTGAATGCCGGGCACGGCCTGGACTATGAAAACACCACGGCGATTGCGGCCATTCCACAAATGCGTGAGTTGAATATCGGCCATGCGATGGTAGCACGCGCGGTATTTGTCGGCATTGAGCAGGCCACCGTGGAAATGCTGGCATTAATGCAGGCAGCGCGGGCGGGTTAACACGGATGCGGATTCTCGGCATTGGCACGGACATCGTAGACATCGAGCGCATTGAGAGCATTATGCAGCGTCAGGGTGAACGTTTCCTGCAGCGTATGTTGCATGCCAGCGAGCTGCTGCAGTTTCGGCAACTGCCCGCAAATAGGGCAGCGGCCTGGTTGGCCAAGCGTTTCGCCACCAAAGAAGCCTGCGCCAAGGCGCTCGGTACCGGGATTGGCCAGCATGCCCAGCTGACCGAGATTGAAACCCGGCATGATGCGCAGGGTAAACCGCAGTTATACCTGCATGGCACCACCCGGCTGACGGCTGAGCGGCTGGGTGTGCAGGAAATGGCGCTGACGCTGGCGGATGAACGGCGTTATGCCGTGGCTTTTGTAATTTTGACAGGACAGCAGGTATGAGCAGGCATTATCCGACGATTGAAAATTTTATCGGTAATACCCCCTTGGTGCGCTTGCAGCGTTTACCCGGTAACACGACCAATACATTGCTGGCCAAGCTGGAGGGTAATAATCCAGCGGGTTCGGTTAAGGACAGGCCCGCGCTGAACATGATTCTGCAAGCGGAATTGCGTGGTGAGATCAAGCCGGGTGATACCCTGATCGAGGCGACCAGTGGCAATACGGGTATCGCACT
The DNA here is from genome assembly GCA_964293125.1 of uncultured Thiothrix sp. Taxonomy (GTDB): domain Bacteria; phylum Pseudomonadota; class Gammaproteobacteria; order Thiotrichales; family Thiotrichaceae; genus Thiolinea. Next base: position 29,914 of record CAXYXY010000010.1, on the reverse strand, counting down.
GGCGATGGTGGCGGCTATCAAGGGTTATCGCATGATTTTGTTGATGCCGGATAACCTGAGCATGGAACGCCGGGCAGCGATGAAGGCTTACGGCGCTGAATTATTGCTGGTCAGCAAGGCACAGGGCGGGATGGAAGGTGCGCGCGATATTGCTTTGCAAATGGAACGTGATGGCCAAGGCAAGGTCTTGAACCAGTTTGCGAATGCGGATAACCCGGCGGCACATTTCGCTAGCACCGGCCCCGAAATCTGGCGCGATACGCAAGGCAGTATTACCCACTTTGTCAGTGCGATGGGGACGACCGGCACCATCACCGGCACCGGTAACTACCTGAAAACACAAAATCAGGCCGTGCAAGTGGTCGGTGTGCGCCCCGCGACCCAGCAGGATGCCATTCCCGGTATCCGGCGCTGGTCGGCTGAATACCTGCCGGAAATTTTTCAGGCGGCGCAGGTCGACCGGGAAATGGATGTGACCCAAGCCGAATCAGAAATCATGATGCGACGGCTGGCGCAGGAAGAAGGTATTTTCTGTGGCGTCTCTTCGGGGGGGGCGGTGGCAGCAGCCTTGCGTTTGTCCGAAGAAGTGGAACATGCGGTGATTGTGGCTATTATCTGTGACCGGGGTGACCGTTATATTTCTACCGGTGTATTTCCGGGCTAAAAACAGCAAAAAAACAGCGTAAATCCTATACTGCTTGCATCTGGCTTTGAGCAGTATGCGTATTTTAGGATGAGCACCTGCAGAGAAAGGCAGATGTTTATTCAATTTCGTATTTTTGACAACCCAATGGAGTAAAACCATGAGTGACAACAAACGTTTAGTAAGCGCTGCGATTACCGGTATTCTGGCATTAGGCCTGACGGCTGCTTCCGCTAATCTGATGGCTGATGATGATGCTGCTGCCACTGAAAAGTGCGCAGGGATTGCCAAAGCTGGCCAGAATGACTGTGGTGCCAATGGCCATTCTTGCGCAGGCCAGGCCAAAGTTGATAGTGATCCTGCCGAATGGGTGAAATTGCCTAAAGGCACCTGTGAAAAAATCGTGGGTGGTGTGGTTGTTGACGGCAGCACCAGCATGTAATGCGTCCAGCGGACTGCATGGGGCTGGTCAGTTTTTCTGCTGACCGGCTCTTGGTCTGTCTGAACCCGTCGGGTATTAATGAAGGAAGAGATATGAATGCGCTGGTTGCAGACAATCCTGTCATTAAGGGTTGCGGGATAGGCTTGCGTCCCCAACATATCGACCGCATTCTGGCAGAAAAACCCGCTATCCCCTGGCTGGAAATACTCAGTGATAATTACCTGCTCCCCGGTAGCGTGCAACAGGATTACCTGCTTGAGGTAGCGGCGCATTATCCGCTAACTTTTCATGGGGTAGGGATGTCATTGGGGTCGACTGATCCATTGAATGCGGTGTACTTTTCCCGCTTGCAGGCCTTGATTGAGCGGGTCAAACCTGCCTGGGTTTCTGACCATCTGTGCTGGACGGCGGTGCATGGCATGCATACGCATGACCTGATCCCGCTGCCTTATACGGACGCGACGGTTCGGCATGTCGCCGCTCGCATCCGTGAGGCACAGGAGCGGCTGGAATGTACGCTGGTGATTGAGAATGTGTCCAGTTACCTGCAATACCGGCAATCTGCCTTGAGCGAATGGGAATTTTTATCCGCCGTAAGCGATGCCGCCGACTGTGGCATTTTGCTGGATGTGAACAATATTTATGTCAGCGCCCGTAATCATGGCTTTGATGCCAGCGAGTATTTGCAGGGTATACCGCGCGCCCGCGTCCGGCAGATGCACCTCGCGGGTTACGATGACCGGGGCACCCATTTGCTGGACACACACGGGTGCGCGGTTACTGCGCCGGTGTGGGATTTGTATGCGAAAGCCGTCACCCGCTTTGGCCAGATACCGACCCTGATTGAATGGGATAATGAGGTGCCAGCGCTGGAAGTGTTACTGGCGGAGGCCGATAAGGCACGCCATATTCAGGAGCAGCATTCGCATGTCCGGCACCCTGGCTGAATTACAAACTGACTTCCTGCAGGCCATTTTCCGCAATGAACGCACCGCCATCGCCGCACAGGTGAGGGCACACGGTGAGTTAACGGCAGAACAGCGTGTGGGTATTTATCGCAACAGTGTGCATGCCAATATTGGTCAATACCTGGCCTCACTTTACCCGGTTTGCCAACAGTTGGTCGGTGCTGACTTTTTTGAACATTTATCTGACCAGTACCTGGATGCTGCGCCGCCACACACCCCGTTTCTGGCGGATTATGGTGCGACCCTGCCGGTGTTTATGCAGGACTACCCCGCGCTGGCCGCGACACGCTGGATTGCTGACATGGCCAGACTGGAATGGGCGCGGCATCAGGCCTGGAATGCTATCCATCAACCGGCGGCTGATTTCTCGCAGCTAGCCACCTTGAGCGAAACCGAGCAGGCGGATACCTGTTTTGAGTTGAAGGCTTCCGTACAGTTAGTGGCTTCAGCCTATGCACTGCAGCCGGTCTGGATGGCGCATCAGGACGAGGCTGACCCGGTAAAAATCCCGCTGGAACAGATCACTTTGCGTCAGGATAGCCAGATTATTATTTGGCGCAACGGGCGGCGGCTATTGCAAATCGAGCTGGAACCCGCCCGCTGGCAGTTTCTGCGGGCTGTGCAGGCGGGTAATAATCTCGCCAGTTTGGGTGAGGAGTTCGCTGAACAGCTACCCACCCACCTGACCCACGCGATTCAGCGCGGCTGGATTACGGGGTTTTCGGGGGTGTGAGCAGCACCTGTTCAACCAGCAGTTGCAGTGAACGCTGCCCCCGAAATTCATTGACGGCCAGTTTATAAATCAGCTGCACCGTTTCTCCGGTGGCTGGCCATTGCGTGAGGTCAGCAAAAAAGTCCAGTGCGGTGACCGTAGCGGGTAAGCTAGCTGTGTGTTCGAACCGTGGCCGCAACTCGGCTTTAACATGCAGATCCTTGAGGACTCGCAGCGCGACCAATTCAAATTCACCACTGAACTGCGGCTCCGGGAAGCGCTGCCCCCACGGCGCGATGGCGCGCAACTGTTCCGCATTCGCCAGCACCATCTCATCACGGGTCAGTGTGCCGTCGGTATAGATCACTTCCCGAAAAGTATCGGCCTCGCGCTGGCGTTCGACCGCGTCGGTAATGGCAACGGCAAACTGATCGAGGTGTTCTGCCCGCAGGGTCAAACCGGCGGCCATCGCATGCCCGCCAAAGCGGGCAATCAGCCCCGGATGCAGGGTAGCCACTTCATCAATCAGGTCGCGCATGTGCAAACCTTCGATACAGCGTGCCGAGCCTTTGACCCAGCCATCGTTCGCCGTTGCAAACACAATCACCGGGCGGTAATAACGCTCCTTGATGCGCGAAGCGAGGATGCCGATCACCCCTTCATGCCAGTCAGCCTGATGCAGGCACATGATCGGCGGCAACGGTGTGCTGCTGTGGTCAAAGCCCAGCGACTGGATGATTTGTTCGGCATCTTCCTGCATCCCGGCTTCGATACGGCGGCGTTCCAGATTCAGTTCGTTTAGCTGGGTGGCTAGCTCGGTGGCCTCGCGGGCATCATCGGTGAGCAGGCAGCGTATCCCGAGTGACATATCCGCCAGCCGCCCGGCAGCATTCAGCCGTGGGCCACAGGCAAAACCAAAGTCATTGCTCACGACTTGTGCCGGATTTTTACCCGCAACCGTCAGCAAAGCCTGAATACCGGCCTGCCCCGCCCCGGCACGAATCCGCCGCAAACCCTGTTCGACTAAAATCCGGTTATTCGCATCCATTGGCACCACATCCGCGACCGTGCCCAGTGCCACCAGATCAAGTAACTGGGTCAGATTCGGTTCCGGCAGTGGGTGCAGCTGGAAATACTGCTGTGCACTCAGCGTTTGTTTAAGCGCGAGCATCACATAAAAGACCACGCCGACTCCGGCCAGATTCTTCGAGGGAAACACGTCATGCGGCTGGTTAGGATTGACCATGACATCCGCTGCCGGCAGCTGCTTGCCGGGCAGGTGGTGATCAGTGATCAGCGTGCGGTAACCTTTGGCGGTAGCCGCCTCGATTCCTTCCACACTGGAAACACCATTATCGACCGTCATCAACAGCCATGGCTGTTTTTCGGCAGCAAGTTCGACAATTTCAGGGGTGAGGCCATAGCCGTACTTGAAGCGGTCAGGCACCAGAAAATCAACGTTTTCATGCCCCATCATCCGCAAAGCGCGGATACTCAAGGCCGTTGCGGTCGCACCGTCTGCATCATAATCACCCACGATCAGGATACGCTGCTGGCCAATCACGGCTTCTGCCAATAATTCAGCCGCCGCCGTGACCGCCATCAGGCTGGAAACCGGTAGCAACTGGTGCAAGGAATAAGCCAGTTCGTCCGGGTGTTCAATGCCCCTCGCGGACAGCACCCGCTTGACCAGTGAGGAATAGGGTGTACCTTCAGCGGACAGGATGCTGCCATAACAGTCGCGGGTTTTGATCAGCATTGTTTAATTCCTCAGCAAGTTATGCAGGCGGTAGAGTTCATCCAATGCCTGCCGGGGGGTGAGTTCATCCGGCTCGACCGCTTGCAGGGCGGCCTTGATTTTTTCGGCGACCTCATCTTTCACGGTTTTCACCTCGTTGACGACGACCGGCGGCGCTTCTGGCACAGTGGGCATCTCTAATGCCAGCGACAGGGTTTGCCCCGGACGCGGTGCCTGTTGTCCCTGTTTTTCCAGTGACACCAGCTTTTTCCGTGCCTGGGCGATCACCTCTTTGGGTACGCCTGCCAGTTGTGCCACTTGCAAGCCGTAACTCTGGTTGGCCGGGCCATCCTTGACCGCATGCAAAAACACAATCTTGTCGCCGTGTTCAATCGCGTCGATATGCACATTGGAAATCGTGCTGATCTGTTCTGCCAGCGCGGTCAGTTCGAAATAATGGGTGGCGAACAGGGTGAAAGCCTTGCGGTCTTTCGACAAATACTCGGCAAACGCCCACGCCAGCGACAGGCCATCAAAGGTGCTGGTGCCCCGGCCTATTTCATCCATCAATACCAGGCTGTGGGCAGTCGCATTGTTCAGGATATTCGCCGCCTCGGTCATTTCCACCATAAAGGTCGAACGCCCGCTACTTAAATCATCTTGTGCCCCAATCCGGGTAAAAATGCGGTCGATATTACCAATCCGCGCCGATTCAGCGGGTACATAACAGCCGATATGCGCCATTAAGACGATCAGTGCGACCTGGCGCATGTAGGTTGATTTACCGCCCATATTCGGGCCGGTAATCATCAGCATCCGCCGCCGTGAATCCATGTAGAGGTCATTGGCTACAAACGGATCATCCAGCGTATGCTCAACCACCGGATGCCGCCCGGCGATAATCTCTATCCCGGCACCGTCTACCAGTTTGGGGGGGTGGTAGTTCAAGGTCGCGGCGCGCTCGGCAAAACCGGTCAGCACATCCAGCTCGGCGATGGCTTGCGCGGTTTGGCGCAGCGGCAGCAAATGCGTGGCCAGTTCCTGTAACAGGCTGTCATACAAGGCTTTTTCGCGGGCGAGTGACCGCTCACGGGCGGAAAGCACCTTGTCTTCAAATTTTTTCAGTTCAGGCAGGATATAGCGTTCCACACCCTTCAAGGTCTGGCGACGAATATAATCCGCCGGAATTTTGCTGATCTGGCTTTGCGGGACTTCCACGTAATAACCGTGCACGCGGTTATAGGCCACTTTCAGGTTATTGATGCCGGTGCGCACCTTTTCGCGGGCTTCCAGATCCAGCAGGTACTGGTCAGCGTTGGTACTTAAATGGCGCAACTCATCCAGCTCGGCATCATAGCCCTCGGCCATCACGCCACCGTCACGCAGCACGACGGGCGGGTTGTCGATCACGGCACGCAGCAATAAGTCATGTAAATCCGGGTGATTGCCCAAGGCCTGCTGTAACTGTTGCAAATGCGGGTTGTCGATGGTTTGCAAATGCTGATGCAATGGCGGCAAAACGGCCAGTGAGTCACGCAAGGTCGACAGATCGCGCGGACGCGCTGTGCCCAGGGCAATGCGGGCGGTGATGCGTTCAATGTCGCCGACCCCACGCAGGGTCGTGTGCACATTTTCATAGCCATAGGCATGCAACAAGGCACCGACGGCCTGATGGCGCTGGTTCAGAATCCTGCGGTCGCGCAAGGGTTTATGCAGCCAGCGCCGCAATAAGCGACTTCCCATACTGGTCGCGGTTTTGTCCAGCACGGAGATGAGTGTGTTTTTATGCTCACCGCTTAAGCTATGCTCCAGTTCCAGATTCCGGCGGCTGGCGGCGTCCAGAATAATGCCGTCGTCATTCAGCTCAACACTCAGGCCATTGATGTGGGGCAGGGCGGTACGCTGGGTTTCCTGTACATAATTAAGCAAAGCCCCCGCAGCGGCGATGGCATACGGCAGGTGGTTGCAGCCAAAACCTTCCAGATCACGCACTTCAAACTGCTTTAGCAGCAGGCGGGTGGCGGTATCCTGATCAAAATGCCAGATCGGGCGGGCGGTGGTGGTGCGGTTACGCGCAAACTCAGGCCGCCAGTCTTCATCATGCAGGATTTCTGCCGGTTGCAGGCGTTCAATCTCGTTGTGCAGCGCGGTTAAAGAGTCGGTTTGCTGGACATTAAAACGCCCACTGCTTAAATCAATACTGGCAATCCCAAAGGTCTGTTTTTCAACGGGTTTGCCAGCAGCAGCGCCAGCCCCTCGGCAAATGGCGACCAGCAGACTCTCGCGGCGGTCTTCCAGCAGGTAATCATCGGTCAGGGTGCCGGGGGTGAGCAGGCGGGTAATTTTGCGTTCCACCGGGCCTTTGGATTTGGCCGGGTCGCCGACCTGTTCACAAATCGCGACCGACTCCCCCTGCTTGAGCAATTTGACCAGATATTGCTCGGCAGCATGGTAAGGAATCCCCGCCATCGGGATCGGCTCACCGTTGGAACTACCGCGTGCCGTCAGGGTAATGTCCAGCAATGCAGAGGCCTTCTTCGCATCATCCATGAACATTTCATAGAAATCGCCCATGCGGTAAAACAGCAGAATGTCGGGGTATTCGGCCTTGATGCGCAAATACTGCTGCATCATCGGCGTTTGCTTGTTTTCTTTCTTCAATTCAGTCACTTAGTAATAAACATATCTAATACTATCGCTTCATTGTGATGGATTTTGTCACAATAGCTTGATGTTCCCGTATGTAGAGCCTTGTCGTGCGTTCGTCAGTGTGTCTGAATAAAACAGTTGCATTTAGCCCCTATTTTCTGGCATCAGTAGCCACCTTCGCCTCTTGTGTCGTGAATGGTAACATGCCATATCTGATTTGTTGATGGTGGCACGCGACATATCGCGCACAGTACCGTAAACATATGATCAACCTCCTCCTAGCCAAAGTTTCAAGTCATGCATCACCTAAGTAATGATCCAGCAAACCACGTACCATGACGGGAAATGATGTGTGCGCGACGAAACGTCAGAATGATTTTGTTCGTTTTTTGTTCGTTTTAGGCTATAGTTATTGAGTGATTTATGTCTATAGTGTTAGGGTAGGCGCAATCAGAGGACGCAGCAGTATGGAAAACAGAGTTATCTTCACGATAGGCTACGAAGGCATTGACTTTGATACTTTTGTCAATCGCCTGAAATTAAACAACATTGATATTTTGGTCGATGTCCGGCAAACGCCTATTTCACGCAAAAAGGGCTTTTCCAAGACACGTCTGCGAGAATGGTTGTCTGAGCACGGCATTGGCTATGAGCACATTGTATTGCTAGGCTGTCCTAAGCCGATTCGCGATCGATACCGAGCAAACGGACGATGGGGTGTTTACAAGAAGGATTACATGGCTTTCCTTGAGCTGGAAAGGGGTGATGAGGTTGCGCGACTCGCTGCACTTGCAGCCGGGCGGAGCTGTGCGTTGATGTGCTTTGAGGCTGACTTTAATTTCTGCCACCGGTCATTGATTACGAAGAAAATGGTGGCTGATCATCGTTTTACTGAGCTACATATTGGCGTTACTAAAACAGCGATGGCTGCCTAATTTTAGGTGGATAAATCAAGCTGATTATTAGCCATTGATCTGGGAACCTGTGGATATTGCCTAATAGAAACATAAGATCATGACTGGGTAGCACGATCTCAAGCTTTTGGCGAAATGGCCTTTCCCAGTACTTGCCATGATCTCTGAAGCAGTTCCAGTAAAGTGCACCCGCTTCCCAATCAACAATTTTATGCTTGACTGAGATTTCACCGGAAGGTGTTTTTATCAAGTAGTGGTAGTAGAAGCGGTACGGCAGCTTTTTGAGTTGCCTGATTGACCTTGGTTCCTCCTTGAACAAGTCACCTTGATTTTGTTGCTGGAGGAGCTTATCTAACTCTAACGATGTCCACTCAGAGCTTTTTTCCGGCAGTATCTCAAGACGTGTTATTTTGGATGGTTTGACCAGATAAAGAGTCTCTCCGTTTTCATCGCTTGCTGGTATCTGATTTATCCATGTGCGTCGCATATGCCAATCTTGCTTTGTAGGTATGATTTCACCACTCTGAATAGTGTCTGTATATATCTTGTGGCTTTCTATGCGTTTGTCATTGTTCGATGGGTAGATTCTTGCATTGACCCACTGCCATTTTTGAAATTGCTGAGAGTTTTCCATTAGCCTAAAAGGAACTGGGAAAAGACGTCGCATCTGTCCGTTAGCATTGATCCCAGCGACACAACTTGTTTCAGCATACCGTGCACTAGGAGATGGGTAGGTTTTAGCCAAAATCAAGACATTTTCTATAACTGAAGCAACCACAAGACACTCTCCTGTCTGATTATTTTATGCACGATACCATGTTATTTACGCACAAACAGCTGTTCCTTGATGCCCTCAGAAAAAGCAGTACTCTCATGCTGCCCGTCCGCTGTGAAGATATCCATGTGGGAGTCGAGATAAACTACCCAGACTTCCTGTGCCCCAGCTGCCAGGTATAAATCCTTTTTTATCCGCATTTCTTCCCGCGAGTTGGACGGTGAGACAATTTCCACGCACAGTTCGGGCGCTCGGGGGAAAGGAGTGACTTCACCCCATGCCGTGATAAATGCGGTGGATGCCCATGCGACATCAGCCACCTTGACGCCTTCGGGTGTTCTTATTGAGCATTCGGTGATCGTTACGCCATGGGGGTGCTTTTGCGTCAGGCTGGAACTAATCCGGCTTTGAGCAATGCCATGTTTATTCGATGCTGGACTCATCAGTAGTTTACCGAAGCGGTTCAGCTCGATCTTGAACGGCAGGTTTTGCAGTGTTGGATCGGCGAGGACTTCTGACCATTCCATGGGTGTCTCCTTTGAATTGCGTTAGTATATATTAACCTGAATAAAGAGAGTGACTCTTGGCTCATTGCGTAAAACCCCCCGTTTTTTGCGCATTAAGTCAAGCACCCGCCCAGCCTGCATGCCATCATCCCCAGCATCCAGCCACCATAGAAAACCAACATCATGCATCACCTCACCCGTCTGTTGCGCCCCGCCTCCATCGCTGTCCTCGGTGGCAGTCAGGCTGAAGAAGTGATTCATCAATGCCAGCGTATGGGTTATAGCGGTCAAATCTGGCCGATTCATCCGAAAAAAACTGTGATTCGTGGCTTGCCGGTTTATCGCAGTGTGGCTGATTTGCCAGCCGCACCGGATGCGACGTTTATCGGTGTCAATCGCGAACTGAGTGTGGAAATTGTCCGCCAGCTGGCGGGGCGCGGTGCAGGGGGGGTGGTTTGTTATGCGTCCGGTTTTCGCGAAACGGGGGCTATGGGGGAACAATTGCAGGCTGCGTTGCTGGCGGCGGCGGGTGACATGCCTTTGCTCGGCCCCAACTGTTATGGTTTTATCAATTATGCCGATGCTGCACTGCTTTGGCCGGATCAGCACGGTGGCCGTCCGTTAGCCAGTGGGGAGCGTGGGGTCGCGTTGATTACACAGTCCTCGAATCTGGCGATTAATCTGAGTATGCAGCAGCGTGGTTTGCCGCTGGCCTATCTGCTCACGGCGGGGAATCAGGCACAGACCGGGCTGTCTGATCTGGCGCTGGCCGTGTTGGATGACCCGCGTGTCACTGCGCTGGGGCTGCATATTGAAGGTTTTGACTCGGTGCGCGGGATGGAGGCCTTGGCGCGGCGGGCGCGGGAACTGGGCAAGCCCGTTGTCGCCCTGAAAGTGGGTAAAAGTGCCCAGGCGCAGCAGGCCGCGATGACCCACACGGCATCACTCGCCGGAGCGCATGTGAACGCATCTGCTTTTTTAAAACGGTTAGGAGTGGGTGAGGTCGCCAGTATTGAAGCCTTGCTGGAAACGCTGAAACTGTTGCATGTGCATGGCCCCTTGGAGGGGTATCGCTTGTGCTCCATGAGTTGTTCGGGCGGCGAGGCCAGTCTGATGGCGGATGCCGCACAGGGGCGCAAGGTGTATTTTCCGGCGCTCAGCCCCGTGCAGAAAGCCCCGGTGGAAGCCGTGTTGGGTGAACGGGTCACGGTCGACAACCCGCTCGATTACCATACTTATATCTGGAGTGATGAGGCGGGCATGAGTCTGGCCTATCAGCGCATGCTGGAAAACGGGTTTGACCTCAGTCTGTTGGTATTGGATTTTCCACACCCGGAGCGCTGTGATGATGCCGCCTGGCAAGTGGCATTGCGCGCCTTTGAACGGGCGGTCGCGGCGAGTGGTGCACCGGCGGCGGTGCTGGCCAGTTTGCCGGAGAATTTGCCGGAAGTGTATACCCGCCGATTACTGCAACAGGGCATTGCTGCGTTGGGTGGAATGGAAGCAGCACTGATAGCGGCAGAGGTGGCTGCGGATATGGGGGTGGCCTGGCGGCAACCGCTGGCTGAACCTTTGGCACCGTTGGCACACTTGACGGCGGCTGATCCTCAACAGGTGACAAACCTGTTGACCTTAAGCGAAGCCGAGGCCAAAGCGCGGCTGCGTGCCTGGCATATTCCGCTGCCAAGGTGTTTCAGTGAATTTACCCATGAACTGGGTGTATTACCGGATACGGCTTATCCGCTGGTTGCGAAAAAGCTCAACATCGCGCATAAAACCGAAGCCAATGCGCTGCGTCTGAATTTGCAGAATGCCCAACAGTTACAGGCGGCGGTGGCTGAGTTACAGGCCGATGGCAGTGAGTTGTTGATTGAGTCGATGATCACCGGGGTGGTCGGTGAACTGATTATTGGCGTGGTACGTGACCCGCAGCTGGGTTGGGTGCTGACCTTGGGGGCGGGCGGGATTTTTGTGGAGCTGCTCAAGGATACCGCGACCTTGCTGCTGCCTGCCTCGCGTGCGGCGATTGCACAGGCACTGGCCGGTTTGCGAATTGCGCCGCTGTTTAACGGTTATCGTGGCCAGCCAGCCGGTGATTTGCCTGCCGCTATTGAAACGATACTCAAGGTACAATCCTTTGTACTGGAACAGACTCACCGTTTGGTCGAGCTGGATATTAACCCGCTGCTGGTGTGCGCGCTGGGCAAAGGCGTGTATGCGGCGGATGTTTTAATGATTGTCGAGGAGTAACTGCATGTCGGATGTAATTTCAACGCGCCGTGAGGGCGCTATTCTGGAGGTGACGCTGGATCGCCCCAAGGCGAATGCGATTGATCTCGCCACCAGCCGCCTGATGGGGCAGGCTTTTAAAGCTTTCCGCGATGACCCTGAGTTGCGGGTGGCGATTGTGCGCACCGCCGGTGAGCGGTTTTTCTCGGCGGGCTGGGATCTGAAAGCGGCGGCTGGGGGGGATGCGGTCGATGGTGATTACGGGGTGGGCGGCTTCGCCGGTTTGCAGGAATTGCGTGATTTGAACAAGCCCGTGATTGCTGCCGTGAACGGGATGGCGGTCGGTGGCGGGTTTGAATTGGCGTTGTCGGCTGACCTGATTCTGGCGACGGCACACACTACGTTTGCTTTGCCGGAAATTCGGGCCGGGACGCTGGCGGATGCGGCGACCGTCAAGCTCCCCAAACGTATTCCTTATCATGTGGCGATGGATTTACTCTTTACCGGACGCTGGATGGAAGCTGAGGAAGCGCATCGTTGGGGGCTGGTGAACGAGGTGCTGGCGGATGAGGCGGCGCTGATGGCGCGTGCCTGGGAATTGGCGGCAAAGTTGGCCGATGGCCCACCACTGGTGTTCGCCGCGATCAAACAGGTCGCACGTGAAGCAGAGGCCATGACTTTCCAGAATGCGATGAATTACATTACCAAACGCCAGTTTTCCACGGTGGATGCGCTGTATGACAGCGAGGACAATCAGGAAGGTTTCAAGGCGTTTGCCGAGAAGCGTGCTCCGGTGTGGAAGGGGCGTTAAGGTGATCTTTTAGAATCGCGTAAATTTTCGGGCGCTGGGTGCGGATTTCTTCCGTGCTTAAGCCCTCCAGTGAATGTGGGTATTTAAGCCATTCGGTCGTTTCGTGCAGGTAGTAATCCGGGCCTTTGGCGACTTGCTGGCGGGTCGGTTTGTAGTAAGGCACTGCGACGCGAATATCCGCCGGGGTATTCAGGCGTGCTTTACGCCGCAATTCATTAATAATCGCTTCAATCGAGCGGCCAGTATCAAACACGTCATCCACAATCAGCAGTTTGTCGTGTTGTTCGACGTTTTTCACCAGATAATTAAGACCAAATACTTTGACCTCCCGCGCCTGCTGGTCGATGCCGCTGTAGGAGGCGGTGCGAATCGCGATATTATCGGTCTGGATACCGTGGTATTGCAGGTATTCCTGGACGGCGATGCCGATGGGGGCACCACCGCGCCAGACGGCGATAATGAAAGTAGGTTTAAAGCCGCTGGTCAGCACCTGATGAGCCAGTTTGAACGAATCTTCCAACAGGCCTTGGGCACTCAGATAGGTTTTTTGGCTCATCCGTGCATCTGTCCTGTATCAGTCGCCGTTGACCATTTTTTCGCAGTCTGCGATCAGATCGTCCAGTACCTTGACGGCACTTTTTGCTTCGGCTTTGATTTCTTTCAGAAAATCGAGTTCACTTTTGCTGACTGCGCCGTCTTTTAAAACCAGTTCGCGCAATAAATCGACTTCTTTGGTGCTGATGTGACCATCACCCAAGACGAAACCCTTTGCCACTTTACGCCATTCTGCCATGATTAACTCCTCTTGATGTTTTATTAATGAAGGATCGGATGCTCTCCTTTGCAGAAGCATCTTGGGCAGGAATTATCCTTCAATTACCCACGGAAAACAAAAATATTTCCACAATACTCCCTCCATCCCCTGAACAAGCATTACAATACCAGTGTGTGTAGTGGTCTATAAATAATCTATAATTTGCGGGGATCATCATGACAAAGCTTCCGGCGCTACTGCGCTCCATATTTCTATTACTGCTCCTGACCGGGACAGCCGGTTTGAATGGTTGCAACTCCGACCTGCCCGATCAATCCGGCTTGCCCGCCGATGCCGTCGCGGCCAAGCCTGATGCCGCTCTACAAGATCGCACGCGTTTACTCACCGAATTGTTTAGCCAGCGCCCGCCTAGCATCCAACTGCGTCATCAGCCACTGGCGATTGGTTTTCGCCAAGCCGTGATCAGCGCTGACAAAGTGGGCAGCAGTGCCGCGGCTTACTTGCAATTCTCCCCAGATGTCGCAGGCAACGCACAATTCGACACCACCAGCAGCATCGTCTTTGTACCCGCCACGCCGTTGGCTTCTGGGCAAAGCTACACGCTCACCGTGAAATCGGCGGGTTTGCTGAATATCCCCGCTGATACCCCACCGATCGACTTCGCCTTCAAAACTGCTCCGCTGGAGTTGGATGTGCAAACTGAAGGGCTTGAACCCATCCCCGAGCAGCCGACCCAAATGCGTTTGGCAGGCCGGGTATTCACCTCTGATTACGTCGCCCCAGAGATGTTGGAGAAAATCCTGCAAGCCACTTCTCAGAAGAAGCCGCTGTCACTGACGTGGGAACACAACGACAAGGGCACAGAACACCGTTTCACCGTTAACGCGATTCCGCGTGAAACCTTCGCCACCGATTTGCATCTGAGCTGGGAGGGTAAAAGCCTGAACGCGCAAGGTACTTCGAGTGGTTCTAAAGACATCGCTATCCCTAGCCAACAAACCTTCAGCATTACCCGCATCGACACCGCCAGCGAAGACACGGAAGGTAAGCCGCACATCACGGTGAGCTTTTCTGATGCACTTGACACCCAGCAAGACCTGAAGGGCTTGGTACAGCTCGGCAGTGGCGAAGTCAGTACCCAAATCGTCGGTAACCGCCTGTTGGTTTACCCCACCGGTGCACTTGAACCGGGCGAACAAAAACTCATTCTGCAAGCGGGTATCAAGGCCGCTGCCGCCTCTCTGGGCAAACTGGTCGAGCGTACTGAACAATCCATTACCCTTGGTGCTCCCAAGCCTGCGGTGCGCTTTGTTGGCAAAGGCAGTATTTTGCCCGACAACCAACAGATGACCATTCCACTGGAAGCGCGTGGTGTGAATGCCGTACAAATCACCGCTATCGAAGTTTTCCCGGAGAATATCGAGCAATTCCTGCAAGTGAACGGGCTGGAGGGCGATCGTGAAATAGAACGGGTCGGACGTTATCTGTGGCGTAAAACCATCCCGCTCACCGCCGCCAACGCCAACCAGTGGAATCGTTACGACATTGATGCTAGCGAATTATTCAAAACCAAACCCGGCACACTCTACCGACTGGCATTATCGGTAGACCGTCGCCATTCCACCCACCCTTGCCCAGCGGGTACACCCGCGCCACAAATTACCGATAAACCCTTGGCGAGTGCCGAAGATGACGAGGGCACGCAAGCCAGCGGTTGGGATGGCATTGAAGAATACGCAGTTAACAGCGACGCCCCAGACTACGACTGGGATAAACGTGATGATGCTTGCAACGACAGTTATTTTGCCAACAGCGAACAAACCAAAGCGAGCCACAACTTCATGGCCAGCAACCTCGGCCTGATTGCCAAACAGGACGGCAACGGCAAAGTGCATGTGATCGCCACCGATTTACGCACAGCCGAAACAGCCGTCGGTGTTAACCTGACCTTGCGTAATTTTCAGGGCAAAACCCTTGCCACCGCGATCACCGGCGGGGATGGCTTTGCGGAGCTTGATAGCCCCACTACCAGTTTCCTGTTGGTTGCAGAAAAAGCGGGCGACCGTGCTTATCTCAAGCTCAACGCCAATACCGCACTCGAAACCAGTCAGTTCGATATTGGTGGCGAAACTGTGCAAAAAGGCTTAAAAGGTGTGCTCTACGGCGAGCGCGGTGTCTGGCGTCCCGGTGATGATATTCACCTCACCTTTGTCTTGCAGGATCGTGCTAACACCTTGCCACCTAAGCACCCGGTGACCGTGCAATTGTTTGACCCCACCGGCAAACTCAAGCAAACCGTCACCAACAACCAGCCGACGGGCGCCTTTTACCCCTTCACGCTGAAAACAGCGGACAGTGACCCCACCGGTGACTGGCTGGTGAAAGCGGTACTCGGCGGCAGTACGTTCGACAAAACCCTGAAAATCGAAACCGTGCGCCCCAACCGTCTCAAAGTCGAACTCAATTACGGCGTCGACACGCTGCACGGCTACCGCGAACTGCCGGAAGCAACCCTGTTTGCCCAATGGCTACACGGTGGCACGGCCAGCCATCTGAAAGCCGATGTCAGTGTGCGTTTGCGCGAAAAAACCACCGAATTCGGGCGTTATGCCGATTACACCTTCGACGACCCCACCCGCAAGCTGGACAGCGAAGAGCAGCAATTGCTGGAAGGACGCACGGATGAGCAAGGCTATTTACGTTTTAACAAAGCTTTCCAACCGAAGCAGCCTGCACCGGGTATGCTCAGCGCCTGGTTTACCAGCCGTGTACACGAAGAAGGTGGCGGCTTCAGTATCAGTAAACAGGAGATTGATTATCACCCGTTTGAACACTACGTTGGCATGAAACTGCCCAAGGGCGATGACGAGCGTGGCATGTTGCTCACCGACACCGAACACACTGTCGACATTGCCAGCCTGAATGCGGAGGGGCAGGAAGTTTCCCTGCCGCAAGTTGAAGTCACCCTCTACAAAATCGAGTGGAAATGGTGGTGGGATAAAACCCCTGATTCGCTGGCCGAATACGCCGATTCCAGCCACAGCAGCAAATTGCAGCAGTCCATCGTCAACACCACTAACGGCAAAGGCGAGTGGAAATTTCAAATTAAATACCCGGAATGGGGGCGTTATTTGATCCGCGCCTGCGACTTGGAAGGCAAGCATTGCACCGGCAAAACCCTGTACGTCGATTGGCCGGGTTGGGCTGGTCGTGCGCAGGAAGAAGGCAGTGGTGCTGCCGCCATGTTGCGTTTCAGTAGTGACAAAACCAACTACCAGGTGGGCGAAACCGCGCAAATTCAATTGCCGGAAGCCCAAGCTGGGCGAGCCTTGTTCACGGTCGAAACCAGCAGCCAGATTCTGGAGCAACGCTGGATTGAGTTTAATGGCCAGCGCACCCAAATTCCGTTACCTATTACGGCGGCCATGGCACCGAACGCCTACGTTAGCGTGACGTTATTGCAGGCGCACCAGAACAAGCAAAATGACCGCCCGCTGCGTTTGTACGGCATCATTCCGCTCTTGGTCGAAGACCCTGCCACCAAGCTGCAACCCGTCTTGAAAGCAGCGGAAGAATGGAAGCCGGAAAGCACCCAAACCTTCAGTATCAGCGAACAATCTGGTCACGCTATGGATTACACCCTTGCGGTGGTCGATGAAGGTTTGCTCGGTTTAACCCGCTATGAAGCCCCCGATCTGCACAAGGCGTTCTACCGCAAAGAAGCCTTGGGGATCAAAACATGGGACTTGTTCGATAACGTGATAGGGGGATACAGCGGTAATTTGGAACGCATTCTGGCTATCGGTGGTGGTGACGAGGCACAAATCGACGATGCCGCCAACAAGCCGAAACGCTTCCCGCCGGTGGTGCGTTTCCTTGGGGCTTTCCATCTGAATGCCGGGGAAACCAAGGAACACAGCGTTGAGTTGCCTTCCTATCTCGGTGCAGTGCGCATTATGGCGGTGGCCTCTGACGGCACGGCTTATGGCAAGGCGGAACAGCCTGTGTTCGTGCGCCAACCGTTGATGTTGCTATCGTCCTTGCCGCGTACCCTGAAAGTCGGTGAACGCATCGAAGTGCCATTAACCGTGTTCGTTGCTGACCCAGCGGTTAGATCGGTGCAAGTCAAGGTCGAGGCGGATGGCGCATTCGCCAGTGTTGGCCCCGCACTCACCGTACCCTTCACGCAAGCGGGTGAAAAAGTGGTGACCCTGTTTGTGAAAGCAGGCGACAAGCCGATGCAAGGTAAGCTGACGTTTACCGCGACCAGCGGCACACTCAGTAGCAGCCACGTAGTGGATTTGGCCATACAAGCGCCCAATTTACCCAGTTTGCGCACGGTGAGCCACACGCTGGAACCGAAAGCGGATTGGCAAACGGCGATTACCCCACACGGCATGGCCGGTACAAATCAGAGTACGCTGGAACTGGCCAGTATTCCTAATCTGAATCTGGAACAACATCTGGATTACCTGATCAACTACCCACACGGTTGCTTGGAACAAACCACATCGGCAGTCTTCCCGCAATTGTATTTACCCAAGTTGCTCAAGCTTGACCCTGAGCGCCAGCAGAAAATTGAACATTATGTGAAACGTGCCATTGCTAAATTGGCTGATTTCCAAAGCAGTAATGGCAATTTGATGTACTGGCCGGGTTCGACTGAAGCCAACGATTGGGCGAGTTTGTACGCAGGGCACTTCCTGATTGAAGCGCAAAAGCAGGGTTACAGCGTGCCACTGGGGATGATGACCGCATGGCAAGCCTATCAAGTGAAACAGTCGCAAAACTGGACCGCCAGCACGGGCGAAGACACCAGTTCCACCCAAGCCTATCGCTTGTATGTGCTGGCTGTTGCCGGTAAACCACAGATGGGGGCGATGAACCGTTTGCGTGAGTCCGGCAAGGCTAACCCGCAAGCGCGTTGGTTGCTTGCTGCCGCGTATGTGCTGGCGGGGCAACCCGAAGCGGCGCAACAAACCACGGCTGGATTGGTCGCCACTGAGCTGAATACACCCACTTCTGAGCAAACCTTCAGCCAGACACTGGGGCAACTCGGTTTGCAGTTGGAAACCTTGCTGGCACTGCAAAAAACGCAGGATGCCGATTTAGTGGTGCAGCAAATGGCGACAGAACTGGGCAGTACTACCGTGCAGAATACCCATGACATTAGCTGGGCATTGCTATCCGTCGCGCATTACCTGAGCACGAGTCAGCAGCCGCTGGCCGTGAGTTTTAGCCTGGATCAAGCCGCCGCAACGCCGTTGAACAGTGCTCAGCCGCTGCTGAGTCAGTTGCTCACTGTGCAGGATGCAGCCTTCCAGCTTGCCCTGCACAATGATGGCGACCGCAAGCTCTACGCCACGGTAACGCAACGTGGTATTGCTCCGGCAGGCAATGAACAGGCGGAAGCGCAGGGCATGAGCTTGCAAGCGGAGCTATTCGACAAGCAAGGTAACAAGGTTTGGGATACCGAGACACCGCTGACAGAAGCCTTGAAATTGCAGCAAGGTCAGGACTATGACCTGAATGTTAAGGTGACCAACGCCGACAGTGTAGCCCTGAAGCATGTGGCATTGTCTACGTTGCTGCCATCGGGTATGGAAATTGGTACGACCAGCACCGAAAAGCCAGCGGGTATCACCTATCAGGACGTGCGTGATGATCGCGTATTGAGTTATTTCGATTTGGCGGTGGGTGAAACCAGAACGGTCAACATCAAACTCAATGCTGCCTTCCTCGGCGAGTTTTATTTCCCGGCCATCAGTACCGAAGCCATGTATCAGCCTGCCATCCGGGCGCGGACAGCAGGGTTAGCCGTGAAAATCATGAAGGTCGTGAACTGAAAGAGAAAATCCTCCCCCAGCCCCTCCTTTTGCAAAGGAGGGGGGCAAAAACGATGTGGCCTCTGGCTTCCCCCTTTGCAAAAGGGGGACTGAGGGGAATTTTCTTCCTGCTCATTGTTGCTGTTGCCCTCTGGTGGTATTTCTACAGCCTTCCCACCGCGTTATTCCTTACTACCCACTCACACTTGCTGCTGGATCGCCACGGCAAACTGTTGAGTGCACACATTGCCGCCGACGGACAATGGCGTTTCCCCGAACCCGACAGCGTACCGGACAAATTCGCCACATCTCTGATCCAGTTCGAGGACAAACGATTCCAGCAACACAGCGGTGTGGATTTCCTCGCGCTGATACGCGCCACTTACGATAATCTGCGCCAACAGCGGGTGGTCAGCGGTGCCAGCACCCTGAGTATGCAAGTGATTCGCCTATCACGTAGCAATCCCCCGCGTACCTTGAGCGAAAAAGTTGTGGAACTGTTGCGGGCGTGGCGTCTGGAAAGTCGTTACAGCAAAGATGAGATCCTCAAACTCTACGCCAGTCACGCGCCGTTTGGCGGCAATGTGGTTGGACTGGAAGCCGCCGCGTGGCGCTATTTTGCTCGTAGTCCTGAGCAGTTGTCGTGGGCGGAAAGTGCGCTGTTGGCAGTATTACCCAACAATCCTGCCCTGATTCATCCCGGACGTAACCGTGAGCGTTTACTGAGTAAGCGTAATCGTCTGCTTAAGCACTTGTTTACCCAGAATTTACTGTCCAAGCTGGATTATGAATTGGCTGTCGCTGAACCGTTGCCTGATGCGCCCCATGTATTGCCCCGGCTTGCGCCGCATTTGTTGGATACGCTGGCAGCACAACATCCTACAGGGCAACGTTTCCGCACTACCTTGGATGTTAATGTACAGCAGCAACTCAATACGCTGGCACAACGCACGGGCGAACAGTTGGCGCTGGAGGGTGTACAGAATCTAGCCGTACTCGTGCTGGATAACCGTACCTTTGAGGTGGTGGCGTATGTGGGGAATCGTCCTGATATGGATTTCAGTAGCGATCAAGGCCATGCGATTGACATGATTCAACGTCCACGCAGTACGGGCAGTACCCTCAAACCGTTGCTATTTGCCGATATGCTTGAGCAAGGGTTGATCACGCCCGATTCGCTGGTGGCAGATGTGCCGGTGAATTACAGTGGTTTTACCCCGCAGAATTACAATCGTCATTACCACGGTTCGGTGAGTGCGCGGGAAGCGTTGGCGCGTTCGCTGAATATTCCGCTGGTCAATTTGTTGAGCTTACGGGGTGTCGAGCCGTTTTTGATGCAATTGCGCCAATTGGGTTTCACGCACCTGACCCGTTCAGCGCAGGATTATGGTTTGAGCCTGATTCTGGGTGGGGGGGAGGCTTCCTTGTGGGATTTAAGTGTGGCCTACGCCAATCTTGCGCAGCGTGCGTCACAAGACCAGCAGCATCAGCAAACCTTTTGGCAGCAAGGCCGGGTATTGTTGACAGACAAGGCCGACAGCGGGCGCATTGCCACCTTGTCCAGTGCCGCCGCTTGGTTGACGGTGGACGCACTGTTGGATGTCGCTCGCCCCGGTGATGATGGCTATTGGGAAAAATTCAGTAGTAGCCGTAAGGTCGCGTGGAAAACCGGCACGAGTTATGGGCAGCGCGACGCGTGGGCGATTGGCACAACCCCGGATTACACGGTGGGGGTGTGGGTGGGCAATGCGGCGGGTGAAGGCCGTGCCGGGTTGACCGGAACACAGAGTGCCGCCCCGATTTTATTTAATACTTTCAGCCTATTGCCGCCGAATCGTGGCTGGTTCCAACGTCCTGATTGGCAAATGAGTCAGGTCGATATTTGCCGTGATGATGGTTATCTTAGCAATGGTAGCTGTGTGACGAAGACGGTACATCTGCCGCTCAGTAGCCACTTTGCACGGATTACGCCTTATCACCAACTGATCCATCTGGATGCCAGCGGCCAATGGCGTGTCACCAGTGATTGCGAATCGGTGGCGAACATGCAAACCCGCGATTGGTTTGTATTGCCGCCGGATCAGGCCAGTTTCTATCAGCAATTTCATGCCGATTATTTGCCGTTACCGCCGTGGCGTGCTGATTGTCAAACCAGTGAAAGTGGTCAGCAGGAGGCGCTTAGCGTGGTTTACCCGCAAGAGGGAATGCAAATTTACCTGCCGCGTGAACTCGATGGCAAGTTGGGACAAACTATTTTTCGTGCCGTTCCCAGTCATCAGGAAGCCTTGTTGTATTGGCATTTGGATAACCAGTTTATCGGTACGACGCAGACGTTCCATCAACAAGCGGTACAACCGTCGGCTGGCAAACATCGACTGACCGTGGTGGATGAGGCGGGTCATCGGGTGGAGCGGGCGTTTGAGGTGTTGGTGACGGTGGAGGGGAAGTAGCTTGCTGAAGTATTGATGAGGATTGCTATATAATCCGTTCAGTGAGCCCCGATCCATTGATGGCAGAAGGTAGTTAAGGTAGCTGATGAACAAACAATTTCTGGATGAAGAAACGCTGGTACTGGATGCCTTTCGTCTGGGCGTGCAGATTTTTGAGAGTGGCTTTCGTCCGACGTTTATTGTCGGATTGTGGCGTGGGGGTAGTTCTGTCGGGATCTATGTGCAGGAATGCTTGCAGACCTTGGGGGTTGAGACTGATCATATTTCACTGCGTACTTCGTATCGTGGCCAGCCACACTACCAACAAATGGTGGATGAAGCGGCGGCCATTCGCGTCCATGGTGCCCAATACCTGCTGGAAGAACTGAATGTCGATGATGCCCTGCTGATTGTGGACGATGTGTTCAGTTCCGGGCATTCCTTGCAAGCCGTGTTGGCGCGTTTGCAGCGTCACCTGAAACGCAATATGCCGCAGCAGGTAAAAATTGCCACACTCTGGCAACGACCCTCCTTCAACAAGACAGATTTACAGCCTGATTTCGTCCTGCACCAGACCGAAGACTGGCTGGTGTTCCCGTATGAAATGAGTGGCCTGAGCCGGGACGAAATTGCCCGGCACAAGCCTTATCTGCTACCGCTGCTGGTTGAGCCTGCTTGAGCTCGTTTGAACCGGCTTAAAACAACTTACCCGGATTCATGATATTCAGCGGGTCAAGCGCTTGCTTGATACTTTGCATCATATCGACGGCTCCTCCCAGTTCCTCACGCAGGTAGGCTTTTTTACCTTGGCCAATCCCGTGTTCACCGGTACAGGTGCCTTCCATGCGAATGGCCCGTTGGCTGATGCGAGCAACAAAAGCTTCGGCGCGTGTCACCTCATCTGCACAGCGGGTGTCTACCATCAGGACAACATGAAAGTTGCCATCGCCGACGTGGCCGAGAATGGTACCGATCAGTCCACTGGCCTCAATGTCCTGGCGGGTTGCGTCCACGCATTCGGCCAGCCGTGAAATCGGGATGCAGGCATCGGTGGAATAGGCTTGGGTGCCGGGGCGCAAGGCTTGAGCCGCATAATAGGCGTTATGCCGTGCTTTCCAAAGCTGTGAAAGTGCTTGTTCATCACTGCTCCACTCAAACGTGCCTGCGCCATTTTCTGTCGCCAGTTCGGCAAAAAAATCAAGCTGTTCCTGTACACCCGCTGCACTGCCCTGAAATTCAACAAACAGGGTGGGTAATTCCTGCATCGTGAGCTGGGAATACTGGTTGCAGGCCTTGATTTGCATGGCGTCCAGCAACTCAATCCGTGAGACGGGAATCCCGGCCTGTATCAGCGCGATGACCGTATTACAGGCATCCAGTACCGAGGGAAACGGGCAAACCCCACTGGCCAGTACTTCCGGACGCCCAAACACTTTGAGCGTCAATTCGGTAATGATCCCCAGCGTGCCTTCCGCCCCGACAAACAGACGCGTCAGGTCATAACCGGCAGCACTCTTGCGCGCACGGCTGGCGGTGCGAATCAGCTCGCCGCTGGCGGTGACGACTTCCAGGCTCAATACAATATCTTTCATGGTGCCATAGCGGACGGCATTGGTGCCGGAGGCGCGGGTCGAGGCCATTCCGCCGAGGCTGGCATTGGCACCGGGGTCGATCGGGAAGAACAGGCCCGTGTGGCGCAAGGTCGCATTCAGGGCTTCGCGGGTCACGCCGGGCTGAATCACCACTTGCAGATCCTCAGGATGAATTTTTAATACCTTGTCCATGCGTGACATATCCACGCACAAACCACCCTCCGGTGCGTTGATATGGCCTTCCAGTGAACTGCCAGTGCCAAACGGAATTATCGGGCAACCGAATTCGGCGCATAATTTCACCGCATCCACGACCATCTGTTTGTCAGTGGCAAATAATACTGCATCGGCAGGCTGGTTTGGAATCCAGGTCTGGGTGTGGGCATGCTGTGCGCACAGGGTAGGGTTGGTCGTGAAGTGTTCACCGAAACGGATCTGGCAGGCGGTGAGTGCGGCGGGAATGTTACGAGTGACGATGGGCTGCATGAGTAATCCTCTGGCATTACGGGTGAGCATTGCGATCAGCCTTTATGATAACGCATGCATTACGGATAATCTGATAATGATCGGCGGGGTTCGCCTAATTTTGCCGATCTGATGGGGTTATCTGGTTGCGCGTCCTGCATTTCGATAAACTGGTGATTCGGTAGAAGTCCGAATAGGGCTGGTTTGAGGGAGGAGAAACTGATGCGTGTATTTATATTGGTCATGATGCTGGTAGCCGTGGTGCTACAGGTAGGGGTAGTCCGGGCGGCTGAGTCGCCTGCCACAACGCCTGTGTTGGATGCCGGGCTGGTTAATCCGGGTGCGCATGACAAGCCAGACTGGTTTAAGGATTCCTTTCTTGATCTGCGGGACGATATTGCGGAGGCGACCGCTGCTAACAAACGGGTATTGCTCTATTTCTATCAGGATGGTTGCCCGTACTGTGCCAAGCTGCTTAAAACCGGCTTTTTTGATCCGGCGCTGGGGGCGAAAACCCGTGAGTATTTTGATGTGATTGCCCTGAATATGTGGGGCGACCGTGAAGTGACCGATAGCCAGGGCAATACGCTGACCGAGAAAGAATTTGCGACTTCCCTGCGGGTGCAATACACACCGACTCTGCTGTTTTTGAACGAGTCGGCGGGAGTCGCTTTGCGGGTGAACGGCTATTATGCCCCCGACAAGCTGGAGGCCGCGCTGGATTATGTACAGGGCAAGCATGAGGTGAAAGGCAAGTTTGCCGCTTTTTATGCCGCCCGCCAGACAGCAGCAACATCAGCAAGCTTGAATGCCAGTGCCACACGTAGCAATAAGCACCTCATCGCTGACAGTTTGCCACAGCCCTTAAAGCTCGCGGATGCACGCAAGGCAAGCGGGCGCAGTTTATTGGTGATCACCGGGCAGAAAAACTGTGCCGACTGTGATGAGCTCTATACCGACATCCTGTCCCGCAAGGAAGTGGCTTATTCACTGAGTAATCTGGATGTTGCACAACTTGATCTGGACACGCCAGCAACACGGCTGCAGACCCCAGACGGGCGTGAAGTCAGTCTGGGGGATTGGGCGCAGGAACTGGATATTAAATACAGTCCCAGCCTGCTGTTTTTTGATACGGACGGTAAGGAAGTCTTTCGCACCGAGGCGTATTTAAAAGCCTTTCATATCCATGGAGCGCTGGACTATGTGGTGTCGGGAGCCTATCGCCACCAGCCGGAATTCCAGCGTTTTCTGCAACACCGCAGGGAAGTACTGGCTGCGCGAGGTTTTGCAGTGGATTTAATGGATTGAAGAGGCCTGACTCTGTTGTGTTGCCCCTGATCCTTATGCCTTGATCATCTCCTGAATTTCCGGGCTGAAGTTTTCTAATACGGCACTGGCGCAGTCAAAGGTGCGCTTGCAGACTTCCTGATAAAAAAAGCGGATAGCGTCCCGTGCCGGGCTGCCATCCCGCATTCTGTCCAGCGTTTCCAGGCCTATGCGCAAAAATACCAGGTTACCGTCCAGTGTGTGGAGCTGTTGGTAGAAGCCATAGGCTTTTTCGAACAGCTCGGCACTGCGTAATTCGAAGAAGGCATCGCCCTGTCTGTGCTGTAATACGGGCGAGGGTAATAGCAAGGCTTTGCCCTCCGGCAGGATCTCCATATTGGGTACGTGGCTTAAGCCACTCAAGGTCGAGCGGGTGAAAAAACGCAGGTTATGGCGCAGGTTGTTGCGAAAATAGCCCAGATAGCGGGTCAGAATTTCCGTTTTTTCATCCAGACTGTAGGCACTGACCGGTGAAAACAGGAAGCTTAGAAAAGCATCAAGCGAGTAGATCTCGGTAGCCGGGTAGTCTGCTTTAGCGATTTGCAGCAAACGCTGTCCTTGTGGCTCTGTGCAAAAAAAGTCCGAGGGGAATTGGGTGTAAACCAGAATACGCCCGCCTTTTTCCAGTTGAGTCAGGTACTGGTTGGCCTGCTCGGTATCCTCAAAAATTTGCAGGTGTGTGTCACTTTTACAAAATGGCTGGAATTTGGGTTTGAGCAGATTGGCGATGTCCAGCTTGAAGTAAGACGCGTAGCCCAGCAGCTTGGGCAGGTCAATAGCGCTCCTCTCCAGCTCCAAGCGTGATACATCGGCTTGTTGAATGGTATAGCCTACCCACATGTGTGGCTTTAGTATTTTCTCCAGCTCAGTGGCCATTTCGGCCTGATTTTTACCCGTTGACTGCCGCAACTCACGCAGCCGCTCCCCATTTTGTGGCGTATCTTCTTCCTGTCTCATGCTTGTTGGCCCCGTTTGATTTTTTGCTATTGCATTTTTCTACAAAAGTTCATTGATTTTGACATAAATTTAGGCATATGCAAATTTGAATATCTTACAAACTGAACGGTAAATGAACGAAAGTGATAACAAAATTTATCCAATATGATTATTATTTATTCTGCTCAGTAATAGAACAGTGTGGAGAATTCTTAATGAACCCAATGAAAATTTTTGTACTTAATGGTGCCTGTGTTTTTGTACTCAGTGCCTGTGTGGTCACCGTGCCACCTACTTCCAACCCCTCGCCACCAGCCGCCAGCATGGCTGAGGCTGTTACGACTGTGCCGCCAGAAATGCCGGGTGCAAGTCCTGATGCGAGTGTGAGCGTGAGTGATGTAGCCGAACTTAAACTGCCCACAGCAGCGGTGGACTCACTGCGTTCGTTTGCGTTGGATTTATTGAAAACAACCCTTGCCGGTTGCATTACTTATGGCAATTGCTGGTAAATTCAGGCTATGACCGTACTGTGAATCAACAGTGCTAGGAATCCACGGGCGGGGTTGGTATCATCCCCGCTTTTCCTTTTGCCCAAAAGCGTACTGATAGACTCATGGAACTGAATCTCGTTTACACCAAAATCAAAGACCTGCAAGCGCGAGTGGATGCGCTTAGGGGGTATCTTTGACTACGATAGCAAACACGAACGCCTCGAAGAAGTAACGCGCGAGCTCGAAGCCCCCGATATTTGGAACAAGCCGGAATATGCCCAGCAATTGGGTAAGGAACGTGCTTTTCTAGAAGATGTAGTCGGTGGTATTGACCGCTTGACCGCCGGATTCGCTGATTCGACCGAGTTGTTGGAGCTGGCTGAAGCCGATGGGGATGAAGGCAGTGTTGACGAGGTGGTTAACGATGTCGACAGCCTGGAAAAAGAGGTGGTTGCGCTTGAGTTCCAGCGGATGTTTTCTGGCGAACTGGACAAGAATAATGCTTTCCTTGATATTCAGTCCGGTTCGGGTGGAACCGAAGCCCAGGACTGGGCAGAAATCCTGTTGCGCATGTATCTGCGTTGGGGTGAAGCCAAGGGCTTTAAAACGGAACTGATCGAAGCGTCGGCAGGGGATGTGGCCGGGGTTAAAAGCGCGACGATCAGTTTTGAAGGCCCCTATGCCTATGGCTGGTTGCGCACTGAAACCGGGGTGCACCGCTTGGTACGCAAGTCGCCATTTGATTCGGGCAATCGCCGCCATACTTCATTTTCAGGGGTATTCGTCTCGCCGGAAATTGATGATAGTATTCAGATTGATATTAACCCGGCTGACTTACGCACTGACGTGTACCGTGCTTCGGGTGCAGGTGGACAGCACGTCAACAAGACCGAATCTGCGGTGCGGATTACCCATCTCCCGACCAATACGGTGGTGCAATGCCAAAATGGCCGTTCCCAGCATCAGAACCGTGATACCGCCATGAAACAGCTGAAAGCCAAGCTGTATGAACTGGAAATGCAGAAGCGCAATTCGGAAAAGCAGCAGCTGGAAGACAGCAAGTCGGATATTGGCTGGGGTAGCCAGATTCGCTCCTATGTACTCGATCAGTCCCGTATTAAAGACCTGCGCACCGGTGTCGAAACCGGGAATACGCAGGCGGTGCTGGATGGGGATCTTGACAAGTTTATTGAAGCAAGTTTGAAGAGCGGTTTGTAATGAGTGAACAGGAACAGGAACAGAATCTCCATCAGGATGATAATCATGTTATGGCGCAACGCCGCGAAAAGCTGAATGCTTTGCGGGCGGCGGGTAATGCGTTTCCGAATCAGGTACAGCGTGAGCACAAGGCGGGCGATGTGCAGGCAGCGTATGGCGAACACGACAAAGCCTGGTTTGAGGACAATGAAATTTCAGTGTCAATCGCTGGGCGAGTCATGCTTCGCCGGATGATGGGCAAAGCCAGCTTTGCCACCCTGTCCGATGTGTCCGGGCGACTGCAGATTTATGTGCAGATGAACCGGGTCGGTGCCGAGGTGTTTGAAGCCTACAAACACCAGGATATTGGCGATATTATTGCTGTCCAAGGCGTGTTGTTTAAAACCCAGACGGGCGAGCTGTCAGTCAAGGCAGATAGTCTACAGTTATTGACCAAGTCCTTGCGCCCCTTACCGGAGAAATTTCACGGTCTGACTGATCATGAACAGCGTTACCGGCAGCGTTATATCGACTTGATTATGAATCATGAGAGTCGCGAAACCTTTAAAACGCGCTCGAAAATTATCGGCTATATCCGTAATTTCTTCCTGCAGCGTGATTATATGGAAGTAGAAACGCCCATGTTGCAGGTGATTCCCGGTGGGGCAAGTGCTCGTCCGTTCATCACCCATCATAATGCACTGGATTTACCGATGTATTTGCGCATTGCGCCGGAGCTTTATTTGAAGCGACTGGTGGTCGGTGGTTTTGAGCGTGTGTTTGAAATCAATCGCAATTTCCGGAATGAAGGCCTGTCGACCCGGCATAACCCTGAATTCACCATGATCGAGTTTTATCAGGCGTATGCGACTTACCACGATTTGATGGACTTGACCGAGGAGCTGTTTAAAGGCTTGGCAAAAACGATCAAAGGTACGACTGAAGTGCATTATCAGGGGGATGTTTATGACTTTAGTCAAGCTTTCCAGCGTATTAGCGTGCGTGACTCCATTTTGCATTATAATCCGGAGATCAAGCCCGAGCAGTTGGATGATCTGGAGTCTGCGCGTGCGCTGGCAAAAAGTTTGGGGATTCGTCTGAGAGACAGTTATGGCTTGGGCAAGGTGCAAATCGAGATTTTCGATGCCACCGTTGAGCATCGCTTGAAGCAGCCCACTTTTATCACCGAGTACCCGGCAGAAGTTTCACCACTGGCACGTTTGAATGATGAGAATCCTTTTGTCACTGACCGCTTCGAATTCTTTATCGGTGGGCGTGAAATTGGCAACGGCTTTTCTGAGTTGAATGATGCTGAAGACCAGGCAGCGCGTTTCCATCAGCAGGTACTGGACAAAGATGCGGGTGATGATGAGGCCATGCATTACGATGCGGATTATGTACGGGCGTTGGAATACGGTTTGCCACCCACGGCAGGTGAGGGGATTGGTGTGGATCGTTTGGTGATGTTGTTTACTGATGCACCATCCATCCGTGACGTGATTTTATTTCCACACATGCGCCCTGAGTAGCAGTGTTATTTCGCAGCAAGAGGAAGAAGATATGACGGCAGTGAGTAGTGAACAGCAAGGTGCGGCAAATAATGGGCGTAACCCGCTGGCGACCAGTTTTAAGGTACGTAAGGTTGATTCAGGCGCGCCGATGCGCTGGCTGGAAAAAGGCCTGGCAGATTTCAAGGCGATGTTGGTTCCTAGCCTGTTGATGGGCATGATCTATGTGGTATTCGGTGGCATCCTGATTTGGATGGCTTGGGAGTACCCTATTTTCATTACCACGCTGGCGGCAGCCTTCCTGATGATAGGGCCGATAGTTGCGGTTGGTTTTTACAACATGAGCGCTGAACTGGAAAAGGGCAATCATCCCGATATGCTGAGTGGCACCCTGAGTGGTATCAAGTTTATAGCACGCAATATGGTTAGCCTGTTCTCTTTTGCGCTGGTACTGGGTGTCTTGATGGGCGTGTGGGCTTTGGTCTCCTCGGTCACAGTAGCCCTGTTTTTTGACACGATTGTGATTGGCAAAGACTGGCTTTCTACGTTGACCAGCCAGAATAATCTGGTACCGTTTTTTATGGTTTATCTGTTAAGTGCCGTAGCCATTGCCATTATTGCTTTTTCAATCAGTGTAGTGGCTGCACCGCTGATCACCAATCGCAAGGTTGATTTTGTCACCGGGATGATCACCAGTGCCGAGGCTGTGCAAGCTAACCCTGCAGTTATGCTGACGTGGGCTTTGATGATCGCCGGCATGGTGATTGTCGGTTTCCTGGCCGGGTTTGTGGGTTTGGCGGTGACACTGCCGATCATTGGCCATGCTAGCTGGCATGCTTATTGTGATCTGGTACAAGATGCTTGATCAAATAAGCAAATAACAGCACAAATAAAAAATACCTGCCATGATTGCAGGTATTTTTTTGTCTAAGGAACTGTCTGTAAACAACTTCCCTATTTAGCCAACCTGCGGAGTTGCCGTA
>CAXYXY010000009.1:0-116822 GCA_964293125.1 uncultured Thiothrix sp. | reverse complement strand
TTCCAACAGAGGACTTTCACCTCATTAGTTCATGCCCATGCTGGGCGTACACAAGTTGCTCGACGAAGGACGCGGGGACAGCCTGCGTCTTCGTCCAACCTACTCCCCGCCGCGCCCGTCAGCTCAGACGTTAGGTGCGCGTTGATGAATCACGGTAGCGTCAGAACGTATTTAAACAGGATTGGACATTCCAGCTTTCAGCGACCTGATGAGAGCACTCTGGTTGCTTTGCAGAACCTTCACCTTCTGAAGATCCCTTTTGAGAATCTTTCCATACACTGGGCAGAGCCCATGGAACTCTCCGAAGGACATCTTTTCCAAAAGATCGTCTTAGAGAATCGAGGTGGACTCTGCTATGAGAACAATGGGCTGTTTTCAAGCCTCTTGCGCGCTCTGGGCTATGAAACCGCGCTCCTGTCTGCGCGCGTGGCGCGCAAGGATGGCACCTTCACCCAGGAATTTGACCATATGGCATTGCTCGTTCAGCTCGATGAGCCATGGCTCGTTGACGTAGGATTTGGAGATTCATTCAGAGCCCCTCTTCGACTAGTGCCCGAAATCATTCAGCGAGAGGCCTGCCAAAACTACCGGATAGATCGCGATGGCGATGAATACATTTTAAATCAGAATGTTCTCGATCGCGGTTGGGAACCACAGTTCAAGTTCACACTTCGCCCCAGGAATACTGATGAATTCCGGGAGATGTTCGAGTTCCACCGAGATTCGCCAGAATCTCATTTCAGGAAAGCACCGCTTGTAACAATCGCCACGTCTGACGGACGGAAAACGTTGAGCGGCAACAAGTTCATCCAAACAACGTTGGATGGCGAGCGAACCGAGTATGAGATTGATCAAGAGTTTTACTTTGATGTTCTAGATCGTGAATTTGATATCAGAAGGCGTACACCTAGCAATTCATTCAAGCCGAACCCGCTTCGCGGGTCGGCTTAACTCAGGCGTTATATGGCATCGCCGGTTTGGGGCTGGATCTCCTGAATTTGTTGTTCCCCGCGCCTGACCTGCTGGCTTATGCAGGCAAGCTACTCTCACCGGTTGTGGATGATCCGGGTGCGGTGCCACTGGCCGACCTGTTTGAGCTGGCACTGTTGGCGAGTGCGCCAGGATTATTGCTGATGGGGCTGGTGGCTTGGGGAGTCGCGCGTACCCTTCGCCGCTCGGCCCTGTTTGACAGTCACCAGTCAATCGGTCGTCCACCCGACCCCCGCAATCTGGTCGAACTGCAATTCGCCAACACGCTGGAGGAAATGGCGATTGCCGCCCTGATTCCGCCGCCGAGGGTGGTAATTATTGCCGGTGGAGCCAATGCGGCAGCAGCCGGTATGGATACACAACAGGCGACCGTCATGGTCGGACAATCCCTGCTGGGCTTACTCAGCCGGGAGCAGATGCAGGGTGTTTCCGCCCATCTGATTGCCGCCATTGCCGACAATGACATGAAAATCGGGATGCGCACGGCCAGTGTGCTGGGCGTGTCCGCTTTGCTCACCCGCCTGTCAGTCAATCTGCTGGACAAGGATTCTTTTGCCACCAGCCGTCATTTGATCCGTGCCTTGTGCATCCCCACGCCTGCCAGTCAGGCCTTTGTGCTGGCACAGCTCAGTGATCCTTTTACGGACACAAACTCGCCAGCCTCAACACCAGCAGCGCAACCTACCGACAAACTGGGCTGGCGGGAATGGCTGCTGATGCCTTTAATGGGGCCGGTGTGGTTCAGTGGTTTTCTGGGCGGGTTCGTCAGCACCCTGATCCTCGCGCCCGCCATCGGCTGGGCATGGCAACAACGCAAATACATGGCGGATGCCACCGCAGTCCGCCTGACCCGTGAACCGGAGGGGCTGGCCTCGGCCTTGCGGGCGCTGGACAGCACCAACCGGGCGCTATTATCACCCGCGTGGGCTAATCATCTTTGTGTTGTGGCTCCCCAGGCTACAGGGATGATTATCTCGGTGTTTCCAGCGATAGCCAAGCGGGTGGCCGCGCTGGTGCAGATGGGTGCCAGCCAACAGATGGCAGCTGCCCCTCATCCTTCTGCCCCGCTATGGGTCAAATTAGTGCTGGCTGTGTTGCTGCCGCTCATGGTCGGGCTGGTCGCTGTGTTGCTGCTACTGCTGGTCATGGCGTCCAGCATGTTGACCATGTTGTTTACTATTATGCCGGTCGCCATTTTGCATGGCTTGTTGCGTTAGGTTGGCGTCCAGCACAGGGTTCCAGCTCATTGGGCAGGCACGCCAAACCTCCCCCTGCGATCAGGGAGAGGTGCATAGCGGTTATCAGTTAACAGTTCCAGTCCGTTTTAAAAACCGATGGCTTTCGAGGTACTCTGACGGGGGTCGGCAGCACCGTAAAACGTGCCATCTTCAATCAGGATACTTTGAATCGCACCCATCGAGTCCTTGACCGTGAGTGCATGCCCCATGGAGCGCAGGATGGCTTGGGTATCGGGGCTGAAACCTTCTTCCAGACGAATTTCATCCGGTGACCACTGGTGATGCATCCGGGGTGCAGTCACTGCCGACTGGATATTCATACCGTGGTCGATCACATTCATGATCACTTGCAAGGTCGTCGTGATAATCCGTGAACCGCCGGGACTGCCGGTGACCAGGAAGTTTTTTCCGTCCTTTTTAACAATGGTCGGTGACATCGAGCTGAGCATGCGCTTTTCCGGCTCCACTTTGTTGGCCGAGCCACCCAGCAGACCGTAAGCATTGGCCACACCCGGTTTGGCGCTGAAATCGTCCATTTCATTGTTTAACAGGAAGCCCGCACCCGGCACCATAATCCCCGAACCGTAGCTGAAATTGATGGTATAGGTGTTGGACACCGCATTCCCGAACTGGTCAGCTACCGAGAAGTGGGTCGTTTCATTACTCTCGTAATCCCCAGGCGCACCGGGTTTGATGTCAGACGAAGGGGTTGCCTTATCCGCCAGAATTTTCTCACGGATGCTGGCCGCGTATTTTTTGGAGGTCAGCCCATCCAGCGGAACTTTGACAAAATCACTGTCGCCGAGGTATTCGGAACGGTCGGCATACGCATACTTCATCGCTTCTGCCATCAGGTGCACCGTTTTTGCGGAGTTAGCCCCGAAGTCAGCGATCGGATAGCCTTCCAGCGTGTTCAGGATCTGGATGATATGGGTGCCGCCCGAACTGGGGGGTGACATTGAATAAATATCATAACCGCGATAGCTGCCGCGTACTGGCTTGCGCACGACTGGCTGATAAGCTTTCAAGTCGTCCAGCGTGATCAGGCCACCATTGGCTTTCATGTCATCAGCAATCAGCTGCGCAGTTTCACCCTCATAAAAACCTTTCACCCCCTGCTCGGCAATCCGCTTCAGGGTTTTCGCCAGATCAGGCTGTTTAAACAAATCACCCGGCTGATAAACACTGCCGTCTTCCTTGTACAAGGCTTTCTTGGTGGCTTCCCATTGGGTGAGCATGTCTTTGGCTTCGGTCGTGCCTTCCGTAAAGAGCAACGGCACAATAAAGCCTTCTTCCGCCAGTTTGATCGCGGGCGCAATCGCCTCCTTCAGCGAAATGGAACCGTAGCGTTCCAAGGCCAGCGCCAAACCGGCGACAGTGCCCGGTACGCCCGCTGCCAGATGGGTGAAGCGGCTACGCTCGGTGACTGCCTCGCCCTTTTCATCCTGAAACATGGTTTCAGTCGCCGCTTTCGGTGCTTTTTCACGGTAATCAATCGCGACAACATCACCGGTCTTTTCGGAAGAAACCAGCATGAAGCCGCCACCGCCAATATTCCCGGAACGCGGTTGGGTGACTGCCAGCGCAAAACCGGCAGTGACCGCCGCATCAATCGCATTGCCGCCGTTCTTCAATACCTCCAGCGCAACTTCACTGGCGAGTGCATGGCTGGTGGCGACCATGCCGTGGTGGGTCGTCTGTGGCGACATGCGTTCGCCTTCCAGAATGGCGGCGCGTTCCGCATAACTGACGGAGGTGCTGGTCAGGAGTACGGTTGCAATACCCCAAGTAGCCAGTAGCAGACGTGGTTTTATTTTAAATAGCCGGTCAGCCGTAAGACATTTACTCATCCTGATCTCCTCTTATATGAGTGGCGGGAAAATTTTATTATATTAAGCTAATCGGCAGGATAGCAGAACCAAGCCTGTTTGAACGAGCACAAAATAAGCTATTCACATCATTTCACGGAAGGCGCTCAATCTATGCAGCCATTCCACAATCACCCGCGCCGTGTTGCCCGGATGCTCTTGTGGAAACAGGTGCCCGCCGGGTAACAGCTGGTAATGCATCCCGGACTGTTTGGCCAAGCGCTGGGCAAAAGGGTAGCGGGCAAATTCGCTGTGCTCGCCGAGCAAATACAGGCCGGGCATTGGCAGTCGCTTCCGATAGCGCCAGAGGTGATCCGGGGCAGTACGGAACAAGGCCAGTTCTTTTTCCAGCGCGAAGGAGAGTGTGACCGGGGAATCCGGCTGCCCGCTTGCAGGCTTCAGGCCGTGTTGCAGGTAAGCCTGGAACGCATCTTCCTGAAAATTCTTGAACAGTGACTTCTGGCGCAGCTGACCATAAGCCTCAGCGTGGCTGGCAAAATGGGTACGGCGCTTTTTACTGCTACGCGCCGGGGTGAAATAGTCACTCAGATTCAGGCGTTTGGACAACCACCAGAGGCTATTCTGCCAGCCGTTAATCACCGGTGGGTCAAGTAATATCAGGTGGCTGAACAAGCCGGGCTGCTGTGCCGCCAGCAAATAATGGAGCAGGCCACCCGCTGAATGACCCATGCCAATCACGGGCGCGGTATGCCGACTGCGGATTTCATGCGCCAGCTCCTGCACCAGATGCGGCCAGTTATTGCTGATCGGGTAATGCGGGTTATGCCCGATTTTGTCGATATAATCGACCTGATGGCTGTGGTGCTCCAGCGCCTGAAAAAAAGGCGCATAGCTGCGACTCGGAAAGCCATTCGCATGGACAAAGAAAAAAGTACTCACCGCTGCTTGCTTTACCGGCTGCGCTGGCCGGGGCTGTTATTTGATCGACTGGCCTTGCTCTTCCCGCTTGCTGTTGCCAGCGGTGGCAAACCGGTATGTTTGGTGAGCATCTTCTGGCCTGCCTGCGCCTTTTGTCCCGCCTGTGGCTGGGTGGTACGTTTCTGGTGGGCTTTGCCGCCGTTTTTGCGACGGGGTGAGGCATAGGCTCCGACCAGTTCATTCGGGCGATACTGGGGGATCAGCTGGTTTGGCCCATCCCCAATCAGTTCAGCCCGTCCCATTGCAATCAGCGCCTTGCGCAACAGTGCCCAGTTTTTCGGGTCATGGTAGCGCAGGAAAGCCTTGTGCAAGGTACGCTGTTCCGGGCTTTTCGGGGATTCCACCGTATCACTTTTATAAGTCACCTTACCCAGCGGGTTTTTGCCGGTGTGGTACATGGTGGTCGCGGACGCCATCGGTGACGGGTAAAACGCTTGCACCTGATCGGCGCGGAAATCGTATTTTTTCAGCCACAGAGCGAGATTGAGCATGTCTTCATCGGTCGTACCGGGATGCGCCGCGATGAAATACGGAATCAGGTATTGTTCCTTGCCCGCTTCTTTGGTGTATTTCTCAAACAGACGCTTGAACTCGTCATAAGCACCGATCCCCGGTTTCATCATCTTTGACAGGGGGCCAGACTCGGTATGTTCCGGCGCAATTTTCAGATAACCGCCGACATGGTGAGTCACCAGTTCTTTCACGTATTCCGGGTCACGCACGGCCAGGTCATAACGCAAGCCGGAACTGATCAACACCTTTTTCACACCCGGCAAAGCACGGGTTGCACGGTACAATTCGGTGAGCGAACTGTGATCCGTGTTCAGGTTTTGGCAAATACCGGGATAGACACAGCTTAACTTGCGGCAGGAGGCTTCAATTTTCGGGCTTTTACAGGCCAACCGGTACATATTGGCGGTGGGGCCACCCAAATCAGAAATAACGCCGGTAAAACCGGGCACCTTGTCACGAATGTCTTCCACTTCCCGCAAGATGGATTCTTTGGAGCGACTCTGGATGATACGGCCCTCATGCTCGGTGATCGAACAGAAGGTACAACCGCCAAAACAGCCGCGCATGATGTTCACGGAAAAACGGATCATTTCATAGGCAGGAATGCGTTCGCCACCGTAAGCCGGGTGCGGCTGGCGGGTGTAAGGCAGTGCAAACACACTGTCCATTTCCGGTGTGGTCAAGGGAATCGGTGGCGGATTGATCCAGATGTCGATATGACCGTGCTTTTGCACCAGGGCACGCGCATTACCGGGGTTAGTCTCCAGATGCAACACGCGGTTGGCATGTGCGTACAGCACCTTGTCTGCTGTCACTTTTTCAAACGACGGCAGGCGCACCACGGTCGTATCACGCTTCAAACCCGCGCGCGGATGAAACTGTAACTTTTGCTCATCCGGGCGTTTACTGCGCGGGTCATCGTAATCCAGCCACTGGCTATTGCGCTGTTCAACGGCACAGGCATCCAGATCCTGGGTATTCACATACGGGTTGATAATGCGGTCAATTTTGCCCGGTTGGTCAACGCGGGTGGAGTCAATCTCCAGCCAGCCTTCCGGGGTATCGCGGCGGATAAAGGAGGTGCCCCGCACATCGGTAATGCTCTGCACGTTTTCGCCCCGCGCCAGCCGGTGGGCGACTTCGACAATGGCACGTTCGGCATTGCCATACAGCAACAAGTCCGCGCTGGCATCCAGCAGGATGGAACGGCGTACTTTTTCCTGCCAGTAATCATAATGGGCAATCCGGCGCAGGGATGCTTCGATGCCGCCCAGAATGATGGGTACGTTTGTATAAGCTTCTTTGCAGCGCTGCGAATAGACCAGCGAGGCACGATCCGGGCGTTTGCCACCGACATTGCCGGGTGTATAAGCGTCATCCGAGCGGATTTTGCGGTCAGCGGTATAACGGTTGATCATCGAATCCATGTTACCGGCAGCAATCCCGAAAAACAGATTCGGCTCGCCCAGCTGCATGAAAGCCTCTTTGGATTTCCAGTCGGGCTGGGCAATAATCCCGACGCGAAAACCCTGCGCCTCCAGCAAACGGCCAATAATCGCCATCCCAAACGAGGGGTGATCGACGTAAGCATCACCAGTCACAATAATAATGTCGCAGGAATCCCAACCCAGCGTGTCCATTTCCGCACGGCTCATGGGGAGATAAGGCGCAGTACCAAAACATTCTGCCCAATAGGGCGTGTGGTCGAACAGGTTAACAGGCGCGTTCGGGTGGGTGTGTGGCGACATCAGGTCAATCCGCAGTGCAAAGGTGGGGCATTATAGCTTAACGGCGGGTGTAGAGGAATGTTCTTGTATGGATGTGAGTTTTTGATAAACGAAATCAGGCTACCTCAGTATGACTGGCTTATTGAAACGTTTACTGATAGGTGGCTTCTGCTGTAATGCTGTTTTTTCAAAAGCACTGCATCCATCCCCGCACTCAAACCGTACCTTCACCCAACACTTTTTAAACACAAGTAATAGAGAAAATGGAACTGATTTTTGGCTTTCTGGCGGGTCTGTTGACCCTGATCAACCCCTGCGTATTACCGGTGCTGCCGATTGTACTGGCATCGGCCTGGCAATCCGGGCGTTATGGTCCACTGGCTTTGGCGGCGGGCATGAGCCTGTCTTTCGTGAGCTTCGGTATGCTGGTCGCTACCGTCGGCCAGTCGATAGGCCTGACTGAACAGGTATTAGCAAGGACAGCGGCTATTCTGATGCTGGTGTTTGGTCTGATTTTACTGATCCCGCGTTTGAACGAACGCTTTGCGACCGCCACTGCCAGTATCAGCGCCAGCGCCGACCAACAGCTCAACCAGTTGCCCCGTGTGGGGCTGAACAGTCATTTTCTGGGTGGCCTGTTGCTCGGTGCAGTCTGGTCACCGTGCGTGGGCCCGACCTTGGGCGGGGCGATTTCTCTGGCCAGTCAGGGGCAGAACCTGCTGTGGGCATTCGCGATCATGTGCAGTTTTGCCCTCGGTGTTTCCAGCATTATCTTGCTGCTGGGCTTTGGTACGCAGGAAGCGGTTCGCCACCGCCAGCAACAATTACGCAGCCTCGCCCGCCGTGCCAAACCGCTCATGGGGATCATTTTCATTCTGGTGGGGCTGATGATTCTATTCAAAATTCACCACCTGATTGAAGCATGGTTAATCGACATCCTGCCTTATTGGCTACAGGATTTATCGGTCAAATTTTAAAACAAACTACCTTATTGAGGACTTATTAACATGAATCGACGCCACTTTATCAGCCTGTTTGCGGGCTTGACTCTGTTACCCCTCAGTCTGCAGGCCTTGGCCTGGGACTACACCCCCGGCATGCTCGAAGCCAGACTGGCCAAAGGTGAAACCGTGCTGGTGGATTATCACGCCCCCTGGTGTGGCACCTGTGCAACCCAAAAACGGGTGATTGCGAAATTGCGCAGTAAAAACCCACAGTATGATGAAAAAATTACCTTTGTCCGCGTCGACTGGGATGAATACGGCACCCATGCAGTCACCACCTCGCGCAATGTTCCACGCCGCTCTACCTTGCTGATGCTACGGGGTGACAAGGAACTGGGGCGTGTTGTCGCGGGTATCAGCGAGGAAGAAATCAAGGCATTGCTGGACACAGCGCTGTAAATGGATCCGGCAACCCAAGCGTCTGGCCTTGACAACGGTATTCGTGACCCTCCCTGTTTCTGCTACACTGGCAGGCAAGCCACTCCAGCAGAAACCATAATGATGAACCTGAAAATCCCCTACGGCGAAAGCAATTTCAAGAAAGTAATCAGCGGTGGTTACGTCTACATCGACAAAACCCCCTACATTGCCCAGCTCGAAAATTCGGGTAGCTACCACTTTCTGTTACGTCCGCGCCGTTTTGGCAAAAGCCTGTTTGTGTCGATGCTGGCGCATTACTACGATGCCAATCTCAGCAGCGAATTTAAAGCGCTATTTGGCCCGCTTTACATAGGACAACACCCCACGCCTTTGAAAAATAGCTATCAGGTGTTGATGATGGATTTCAGCGGTATTCCCATCGCCACCCCCGAGCGGGTGAGTGATGGCTTCACCGCATCCGTCAATGCCAGTCTGGAGGATTTTTTGCGCCGCTATGGCTATGCTCCCGAGGCGCTCGCCCGTATCGAACAAAAGAACACACCCGAAGAAAAAATCCGTATTTTCTTCGAAGCGGTGAAGGCAGCAAATCAAAAAATCCTGCTACTGATCGACGAATACGACCATTTCGCCAATACCTTGTTGTCGGAAGACCTGTCCCTGTTCCAGACCATAATGGGCAAAGGTGGTTTTGTGCGCAGCTTCTACGAAGTGCTGAAGAGCGCCACCATGAGCGGCGTGCTGGACAGACTGTTCGTGACCGGGGTCACGCCTTTGATGCTGGATAGCCTCACCAGTGGCTTCAATATCGCGGAAAATATTTCGATTCATGCCCAATTCAACGCTGCGATGGGCTTCACCCACGCTGAAACACAGGGCTTGTTGCAACCGTTAGCAGAGCACTGCCACCTGGACATAGAAACGATAATGGCGGATATAGTGGACTGGTATAACGGCTACCGTTTCCATGCTGAGGCCAAAGAAACCGTCTTCAACTCCGATATGGTGCTGTATTTCGCCAAGCACTTTAACGCTGACAGCTGCACCTACCCCAAACGGATGCTGGACGAGAATATCGCCTCTGATTACCGCAAAATCATGGCGCTATTTCAGATTGGCAACCGTGCAGCCAATTATCAGGTGCTGGATGACTTGATTCACATAGGCGAAGTATTAGCTGTGCAACAGCGCAAGTTTGAACTGGACAAGCATTTCGATCGCAGCGACTTCATCAGCTTATTGGCCTACATGGGGTTTGTCACCATTAGCGGCGAAACCATGACCCAGACCCGCTTTGCCATCCCCAACCACGTTATCCGCGAGTTGTATTTCCAGTATTTCAAGGTGGAGCTGGAGCAGCGCAACCAACTGACCCTTCCCAACCAGACGCTGGCGGCAGCGATTGAAACGCTGGGCTTGAGTGGAGATTTGCAGCCTTTGGCGGTAGAGATGGAGCGGGTTTTGGTGGGGTTGTCCAACCGCGATCTGATCAAGCTGGATGAAAAGCATATCAAGACTTTGCTATTGACCTTGCTGTACCAGTTCCCGATTTACTTCATTCACAGCGAACGCGAAATGGGCCGGAAATACCCCGATGTGTTGCTGCTGGAGCGCAGCCCGTTTGCAGTGCAGCACCAACACCTGATTGAGCTGAAATATGCTAAAAAGGGAGATGGTGAGGCCGGTTGGGAAGCCAAAAAACAGGAAGGCATCCAGCAGGTGCAGGACTATTTACAGCTACCTGCGATTGCTGTTTTGCCCAAGCTCAGTGCGTGGTTGATGTTGACGGATAGCGCACGGGTGGAAGTGATCAAGTTGCTGTGAGAGCGCTAAAGTAAGCGCCTTTCAAAAGTCAGACCCGCTCGGAACATACCTGTTGCGGCAGCCCGGCCTCAGGCAAAGCGCTGGGCTGCATCGAGGGTCAGGCCGGTGCCCACGCTACCAAAAATATCACCCTCGATCATTTTGGCCGAGGCAAATAGCGCCATCACATCCGCCTTGACCCGCTTGATCTGGGTGGTACCACCGGTGAAGAATACCGCATTAATATCCGCCGGGCGCACCCCGGCATCCCGCAACAGCTGCTGAACCAGCTGCCGGACTTTGTCCAGATCAGGGGCAATCAGTCCTTCAAAACCGGAACGGGTCAGCCCAATCCTTAAACCGGCTTCCAGCGTCTCCAGCTCCAGCTCAGTGTCGGTGGTAGCCGACAGCTGCTTCTTCGCCAGCTCCACCTTTTCCAGCAAGCGGTGCCCTTCCCTGTGTTCCAGCACCTTCAGCAAGCGGCGGATACGCACCTTGTCATGCGCCTGCACCAGCAGATTCTGCACTTCGCGCCAGCTCTCCCGGCCATACAGGGCATTAATTTTATGCCAGGTACAAAGATCATTATAGAGCGCAGAAGGCACCGCAATCGCGCTCCCGTTCATGGCCTGCATCTGGGTATGCAAACCCAAATGCGGCATCAGGTAGTGATAGCTGAGCAGGCGGTCAAAATCAGTACCGCCAATATGAATCCCGGCGGTGGCGAGGATTTTGGTCTCACTCTCATCGTTCTGCGGGTCAATTTTTATCAGCGTAAAATCAGAAGTGCCCCCACCCATGTCGACAATCAGCGCCAACTCCTGGCGTTGCACGCTCTGTTCATACGCCAGCGCCGCCGCGATTGGCTCATACTGAAATTCAATGTGCCGAAACCCCTGCGCAGCGGCAATTTCATACAAAGTATCTTCGGCCAACTGGTCAGCATCGGCGTCACTGTCATTAAAATGCACCGGTCGCCCCAGCACCACACTGTCAATCGACTGACCCAGCTGCCGTTCTGCCTTTTCTTTCATATGCCCGACAAAATGCCCCAGCACATCCGAATAA
This sequence comes from uncultured Thiothrix sp., assembly GCA_964293125.1. Lineage (GTDB taxonomy): Bacteria > Pseudomonadota > Gammaproteobacteria > Thiotrichales > Thiotrichaceae > Thiolinea. The sequence continues at coordinate 105,294 of CAXYXY010000009.1, read as the reverse complement.
GGCCGCAGTTCATTAAAGATACTGGTTTTTTCTTCCATCAGACTGGAACCGAGCACCGACTTGATCGAGGTCATCAAGCGGCCTTCCGCACCGTCAATGTATTCCTCAATCGCCCGCTCACCAAAGTGAATCGCGAGTATTTCATCATCAAGGAAAATGGCCGAACGCAGCAGCTTCTTCTCCCCTTCCAGCGCAACCAGCTCAGGCTGCCCGTGCTGCAAAATACCGATGGTAGAATTACTGGTGCCAAAATCAAGCCCACAAAAAGCCATTGTCCCGTTCCTTTAAAAGCAGTGGCCGCGATTATCGGCCACCGGGAGCCTAAGGTCTAGAACGGCACTGCATTTTTGCGGTTACGGAAAACCAACGGCTTTTCGATTGCTTGCGGTTTAGTGAGCGGTAACTCTGCCCGCAAGATGGCTTCCTGAATAATGTGGTGGTGGGGTGATTTGGAACAGGTCGGGTCAGCCGCCTGCGCATCACCGGTCAGTTTGAAAGCCTGACACCGGCAACCACCGTAATCTTTCAGGCGTTCATCACAGCTCGCACACGGTTCCTTCATCCAACCCGTGCCCCGGAATTGGTTGAATGCGGGTGAATCGTACCAGATCCATTTCAGGTCATGGTCACGTACATTGGCAAACTCCAGCCCCGGCAAATCACGCGCAGCATGACAGGGCAACGCGACCCCGTCCGGGGTAATCGCCAGAAACACCTTACCCCAGCCATCCACACAAGGTTTGGGGCGGCCTTCGTAATAATCCGGCACCACAAAAAAGATTCTCATCTTGCCCTTGAGCCTGGCCTGATACTCATGTGCAATCGCTTCTGCTTCCTGCACCTGCCGCCGACTGGGTAGCAGATGATCCCGGTTCAGCAAGGCCCAGCCTTCGTATTGGGTCGTCGCCAGTTCCACATAATCCGCCTCCAACTCAACGGCCAAATCGAGCATTTGGCGTACCTGGCCGATGTTCTGGCGGTGAATCACAAAACACAACACCATCGGGTAATCTTGCGACTTGACGACCTTCGCCATCTTGACTTTCTGTTGGTAGGAATCACAACCCGCCAGGTAATTATTCAGCTCCAGATCATCCGCCTGAAAACTGATCTGGATATGATCCAGCCCCTGTTCACGGAAAGCGGCGACCCGGTCTTCATCCATCCCCACGCCCGAGGTGATCAGATTGGTGTAATACCCGAGCTTGCGGGCAGCACCCATCAATACTTCCAGATCCTTGCGTACCAGTGGCTCTCCCCCGGAAAACCCGAGCTGAGCCGCGCCCAGTTTACGGGCATCATGCAATACCCGCAGCCAGTCTTCAGTACCCAGCTCATTCTTCTTTTGCACCAGTTTCAGCGGATTACTGCAATAAGGGCATTGCAAGGGGCAGGAGTGAGTGACCTCGGCCAGTAGCCATAAGGGCGGCGGCAATGCTTGGGGTGATTGATTAGCGGACACGTACCCACCCCCGTTCGATAGCTTCATTCATGAATTCCAGCACATCAGCCTGCAGGTCATCTTCACCAAACTCGGCTTCCAGCCCGGTAATAATGTCCGCCAGATTGCGCTGGCCATCACACTGTTCCAGAATCAGGCTCGCGGTATCATTCAGCTGCACCATGCCTTCCGGGTAAAGCAGTACGTTGCGCTCCTGTACTTCTTCCCACTGCATGCGATAGCCGGGGGTAATACGTGGCACCTGTTGCAAATCGGGGAAATCGGGGGTCTCAGCCATGACTCATCGCCTCGCTGGGTGGAATGTTAAAATAAGGGGGTTTGTCCAGAATATAAGCCAGGTACATGGCATCCAGCATCGCCCACAGCACATCCAGCTTGAAGCGCAGAATACCGATAGCACGTTCCTGCTCGGTGCGCGTGGTGTAATGCGCCAAGGTCAGCGCCAGACCGTGGTCAACATCGCGGTGCGCCTCGCTCAGGCGATTACGAAAATACTGCAGGCCGGTGTCATCAATCCAGGGGTAATGCTGTGGCCAGCTTTGCAGGCGCTGCTTGTGTGCGGTCGGGGCAAACAGTTCAGTCAGTGACGAACAAACCGCATCATGCCAGTCGGCGCGGCGTACAAAGTTGATATAAGCATCACAGGCAAAGCGCACACCGGGTAATACATGGCGCTGGTCTTCCAGCTCAATACGGGGCACCCCGCAGGCCTCGCCCAGATGCAGCCAGGCCTCAATGCCGCCATCCGACACATGCCCGGCATGGGGGCCACCATCATGATCAAGGATACGCCGTACCCACTGCCGCCGCACCTCGCGATCCGGGCAATTGGCCAGCAAGGCAGCGTCTTTACAGGGAATAGTCAGCTGGTAATAAAAACGGTTGGCAGCCCAGCCACGCAACTGGGCGGCATTGAGCTTGCCTTCATACATCATCTGCTGAAACGGGTGATGCACATGGTAATAACGCCCCTGTGCGCGGAGCTGATGTTCAAATTCTGCCACCGACCACGGTGCCTGTGTTGCTTCTGCTGCCATGACTCCTCCGTCAATTGTGCAATCATGCAATCGCGCTAAACCGCCTGCTTTTCTTTACAGCTCCAGCAACATCCCGTCGTGTGCCACTTCGATGTGATGGGCACTGAGAATTGCCCGTTCGGCGGAATCTTCATCCAGAATCGGGTTAGTGTTATTGATGTGGATCAACACCTTGCGCGCTTGCGGAAAAGCTTGCAGCTGTTCGATCATACCACCTGCCCCCGATTGGGCGAGATGCCCCATGTGTGATGCCAGTTTAGTCCCGACCCCGCGCCGCGCCATTTCGTCATCCGTCCAGCAGGTGCCATCGACCAACAGGCAATCCGCTGCAGCACAATAAGGCTGCAGGTGCGCTTCAAACTGCCCCAGACCCGGTGCATAGAACAGCTTGCCGCCGCTATTCTCATCTTCAATCCACAAACCGATATTATCACCCACGGTGGGTGCATCACGATGCGGAGAATAAGGCGGTGCCTTGCTACGGAGTGCCACTGCCGTCACGCGTAAACCTTCGACGCCCGCCACCCGGGTCGCGCTGCCATCCGTCGCCAGCGCATGGCGCTCTACCCCGCAATAATGCTGCAACATGTTTAACACCGGGAAGCCGGTGGTTAAATCTTCATACACGCTGTCGGTACAATACAAGGCCAGTGGCTGCTTGCTCTCGCGCAGGATCAGGAGGCCAGTGGTATGGTCAATCTGGCTATCCGCCAGCATGACCGCCGTCACCCCGGTATCGCGCAGGGTGCGAGCAGGCTGCATCAGGGGCTGGGTGTTCAACTGGGTACGGATATCAGGGGAGGCATTGATCAGTAGCCAATGCAATTTGTCAGTCGATACCGCAATCGAGGATTGGGTACGGGCTGTTGCGTTCAGAGTACCATTACGCACACCGGCACACATCGCACAGTTGCAGTTCCATTGCGGATAACCACCACCGGCTGCTGAACCAAGAATCAGGACATACATATCGGGATTTGCCTTCGGTTTGAGGTGCAGAAAAAAAGAAACCGGCCACTTGCGCGTACCGGTTTCTCTTGTTCCATTAGCCAGAAAATGGCATTAACGGTTCATGATGTACAGATTGATCTCAAAACCGTAACGCATTTCTTTGAAACTTGGCTTGTTCCACTTTTTCATCGAATTTGCCCTCCTCTGTGATTAATAACACTTAGACCTTAGCACCAAACGGTGAGATATGGCAGCCAATTTTCCTGCACATAACGATCTGAAAAATAGCTTACCAGGCAACAGGTTGGTTAAAGGTTGGGAAAGAGGCAGGGACAGCATCTGCCCAAACAAATTCATCCCAAACACGCAGGATACTGGCAATCCGCCTGCGCACGCCCACACAGGCACTGGTTCGCATCGACCGTCTCCAGAATCAGCTCAGTCATCACCGCTGAAGCGCCCAGATAAGTCGTAAAACGCATGGCAATCTCCGGGTGTTCCGCCTGTTTGGCTTGCACCAGTGCGGGTACATCCGCGACGACGTGCCGCCCGGCAGACAGGAAATAAGGCATGACTACAATTTCATCCGCCCCGGCAGCGATGCATGCTTCTATTCCCGCCGGAATCGATGGCTCGGCGAGTTCCAGAAAAGCACAACCGACAAAACCGAAACGTGTGCCCGCCTGCACCCGCACCTTCGCGGTCAGTTCACGGATTTCATCATTCGATTGGGTGCGGCGGCTACCGTGTGCGACCAGAAGCAGGCTTTTCATGCACACACCTCCCTGATCAACGGATAAGCACGCTGATAACGGGCATACGCCTGCGCATAGGCAGCCTGCAAACCGGTATTCGGCTCTATCGTCTGGCGGGTTTGAGGCGGCGTACACACCGTTAAAGGATCGGCACCACTGGCCGCGATCAGCGCCAGACGGGCTGCACCAAAAGCGGCACCAAAATCACCCTCGGCAGGGATATCCACCGGCAGATTCAGTACCGTCGCCAGAGTCTGCAGCCAGTAATGTGAGCGCGACCCCCCACCGACTGCGGTCACACGGGTCAGTTCAGTGCCCGCCGCATTCAAGGCGGCGAGGTTGTCCCGCATTGCAAACGCTACCCCTTCCAGCACGGCCTGCGTCAAGGTAGCCTGGGTGCTATCATGCCCCAGCCCCAAAAAAGCCCCCCGAATCGCCGCATCATTATGTGGGGTACGCTCACCCGCCAGATACGGCAGAAAAGTCACGCCACTCGGTGCGCGCAAGTCAGTGCCCAAGGCTTCCGTCAGGCGCGCAGCCGATTGCCCGGCGATACCGGCATACCAGTTCAACGAATCAGTGGCCGACAGGATCACCCCCATCTGGTGCCAGGTATCCGGGAGCGCATGACAAAAAGCATGAACGGCACTGTCCGGCTTGGGCAAATAACGGGCATTCGCCGCAAAGAGCACCCCGGAAGTCCCGAGTGACACGAAAGCAGAACCCGCTGTCACTGTGCCCATCCCACAGGCAGAGGCGGCATTGTCACCGGCACCACCGGCAACCACTGGCGCAGCATCCATCCCCCAGCGTTTGGCCAGTTCAGGCTTGAGCCTGCCGGTGACTGCCGTACCTTCTGCCAGCGTCGGCATTTGGGCAAGATCCATCCCGCTGGCGGCCAACAGTTCAGATGACCAGCAACGCCCCCCCACGTCCAGCCAGGCCGTGCCCGCCGCATCCGACATATCCGAGACGTACTCACCCGTCAGCCACAGCCGCACGTAATCCTTGGGTAACAGGACTTTACGCACCTGTGAGAAAATATCAGGCTCGTTGTTTTTCACCCAGACCAACTTGGGCGCCGTAAAACCGGGGAATACAATATTCCCGGAGATTGCACGAAACTGGGGGTCGGCATCCAGTGCAGCCGCTTCCGCGTGACTCCGGGTATCATTCCAGAGGATGCACGGGCGTAGCACTTTTTCATTCTCACCCAACAAGGTAGCACCGTGCATATGCCCCGACAGCGCCATTCCCTGCACCGCTGCCATTTGGGTCGGGTAGGCCTGTTTCAGCTGATCCAGCACATTCCCGGTAGCCCGCAACCAGTCGGCGGGTTCCTGCTCCGACCAGCCGGGATGAGGGCGGGATACAGTCAGCTCGCTGTGCCGTGACCCCAACACCTGCTGGGCTGCATCCATCAGCACCACTTTGACACTGGAAGTACCCAAATCAATTCCGAGTAAATACATGCTTAACGTACCTCTTTTTTAGCCCTAAAAAATGCCTAACGCCTAAGGCAGGTTATCACGCATGAAAACATCAATGCGGATACGCTCTTGCGCTGCGATAATATTTTGTCCATCCAGATGCGCTTTCAGTACCCGCACGGCACTGCGCACTTCATGCCCCGCATCCTGATGCAACACTACATCAAACAGACCGTCCTGCAAGGCGGTACGTGCGTATTCGGTCAGTTCATGTGCAACTACGCGCAACCGCAAACACCCCGTCTGGTCTGTCTGGCCTGTCTGATTTTGCCGCTGCGCCTGCAAAGCCTGAATCACCCCACGATTGCCCGCACCCAAACTATAAATACCCAGTATGTCCGGGTGTTGCTGCAAACAGGTGGTCAGCAAGGCCGCCACCGTCGCTGCATCGTCCCTGCCCTGTAAAACCGGCAAAATGTCCAGCGTCGGAAATTCACTGTTCAGCACCTGCTTAAACCCCAGATGCCGCTCGACATGATCACGCAACCGCATCGAACCGGCGATGACCACAACTTTGCCCTGCTGCCCAAACAGAAAACGCCCCAACAAACTGGCCGCAGTCCGCCCGGCAGCGATGTTATTGATACCGGCATAATGCATCCGGCGGGAGGCAGGTAAATCCGAGACCAGCGTGACCACCGGCACGCCCTGCCCAACCAGCCGGTTGACGGCAGCCGTCACCGCCGGATCTTCCGTAGCGACCAGCGCCACCCCGGCCACTTCAGCAGCATCGACCTGCTGCAAAGCATGCGCCAGCGCCGCTGCATCAAAGGGCGGAACCGTCTGTACCCGCAATTGGGTACGATCCGGGCTGGGATGCGCTTGCAGATGGGTCACCTGTGCTTCCAGATCACGCATGAACGCGTTATTACCTTCGGGAAGGATGAATAACAAAGGGTAATGGCGCTGTCGAGCCAAATTGGCAGCATTCACATCGCGCACATAATGAAGTTTGCGCACTGCTGCTTCCACCCGCTCAATCGTCAGCGGGCGCACACCGGGGCGACGATTGAGGACACGGTCAACCGTCGCCAGGCTGACACTGGCTTCACGGGCAACATCATGGATAGTCGGGCGGCTCACTACACGGTTTTCCTGTTCAATTTTCTGTTCAAGTGCTTTTACTGATCGAGAAGCCACTGGCCAGAATCACCTTCAACACTTCCCGCGCCGTATTGCGGTCATAGTCTTTTTCTTCTTCTGACAAATCCTCATAAGGCACCAGCCCCGGATGCTCGCGGCGGGCGTCATGACGGGCTGCGCCATAAGACCAGCCATCCGCCAAACGTTGCTGAGCCCAGACATCATGCGTATTCCGCGCCAGCTCTTCGAGCAGCGCTTGCAGTTCGGCAGACAGGTCAATCCTGGTCGTATCTATCGGTTCAGGCCGGTACATCCATAGCTCCTTACAGGCAATTTTATCTAGTGTGGTAGCAGCCACCGACAGAGTCAATCCTGTTAAGCCGCTGATTGCCCCAACCGACCCCGATACTTCAGGCGCACCAGCAGCAAACCCAGTAAAGCACAGAGCAGCAAACTATCAAACCCACCACCCCCACCGCCACTACGAATCGAAACAGGGGGTGTGACCGGTGTTGTCGCAGGCGGCGTGACGGGTGGGGTAACAGGGGGTGTAACCGGTGGCGTGACCGGCGTCTCTACGGGCGGGACAACCGGTGGCGTGACTGGCGGAGTAACGGGGGGTTCTACCGGCTGATTACTCGCCAAATCCGTGCCCGACACATCTGCACTGTCGCTCAACGGGTGGTTATTATGCCAGTCGCGCGGGGTGATACTGATCGCCGACCAATGTGCATCCATGCGGGGCTCATCCTCCGCTCTTGGCATGTGGTAGAAAGTAGCACTGGGCCAGACAACCAGATCCTGATTTTCGAGACTTTCCCCATTCACAAAGCCCGATACATTGTCAGCACAGCCCGCCTCCGTCGGATTATGCGAGGCAAAACGTTCACAGGCTTTATAGCGGGTGAAGTAAATATCATTATGAGTAAACGGTTCCGCCGCCGGGCCAATCTCGGTATGCTCGGCCTGAGGCAGGCGAATTTCATAGGAAACCGGCTGGCCTTTATCGTTGGTCACATTGCCGTCGACGACCCGCCAGACACGCATCTGCTCTGGGGACACGCTCCGGGCTGCCTCGGTGTTCAATCGCTGGCGGGCAAGCCTGACAACCCCGGCACCCTGCTCAAAATTCAGCTCTTCGACATAATCATCCCGCCCGCTACCCGCCAGATCGAAATCCAGTCGCCAGAAGAAATTATGCACATGCGCCAGCCCGACCTTGTTTTCCCCGATCAACCAGCCATGTTCTTCGATCCCGCTATTGCCAAAGCGCTGCAAAGCACCGGTCGCGCCCATCATCGGTTCTATCGAGCCATCATCCATAAAACGCCAGGTCGGAATGTAATAATACGACCCGACTTTGGAGACACTGAACACACTCAACATGTCACCCTGCAAACTATCACCCTCATAATTGAAAGCGCTGTCTGTGGGGCTAATTTGCTGGCAAACCGCACTTTTTCCACCGAATTTGAGTAATTTTCCGCCTGCACATTCCTGCTGCCCCAGATCCAGCAGGCGCACATCCCCCAAACCGTAGTCAGAAATATCGTGGTAACGTGCACCGTTGTCGTCATAAGGCACATGAATCTGCGCCAAAGCGGCCTGATTCAAAACCATCCGGCGCGTACCATTCTTCGGGGTATAGTGAATCTTGTGCAGGACAATCCCTTCGCGCTGCCGGTGTTCCCAGCACATGTCCCAACGCGCCTGGTTCGGCAAAGTGACATCAATGTAGTAATTATCCGAACAGAATTCGGCAGCAGCGACCTGCCCTGCCTGGGCAAACAGTACCAGCAGGATCAGTCTTGAAAGTACGGTGGTGAGTGATGTTTTCATATAATTAATTTATTAGCCTCATCAGGCGAATGCCATGCATGCGTTTATCAACGGTCAGGTTAGGAAGACAAAACCGACACAAGCACAGGCTCAGGCAAACAGAACCCAGGTCGTTGCAATGTATTTAACCCCACTGCGCATTTCTGCCGCGCGGTGTTCATGCGTCCAGAATGGCGGAAACAGGATCAGCTTGCCTTTCTCTGGCTGCACCCGCAGCGCTTGATGCAGAAAATCGGTCGAGCCACCCGCTTCCACTGGCACATCATTCAGATACCACAGCGCGACCAGTTGCCGGTCAGCAAACTCATGGCTGCCCCCATCGACATGCCAGTGATAATACTCACCCGCCTGATAGCGCTGCAGGTTATACCCCATGTCGCGGAACGGGCCTTTAAAAAACGGAAAAGCTTCCCGCAATTCCTGCAAAGCCAGCGCCAGTGAACGATGCAGGTTGTTGTCTACATCCTGCCAGTGCGCACGGGTACTGCCACTGACATAAAGATCAGTCGTTTTTTTAACCTGCACGTCACTGCCCGCATTCTGGCCGATGCGCCCGGCATACTGATCCTCACGGGTCTGCTCGAAACGCTCCACCATGTTGTCACACAAGAAGGCTGGCAAAGCATCTGGCTTTTCGAAGATAAAGGAGTTCGGCTGCAATTCACGCAGTGTTTTCAGTGTTTTCAACGTTTTTAAATCCGGACAGGCACTTTCATTCATGGGAAACTCACGGAAAAATTCAGATGGAAACGTCGCAATCATCGCAATCTGTTTAAAAAATGTTTATTATACGTTCAGCTTGGCAAGTTGCAGTACAGGGCACTACACTATCCCCATGAACCCATCCATCTACGAAGTAAAACAAATCGGCAGCGGCTATCTTTACGTGATGCCGTGCCCGCGTGCAGAAATGCTGGCAGAAGACCTGCAGTATTTCCAGCAAATGAACATCCGAAAAATTGTCTCCCTGCTCGAAAACGGGGAAGCGGCTGCCCGGGGTTTGACCTTTGAAGAGCACTTATGCCAGCAACTCGGGATGGAGTTTACCCAATACCCGATTCCTGACCAACATACACCCAAAAAAATCAGAACCTTTCACACGCTGGTAGAACAGCTCTATGCTGAACTGCTCAGCGGAAAAAACATCAGCATCCACTGTTTTGCCGGGATTGGCCGCACCGGGGTGCTGGCCGGTAGCCTGCTGATTCGGGACGGCATGCCTGCACTGGATGCGATTGACCTGCTGTCACGGATACGCGGGCGGGATATGCCGCAAACCCAGGAACAATATGAATTTCTGACCCATCTTGACTACGGCAGCGCAGAAGCCGAATGGAGCGTACCTGCTGGTGCAGCCGCACAACAGGGCAGAGGCAAACTCGGCTGGTTCAGCCGCTTCCGCTCGACCGCCTAAACCGGTTTCAGCAGGCGGTACATACCCCAGGCTGCCAGCCCGCCTGCCAGCCCACCGAACAGATGCCCGTCCCAGGACACGCCTTTTTGCCAGGGCATCAATCCGCTCAACAAGGTCGAGCCGTATAATAAAATCACCACTGCCGTCACCAGCAGCGGCACGGTACGTCGCTCCAAAAGGCCAGAAACAATCAGGAAAACAGCCAGACCAAACACCAGCCCGCTTGCCCCGACATGAATCGACGCACCCCGCCCAAACAGCCACAACAGGCTACCACCCAGTAGAATAATAACCAGCACAATCAAACGGCTATTGGCACGCGAACCCGCCAACAAGGTCAGTAACACCAGCAACGGCACCGTATTGCTCAGCAGGTGCGTAAAATCACCGTGCAGGAACGGCATGGCGACAATCCCGAACAGACCGCTTCCCTGACGCGGGATCAGGCCGAGATTTTCCAGGGGCAAAAAGCGGGCAAGAATAAACACCACCCAGATCAGGCCGACAAACACCAGCACAGCGGGCAGTTCTTCCCGGATACGATGGACATGAGTCTTCATGCGGTTTCACCTTGTTGTAGTTGGCGCAAAGACGCTATACCCAGAGTACGCAAAGTCGCAATATTACGTTCGGGTATGCCATCAACATCCGGATAAGCGGCCAGTGCCTGCTCCAGGCTATCCTCCCGCAAGAGATGCAACATCGGCCAGGGGGAACGATTGGTATAATTGCTGGCATCATCCGGGCGGGTATCGGCAAACTGGTAAGCGGGGTGAAAACTGGCCACCTGAAATTCACCCTCGAAACCCTCTTCAGCCAGCAAGGTATCGACTAGATCCAGAAAATCATTGTAATCGTAAAAATCCTCCAGGGTACCCGGATGAATCAGCAAAGTGGTTTCAACGGCGCTGGCAGGTTGTTCCCGCAAATACGCTAATTCCTGCAACAGGTCTTCGAGCAGAAACTCGGGGCGAGCCGCATCACTGACCCTAAAGCGTACCTGCCCGGCTTTATACGGCTGATGGGCGAACGGGCACAGGTTATGTGCCAGCACCAGCTGCTCCAGCCACTGCCGGGTCTGGGCGATGATCATCTCTGTGTACGGCGACGCAGGCGGCGAAGTGTGCATGATTTACCTTGCTTGTTTTTGCTAAACATTGGGGCAATATATACAGCTCTTCAGCGTTCCTCAAATATCTTCTGCAACAACTGTTCACCGGCCACCTGATCCGCCGCTTTACGCTGCAAGCGGTAGCGCCTTATGCCGTACCCGAGTAGTACCACCAGCAACAAACCCGCAAGCCAAGGCAACAGCGGCAGCAGCGGCAAGTTCTGGTGTTCTTCAACCACGATGGGTGCTGTAGCCGGAGGCTGGTACTGAGGGTATTGCGGGTTCGCATCTGGGGTATAAGCCCCCGTGCCAAACGGGGAGTCAGGCGCGGATGGATCAGCCGGCTGCCTGAATTCCTGAGAAAGCTCCGGTTCCGGCAATGCAGACTGTGGGGCACGCGCTACCTGCAGGGTGGGCAACAGCAGCACACCGGCCAGCAGTACGGCGATTATGCCACCGCCCCCCCAGGCCAGATACTGCCAGCGTGGGCGTGCAGGCGGCATAAAATTAGTCAGCGCATGAAACTGGCTAAGGGACTCCGGCATCGGCGTATCATCCAGCAATACGGGCACCAGCCGCTTGTCCATTTCCAGCGCGATCATCCATTCACGCCCCACCCATTCCGAATCCCGGGCATGGATACTCCAGAACACCAGAATCCGTTCGGATTCCGCCAGTTTCGCCCGGATCACTGCTTCCCAACGATCACCAAACTGGATGTCATCCAGATCACGAAAGACCGCTGCCCCGCCAGCTTCCAGCAGCGCAACCGCCTGTTGGACACGGCTGCTGTCCTTGCGTGAGTACGATACAAAAACGGTATGCTCGATCATCCGCGCCCCTCTGCATTATCAGCTTCATCCCTTCAAGCATAGTTGAATGCATCAGGTTCCGTTGCCATTATTGCCACTATTGTTCAGGCGCTTGGTCACAATGACGATAGCCGAATCCTGTTCGCTCTTGCGCCGCTCAAAGCCCAGCCGCTGCATCAGGCGTAACATGCCCGTGTTTTCTGCCAGCACCTCACCGATAATGGAGGACAGGTTTTTGTTGCGTGCCACATCGATCAGGATCTGCATCAACAGGCCGCCCAAACCCCGGTTCTGCCAGGCATCCGCGATCACCAACGCAAATTCACAGCTATGCCGATCCGGGTTAAGCGCATAGCGGCACACCCCGATTTCAACTTCCACACCCTCTTCGCGCACCAGTGCCAGAAAGGCAACTTCACGGTCATAGTCAATCTGGGTGAAACGCACCAGCATATCCGGCGTTAATTCACGCAGGGATTGCATAAAGCGCATGTAGCGCGACTCTTTGGACAGATTCCGCACAAACTCCTGCTCCATCTCGGCATCTTCCGGACGAATCGGGCGGATCAGGATATTGGTGCCATCGGCCAGCTGCTGGAATTTCACCAGATCATTCGGGTAAGGGTGAATCGCCATGTGGTCATAGCGCTGCCGCCCGCCTTTGGGGTAAGCAATACTAAAGCGTGCATCCACTGCGACCGCGCCTTGCGGGCTGACCATCAGCGGGTTGATGTCCATTTCCAGCACCTCCGGCAGCTCACAGACCAGCTCGGAGACGCGCTGCATCACCTGATGCAGTGCCTTGAAATCGACTGCGGGCATATTCCGGAAATCCACCAGCATGCGGGCAACGCGCGGGCGGCACACCGTCTTCTTGATCATGTACTCATTCAGCGGGGGCAAGGCGATAGCACAGTCACGGTGCACCTCGACCGCCGTCCCGCCAGTGCCAAAGCTGATCACCGGGCCGAATACCGGGTCACGCACCACCCCGATCATTAATTCACGTGCGGCCACCTCGTGATACATCGGTTCGACCGTAATACCGTCCACCCGCGCATTCGGCTGGGCTTTGGCGATATTTTCCAGCAGCTCCTGATAAATACTGCGCACTGTGCGCGCGCTATTGATATTCAGGCGCACCCCGTTAACATCCGATTTGTGCACCACATCCGGCGAGCTGATTTTCATGACCACCGGAAAACCCAGCGACTCGGCAGCCACCAAAGCTTCGGTCGGGCTGCGCGCCAGAATAGTCGGCACGGAAGGAATCCGGAAAGCGGACAGGATGGCACGCCCCTCGGTGGTAGACAACGCCCGTCGCCCCTCAGACAGTACGCTCTCCATGATCAGGCGTGCACCTTCAATATCCGGCTCGGATGACTGCTCGGCAATCGACGGCGGCACCTGCATCAGCATCTTCTGGTTACTGCGATAAGCCGCGAGGTAAGCAAACGCCTCAATGGCTGATTCTGGAACATTGAACTGTGGAATATTGCCCGCCGAGAGAATCTCACGACCCGCCGCCACCTGCTCTTCACCCATCCAGCAGGCCAGCAAGGGTTTTTTGCAGCGCTGGCGGACGCGCACCACCGCTTCAGCCACACCCGCCGGATCAGTCATCGCCTGCGGCGTCAGCATCACCAGCACGCCGTCCAGATTGTCGTCGGCCAGACAAATATCCAGTACCTGCTCATAACGTTCGGGGCTGGCATCGCCCATTATGTCGACCGGGTTGCCCTGCGACCAGGTCGCAGGCAGCAAGGCATTTAATGCCGCCAGGGTCGCCGGTGTCAGCTGGGTCATACGCAGCTTCATTTCCACCGCACGATCCGTCGCCATCACGCCAGTCGCACCGCCATTGGTGACGATCAACAGGCGATTCTGGTTCAGTGTCATCCCGGAGGACAATACTTCGGCAGCCGAAAACAGCTGGGTCACCGTATTCACCCGGACTACCCCGGCCCGCTCCAGCGCCGCATCGAACGCGTCATCACTACCGACTATCGCGCCGGTATGCGAACTGGCGGCACGATTGCCTTCCTCATAGCGCCCCGCTTTCAGCACAATCACCGGCTTTAAGCGTGAGGCACCGCGCAAGCCGCTCATAAAGCTGCGGGCGTCTTTGATACTTTCGATATACAACAGGATGCTGCTGGTCGCCGGGTCTAGCGCCAGATAATCAAGCACATCACCAAAATCCACATCCAGCGCATCCCCCAGGGTGACCACCGTTGAAAAACCGATCTGCCGGTTGGCCGCCCAGTCCAGAATCGCGGTGCAGACTGCACCCGATTGCGAAACCAGTGCCAGATTACCGTTTTTGGCCTGATTGCGGCTGAAGGTGGCATTCAAACAGGCCGGTGGGCGCATGATGCCGAGGCAATTCGGCCCGATCAGGTGAATACCGTATTCCTGGGCGGTCGCCAGCAGTTCTTTTTCGAGACGCTTGCCCCTTGCGGTCTTATCGCCAAAGCCGACCGGGAGCACAATCACCCCTTTGACGCCGTGCTCACCACACTGGTGCATGATTTCAACCGCCGTATGGGCGGGGCTGGCAATCACGGCCAGCTCGACGGATGCCTTGATATGCCCTAGCTGCGGGTAACAGGTCAGACCCTGCACCTGTTTGTATTTTGGATTGACCGGATAAATTTTGCCGCCAAACCCGGCCTGCAGGATGTTGTTCAGAACCAGCTGGCCGACCGATTCAGGGCGTTCGGTGGCACCAAAAACAGCCATACTGGCGGGGGCAAAAAGTTGACTTAGGTAATGGTGACCCATGATAAAAACCTCTATGATAACTTGTCTGGCGGCTTGCGCCGCTAAGGTTCCTAGCTAATTTTTATTGTGCAACGCAGCATATTTTACACTTTAACCACGGAAAATACCATGACCGCTGCAGTAATTAGTCACCCGAAATGTACCCTTCATGAAAATGGCAACCCCTATCACCCGGAAGCGCCGGAGCGCATGGATGCCATCAATAACCGGATGATTTCAGCGGGCGTGGACTGGATAACCCGGCATTATGACGCGATCCCAGCGACCCGCGCCCAGCTGGCACGGGTACATGACGAGGACTACATTAGCACGGTTTTCGCCCTCACGCCGCTGGATGACCACATTGTCGATATCGACGGTGACACCGGCATGAATCAGCATACCCTGGAGGCTGCCCTGTTGGGTGCGGGTGCGGCAGTGCAGGCGGTGGATCTGGTGATGGCAGGAACGCACAAACACGCCTTCTGTTCGATTCGTCCACCGGGGCATCATGCCGGGCGGGCGCATTCTGCCGGTTTCTGCCTGTTCAACAATGTTGCCGTCGGGGCGGCGCATGCCATGAGCCACTACGGGCTGGAACGGGTCGCTATTATTGATTTTGATGTGCACCACGGCGATGGCACCGAAGCCATTTTCCGTGATGAACCGAAAGTATTGTTTTGCTCATCCTTCCAGCATCCGTTCTACCCGTATTCCGGCGCAGACACCCACGCACCGAACATCATTAACCTGCCGATGCCTGCCGGTACGCGAGGGCCAGAGTGGCGCAAGCAGGTCAGCGAACAATGGCTACCGGCGCTGGCCGCGTTTCAGCCCCAGCTGATAATGATTTCAGCCGGGTTTGACTCACACATGGAAGATGACATGGGGGGCTTCAATCTGGTCGAACAGGATTACGTCTGGATCACGCAGGAGCTGTGCAAAATCTCCAAAACATACGCGGAAGGACGCGTCGTCTCCTGTCTGGAAGGTGGCTATGACCTGTCCTCACTAGGGCGCAGTGTCGCCGCCCATGTCAAAGAACTGGCAGAGTTCAGCTGAGTCAGCTGACTAACTCAGCTAAGCCTGCGGCTGTTCTTCCGGGTGCTCGCGGTCTGCCCACTGCAGCACCAGATTGCCGAGCACACCCAGTACCAGAAACCCGAGCACCACCGGCACGACGGTGCCGTTGTAGCTCTGGCCGATGAAAACACCAATCGGAATGGCCACGACCGTAGACAAAAAACCCACTACCGAAGCCCCCAGACCCGCATGCTTGCCCAGTGGCTCCATTGCCAGCGCGTTCAGGTTCCCAAACAGCATCCCTACCCCTAAAAACCCGACGATGCAGTACAGCATGAATGACCATAAAGGCGGCTGGTTTGCGTTGAGGAGGGTAAAGCCCAGAAACAGCGCCGAGACGGCGATCAGCAACCAGAAGGCATAATGCGACAATAAACGCATGCCCAAACGCATGACCAGTTTGGCGTTGATAAAAGAGGCCACGCCAATCGACAAGGCTAATATTGCGAAATAAAGCGGAAAACGTTCACCCAGCCCGTACTGGATTTGCAGAATTTGCTGGACTGAATTCAGGTAACCAAGAAAAGCGGCAAAAATGAACCCGGTCACCAACGTATAAGCCATCGCAGCGCGATTACCCAGCACTTCACGGATAGCCTGCCATTGGCTGTTGACGGAAAAGGCGGTGCGTTGCCCGACCGGCAGTGTCTCCGGCATGCGCAGGCCAAACCAGACCAGCACCACCAGCGACAGCAGAATAAACAGCCCGAAAATGGCATGCCAGCCCGCCAGCCACAGCACACCCTGCCCGAGCGCCGGTGCTACCGCTGGCACCATGATAAACACGATCATGGTGAACGACATGATACGCGCCATGGCGCGCCCCGAATAACAGTCACGCACCAGCGCCATCGTAATCACGCGCGGAGCCGCGACCCCCAAACCCTGCACAAAGCGCCCGACCAGCATCCCGGTAAAATCACTGGCAAACATGGACAGCAGACAGCCCAGTATAAAAATGGACAGCCCCCAGTAAATCAACGGCTTGCGCCCCATGCTGTCTGACAAGGGGCCAAACAGCAACTGGCCGACCCCAAAACCCAGAAACATGGTTGAAATCACCAGCTGGGCATCATTCGGGTCTGCCAAACCCAGATCCGTGCTGATCAATGACAAAGCGGGCAACATGGCATCAATGGCCAAGGCCATCAGGGAAGTCAGGAAGGCCGTCAAGACAATAAACTCAACGATGCCTGGCATGGTTTGTTTCACAGGTAGACAGTCCGGCTAAAAAGGGCTGCCAGTGTAACAGCAGGAGCCAAAGCCTTGGAATAGAAAATCATATGTCACTGCTGATTGATGCAGGTCAATCACCCGCAGATTAACGGCTGGATAATGGAAGGTTCATACCTTCAACACAAAAGGCAGGCACCCCATGAAAGAACAACCACTCACCCGTTTCATGTACGGGTTGATCATCGTGGGTCTGAGCATTGCCGCCATCGGCATAGGCTTGGTCATCTTCACCGATATTGTGACCGGGTATGGTGTCAAGGGCATCGCACTGGTAGCAGGGTTGATTGCTGGGGGCTTGTTTCTCTCCATTCCCGCCAAAATTTACCTGACCCTGCAACTGATGAAGCGCAATGACCAGAAAGTCAAAGCCATGCGCGAACGCGGCGAAATCCGCTAACATTGCGCCAGACGGTTTAGCCCTGCATACACGGGGAACACCACGGATCACCACAAAAGCTCCGTCCTTGACATCAATCTGCCCGAACTTGATGAACATCAGCGAGACACGATCTTTCATCAGCAACGGCTTGAGCGGGAGGAAGGGAGCGTTAGTCATCGGGAAACAACAGGTTAGTGAAGGGTTTATGGTTTTTCCAGCGGTAGGCGTTGAAATCGCGCCGATCAGTCGAGAGGATGCGCCCATGCCCCAATTCTTCCGCCAAGATTACCAGCGAAGCATCGGCTAAATCCATAGGCAAATTCTTGTATTTCAACATTAAAACAGCGGACTGCTGCAAGTTTCTCACCGTCAAATCGTGGATGGTAAACACACTGTCAGCCCCCATTTCCAGAAACTCACTGGATGCTTCAACACTATTGCGACTTAACAACATATAGCTGGTTTCCGTCACCACAGGCCAAGTTGTTGCCAACAGTTCCTGACAATTTGCCAAATAGTGTGTTGCCAACTCATGGTATTTGTCTTTTTTGTCCATCAGGGCATACCAAAACCCTGTATCAGCGATCACTGAATTTGTCATTCAAATACCCGTCAATGTATTTTTTGTAATTGACTGAACCATCTTCTGTAGACGAGATAATGCCCCCCAAACGTTTCAACAGCTTCTGGTTTTTCCCCCACGCTGTTTGCTCTTGCTGTTTGAATTTCATAGAAAAATAGTAATCAAGCGCATCCTTCAAAATCTCAGAGCGGTTCTTGTGCTCCACCTGCTGGATAAGGTGGAATTTTTCTTCATAGCTCTCATCCAGCCGGGCATTAATTCTCATCGTTCACTCTCCGTATGACAAGTCATACCAACATCATACACGCCTTCATGGGTATTTTTCATTTAAACATGCAGCAATAAATCTACTCTCAGGCGATTCATCCCCGCATACACGGGGAACACTTTTGGTGCATAAAAAGCTGGCGATGCCCATACGGTTCATCCCCGCATACACGGGGAACACGTGGAGAAGTTGATGGGGGATAAGGCGTGAGGCGGTTCATCCCCGCATACACGGGGAACACATGCGATTGTTCCCGGCTGGCCATCAGCAGCCCGGTTCATCCCCGCATACACGGGGAACACTTATTGTTATAGTGCAAATTAATTACCCCTGCCGGTTCATCCCCGCATACACGGGGAACACTCCGATAAACCAGGCCCTCCCCCTCCCCTAAACGGTTCATCCCCGCATACACGGGGAACACGACGTATGGACATTTGTAGCCTACGGCACCAGCGGTTCATCCCCGCATACACGGGGAACACGCATCAGCCACATGGAACGATGACGGTAAATACGGTTCATCCCCGCATACACGGGGAACACACCAGTGGCAGCAGCACGAACAATATATCAGCCGGTTCATCCCCGCATACACGGGGAACACCTGCATGAATTCGCTGCGCCCAATTATTCCGGCGGTTCATCCCCGCATACACGGGGAACACGGCTCTTGATGACACCGGGCAAACTGTAGCGCCGGTTCATCCCCGCATACACGGGGAACACTGGTCTGTCGATGCTATCCAGCGTAACGGTATCGGTTCATCCCCGCATACACGGGGAACACTGCTATTTTGTCCTATAACGCATCATTAACGCCGGTTCATCCCCGCATACACGGGGAACACATTTCCTGCGCACTGGATTGCCCTGCCGCAAACGGTTCATCCCCGCATACACGGGGAACACGGCGGTGATACCGTATTTGTTAAAAGCAAAACCGGTTCATCCCCGCATACACGGGGAACACAGCGGTAGCGTGTATCATGTATTTGACCGTGACGGTTCATCCCCGCATACACGGGGAACACGTTAATCAGCAGTGCACCATCGGAAAAAATACCGGTTCATCCCCGCATACACGGGGAACACCGCAATGGTAAGACGTTGATTGATTTTGATGCCGGTTCATCCCCGCATACACGGGGAACACGCTGGGCGGGATGCCGATGTAGCAATACAGCGCGGTTCATCCCCGCATACACGGGGAACACTCGAAAATATTTGCGCCGGAACAGCGTAGCGGCGGTTCATCCCCGCATACACGGGGAACACGACATTCGGTGCAAACCGTTCTGAAGCGGGTACGGTTCATCCCCGCATACACGGGGAACACGGAAGCCGTGCCGAAAGTGGCACTAATCGTGGCGGTTCATCCCCGCATACACGGGGAACACTAAATCGTTTCTGCTGTCCGGATCGGTACTGACGGTTCATCCCCGCATACACGGGGAACACACAGCTTACGGTTACCATTGCATTATCGGCATCGGTTCATCCCCGCATACACGGGGAACACATTTAATGCCGTGAGGAATTTCAGGTAATAGCCGGTTCATCCCCGCATACACGGGGAACACCATTGCGGCGAAAATCACGAATTCAGTTTTGACGGTTCATCCCCGCATACACGGGGAACACGCTCTCTCTCCAATAAGATGTTTTTAACAACTCGGTTCATCCCCGCATACACGGGGAACACAGGATGAACTTAAGTCTACGCATGCTGCATTACGGTTCATCCCCGCATACACGGGGAACACATTTGACGCAATTGCTCTTTTGTTAAATTAGACGGTTCATCCCCGCATACACGGGGAACACCAGTTCATTGATTGACATTCCTTTTTTCTTTGCGGTTCATCCCCGCATACACGGGGAACACTCCAGGTAGACCGCAACCAGGCCGATATAGACCGGTTCATCCCCGCATACACGGGGAACACAACCAACCAGCTTCCCTCATAAATTTTAAAAGCGGTTCATCCCCGCATACACGGGGAACACTGCAGGGGCTACCAAATCCGTTCTATCGCTTGCGGTTCATCCCCGCATACACGGGGAACACATTGCGCCGCCCGCCACCTGTAATTCTGCAATCGGTTCATCCCCGCATACACGGGGAACACTGTGCGCCTGCTACGCCTGCCACTTCAGCGGCCGGTTCATCCCCGCATACACGGGGAACACCCCGGCGTAGACGACTTTACCGTCTGCCGTGGCGGTTCATCCCCGCATACACGGGGAACACATCAGATGAGAAGTTCATCTGCAACCAAACCACGGTTCATCCCCGCATACACGGGGAACACGTCAACGGATCGGGCAAGCCAAAAATGCCAAACGGTTCATCCCCGCATACACGGGGAACACACAGGGGAGGAAAAGACCCTTGAATGCATTTGCGGTTCATCCCCGCATACACGGGGAACACGCCAGTCTACTACGCGCTGCTGGTGGCTTGGTCGGTTCATCCCCGCATACACGGGGAACACTTCTGGATTAAAAAGCCCGGCACCACGTCGGGCGGTTCATCCCCGCATACACGGGGAACACAGCGACATAGCCGGAATCACCGTAAGACTGGCCGGTTCATCCCCGCATACACGGGGAACACTGTGTGCTGCTGGTGGCGCTGTTGCTGCTGGCCGGTTCATCCCCGCATACACGGGGAACACGCCATTTATTGAAGAGTCCCTTGCATCCCCTGCCGGTTCATCCCCGCATACACGGGGAACACTGATCATCGCCCTCATTGAGGCCAGGATGCGACGGTTCATCCCCGCATACACGGGGAACACATCTGATTCGACGCCCTGCACAACATACAACCCGGTTCATCCCCGCATACACGGGGAACACAAAGAAAAGGCAAGGAAGCTGAGTCTTGCGGCCGGTTCATCCCCGCATACACGGGGAACACTGCGTTATCGGGGTACATACTGACAAAGAACTCGGTTCATCCCCGCATACACGGGGAACACGCACCCCGTCCGGGCTACCGCAACAGCGACAACGGTTCATCCCCGCATACACGGGGAACACAGGCGTTCCAGCTCATGCTGCATGGGATTGATCGGTTCATCCCCGCATACACGGGGAACACAACATGGCACGGAGATCGGTTGTGGTTACTATCGGTTCATCCCCGCATACACGGGGAACACCCCGTCATTACCTTAGCGCTTGAAACATAGGCCGGTTCATCCCCGCATACACGGGGAACACTATAATGATCATAAGGATAATTCATTTCAGCCCGGTTCATCCCCGCATACACGGGGAACACTGCCGTAGTCCCTTGCGTCCCCATATACTCGACGGTTCATCCCCGCATACACGGGGAACACATTAATTGCCAGGATAGATTGAAAAAATCTAGCGGTTCATCCCCGCATACACGGGGAACACACCTTCTCTGATAGTCATGCCGCCCGCAAACACGGTTCATCCCCGCATACACGGGGAACACATGAAATCCGTTATTTCATCGAGCAGGGGTATCGGTTCATCCCCGCATACACGGGGAACACGGGCTGGGTGTGCTGAAGTGGTATTGCCCAGCCGGTTCATCCCCGCATACACGGGGAACACTCTTATGGGTTCGCCCGTGCTACCCGTGCGGACGGTTCATCCCCGCATACACGGGGAACACGAATGAATCAGGGTTGAATAATGCCCATATTGCGGTTCATCCCCGCATACACGGGGAACACTTTTGAAATTGCGTCGTTCCCACGAATGGTAACGGTTCATCCCCGCATACACGGGGAACACGTTGTGGCTGCACTAGGCATCTTTCTTTACCTCGGTTCATCCCCGCATACACGGGGAACACAGCGACCGAAATACTCAGCATCCCCTGTGGCGCGGTTCATCCCCGCATACACGGGGAACACACACGCAATAATGCACTCACCTAGCCCCTTTACGGTTCATCCCCGCATACACGGGGAACACATTTTTCGGTAAGTGTTGATCCGTTCCACCAGCGGTTCATCCCCGCATACACGGGGAACACTAACAATGTCAGTTTTAAACTGACTAACAAGACGGTTCATCCCCGCATACACGGGGAACACACCAATCCCAAGAGATTGATTTAATTAGAAAAAATGAACCATCTTTTTTCTACCAAACATTTTGCCACAAAATTCCACATTGTTAAAGAGCACCACCCAGCGCTAAGTTGTTGGTTTTTTTGCATTTCCTGCTCCTTCATCCGTTTCGGGGAAAAAAGCTACCAACCGCAAACCATCAATATCCACCGGCATCCGCCGATTGCTACCCAAGGTCTGAAAATCGAACCCAGATTCTGTATTCGTCGCCCACGCCAGCACCACATTACCCTCCTCATAAAGCTCGGCGCACTGCTGCCAGATCATCTCCCGCACCCGTGCCGACACATCCCCCACATACACACCCGCCCGCACCTGCAACAACCAAATCGCCAAGCGCCCCCGCAAGCGCGGCGGCACATTTTCAGTCACCACCACCAACATAGCCACCTACTTACTCCGGTGCCCCGCCTCACCGATCGACTCGGCAGGCGGAATCGCAGGCGGCACCGACTCAGGCGGTATTTCGGGCGGCTTGATCTCCCCAGCGGCCAGTACCTCCTCAATCATCGGGATAATTTTACGCAAAATCTTCTGCTCACGGAAAGCATCACGACACGCCAGCCGCACCTCACGATCAGGACGCGCCGGATTCTTCGCCGCAATCTTGAACGCCAGCGGAACCACCGTATCAAACTTGAAAATATCAGCTATATCATACACAAACGACAGCGGCTTGCCCCAATGGATAAACCCGATCGCAGGTGCATACCCCGCCGCCAGCACCGCCGCCTCCGTAATTCCGTACAGGCAGGAAGTCGCCGCACTCATGCAGCGGTTGGGCACATCGCTCATATCCCAATGTTCAGGATCATAATGACGCCGCTTCCACACCACGCCATAGCGCTGCGCCAGCAACTCATACGTCTTGCGTACCCGCGCGCCCTCAATGCCACGCAACTGCTCGACACTGCGTTTGGCCGGAGCCGCCTCGCCAAACCGAATCTCGTACATCTTGCGCACCACTTTCAGCCGCAAATCATCATCCAGCGCCAACTGCGCCTGATACAACAAACGGTCAGTCCGCGCCCCACCCGGCTGCCCGGACGAATACAAACGCACCCCGCCTTCACCCACCCACACCAATAAAGTCCCGACCTCCGCCGCCAGCTTCACCGCCGCATGCGAAATCCGCGTCCCCGGCTCCAGCATCATGCAGGCTATCGACCCGACCGGAACATGCGTGCGCACTTCATCTTCACGGATCACCACAAAGGCTCCGTCCTTGACATCAATCTGCCCGAACTTGATGAACATCAGCGAGACACGATCTTTCATCATCAGGGGCTTGAGTGGGAGGAAGGGGGTGTCAGCCATGAGGAAACAACAAATTAGTGAAGGGTTTTTGATTCTTCCAGCGGTAGGTATTGAAATCGCGCTGATCGACGGACAGGATGCGCCCATGCCCCAACTCTTCCGCCAGAATCACCAATGAAGCATCCGCTAAATCCATAGGAAGGCTTTGGTACTTCTCCATGAGTACGCACATTCTCGACAGATAGTGTTCATCCAAATCAAAAATATCTGCACCACCCCGCTGAATCACCTGCAAAAACGTCAACTGCTGCTGAAAACCCGCATACTTAAACAATAAATAACTCGCTTCCACGACAACAGGCCACGTCACCACCAACAAGCGATCAGCGAATTCATCCAATGCGGCTAATGCAGCCTTGTGATAGGGGTCTTGCTTGTAAAACAAGGCAACCCAGAAACCACTGTCAGCAATAACGCTATTTTTCGCTGACATCTTGAGGGTACTTTTCATCCAAATACTCGGCTACATATTTTTTATAATTGACAGACAGATCAGATGGCGCATTTTCAATACAACCAATTAGACCACTATCCTTCCACAGTTGTTTCTGACGTTTTGCCCTCATTTTGTCACGTAGGTCTTGTGCCACCTGCTGCAGCGAATATTTCAGGACTTCGGTAATGGATTTGTCACCTAAGACTTCCCGTAAAAACTGCAAATCGCTGGATGTCTGTTCATCCAACCGTGCATTGATTCTTAACTCGCTCATTTTGTCATACCTTTCAAGACATCACGTCATACATGATAGCGTAACTTCAGGATTGAGGCAAAATGCCCCCAGTCTTTTCAGCTTTGATACTCATGGTCTTCTCCATGTTTAGACACGCTTTACCAAGAGTAGACCACAGCCGAAGGCTTTGGCTTTGCCAATACCGGAAAATAACGCCGTGCGAAACCGCACTGGGTCAGTCACGGTCAGAATGCCTTGAAAATCCACGGTACTGTAACGCACAGGCCGTTTTTGCTGCTTGGCGAAACTCTCGTGTTGCTGATAGCCATCTACCGTCACCCACTCAGGCTCAAGGCTGAAACCATTGGACTCAGCCCGCGCTTGCAACCACGGCACACAACTGTCTTGCACAATCTGCTGCAACGGCAGCCTATCCGCTGGCGGCAACGCATCAAACCCCATCTGTTTCTTGGCATTCATCACCACATCATGGCGCAGCTTCTTACCTTCCGCAGTAGCCACTGTCACCACCGGATTTGCCCGCAAGGTGAAAAATAGCCTCTGTCCTTCCACTAATTTCGGGTCATACGGCTTGGGTACATCCACCAACCACATTCCCGACCGGTCAACAGGTTCACGCTCAGACAACACATAATATTTGATACGCCCTTGCTCCAGCACCTGACGGTACAGAAAATCACGGGCAGCATTCGGGTCAGTATCAAACAATTGCCACAAAGCCTGATGCTCACGGTAAGTATCTTGCAACAAGGTTTGCGCCAGTTGCTGATGACTCACCAAAGGGTTAAACGTCAATCGACTAAAATACATTACGACACTCCTTTAGCCGATTCCGCGTGATAAAACTCATCACGGTTGGCAAATTGCCAGCGCTTGCGGCTACTCACTTGATCTCTGCGCGGGTAGGTCATACTCGAAGTCATGCCACGCTGCGCATCAGTGAGTTTGCCCTCTTCCCAGAAATAGCTGACCAGCTCGGATTCAGCCAACCTATCCGTCCAGATAGACGCTTCTGCCAACGGATAAGCATCGAACGCCTGTTTCAAACTCACCGCCGCGCTAATCACTGGATGCAAAGGCAAACTGACCGGGCACGATTTGCGCCCCAAATACAGGTTAAACACCGGCTGTTGCAAATGCTGCTGCAAGATTGCGAGGGAATACACTGGCTCATCCACCGTAGCCCATACCGCCACCTGATAAAACGCATCGGTACGGTAATCACGCTTCGACAAAATTGTATTCAGATTGAGCTTATCCATCCTCAATTCATCACGGCGACTGGCGTATTGACGCTTGCCCCCCGGCACTTGCACCGTATGGTAGTCACGCAACAGTTCACCATTCGCCCGCACACACACCGCAACAGCGTACTGCCGGGACAATTGCGCATGGACAGCATCATTTTCACGATCAACGCCGAGTGCTGCCGCCAACAAACCCATGATGGCTGACTTGGTAGGATGCCCAAGGCTAGGGCGATCTTCGCCCACCGCTATATCGCCCCATGAAGCCAATGCCCCATACAGCTGAAAAACCAGAAAATCGGGCATGGCTTACGCCTCCGTTGCACACTGGATAATGGCTTGTAAACTGCCTTCCACTGCGACAGCATTCATGGAACAACGTTTGTCAGCACACGCGCCATAAACCTTATCCATACTTTCAACCGTCGTTTCCAATTGCTTGATGGCAGAAATCAGCATGTCACCACCACGCACTGGCTTTAGATAAGCCACGGATAAAGAACGCGGTTGCTGCTTGCCGGTTTCACACAAAATATAAGAAGCACGAGCGCGGGAAGCAAAGCTGTTCTGTTTGCCACTAGGGGAAACAGTAGCCGTGCTTTCGATCAAGGCTTCCAGTGTTTTATTGGCCAGCGCCTCATCGCCAGAAAGGTTCTTCACCAGCAAATCCTTGTCGATGCAGAGGTACAGGTAGAACAACCCGGCTGCGAATTCAGTTTCACCCAAATGTGATGCACCAGAATCATCTTCGCCATTGTTCAAATCATCCACCGCCGTGAAGAAGTCATCTTCGACCACGACAGAATGGACACTGATCGCATGAGCTACTTGGGCGGCTGCTTCGGTATTAAAAGCCGGGGAAGAAGCCAACATCCTGCCAAACAAAGCAATATCCGCCGCCGTATGCTTTTTACGTAACAACGCCAGCTCACCCTCTTCAGGTTTGCTTTTGCGCTCGGCAAGCGCAGTAACCAAGACATCAATGGCTTGTCGCTCTTCAGGGCTGAAATGCGCCAGTTGCTCAATCTCCAGCTCTTGCAGTTCATTGTCCTTATTGGCTTTCTTGAGCTTACCGAACTGTTCTGCGATCAACTTCGTCCAGTCCATCGCCTCTTTTTTAGCGATACCTTTCTCACGCAACTGCTTGAAGACCTCAAGCCCCATCTCTTTAGTGCGTGTACCGATATGCCCCTTCAGACCTTCAGCAAACACCTCAGAGGTACGCCATGCCCGTTTCAGACTTTGAGAGGAAACCCGTAAACGTGGTTCACCGCCCATCATCGCAGTTTTTGGACGCCCCAAATCATCACGATTCAAGTTGGCAGGCGGGTAAGAAGTCAACAAATGCAATTGAACAAAACGACTCATGGAAATCTCCTTAAAATGCGTGAATTACGCGGATGTTTTTTCGGGTGTATTCGGGAAGTAAGCAAATGCCCAGTCGCGTTTGACCTTATCACCCCAGTAATAAACAGAATTCGCCACGTCATGCAGATTCGCCTTGTTACCCAACATGCGCAGGACGCGAATCATCGACACATACAAATCCGCCCGATCACGCTGAATCAAACGGCGGAAACGCAACTCGCTCACAACAGGCGGATTACCTGCCATTTGCAGTGCCAATGCCTGTTCAGGATGGGTGTATCGAATATGCGCCATCAGCCCCAACACAGCAGCCAAACGCATTTCCCACTGCTCTTCCTCTTTAAAAAATGGCTTGAAACGTATGCAAGCACGCTGAAATGCGGGCAGTAAAATTACATCCATTACTGTTTCAGCACGGCGCAATTCGGCACGATCACCGTTACGCCCTTGTAAATCAGTCCACCATTGTTGCAGCACGTCACCTAATGGCTTGTCTGCATCGAATTTACCTTTCATGCGGCCTCCTTCTTGGGCTTGCTGGTTTTACTGATTTTTTTCTCTTTGATCGGGAGCTGCAAGGCTTCCTTGATTTTTTTGCTGTAGCACAACGCCAGCAGCTTATTGCGGGCATCCGCTACCCGACGTGGGTTTGCCTGTGTGATGTCACCCCGCGCTGCCCAGTAATCAAATAAATCGAATGCCGCTTTGCGCAAGGTGTCATGCCATGAATGCAAAACGGTTTGATCTGTACCATCGACCAGCCTGGTTTGCAGAGCTTTCGCTGCTTGATAGAACGGGATTTCGGTGTGTTGGTAAAAACCTTGCGTCAGGAACGACACATCACCCTTGGCATCGCCCGGACGTTTGAACCATGCCTCTTTCACACAAGAACGCACAAAGCTGGCAAATTCGGCAGATGCTTCCGTCAATACCTGTACCCGCTTGGTGAAGTCGGGGCGAATGGTTTCAGGAATCGTATACAGGGGAAAAGTCGTTTCATACCAGCAGCGAGCCTTCATATTGTCCATGTTATAACCAAAGGTGTACAAACGTAGTTGCTCATCCCATTCATTGGCTAAGAGGCGGTAACGCTTAACGACCACCGCACTGAATTGGCTTTCGCTGTCTTCAAACAAACCCAACCAATGCTGGTAAGTCATCCCGCCCGGCTGAGGATGCTGTGGTAACAAATCCCCGGTTTTATTCAGTGAGTAAGGGCTTAAGGGATGCTGCCAAGCCCCAACGTAATTCACCCCGTAGTTTTTGCTCTGGTACTGCGTCACCAACGCATCTGAGGCAACATTACAAAGATCACAATGCCCGGATAATTCCGATTGCCATTGCACCCGAATCCGACGCGGCATTCCCCAGTACATCTGCAAAGGGTTCACATCCAGTGGCGTGGTTTCTTTACCGGAATCTTTTTCACTGGTTCTGGTTTTTGCCATCCAAGGGAAAATATCGGCTAGATCGGTTTTATCCTTGTCGCCTGTCAAGGCATTCAGCGCTTGCTGCTCCAGCACATTCAGCCACACACTACGCCAAAGATCATTGGGCAGGTCGCTGTTTTCATCCAACACAACCAAGGTTGTTAATGGCCCACCGCCACGCAAGGAAGTCCGATGCCCTTGCCCACCGCTGGGTGCATTCGTTTGCAGAGAGAACAAGGCAGTCGCGGCACAACACGGACAAACCTGATCAACACGCCCCCGTTTGATGAAATGGTCTTTGTTTTCTTTGACCGTGTTACCACCGGGGGAATCAATCAGTAGTTCTGCAATACCGTTAAAGCCCGCACCTTCCAACGGCTCGAAATCCTGCATGAAGGAACCTTTATCACCTTGCAGCGCAAACGCATCAGCATACGACTCAAAATGCGCTTTCAAGATTTCCGATGCAGGTGCCTCTTCCAACCAGTCAAGCCATTGATCATGGCTTACAGGCGTGGCGGCTGTTTGCAACAAACCAATCAAGAACTGCATCAATGCCCCATTGAAATCGGGTCTTGGTGCATTCAAGGCAATCACTGGATCATCAGCTTCTGTCAGTTGCCACGGCGCAATGAGATCACAGACACCACTGCTCCGAACAACAGGCAACCAGCTACCTAATGCTAAATTACTTAACACTCTTTTTCCCCTTTTCCGCAAAATCAACATTGATTCGTTTTATCTTGTTGACCCCAAACACTATAGCGAACACAACGGCTGATACTACAAGTTCTGCAAATCCCGGCATGGTCATAAGCTCCAAATCTTGATCATAAAACAACTTTAACATAAGCATTAAGAATTATGCAATAATTACTACGTTATAATTTTACTATTGATGCTTATGTTTTTCATCTTTTGTGCAAAAATGAAATCTGATATAGTCCTTACCGTTCCCTAGGCATATAGGGATGATCCGCATCAGTAGTTGAACTACAATGTGGTCGCCTTCTGTTCCCCAAATTTTTGGGGATAGAGCATCAAGACTTATCATCTTGATGCTCACTCATCATCAACCCAAACTTTTCGCTGTAAATAAAACGCACGGCTTCTTGTTTGGCATTCCGTGCAACACCTTGCCAGTGATCACCTGCAACCGATTGAAGCGGCAGTAACACGCCCCATTTCCCTTTGGCTGGCAAATTACCTACTTTGAATGGCTCAATCGCCTCTTGCGTCAAATCAGACGTGGCTGCTTCTGCTGCGATCCAGTAGGTACGCATGGATACCGCACTCAATTGCCACGCATGTTTTGGGTCATCTGCCCAAGGCAGCAATACGCCATCCTGCCACTTGGCGAGATAAACCTGCGTCGTTTCCTCACCCAAGCGCGTTGGGGTTTTGGCTTCATCCCACCAGCGATTGGTCGAAGCATCGGTATAACCCACCGCCATTGACAACGCATTCAAGCGGGCAATACTGGCATCAGCACGATCCCCCCCTTCGGCCTCATTACTGCGGTATAACAGGGTTTGTGGAATGTCATCCTGCATATCCACGCCATACACTCCTTCAATCAAATGCCGTGCATCCTCCGGCATCTGAAACTTGCCCTGTTGGTGCAACAGCTTGGCGGTCAGCCACAATTGCCCATGATGGTCATACACCTTTTGCGCATTTGGGAAAAAATCAGCAATCCACCGCCCTGTTGGAGAGTCGGTCACCTCGGGTGAATGAACATGCAAAGTGACCGCGCCCCGCTGATCCTCACCCTGAATCCGATTGCCCAGCACATCGCGGGTATGCCGCCGCAAACGCCCCGCCCGCTGAATCAACAAATCAATCGGTGCAAGATCAGTAATCAGCGTGTCAAAGTCCAAATCCAAGGATTGCTCGACCACTTGGGTAGCAATCAGGATTTGTCCACGTCGTGACTCGGCAGTGCTACTTTTGTCAAAGCGAGCCACCACCCGTTTTTCAATGGTGATGCGATCCCCCAAGGCATAACGGGCATGGAACAAATCCACCTGCCAATCGGGATGTTGCGCTTTGATTTGCTGGTAAGCCTCGATAGCATCCTTGACCGTGTTGCGAATCCAGCAGGCACATTTCCCCTGTTCAACGGTACGGCTCAGTAAATCATCAATGGCTTGCCGTTCTGACAGGAATTGGACACTCACCTCACGCTTAACACTTTCACGAGTTGCCACCACTTGCTCACGCAAACCTTGCGCGTTCAAACAACTCACCAAGGGATAAGATTTGTTATCGGTAGCCTGCAAAACAGGTTTACGCCAACCTTGCCCTTCGGCATACGCATTCAATAAGGCTTGACGTTGTTTCTTCGGCAGGGTAGCAGACAACAAAATCACGCTACCGCCCGCTGCTGCATGGGCACGCAGCAAAGCACACAACAATTCGTGCATGTAGGCATCACAAGCATGAACTTCATCCACCAACAAAATCTTGTTCACCAGCCCCAATAACCGCAGCGATTGGTGACGCGCAGGCAGAATAGCCAATAACGCCTGGTCAACCGTACCAATACCAATATCCGCCAGCAGTGCTTTTTTACGATTGTCTGCCAACCATGCGTTGCAATGCGCTCCTGCCGGGGTTGTTCCATCGCCATAGTTATCGGCTGTCGGTGGCATTTCAGGAAATACCGATTGCCGAAAATCCGCCGACATATCGCTTGCCCCATGTGCCAAGATCAAGGATGGATTTGCGCCACTGACAAACAGCCTGCGATACACATCCTTCATGCGTGCATACATGGTGTTGGCTGTCGCCATCGTAGGCAAAGCGAAGTACAGACTATTGCCCTGCCCCGCTTGCATCAGGCGATGCGCCAGCAGAACCGCCGCTTCGGTTTTTCCTGCCCCCGTTACATCTTCCAGAATGAACAGGTGCGGACTATAGGCCAACTCCCAACCTGAAACCATATTCTGTAAGGGCGTTGGGTTTGGGCTTATGTGCGACTCAACATCAATCAAGTCAGCCAAGCTGAGTGATAGTGATGGCTGACAAGACAGTAATTCAGCTTCTTGTATGGCTTGCGCTGCTCGCTGCTTCGCTTGTTCCCAATATTCTGCCAATGGCACGGGTTGACTTTGATAAGGGAAGAAGCGGGTATTAGAGCCGAGCCAGTCACTCAAAACTGCCAAGCCCGATAACCACCATGAAGCTAGTTGGATAGCCTCTGAACTACAGGCAGGAAAAACCGGCGTTTCGTCAAACAACAACGGAATCAGATCATCCAGAAGTGCGGTAGCTGCTGCAAAATCATTGGTTTCATCAAAATCATCGCGTGGCAAACGATTTGTGGTCGGCTGTGGCGGTTGCCCGTGATGCCCGACCATTGCACCCATCCAGAAATCCAATACGTGTGGGGCAGATTCACGCCGTTTCGAGCCAGCGCTTTTCGGCATGATGCCTTTGTCTTGGAATTGTTGGCGCAGGTGGTTTTTCCACAATATCCACCCTAAGGAATCATGGCGTAGCCCGTATTGCCGCTGACTGGTGCGTTGTTGCAGGTTTTTCAGCACATCCGCATTCAGGCTTTGGAAACTGTCCGCAAACTTTCCAATATCATGCAAAGCCAGCAGAAACGTGAACCATGCAATGAATTGCGACTTGTTCAAACCCGTTAAACGTAAGAAATGATGGAGATAGGCGTGATCTTGCTGGAGCAGCACATGCCCCACCGCTGCCACATCCAACAAATGATACGCCAGCAAATGGTAGCTACCATCCTCCTTCGAAGCTTTCCCCCAGTACCTGAGATACAGCGGTTTATCATTCATGTGTGCACCCCGATTCAATGTTGATCCCCAGAACACCGAGCATAGCACGAAAATTACCCACAAAAAAAAACCGCTCATCGAGCGGCTTTTTTAATCAAACTAAACATCAAACCCAACAATCAGACTCAGGCAATCGCCAGCATCAGCTTGTTCAAACGGTGCACGAAGCCCGCCGGATCTTCCAGCTGGCCACCTTCGGCCAGAATCGCTTGATCCAGCAATACGCTCGCCCATTCGCCAAAGCGTTCGTCATCCGTTTCACCTTCCATGCGCGCCAGCAGTGGGTGGGTCGGGTTGATTTCCAGCACTGGTTTGGTGTTGGGCATGTCGTGTCCGTCCTGCTTCATCAGGTGTTGCATATAAAGCGCCATGTCATGGTCATTCAGCACGATACAAGGCGGCGAACTGATCAAGCGGTGAGAAATACGCACGTCTTCCACCTTCTCGTTCAGCACTTCCTTAATGTGCTTAAGCAGGCTTTGCAAGAGCAAAAAAACCATAGTTCTGTAAAACACTCGCTTTGGTACTATAAGTTTTAATAAGAAAGCCAAAAACACGCTACTGTCTGTGCCAGCGAAGGGGCAGCATTGAGCGCCTCAATAACCATTTTTTTGGCAAGTCAGCGTTAATCGGTTATTTTACAATCAACCTGTTGTGGATACTGGTTCTGGCCTGCCCCCATCCCAAGCGAGGAGTACATCCCATGAAGAGCAAACTTGCAAACATCATGCTACCCATGTTGCTGATCGGCTTTGGTGCCACTACATCAGTCAATGCAGCACCACAATACAACAGTATGCGCACTTTGTTTACCGGTCAGGACAAATGTCTGGACATTGTTAATGACGGTACCAACAACAAGGTGATCATGGCAGATTGTGGTAATTTTTCCGGCCAGTTCTGGGCGATCCAGAACAAAACCCGCAACCCCGGTTATGTAAAGCTGCGCACCCTGTTCACAGGCAATAAAAAGTGTCTGGACATTATCAATGATGGCACCAACAACAAACTGACCATGGCGGATTGTGGTAACTTTTCCGGCCAGTTCTGGAGCATGCAGCCCTCATCCCGGTCTGGTTATGTGCATTTCCGCACCATGTTCACCGGTCAGAACAAGTGCCTGGACATTATCAATGACGGCACCAACAACCAACTGATCATGGCGGATTGCGGTAACTTTTCCGGTCAGTTCTGGCAGGCAACACCCCGCTAGATATCCCATGCCGACAGGGTAAGTCAGGGACGACCACGCCAAAAAAAGCCGCTCATCGAGCGGCTTTTTCCCCATTACACGCAACAATCAGACTCAGGCAATCGCCAGCATCAGTTTGTTCAAGCGGTGCACAAAGCCCGCCGGATCTTCCAGCTGGCCACCTTCGGCCAGAATCGCCTGATCCAGCAACACGCTCGCCCATTCGCCAAAGCGCTCGTCATCCGTTTCGCCTTCCATTCGCGCCAGCAGCGGGTGGGTCGGGTTGATCTCCAGCACCGGCTTGGTGTTGGGCATCTCATGTCCGGCCTGCTTCATCAGGTGTTGCATATAAAGCGCCATGTCCTGATCATTCAGCACGATACAAGACGGTGAACTGACCAGACGGTGAGAAATGCGCACGTCTTCCACCTTCTCGTTCAGCACTTCCTTGATGTGCTTGAGCAGGCTTTGGGAGGCCTCTTCGGCTTTCTTCTGTTCTTCCTTGTCTGCTTCGCTGTCGAGCTTGCTCAAATCCAGCTCACCCTTGGCGACGGATTGCAATGGCTTGCCATCAAACTCATGCAGGTTCCCGGTCAGCCATTCGTCGACCCGATCCGACAGCAACAACACTTCGATGCCCTTCTTGCGGAATACTTCCAGATGCGGGCTGTTCTTGGCGGCGGTATGCGAATCGGCAGTAATGAAGTAAATCTTTTCCTGACCTTCCTGCATGCGGCTGATGTAATCCGCCAGCGAAACCGTTTGCTCCGCTTTGTCAGTGTGCGTCGAGGCAAAGCGCAGCAATTTGCCGATTTGCTCACGATTAGAGAAGTCTTCGCCGGGGCCTTCCTTAATCACGCGGCCAAATTCTTTCCAGAACTTCTGGTATTTTTCTGGCTCCTCTTTCGCCATTGTTTCCAGCAGACCCAGCACTTTCTTCACCGAACCGCTTTTCATCGAATCAATGACTTTGTTGCTTTGCAGAATCTCCCGCGAGACATTCAGCGGCAGGTCGCTGGAGTCGATCACCCCGCGCACAAAGCGCAGGTAACGCGGCATCAGGTGCTCGGCGTCGTCCATAATGAACACGCGCTGCACATACAGCTTCAGGCCATTTTTTTGCTGCTGTTCAAACAGGTCGAACGGTGCCTTGGACGGCACATACAGCAAGGACGTGTATTCCAGATTACCTTCCACGCGGTTGTGTGACCACGCCAGCGCATCTTCCCAGTCATGCGAAACATGCTTGTAGAATTCCTGGTATTCCTCGTCCTTGATCTCGTTTTTGGCGCGCCGCCACAGGGCATTGGCCTTGTTGACCGTTTCCCATTCGGTAGTCGGCTTGCCTTCATCGTCCGTACCCAGCATTTTCACCGGCAACGGCACATGGTCAGAATACTTGGTGATGATGGAACGTAGCCGCCAGCCATTGGCCAGCTCTTTCTCTTCGTCCTTCAGGTGCAGGACAATCTCGGTGCCGCGCGTATCTTTGGTCACGGTTTCCAGCGTATAACCGGATTGGGCATCCGACTCCCAGCGTGCGCCCTGATCTTTCGCATCCCCGGCACGGCGGGTGGTGAGCGTCACCTTGTCGGCGACGATGAACGCCGAATAGAATCCGACCCCGAACTGACCGATCAGGTGCGCGTCCTTTTTCTGGTCGCCGGTCATTTTTTGCAGGAATTCTTTGGTGCCCGACTTGGCGATGGTGCCAATGTTGTTCACCACTTCCTCACGGGTCATACCGATACCATTGTCCCGCAGGGTGATGGTATGGGCTTCTTCGTCGTACTCAACTTCAATCCGCAG
The DNA here is from genome assembly GCA_964293125.1 of uncultured Thiothrix sp. Classification (GTDB taxonomy): domain Bacteria; phylum Pseudomonadota; class Gammaproteobacteria; order Thiotrichales; family Thiotrichaceae; genus Thiolinea. Next base: position 70,046 of record CAXYXY010000009.1, on the reverse strand, counting down.
ATAACCATCATTCTCGTACAGGCTGTCGTTGCCAATCGCCTCGAAACGCAGCTTGTCACAGGCATCCGCACCATTGGAAATCAACTCACGCAGGAAAATTTCCTTGTTCGAATACAGCGAGTGAATCATCAGTTGCAATAACTGGTTCACTTCGGTTTGAAATTGCAGATTTTCTTTTGCAGCCGTTGCAGTCATGGATCGTTGTTCCTCTAAATAAGCGACTCTTGAATGAGGCATAAATGGGGGGCAAGCCCCAGAATTCAAGAGAACACACCCTAAAATTAATGCCGAAAATGCCGCATACCGGTAAACACCATCGCGATCCCGTGCTCGTTGGCTGCCGCAATCACTTCCTGATCACGCATCGAACCACCGGGTTGAATCACCGCTTTGATCCCGGCGGCGGCGGCATTATCGATCCCGTCGCGGAACGGGAAAAACGCATCCGAAGCCATCACAGAACCGGGCACGATCAAACCCGCCTGCTCCGCCTTGATCCCGGCAATCCGTGCCGAATTGACGCGGCTCATCTGCCCCGCACCTACCCCAATCGTCATCGCCTCTTTCGCATAGATAATTGCATTGGATTTAACGAATTTGGCAATCTTCCAGGCAAAGACTAAATCATTCAGCTCGGCTCCACTTGGTTGGCGCTCGGTAACCACCGTCAACTCGTCCATCAGCGCCAGATCAGCCGATTGCACTAACAAACCACCATTCACCCGCTTAAAGTCCAGACGGGGCGTGAGATCCTCCGTCCATGGCTCAACCGTCAACAAACGCACATTTTTCTTGGCCGCGACCACCGCCACCGCCGCCGGTGCGACACCCGGTGCGATGATCACTTCCACAAACTGGCGCTCAACGATCAGGCGGGCCGTCGCAGCGTCCAGTGGCTGGTTGAAAGCGATAATCCCGCCAAACGCGGATTCCGGGTCAGTGCTATACGCCCGTTCATAAGCCTCCAGCAGCGTCTCCCCCACCGCCACGCCACACGGATTGGCGTGTTTGACAATCACACAGGCGGGTTCATCAAACTGCTTGACGCATTCGAGGGCGGCATCGGTATCGGCGATATTGTTATACGACAAGGCCTTGCCCTGAATCTGCACTGCACTGGCGATACTGCCTGCCGGGGGTGCGTCTTCGACATAAAAGGCGGCTTGCTGATGCGCGTTTTCACCGTAGCGCAAATCCTGTTGCTTGCTGACCTGCAGGTTAAACGTGCGCGGGAATGCTTCGGGTTCGGTATGGCTGCCACTGCCGACACGAGTACCGAAATAATTGGCAATCATCCCGTCATAACGTGCGGTATGCTCAAACGCCTTGATCGCGAGGTCAAAGCGGGTGTCCGGGCGAATCGCGCCGCCTTCCTGCTCCATGTCCGCCTGCACCCGCCCGTAATCGAACGGATCAACCACAATGGCAACATGCGCATGATTTTTGGCACTGGCGCGCACCATGGTCGGGCCGCCAATATCAATATTCTCGACCGCATCCGCAAAGCTGCAATCCGGCTGGGCGACCGTCGCTGCAAATGGATAGAGGTTGACCACGATCAGGTCAATACGCGGTATGTCGTGTTCGGTCATCACGGTATCATCCACCCCGCGCCGCCCCAGAATGCCGCCATGAATTTTCGGGTGCAGTGTTTTTACCCGCCCGTCCATCATTTCCGGAAAGCCGGTATGTTCAGCCACTTCAATCACCGGAATCGCATTATCCGCCAGCAAGCGCGCTGTTCCGCCGGTAGAGAGCAGCTCCACCCCTTGCGCATGCAGAAAACGGGCAAAGTCCAGCAGGCCGGTCTTGTCGGAGACGCTCAGCAAGGCACGGGTAACAGGCAGGTTGGAAACGGTGGTCATGGTGGGTTGATTCCTGGGCTTGAAGAAATGCGCTATTGTAGCGGGTAACGCACCTGCAGCAAACCATAGGCAACCGCAAATATGTCCCTTGAGCTTCACTATCTGCCCACCCCCGACGCACACCGACTGTGTTACGCCACTTTCGGCGACGGCAACGACGACCTGAGCAAACCCGCCATCCTGTTCCTGCACGGTGGCCCCGGCTCCAGCTGTCAGGCGGGTGATGCCGAATTATTCGACCCGGCACGTTATCATCTGGTGATGTTTGACCAGCGCGGCTGCGGGCTGTCGACGCCCGGCGGAGATGTGCTGAACAACACCACCCAGCATCTGTTGGCGGATATTGAACAACTGCGCACCCATCTGGGCATAGAACGCTGGTCGGTGTATGGCGGCTCCTGGGGGGCAACACTCGCGCTGGAATATGCCAAAGCGCAGCGGGGCAAGGTCGAACGCCTGCTGCTGCGCGGTACGTTTCTGGCGCGCCAACAGGATCTGGACTGGTTCATCGCGCCGGATGGCGTCGCGCAAGAGTTGCCGCAAGCCTACGCCGAGTTGCAGGCCGTTCTGCAATCTGATGCAGGTATCGCCACAGGTATTGATACAGCCACAGGAACAGACACAGTCACGGGTCAGACCCTGCTGGCAACACTGTATCAACGCCTCTTGGCCGCCGAACAGTCAGCCGCGCAGGAAGAGCGTGCTTACCGCGCTGCTCTGGCCATTGGTAACTGGAATGCAGCCATTATGCGTGCACCGCAAACGGCAGCAGAAAACAGTCCTACACTGCGCCAGGCGCGTATCTGGCGTGAACGGATTTTCGCGCATTATTGCCAGCACGGTTTTTTCCTGCCGCCTAACGGTGTGCTCGCCGGTATTGAGACGCTCTCTGATCTCCCGATGACGCTATTGCACGGGCGCAATGACTGCGTTTGCCCCCTCACGGGCGCGTATACCTTGTGCGCACACCTGCCACACGCCCAACTTGTCACGGTAGAGGCTGGGCATGGCTTGAATGAAAAGCCCTTGCGGGAGGCACTGGTGGCGGCTTTGTTGTGATGCTTAAGGCTATAACCAGTCACCCGGATCAACCCGATAATAGCCTTTGAGCTCCTCGAACAAGGCGGGGTGTTCTGCTGCCAGCTCACGCGGTTTCTCAAAAAACACTTCGGTCACCACGGCAAAAAACTCGGCGGGTTCAGTCGCACCGTAATGGTTTAACAAGGTCGCATCGCCCCGAAAAGCCGCCCGTTGCAGGGCTTCATATTCGCGGGTCAGTACCTCAGCCCAGCGCTGATAGCGGAATTTGTTCCCCAACAGGGGCGCACCATTGGTCACCCCCGATTCATGATCCAGCTGGTGGGCAAACTCATGCAGGGCAACATTCGAACCGTCATCAAACTGGCGATTCCCCTTGAGCACATCCGCCCAGGAGAGAATCACCTTGCCATTGCTCCATGATTGCCCGAGCAAACCACTGGGGCGGGTGAAACTCAAACCGGCTGAATCCACTTTTTCCTGCTGCACCAGAAACGCATCCGGGTAAACCAGAATGTATTTCAGCCCGGCATACACAGCGGTTTTACGATTGAGCAATAACAGGCAGGCACTGGCGGCAATAGTGACCCGGACTTCATCGGTGATGGTCTGCCCGGCGACACCCGTGAAATACTTTTCATGCAGAAACTGCTTGATGCGATGTTGCAGCTGAAACTGCAGATCCGTCGGCATGCGCCGGTAAACCGGCAGGTTACGGGCCAGAATGCGCCGCCATTCCGTCGGAAACGGGACAGCTAAGGCCTTGCGCAAGCGGTAATAAGGTATTGCATAAGCAGCCAGCGCCGCCGCAATAATCACTAGCAAGAATAACAGGGAATACGACATGCTCACTTCCAGTCGGCGGCTCCAGCAGTGGAACCCGTCTGTTAGTAGGTGTTGGCGCAGGTGGCCTTTTTCAAGTGTACTCCAGTATACGTTCGTCGGGTTCCTTTTACACCTCCTGGCACATCTCGTACTATTAGCAGCATAGAACCCGAAAAATAAATTATAAAAATAATAACAAGGGGCTACATGAACAATCTGACAAACTCACAAGCAGCCTTGCTTCTGGGCTTGCTGATGCTCGGCCATGCAGCCAGCGCAGCGCCCATGCAAGCTATCCAGCAGGCTGATGCACAAACCTCAGCGCCCAATTATGTAGGTGCCAGTATCGGTACCGCCCATTCGGATGCCTTCTGTGCGGAGCTCGACAGTTGCAGTGATGCCGACTCTACCTGGAAAGTGTATTCCGGGATTCGCCTGACCGAAAAGATTCAGCTGGAAGGCGCTTATATCCGCTTTGGTGAACAACAGGGCAGCACCGCCACCACAAGCGACACAACCACTAATACTATCACCAGCACCAGCGCCACCAGCGGCTATACCGCTGCCGCACTGGTCACTTACCCGCTGAGTGATGGGATCGAACTGTTTGGTAAAGGCGGCATGCTCTGGTGGGATCAGGAACTGAAAACCGGCACAGAAACCCTCAGCCGCAGTGGCAGCAATTACTTTCTCGGTGCCGGTGCCAATTACGATCTGGGCGACAATCTGGGTGTGCGGGCAGAATGGGAACGTTACGAGGGTGTGCAAGCCGGTACTGACAACAGCCTGACTGAATCGATGGATTTGATTTCCGTCGGGGTCACTTTTTCATCGTTATAAATAGCGTTATCAATAATTACCACTCATAAAATGCTACAAAAATAAAAAATAGCAACAAGGGGCTAACAAAATGAACAGGGTAACTAGCAGGATTCTCATGGTGCTGGCGGTGGCGACCGCGTCTTCCGCACTGTCGGCAGGCGGTAACTATGAGCAGGGCTGGGGCGTCAGGCCTGGCAATTTCTATCTGGGCGCAAGCGCCGGGATGGCTAATCAAAGTGATTACGATGATGGCACCACCACGGCGGGCAAGATCTTCGGCGGGGTGCGCGTCACTAACATGCTGGGTGCTGAAATCGGTTATGCCAAGCTGGGGGAATCTGAAAACACCGGCACCGACGGACGCCTGGCCAGCAACATCAAAAGCGATACCAGCGCACTCTATGCCGCCGGTGTCGCCTATCTGCCGCTGGCACCCCGCGTTGAATTAATGGGCAAAGCCGGAGTACTTTGGTGGGAACAGGACAATAACAAAAACGTTGCCCTGATTGACGAACAGACCCAGTCAAATGACAGCGGTGTCAGCCCGCTACTCGGTGCGGGCGTGCAATACCGCCTGAACCAGAACCTGCACATTCGTGGCGAATGGGAACATGCTTTCGGTACCGGCGAAGCAGGCGACTCTGAAACGGATGTCGACATGCTGACGGTGGGTGTTTCGCTATCGACTTTATAAACAACCCACAATAACAGTAATAAAAAATAACGATAACATATAACAGGAATGGGCTTTTCATGAACAAATTCACTACATTGGGGTGTGGCGTAGCATTGCTGTTGTCAATGCAGGTGCTTCAGGCGGACAACCTGCTGGGGATCGACACGCGTCCTATCCAGTCGGATGTCAGCTTTAATAACGGCATCAAAATGTACGGGGGTGCCAGTATCGGTTATGGCAGCCAGGGCAACACCTGCAACATGCCTTTTTTTGAGGGCAGTTGCGATGACGGTGACCTCACGATCAAAGCCTTTGGTGGTGTGCGCATCAACCCGATGCTGGGTGCGGAACTCGGCTATGTGTCGTTAGGTGAAACCGAGAAAAAAGGCAATATTGCCAACCAAGCAGCCAGCATTACCAACAAATTATCCGGCTTTCAGCTCAATGCCGTCGGTTATTTACCGGTTAACAGCGTGCCCAATCTGGAACTGTTCGGCAAGGGCGGCGTCATGTTTTGGGAGCGGGACACCAAAGCCACCCTAGGCGATTTGTCCACACCCTCCAAAGATGATGGCATTTCGCCGATGGCAGGCATCGGTGCGCAATATCAGATTGATCAAAACCTGCACCTGCGCAGTGAATGGGAGCACGTATTTAACACCGGTTCCAATTCTGACTATGAAACCGATGCGGATAATTACTCGGTGGGTCTGATGTATTCCACCCTGTGATGCCTGCAATACACACCTATCCCCAGAGTAAGGCTGCAAATCCGCCGCCTGATGCGCTACAGTAGACGGCTTTCAAGTTACCGGCAGATCAGGAGAATAGTTATGGCGCGACAGACTGACTTTATTGCACCGTCGATTTTATCGGCGGATTTTGCCCGTCTCGGCGAAGAAGTAGACCGTGTGCTGGCCTCAGGTGCCGACATCGTGCATTTCGACGTGATGGACAATCATTATGTCCCCAACCTGACCATTGGCCCTTTGGTGTGCGAGGCACTCCGCAAGCATGGCGTGATCGCGCCGATTGATGTGCACCTGATGGTCAAATCAGTCGATCGCATCATCCCCGATTTCGCTGCTGCCGGGGCGACTTACATCAGTTTTCACCCGGAAGCTTCCGAGCATGTGGATCGCAGCCTGCAGCTGATTCGGAATGAAGGCTGCAAGGCGGGTCTTGTGTTTAACCCGGCGACGCCGCTTTCCGTCCTCGAATACGTGCTCGACAAGGTAGACCTGATCCTGTTGATGTCGGTTAACCCCGGCTTTGGCGGGCAGAGTTTCATCCCGTCTACCTTGGGCAAACTGCGTCAGGTGCGGCAGCTGATTGATGCCTCCGGTCTGGACATTCGGCTGGAAGTGGATGGCGGGGTCAAAGTGGGCAATATTCGTGAAATCAAGGAAGCGGGCGCGGATACCTTCGTTGCCGGTTCTGCGATTTTTGGGGCAGCCAACCCGGACGACCCTGAACATTACAACAGCATTCTCGCCCAGTTTCGTGCTGAATTGCTGGAGGCACAGGTTTAGGTATGTTTCACCCGAAAATGGTGCTAATCGATGTCGATGGCACGCTAGTCGACAGCGTGCCCGACTTGGCCTATTGCGTGGATGCTACCCTGCAGCAGCTGGGGTTAGCGGCGCGCGGGGAGGCCAAGGTGCGGCAATGGGTGGGCAATGGTGTGCCGCGTCTGGTCGAACGGGCGCTGTGCGATGATATTAATGGCACCCCCGCCGCTGCACTGTTTGCCAAAGCGCTGCCGGTGTTCATGGCGATTTATGCGGAGAACACTTCGCAACGCAGCACGCTGTATCCGGGCGTATTGGATGGGCTGGACTACCTCGCGTCGATTCCCGGCCTGAAAATCGGGTGTGTGACCAACAAAGCGGCACAGTTTACCCATGTACTGCTGAAGGACATGGGCATTCATGACCGCTTTGAAATTATTATCAGCGGCGATACGCTGGCCGAGAAAAAGCCGCACCCCCTGCCCTTGGTGCATGCTGCCGAACAACTCGGGGTGGCACCTGCCCACGCCCTGATGCTGGGGGATTCCAAATCAGATGTGAAGGCTGCCCGCGCTGCCGGTTTCGGGATTATCTGCATGAGTTACGGCTATAATCACGGCGAAGACATTCGTAACGAATCCCCGGATGCGGTGATTGATTCGATGCAAGAGCTACGCGGCCTGATTAGCTGAATTCACCTGATATAAATCAAGCTTAAGCGCGATGCAGGGAACTGCTTGGCGATACTCGTCCTCCAAGTGTATATACCGGTTTTTTCTGGCTTCATCCACTTGAGGGACTTATCATGCACACATCATTTCAGAATAGCCTGCTGGCCTGTTGCAGTCTGGTCACTTTGCTGGCAAGCCCGGAGCTGCTGGCCGCAGCACCCCGCCCGGACTCACCCGCGATTGCAGGTAGCGGCTGCCCCGGCGGTAGCAGCCAGTATTATTTCAGTCGGGATAAAACCAGCCTGAGCGTGCTAACCCGCCAATACGTAGCTGCGCCCGGCAATGTCACTTGTAATATCGCCATCCCGATCAGCGTACCCAACGGCTATCGGGTCAACCTGAAAAGCCTGGACATGTATGGCTATGTCAAAGGCAAGGCAGAACTGCGCAGCTCGGTGTTTTATGCCGGTCAGACCGGTGCCGCCAAAGTTACGACGTTCAGTTCAAGCAGCGGTAAATCGTTCCACCAACACGATAATCTGCCACAAAGCAGTTCAGCTTGCGGCAAAGACATCAACCTGCGCCTGAATAGCCGCGCCCGAACCCTCACCAATGCAAGTAGTGTGCGGGTGGGCACGCTGGTTTTACGGGTTAGCTACCAGCGCTGTTAGGCGGCTTGTTCCGGGCATGCACAGGGCGCTTTAACCACCAAACCGTGGGTGGTCGAAGCCGGTATCGAAGTCCTGAATAACCCCTTCATCGCCAACGGCAATATCGCCACAGCAGGCGGTTGCATGGCCTCCCAGTACCTGGCCACCTGGATTATTGCCAAACTTGCAGGCAGAGACGCGGCGGAAGCAGGGCTGTTCTCAGCGAGCCTCCAACCAGTAACAACCCACCGCCGGGATACACAGCAAGTGCGTCTGTTCAATCTTCAGATCCTGTGCGGTCACCCGGTCATGCAGTTGGCCACGCTGGAAATAGCCCTGCTGCCGCAGCTTATCCAGATTCAGAAAATGCGCCCGGTCATCAAAATTGGCGACCACCACTACAGCGGGCAACTTGCCTTGCGGGTCATGGCAGGCGAAGCTCAGCAGGTGCGGGTTATCATTCGCCAGTAAGCGCCGGTTGTTCAGGTCAGCAAAAACGGCCATCTGTTTACGCAAAGCGATCAGGTGTTGCAGGCCACTGAACACGCGCTGCTCGACGGTGCCTTCGACATGACGTAGTTCAGCGCGCTGCCAGTCGATTTGTGGGCGGTGTACCCAACGGTTGTCCGCTACCTTGTCTGCATCGGCTTTATAACTGTAGTCATTCAGCGTGGCCAGTTCATCGCCATAATACAGCAGGGCAATGCCGCCATAAGTCATGATCAGGGCATGCAGGGTGAGGATGCGCTGGATAGCCCGGTCGACTTGGCGGGTATCCGCACTGTCCAGCGCAGACTCCAAACCCGCCAGCGCCGCCAGTGAGCCGGAAATACGCGCATCCCCGGTTTTGTCATTAGCGGCGAACACTAGCCCCCGCGCCGGGGAATCCGCCCGCTGCCCGGTCAGTTGCTGCACCAGATAACGTCGATGGGCGAAGGGGTCGAAGCCCGCCGCTGCAATATCCGCATCTTCAAACCCCAAACCAATATCATCATGACAACGCACATAGTTTAGCCAGGTGCTCCCGGCTGGCTTGGCGGGCAAGCTGCGCAAACCCTGATTAAGCACCCGCGCATTCCGGGTAGCGACCGCATCCCACAGCAATGCCATCAAGGTCGCGTTATAGGCAATCTCACACTCGCGCCCTTCCAGCGGATTATCCCCAAAATATTTGATGATCTCTTTCGGTGCGACAATGGCCTCGGCAATAAACAACACACCGGGGCAGACAATCTGGGCGCAATCCTTGAATAATTGCAGCAGCAAATGCGCTTCACGCTGGTTTTGGCTGGCAGTACCGAGTTTTTTCCAAATGAAGGCGGGGGCATCCAGCCGCAGAATATCCGCGCCCTGATTCGCCCAAAACAGAATAATATCGGCCATCTCGGTGAAAACCGCCGGATGGGTATAATTCAGATCCCACTGGTAATGGTTAAAAACCGTCATCACCCACTGCTGCAGTGTTTCATTCCAGGTAAAACTGCCCGGTGCTGTCTCCGGGAAAACTTCCGGTAGGGTTTTCTCAAACTGGTCAGGTAAGTTACGGTCAGGGTATAAATAATAATAGTCGCGGTAGTGCGCATCCCCCGCCCTCGCCTGTTGCGCCCAGGCATGTTCATCCGAGGTATGATTGATGACCACGTCCAGGGTCAGCAACATATGCTGCGCACGCAAGGTTTCACTCAAAGCATGCACGTCTGCCAAAGAACCAAAGCGCTTGTCAACCTGACGAAAATCACTGATGGCATAGCCGCCATCATTCGCCCCTGCCGGAGCTTGCATCATCGGCATAATGTGCAGCATGTTCACCCCGAGTTCGTCCAGATAGGCGACCCGCTCACGCACCCCGGCCAAACCACCCGCAAAGCGATCCGCATACAGGGCCATGCCCACCCAGTGCTGGCTCAAAAACCAGTCAGGGTTATTTTCACGTTGCTGATCCAGCCTGCGCAGCTCGCTAGAGCGCTGTAAATAGGCACTTTGCAGGGTAGCCACCAGTTTGCCCAGTTGCGCGTCCCGGTCTGTGCGCTGGCCGTAGAGCTGCTGGAATAAACGGTACATGGAGTGAAAATTTGCGCCCAAGCGGGTATAAAATGGCAGTAACTCACCCTGATCAGTGGACTGTTCCAGTGAGCTCAGAATACGGTGCAGCAGTGCCTGGGAATGTGCTTCATACATGATGTACGTTCAGCCTATAAAATTTAAAGCGGTTTGAATTCCAGTGTAAAGAAATACAAACTAGACCTGCAAGTACTTCATAGTACTTTTAGCCAAAATAATTTTTGGTATCTTTTCTGGTATCTGGCGGTGCGATGAATCTCAAGGAACTTTCCCAAAAGCTGGGACTTTCACAAACAACGGTCAGCCGTGCCCTGAACGGTTATCCCGAAGTGGGTGAAAAGACGCGCGCGCGGGTACTGAAGGTAGCGGAAGAAATGAACTACCGCCCCAATCGCTTTGCCAAGTCACTGGCCACCGGCAAAACCGGGCACATTGGTATTATTCTGCCGGTGGAGCGTAATCTGTTTGTGACCCCCCTGTTCCATGAGTTCATGCGCGGTATCGCTGAATTTCTGGTCAAGAAAGACCTCGATCTGACCATCATGCCGGTCAAAACCAAACATGAGCTACAAACTTATCGGCAACTGGCCAAATCAGGGCGGGTTGATGGGGTGATTCTCAGTACCCCGTTACGTCAGGATCCGCGCATCGAACACATCACTGACATGGGCATGCCGTTCATTGTGCATGGCCGCCTGCACCCGGAAGAGGGTGGTGAGGCGCTGACCGACATGCCATTTTCTTACCTGGACATCGACAACAAAGGCGCTTTCGAAAAGGCCACCCAGCTTCTGCTGGACATGGGCCATCAGTGCATCGTGTTAGTGAACGATAACCCGCAGTTCACCTTCGCTTATCACCGCCTGCTGGGCTACCGTGCTGCCCTGCAGCACGATGGTGTGTGCTTTGATGCTGATCGGGTTTATGCCGTCGACATGACGGAAGAACAGGGTTATCAGGCTGCGATTAAGGCCTTGCACAAAAAACCACGCCCCACGGCTTTTCTGGTTTCCAGCATTATTATGACTTTGGGGGTCAAACGCGCTATTCGCCAGATCGGTCTGCGCCCCGGCAAGGATATTTCCATTATCACCCACGATGACGAACTGCCGTTCCTGCAAGCCAGCAAATTCGACCCACCACTGACGACGGTCAGTTCATCGATTTTTCAAGCGGGCTATACCATTACCAGTCATTTGTATGACCTGATCGAAACCGGGACAAAACATCAACAGGTACTGGATGTTGATTTGATCGTGCGTGGCTCAACCCATGCCCATTTCTGATAGCAAACACAAACACCCTCTGCCGCCCGCAAACGGCAAAGGGCTTAATCACATTCAAACCGTCAAGCGCCCCGCAGCGGCTTAGGTTTCCATCCGCCAGACATGTTCCTCGTCACGGCTATTCAGTTTCTGCCCTAACATCAGTGACGTTACTAACGTAATACCCTCAGGGCTGACATAGAAGCCACGCGCCCGATCATCCTCGGCATTCTCACCAATGACCGTGTTATCTTCAATCACACAGCCTTTATCAACCACTACCTTGGTCAGACGGCAGTTTTTACCAATATGCACCTTGGGCAGAATAATGCTGTCTTTGACCAGTGAATTATTTTCGACAGTCACCGCAAAAAACGCAATGGAACGTTTCATGCGTGCCCCGGAGAGGATACAACCGGCGGATACCAGCGAGTCAATCGCTTCACCGCGCCGTCCTTCTTCGTCAAACACGAATTTGGCCGGTGGATATTGGGGCTGGTAAGTCCAGATCGGCCAGTAGCGGTCATACAGGTTGAGTTCGGGCGTGATACCACACAACTCCATATTCGCCTTCCAGTAGGAATAAACCGTACCCACATCGCGCCAGTAAGCCGGTTTACCGGTCGCCTCATCACGGAAGGCATACGCATGGGCTTTGGCGGAATGAATGTAATTCGGAATAATGTCCTTGCCAAAATCGTGTGAAGAGTCGCTTTGCATCGCATCTTCACTCAAGGTACGGAACAGGAAATCCCGCGAGAACACATAAATCCCCATCGAGGCCAGTGCAATACCCGGCTTGCCTGGCATGGACTCCGGCTCATCCGGTTTTTCCATGAACTTGGTGATCCGCATTTCATCATCAACCGACATCACCCCAAACCCGGTGGCTTCTTCACTCGGCACTTCAATGCAGCCGACCGTAAAATCCGCACCCGAAAGTACGTGATCGACCAGCATGTCGGTATAATCCATCTTGTAAATATGGTCACCCCCGAGCACGATCACGTATTCAGGATCATGCCGGTAAAGAATATCCAGATTCTGGAACAGTGCATCGGCTGTCCCCTGATACCATTCTTTTTTCTCGGTGCGTTGCTGGGCAGGCAGGATTTCGACAAACTCGCCAATTTCAGCGCGCATGAAATTCCAGGCGCGCTGCATATGGCGAATCAGCGAGTCAGACTTGTATTGAGTCAACACACCAATCCGGCGAATCCCGGAGTTCACGCAGTTGGAGAGTGCAAAATCAATAATCCGGTACTTGCCACCAAACGGCACTGCCGGTTTGGCACGGCGATGGGTCAGGTTCTTCAGACGCGAACCCTCCCCACCCGCCAACACGAGCGCCAGAGTCTTCCGGCTTAATTCTCGTGCCATGTTAGGTTTGGCGAAATCCAGGCGTTGCTCTTCTTTTTTGGTTTCAAACATGCTTTTATCCTCCATAGGGGCATGTAATTGTAATGACGCCAGTCGCCAGCAAACCGCTAATGATGCTTAAGGTTTGTCATATTTGCTGGAAACTACCGCCAGCCTTAAAACATTGGTTGTGCCCGGCTGACCAAACGGTACGCCAGCAGTCATCACGATCCGGTCGCCTAGCTGTGCAAAGCCTTTGCGCTGAACCATGCGAACCGATTTGCCGACCATATCGGACAGTGACACTACATCGCGGGTCTGAACCGAGTAGACCCCCCACACCAATGCCAGTTTACGCGCCACATGATGCGACGGTGTCAACCCTAAAATAGGAACTTCACCACGTACCCGTGCCACACGCAAAGTTGTTGAACCGGTGCTGGTGAACGTAACAATTGCCGCACAATTGCGTGATGAAGCAATCTGCGAAGCCGCACAGGCAATCGCATCTGCATCGGTCGTTTCACCTTCAATCGGATAAACTTTCAACAAGCGGCGATAGCGCTCATCTTTCTCTGTTTCGCTGATGATGCGCCCCATGACCTCTACCGCTTCTATCGGAAAACTGCCTGCTGCCGTTTCTGCTGACAGCATTACCGCGTCGGCTCCGTCATAAATGGCAGTGGCCACATCCGAAGCTTCCGCACGGGTCGGAACCGGCGAGTTGATCATCGACTCCAGCATCTGGGTCGCCACGATCACCGGGCGGCCTTGTGAACGCGCGGCCTCGACAATCCGCTTCTGGATGGAAGGCACGCGTTCCGGTGGCATTTCTACGCCCAGATCCCCGCGTGCGACCATCACTGCATCCGATAATTCAATAATACGCTCTAATTGCTCTAATGCGGAAGGTTTTTCCAGCTTTGCCAGCAAACCCACCTGATAACCCTTGACCAGTTCACGCGCTTCGATCATGTCCTCCGGACGCTGAACAAACGACAAGCCCACCCAGTCTACGCCAAGCTCCAGACCAAAAGCGAGGTCTTCCCGGTCTTTTTTGGTCAAGGCACTGATCGGTAATTGTGTGTCTGGCACATTCACGCCTTTACGGTCTGACAGCACCCCACCCACCAGCACGGTCGTCACGGCTTCCGTACCGTTAGTGGCGGTAACTTTCAGCCGGATTTTACCGTCATCCAGCAATAACTCGTTGCCAACCGCCAGTACATCAAAAATTTCCTTGTGCGGCAGGCTGACACCCTCCTGATCCCCTGGGCGCTTTTCCAGGTACAACTTGAAACTGTCGCCGTTTTTCAGGGTGATTTTGCCATTGGCAAACTGGCCAACCCGCAGTTTCGGCCCTTGCAAATCCATCAGAATACCCAGCGGACGACCGGCTTCGGCTTCAATCGCTCTCACCAGATTATAGCGCGCACGCTGTTCTTCGTGGGTGCCGTGACTAAAGTTCAGGCGAAATACATTGACACCGGCCTCAACCAGCGCACGCAGTGTCTTTTCATCATTGGAGGCAGGGCCGAGTGTGGCCACAATTTTAGTACGACGATCAAGTTTAAATGGACTTTCCATTGCAAATAGTTCTCTAAAGTAGATTAGGTGGCAAAAGTATCAGATATTTCGGATATTTTTGTTCAATTTTTATTCGGTTGCTGTTGGGTGTTCGTGCATACTGGATTGCACCACACGCTTTAAATAATTACCGTAACGCGCTTCAACCGAGAGGGTCTCGGGTGCCTGCTCCGGTGCCATGAAATAAGGGCTGGAGACCAGATAATCGGCAGTGCTCTGATTACAGGCGATGGGTACTTCATACAAAGTCGCCAATCGCACCAGTGCTTTTACATCCACATCATGCGGTTGGGGCGTCATGGCATCCTGAAAGAAAATCACGGCGGCCATCTTGCCTTCGGCGATCAGCGCACCAATTTGCTGATCCCCGCCCAAGGGGCCACTTTTCAGCGCCGTAATGTCGAGCTGGGGATAAGCTTGCTGCAGTAACTTACCGGTCGTGCCCGTCGCATAAATAGCACGTTGCTGGAACGAAGCCAGGTTCAAACCCACCCAGGCAATCAGCGCCTTTTTGGTCTGATCGTGGGCAATCATGGCAATCGCATGGCACATGGCATTTCCCTGCAAACATCAATATAAAAATCCCCCGAAGCATTCTCCGGGGGCAAGCTACCTGAATACCAAGTCGAGTTCAGGCAGGAGAACACAATTTCTCCGGGCACAGCGATTATCCTAGCCTTTCAAAGCCTGCGCTGCGCGTGCCAGTTCGCCGATGGCTGCCCAGTCCCCGGCCTGCACCAGTGCATCCGGCGTAATCCAGGAACCACCGACGCACAGCACATTCGGCAGCGCCAGATAATTCGGGGCAGACTGCAGATTAATCCCACCGGTTGGGCAGAATGTGACCGCCGACAATGGCCCGTACAGCGACTTCAGCATCGGAATGCCCCCCGCTGCTTCCGCCGGGAAGAATTTCAGGGTCTCAAACCCGCGCTCCATCAGGTACATCACCTCTGAAGCGGTCGCACCACCGGGTAACAAAGCCAGCCCTTCATCTTCTGCTGCCTTGATCAGCGTATCGGTGGCACCGGGTGATACCGCGAACACCGCACCCGCCGCCTTGACCGCTTTCACATCCGCTGGCGTGAGCACCGTACCGGCACCGACCATGCTGCCGGGTACTTCACTCATGGCACGAATCACATCCAGCGCCGCCGGAGTGCGCAGTGTCACTTCCAGTACGTGCAAACCGCCGCCAACCAGTGCAGTCGCCAGTGGGCGGGCATGTTTTACGTCATTCACAACCAGCACCGGGATCACGGCTACCTGTTGGCACATTGCTTTTGTCGAAATCATTCTGTTTATTTCCTGTATAGGCTTTGCGTGTTGTTAGCCCGCACGCAAAGCATGAATATGAGTCAAAACACCGGCTGTCGACGTGTCAGTACCCGCAGGCACAACCCCTTCACGCAGCGCAGGTGCGAGTGCATTCGCCAGCTTTTTGCCAAGCTCCACACCCCACTGGTCATACGAGTTAACGCCCCAGATCACGCCTTGAACAAACACCTTGTGTTCAAACAAGGCCACCAGCTTGCCAAGGGTGGCGGGCGTCAGCTGGCGATACACCAGCATGGACGAAGGCCGGTCGCCCGGAAATGTCCGGTGCGGTGCCAGCCGATCAATTTTATCGGCAGCCACTCCGGCAGCCGTCATTTCAGCGCGCACACTGGCTTCATCCAGCCCAAACGCCAGCGCTTGAGCCTGTGCCAGTACATTAGTCAGCAACATGTCATGATGCAATTGCGCATCCGCCGTGCTGCTTTGCACCGAACTTTCGGCGGCCAGCAGGAAATCAACCGGAATCACGGCGCTGCCCTGATGAATCAGCTGGAAGAACGAATGCTGGGCATTAGTCCCTGCCTCACCCCAGATCACCGGGCCGGTCTGCTGTTGTACCGCCTGACCATCACGCGTCACACGCTTGCCGTTGGATTCCATATCCAGCTGCTGCACATAGGCCGGGAACCGCGCCAGATGCTGGTCATACGGGATCAGCGCCACACTGCCATACCCCAGCAGGTTACGCCGCCAGATACCCACCAGCGCAAACAGCACCGGCAAGTTACTGGCCAGTGGCGCAGCCCGGAAGTGCTCATCCATCTGCCGCGCACCGTCCAGAAATTCACTGAACGCATCACGCCCCACGGCAATCGCGACCGGCAAACCAATCGCCGACCAGACGGAATAGCGGCCACCGACCCAATCCCAGAAGCCGAACACGCGGGCATCATCAATGCCATACGAGCGGGTGGCGGGCAGATTAGTCGAAACTGCGGCCAGATGCCGCCCCGCCTCATCGCCCAAATCCGCTTTTAACCAGGCGAGTGCACTGGCGAAATTAAGCATGGTTTCGGCGGTCGTGAACGTCTTGGAAGCTACAATCACCAGCGTGGTCGCCGGATTCAACTTGCCGAGGGTGTCAATGATGTGCGCACCATCCACATTGGAAACAAAATGCAGGTTCGGGCCATCATGCCACGGTGCCAGCGACTGCGTGACCATCACCGGGCCAAGGTCAGAACCACCGATACCGATATTCACCACATCCGTGAATTTTTCACCGGAAACCGTCCGATAAGCACCGGTACGCACATCTTCAGCAAACTGCAGAAAACGCTCCCGCACGGCGACTACATCAGCCCGCACATCCTGACCGTCGACCTGCACCTCTGCGGGCACCCCGTCACGCAAAGCCATGTGCAACACGGCACGATCTTCGGTGAGGTTAATTTTATCGCCCCGTACCATCGCATCGCGCCGTTCAGCCACACCCGCCGCTTCGGCCAGCGTCAGCAACTTGGCCAGCACCTCTGCGTCCAGCTTTTCCTTGGAAAAATCGAACAACAGGTCATCGACTTGCAGCGACAACTGTTGAAAACGCTGCGAGTCTTCGGCAAACAACTGGCGCAAATGTACCGCTTGCAAGGCCTCACTGGAGGCCTGCAAATTCTGCCAAGCCGCCGTTAATGGGGAATTATTGCTTGTTTTCATCGTTTCCATCACAACTAGTCTTCCTGTACTTCATTATCGGCGGCGAACAGTGAACTCGCACCACTCGCTGCTGGCCCTACCGCCTGGCGGAATACCCGGAACAGCTCACGCCCCAAACCAAATTCGTTTTCATCCAGATTGATGACCACCGGCGAACGCTCGGCAAAACCGTCCGCTAACACGGTCAGGCTGCCCTGCTCGGCGTCCAGACGAATCATGTCACCCTCACGGATTTTGGCAATCGCGCCGCCATCCATCGCTTCCGGGCTTAAATGAATCGCTGCGGGTACTTTGCCACTGGCACCAGACATCCGTCCGTCCGTGACCAGCGCCACCTTCTGCCCACGATCCTGGAGTACACCCAATACCGGTGTCAGGCTGTGCAGTTCGGGCATCCCGTTGGCTTTTGGCCCCTGGAAGCGCACCACACACACAAAATCACCTTCCAGCTCACCCGCTTTGAAAGCGGCTTTGACAGATTCCTGATCATGGAATATTTTGGCGGGTGCTTCGATCAAACGCTGCTCAGGCTTGACCGCCGAAATTTTGATAACGGCTTCGCCGAGATTGCCCTGCAAACGCACCAGACCACCGGCAGGCTGGAAAGCCTCGCCACAAGTGCGCAGAACGTCTTGGTCATGGCTGGTGAGTGTGCCCTCTTCCCAGAAAGCACGGCCATCTTCACCCAGTTTCGCTTCCTGCGTATAGTGACTCAGACCGGCACCGGCCACGGTTTGTACCTCTTCATGCAGCAGACCATTAGCCAGCAATTCACGAATCACAAACTGCAAGCCGCCCGCCGCATGGAAATGGTTCACATCCGCCATCCCGTTCGGGTAAACCCGCGCCATCAGCGGGGTGACTGCCGACAAATCAGAGAAATCTTCCGGACGAATCAACCAACCCGCCGCCCGCGCCATCGCCACCACATGCAAGACCAGATTGGTCGAACCACCGGTGGCATTCAGACCGACGATGCCATTCACGAATGCTTTCGCCGTCAGAATCTCACTCACCGGCAGATACTGGCCACCCTGCTGGGTCATCGCCAATGCCCGCTCGGTGCCCGCCACTGTCAGCGCATCGCGCAAGGGCGTATTCGGATTGACAAAACTGCTACCCGGCAGCTGCAAGCCCATAAATTCCATCAGCATCTGGTTACTGTTGGCCGTACCATAGAAAGTACAGGTGCCCGCACCGTGATACGATTTCATTTCCGCTTCCAGCAGTTCCTTGCGACCCACTTCACCGGTCGCAAACTGCTGGCGTACTTTGGCCTTGGCATCATTCGGCAAACCGGACACCATCGGCCCTGCAGGCAGGAAAATGCAGGGTAAATGGCCAAAAGTAGCCGCTGCAATCACCAAACCGGGGACGATCTTGTCGCAGACACCCAAAAAGGCGGCAGCATCAAACACGTTATGCGTCAGGGCAATGCCGGCGCTCATCGCGATGACATCGCGTGAAAACAGGGATAACTCCATGCCCGGCTGACCTTGGGTCACACCGTCACACATCGCCGGGACACCCCCCGCCACCTGAGCAGTACCCCCCGCTTTACGCGCTGCCTGCTTGATCAGTTCGGGGTAAACTTCAAAGGGTTGGTGCGCCGAAAGCATGTCATTGTAGGCAGTCACAATCCCGAGATTGCCCGCTGTCCATTCGACAATTTTAAACTTGTCGGCTGCCGGGCTGGCGGCCACGGCATGCGCCAGATTGCCACAAGCCAGTGACTTGCGGGTGGAATACTTGCCGGCTTTCTCGACGCCCTGCAAATAGGCGTCACGGGTACGACGGCTGCGTTGCTCAATGCGTGCCGTCACTGCGGCAACGACTGGGTGGATGGCCTTCTTGTTCATAAATACCTAATATCTCCGCACCGTTCAGGGCGTGTAATGAATGGTCAGGCGCTCGTTCGCCTGTTGCAACAGGGCTTCCACCGGCCATTGCCGGGGAGCACCCGCCTGCAGATGAGCAGCGGCCTGTTCCAGCACCTGCAGCTTTTCAGCGCCGGTGATCAATAAGTGGATATGCCGTGCCGACAATAAAGCTGACAGACTCAGGGAAATGCGGGCTTCGGGAATATTATCCGCCGTAACCACCAGCACTGGCAACGGATTAGTCGGATCAAGCCCCGCCTCCAGTTGATCAGCCGCCGGAAACAGTGAAGCAAAATGCCCGTCGGTGCCCATGCCGAGCACACAGACATCCAACGGCAACAGTTCATCCTGCAAGCTTTGCGCAATCATGCGCATGTCATTCTGGGCGTGCGCCGGATCAAACAGCGGTAAAAAGTGGATACCCTGCACCGTGTTCAGCAGGTTTTCACGCAGCAGCAAGGCATTGGAGCGTGCATTGTCCATCGGCACCTGGCGTTCATCGGTCAGCGTGACCCGCACCTTGCTCCAGTCAAGACTGATCTGGCCGAGTGCTTGCAAAAAAGGCGCAGGGGTTGTCCCGCCGGGCACGGCCAAACGCGCCGTCTGGTGCTGTTCAATCCCGGTATGCAGCTGATCTGCGACCAGCATCGCCAGCGCAGCCGCCTGCTCCGCACGGTTGGTATAATGACTGATGTTCATCCGGTGATCTCCCGCCAGCGACGGCCATCACGCGCCATCATTTCCACCGAGGAAATCGGGCCGCGACTCCCCGGATCATAACCTTCCGGACGCGTGCCGGACGCTTCCCAAGCCTGAATGATCGGATCAATCCACTGCCAGGCCGCTTCTACTTCATCGCCACGCATGAACAGCGTCTGATTGCCGCGCACCACGTCCATTAACAGCCGCTCATACGCATCCGGCATCCGCCAGTTGTCACCTTTACCCTCAGCGAACGTCATATCGAGCGGGATGTCGCGCAGCCGGAAACCACCGGGGCCCGGGTCTTTGGTCATGATATTCAAGCCCAGCCCTTCATCCGGCTGCAGGCGAATCGTCAGCACATTCGGATGCATCGGTGTTTCCAGCTCGCCAAATACCGAGTGAGCCGGTTCCTTGAAGACCACGGCAATTTCGGTCATTTGGGCGCGCAGTTTTTTACCGGTACGCAAATAAAACGGTACACCCGACCAACGCCAGTTATCAATCTCGGCTTTAATCGCGACATAGCATTCAGTCTTGCTGTCCGGATTACCGGCTTCCTGCACGTAAGAGGGTGAATCCTGCCCTGCCAGATATTGCCCACGTACCGTATTGGCCAAGGCAGCCCGCCCTTCCATGGGACGCAATGAACGCAACACCTTCAGCTTTTCATCACGCACCGCATCCGCATCAAATGTATACGGCGGTTCCATCGCAATCAGGCACAACAGCTGCACCAGATGATTCTGGATCATGTCGCGAATCGCACCGGCAGTGTCGTAATACCCTCCCCGAGTGCCTACACCCAAGGATTCAGAGGCCGTAATCTGCACATGATCAACGCAGTTGGCATTCCAGATCGGCTCAAACAAGGCATTGGCGAAACGCAAAGCCATCAGGTTTTGCACTGTCTCCTTGCCCAGATAATGGTCAATCCGGTATACGCTGCCCTCATCAAACACCGCACCAATCTCCTGGTTCAAGCGTTTGGCACTGTCAAGGTCATGCCCTAGCGGCTTTTCGACCACCAGACGCGCCCCATTTCCGGACAAACCACGCTCTGCCAGACCTTTGGCAATCACCCCAAACAGTGAAGGGCTAACGGCCAGATAGTAAACCCGGATATGGTCAGGGTGTTCATTCAGCATATCGACCAGGTCAGACCAGCCAGCGCTGTCGGTAACATCATTCAGGTGATATTCCAGACGACTGAGAAAACGCTCCAGCCCCTCCGGATTGGCCGCCACACTTTTCGGGGCGTGCTTGTACAAGGCAACACGGGCATCTTCCCGAAACTGTTCGGGCGTATGCTCGGAGCGCGCCAGACCGATGATGCGTGATTCGTCGGGTATCTGCCCATCCACGTCACGCCGGAACAAAGCGGGTAGCAGCTTGCGCATTGACAAGTCACCGGTGCCGCCAAAAATCACCAGATCAAAGGGTTTGACGGGAATAATGGTACTGCTCATGTTAATCTCTAACCCTTACTAATTGAATACTCATTAGCTATTAAGTGGATGACTGCGCAAGGCTGGCTAGCAGTTCTGCACGTGTTGGCAAATCGGCACCGCGCCGTGAGCAGGTAATCGCCGCCGCTGAGGCCGCAAACTGCCCAATCGCTTGCAAGGTTTGTGCCGTCAGTGCCTGCGCCCAATCGGCGGCATGCTCGGCCTGTAACTTCACCAGTGCATCCAGCAAGGATGCCTGAAAGGTATCGCCTGCCCCGACGGTGTCAATGACCTTGATGTTGGGGGCAGTCACATCGACTCGTGCCTGTGCACTCCACAGGGAAGCACCACTGCCACCCCGCGTCAGTACCAGCAGTTTCACGCCCATCGCCAGCCAGTCCGCAACAATCGCTTCGGGTTCAACGCCGGGATACAGTGAATGAAGGTCTTCATCGCTGACCTTGACAATATCAGTCAGTGGTAACAGCTCAGTGACACGTGCCCGCCAGATATCCAGATTCGGTTCTACATTCAGGCGAATGTTCGGATCCAGCGAGATCAGGCGCTTACCCGCCTGCCGCCGCACCAGCTCCAGATAGGTATCGGCAGTCGGCTGGACAACAATGGAATAAGACCCCAGATGAATACCGCTGGCCGCGCTCAGGTCGACCTCAATATCGTCCAGCGTCAATAGCCGGTCAGCCGCACCATTACCGTAAAAGGCATAACTGGGCACACCATCCGCCGCATGCTGGACAAAACCCAGTGTGGTCGGTGCATCCTTGCGGGCAATCAGGTCAGTCGTTACGTTCTCGGCCTTTAGCACCGTCAACAGGCGCTCACCCAAGAAGTCAGTGGATATCCCGGTCAGCATCGCCACCGGCTGCCCCAAGCGTGCCAAACCAATCGCCACATTAAACGGTGAACCGCCCACCCGGGCATTAAACGGCACTTGAACCGCGTCCATCGCGATGCCATCCGCCATGAAAACATCGAACAGCGCTTCTCCACAGACAATAAACATGCAAGCCCTACCTATATTGGGTTATAGCTAAAAATCGAGGGGCATTAGAACATACATCTAAAACGCTTTGAATAAACAAATAATGCATTTGATCATTTGCAAAGCACGGTGGAATGCCGTACCCAAGATTGGTTCAGCTCTCAAAAAATTTTCACCTATCGGAAAATTATCCGACAAACAGTTCATACTTTCAATCAGAAGAACTTGCCGCTTTCCGCCTAAAACAGATACTTTGATGCACTGCTCCAGTATTGGCAAATCAGCTGATAATGCAGGCAGAGTAGACGTTTTACTGCTTTTTGTCAATTAATAACTCAAAATGATTTATTAATGAATTCACTGAAAAATCACTCTAGCCATCTGGTGAGACAGACTGAGGATTGACAGTCCAATGTGAACAATGTGAAAATTTTTCTTGCAATTCATCAATTAGAATATTAACATTTACTTATATTA
Source organism: uncultured Thiothrix sp. (assembly GCA_964293125.1). Taxonomy (GTDB): domain Bacteria; phylum Pseudomonadota; class Gammaproteobacteria; order Thiotrichales; family Thiotrichaceae; genus Thiolinea. The sequence goes on along the minus strand of CAXYXY010000009.1, from coordinate 47,215 downwards.
GCCAAACAGGCTAACGAACAAGACACCAACACTGATTAACTTGCTAATTGCATCAAACACCGCTAGAGGATATTTTCATGAACAAGACGAACAAGACCAACATTGCACTGATGGTTGCCTTACTGACCGCCCCTGTGATCGCTTCTGCTGATTTCTTTGACGGCTTTAATAATGGCAACGGCACCGGTAGCGCTGCCAGCAATGCGCAAGGCACGACCAATGGCCAAGGCCAGGGATATGGCACCGGTAACGGCAATGCCGAAGGCTGGGGTCGTGGTAACGGTAATGCCGACGGCGAAGTTGATTTCAGCATCAAATTCCAGGGCAAAGGTAAAACCGACATGGATTCGGCGATGGCGGCTGACGGTAAAGGCGATGCTAATGGCAACCTTTATGGTCAAGGCTCCGGCACCGGTACTGGCGCTAACAACATGAGCAGCAACGGCTATTCCAATACGAACAGTGGCTTTAATGGCAACAATGGCGGCTATCCTAATGGCTATATGCCACAGATGCAGATGCCGTTCAACCAGGGACAATACCAACAGTATCCACAGTTCCCTTACTACATGCAGCAGCCACAGATGGCGATGCCACAAATGCCGATGATGATGTATCCACAGATGCAACAGCCGATGATGTACCCACAAATGCAGCAGCCGATGATGTATCCACAGATGCAACAACCGATGATGCAGGCTCCAGCACAGCAGGCTCCCGACTATGCACAGATGCAACAGCAAATGGCGGCACAACGTGCCCAGGCTGAAGCTTATTACAAGCAGATGGAAGCACAACGCCAGGCTATGCTGGAAGCGATGAAGGCTCGGCAGGAAGCCGCTCAGGCTCAACAAACAGCGCCAGCAGCCCAAGTAGCAGCGCCAGCCAAACCGGCAGCGGCTCCGGCAGCACCTGCTGTCCCTGCCCAGCCAGCGGCTCCGGCTGAAGCTGCAACGGCCAAACCTGCTGCACAAGCACCGGCTACACCTGCCGCTCCTGCAGCGACCAATTAAGTTTGGCCGACTCGGTAAACCACTCGATGGTCATCAATGGCTATCAGTGGCTAACTGAAAAACAAAAAACCCGCTTTTGCGGGTTTTTTGTTTAAGGACTTGCCTTTGTCTCAAGCCGTCTGCCGGATACAGTCCTTAATCAAGTCAGGCCCCTCATAAATAAAACCACTGTAGATTTGTATAAGCTTAGCCCCTGCCGCCAGCTTGTCCTTGGCATCAGCCGCTGACATGATCCCGCCTACGCCAATAATCGGCACCGCCTCGCCCAGATGCTGGTGAAACCTCCGAATGACCTCGGTCGAACGTTGGGTCAGGGGCTGGCCGCTTAAGCCGCCCTGCTCTGCACCCTGCTCCATAGCGGCGACAGCCGTTTTATCCAGCGTGGTATTGGTTGCGACCAGTCCGTCCATTTTCACGTCCAGAATCACCGCCGCCATATTGGCAATCTCTTCATCGGTCAGATCAGGCGCAACTTTTACGGCCAGTGGTACATACTTCCCGTGTTCGCTGGCCAGCAAAGCCTGTTCTTCCTTCAAGGGTAGTAGCAACTTGCGCAGCTCATCGCCGTATTGCAGGTTGCGTAAACCCGGTGTATTCGGTGAGGAAATATTCACGGTGATATAATCTGCATGCGGATACACCTTGCGCAAAGCCAGCCGGTAGTCATCCAGCGCCCGCTCTACAGGGGTATCAAAATTCTTGCCAATATTGATCCCGAGTATGCCCTTGTAACGCGCCTTCACCACCTGCCCAAGCAAGTACTCAACCCCATGGTTATTAAAACCCATGCGGTTGATAATGGCCTTGGCGGCACGCAGACGAAACAGGCGTGGTGTCGGGTTGCCGGATTGCGGGCGGGGGGTAACCGTGCCAATTTCGATAAAACCAAAGCCGACCGTCGCCAGTGCATCAATGTATTCGCCATTTTTGTCCAAACCAGCCGCCAGACCGACCGGATTGGGAAAATCAAGCCCCATAACCGTCAGTTGTTTGCCGGGCAAGGGGCGTGGCAAGCGGGTCAGCTTCAGGCGGGTTGCGAGCTTCAGGCTGCGCATGGCGATATGGTGGGAGGCTTCAGCAGGAAAAAGAAACAGCAGTTCACGCAGCAGGCTATACACAAATTATCCCCGAATTGGACAAAGACGGGGATTATGCGCAAAGATCAGATCAGCAACAACCGCCAAAGCGGATTAATCACCAAACTGCAAATCAACCATCAGCTGATCGGACAGTTCTTCCAGTGCATCTTGCACGGCACTCGCGGGCAACTCGCCGGGCAAGCCCAAGGTCAGTTCAGCAAAAAACAAAGTCTCGCCTGACATCGGCGCCACGCGCTGTTCACTGGATAATTCTTCGATATTCACATTTAGCGCGGCCAGCTGGCGGGTAATATCGCGAATGATACCGGGTCGATCCTGGCCTAACAGCTCCAGGCGCAAGGTACGGGTAGCTAGCTCATCAGCAGCTCCCGCCTGCCCGATCAGCACCTGCAAACCCTTGGCCTGCAAAGCCACCAATTCTGCCTTGAAGGTTTCAACATTGGCCTCAGGCAATGAAATCTGCAGCAAACCGGCAAACTGCCCGGCCAGATGCACCATCCGGCTCTCGCTCCAGTTGCCCTGCTGGCTGTTTAACACGTCAGACAGTGCCTGCACCAAACCGGGGCGATCCGGGCCGAGCACGGTCAATACCAGTGATGTTTGCATATGAATCCTCCATTGATGACTAATGAATGTTCCGCACTCAAATCCGGCTAGCCCGCGCATCCTCATCCGACTGGGAGGTCGTCCGCAGTTCGGCTTGCCCGCGCAACAAGCGCAAATGCGCCAGCGTAGCATAACCATCGGAGGGAAACCCGACATCCGCCTGCCAGCGCCGCAAGGCAGCCCTTGTATTTGGGCCAATATTGCCATCGATACCGTCAGTGCTATACCCGACTGCGCTCAATAATTCCTGTAATTCCGCTTTTTCGACCCGACTCAAAGTAGGTTCTTCACGCGGCCAGGCAGCCAGTAACTCCCCTGCCCCACCCATCCGGTCGCCCAGATAACCGACTGCCAGCGCATAACTCAAGGCATTATTGTATTTCAAAATCACCTGATAGTTGGGAAACGCAGCAAAGGCTGGACCGAGATGCCCGGCAGGTAACAGGATAAAAGCGCGTTCAGCAAGTGCAGCGGATGACACGCCGGGTTCTATCAAACTGCTCCCGTCAGCCCGCACGACCCCCATATGACCCGCCCAGTAATCCAGCGCCTGCCAGTTGGACGGGTCGGCCTGTGTCCACTCGAAACGGCTGGGCAAGCGCACTTCCTCCCCCCAACTTTGCCCTGGCTGCCAGCCTGACTCCGCCAGATAATGGGCACTGGATGCCAGCGCATCCGGGATGCTGTTTACCAAATCGCGCTGGCCGTCGCCGTCAAAATCAACCGCGTACTGCTCAAAAGTAGTGGGAATAAACTGGGTATGGCCAATCGCCCCCGCCCAGGAACCTTGCAAGGCCACCATCGATATATCGCCCTGCTGCAAAATCCGCAAAGCCGCCATCAGCTGCTCACGCCAGAAGTCTCGCCGTTCTACCCGACCTTTGTAAGCCAGCGTAGCCAGCGAGCGGATGACGGAATAACTGCCGGTTTGTTGGCCAAAATTGCTTTCCATGCCCCAAATAGCCACGATGTATTTTTTTTGTACGCCGTAACGCGCCTCAATCTGATCAAGCAGATCAGCATATTCCAGCAGCTTGGCGCGACCCTGCTCTACCCGTGCCGCTGAAACCGCTGTATCCAGGTATTCCCAGACCGGGCGGCTGAATTCGGGCTGGTGAGCATCCAGCTTCAGCACTTTATTATCAGGCAGCAAGCTATGCAAGGCCACATCCAGTGTAGCCTCAGTGATACCCTGCTGCAGGGCATACTGGCGGAATTCCGCTTTCCAGGCACTAAACTCACTGTCAAAAAACAGGGTGTAGCCGAACAGTATGGCAGCAAAAAGTAACCCGAATTGTATTGAACGCGCAAGTTTGCGACCCATTAACTAAAACCAGTGACCACAGCTTAAGTCGGTATAATAAACAAACTTGGTAAACACTGCATCAAATCGAAGGGAGATAGCCAACCGTGAGCCATAAAAAACCTGCTCTGAGCAACCAAGATCACCAATTGATGCCTGATGTTGTCTTTCTTGATTACGAAAGCACCAGCCGCGACGATCTTGACCTGACCCGCCTGCAATCGGTCTGCGGCTCTTTAAAGCTCTGGCCACACACCACCTTGCAACAACGTCTGCAACATATAGGCGAAGCCGAAGTCATCATCAGCAACAAGGTCATGCTCGATGCGCACTTACTGGCATCCTTGCGTGACCAGATAAAACTGGTGTGTATCGCCGCCACTGGTACTAACAACATTGACATTAATGCCGCAGAAAGGTTCGGCATACCGGTCACGAACATCCGTAACTACGGCACGCAGTCGGTCGCTGAACACGTGATTGCCCTGATTTTTGCGCTGACCCGCCAGTTACCCGCCTGGCAGCAAGCCATCCAGCGCGGTGACTGGCAGCGCAGCCCGCACTTCTGCCTGCTGGATTATCCGATCACTGAAATTGCGGGCAAAACTTTGGGCATTGTCGGTTCCGGCACACTCGGCGAAGCCACCGCCCAACTCGCTCAAGCGGTGGGTATGCAGATCCTGCGTGCCGAACGCCCCGACGCCCCGCACATTCGCCCTGACCGGGTTAGCCTGGATGAACTCTGCGCCCGTGCGGACGTGATCAGCCTGCATTGCCCGCTGACAGCACAAACCCAGAATCTGATCGATGCCCAGCGCTTGCGGCAGATGAAGCCCAGCGCCATTCTGATCAACACCGCACGCGGCGGGATCGTGAATGAACCGGACTTGCTGGTGGCATTACAAACCGGCGTGATTGCCGGGGCTGCGCTGGATGTGCTGGTGACTGAGCCACCGGGTGCTGATGCTGTCCTGCTGCAACAGACGCTGCCCAATCTGCTCATTACCCCGCATATCGCCTGGGCCAGCCAGCGGGCGCGGCAGACTTTGCTGGATCAACTGGCGGACATTATCGGTGGCTGGCAGCGTGGAGAGTTGCTGAATCAGGTCAGCGCCTGACGACAGGTGACGGTGGCTAAAAGTCGGTAGCCACCCCGCCTTCTGCCTTGCGCCGCGCAACGAAGGCTTCCAGCTCCTCGCGGATGCCTTCGTCCAGCGCGGGCGGTTCATATTCACTCAGGATCTGCTTATAGAGTTTATTGGCATGCTGGTCAGCAGTCGGGCTACCGGCCTCTTCCCAGGATTCAAAGTTACGCCAGTCGGAAATCAGGGGTGCATAAAACGCAGTCTTATAGCGTGACATGGTATGCGCGGTTCCAAAATAATGCCCACCCGGCCCGACATCCTTGATCGCCTCCAGACCCAAGGCATCTTCATTAATCTCAATGCCTTGCAGATAAGTCGCCATCATCTGCAACAGATCAGCGTCAATCATCATTTTCTCGAAGGAGGCACTCAAGCCGCCTTCCATCCAGCCAGCACCGTGCATGACAAAGTTACACCCCCCCGAGATTGCCCCCCACAATGCTATCATTGATTCATACCCCGCCTGCGCGTCCGGCGCATTGGCGGCACAGACATTCGAAGAACGGAAGGGCAGTTTATAGCGCCGCGCCAGCTGCCCACTGATTTGCGCCGCCAGCAGATACTCTGGCGTACCGAACGCAGGTGCGCCTGATTTCATGTCCACGTTAGAGGTAAAACCGCCATACACCGCCGGTGAACCGGGGCGCACCACCTGCGTGAGCGTAATCCCGGCCAGCGCCTCGGCATTTTGCTGAGCCAGCGCCCCGGCCAGTGTGACCGGTGCCATCGCCCCCGCCAGCGTGAACGGCGTGAGCACGACCACCTGATTACGCGCGGACATTTCGATAATGCCCTGCAGCATCGGTTCATCCAGACGCAGTGGTGAACTGCTATTGATAATGGTGAACAGGCTGGGTTCCCTGTCCATCTGTTCCACACTGATACCGCGTCCAATCCGCGCAATTTCCAGTGCGTCCAGATTGCGCTGCTTGCCGAGTGAATAGGCATGGAAGGGTTTGTCGGTCAGCGTCACGCAATCTGCCAGGCAATCGAGATGGCGCACCGAAGCGTGAATATCCACCGGCTCGACCGGATAGCCGGAGAAAAAATGGATGATGTTCAGGCTTTGCCCCAGCCGCAGAAAATCACGGTAATCCCGCTGGTTACCGGCACGGCGACCACCGTCCAGACTATTGGTATTGGGCGCACTCGCCACCGTACCAAAATTGATGAAATTGCCCCCGACTTGGATACTGTGGGCGGGATTACGGGCATGCAGGGTGAACTGCTGCGGCGCACTGGCAATACGCTCCATGATCATGTCACGTTCAAAATACATACGCTTGCCATCTGCGCCCAGCCGCACCCCCGCCGCCTGCAGCAATTGGCATGCTTCCGCATTAAGGATGTCGATCCCGACCTGTTCAAGAATACGCATGGACGCGTCGTGAATCAGCTCGACCTGCTCGTCGAGCAGCGGCTCGGTGGGTTTATAAGGTGATTTGAGCTGCTGCCAGGGCAATTGTGTAAAGGCACTAGCCGCGCTGGCCGCACGCTTGTCGCGCCGCCCACGCCGGGCTGAAACACCACTGGAATCACTCATACGCACACCTCTCACCGGCTGTTGACAGAACAGTTGCTGTTGTACGTGATTATTCCATACCTTACCGTATGGTGACTAGTTAATTCAGTGGGAAGACATAGGCCAATGCCCTGACCGTTCCACTCACCTATTGGTAGTAGTATCATTCACAGCATGAGCCTGTGACTCAGGCTAGCCGTCTGTTTGCTGAGGATTCACGATGCGACCCAACCCGATTGTACCCACCATTCCTTTCGATCAGGACGGTGTTCACCATGGTCATTTGCGCCTGCCTTACAGCCGTGATGATTCCGCCTGGGGCGCGATCATGATCCCGATTTGCGTGGTAAAAAATGGCAATGGCCCAACTGCCCTGTTGACGGGTGCGAATCATGGCGATGAATATGAAGGCCCGCTGGCTTTACAGCATCTCGCGCAGCAGCTTAAAGCCGAAGACATTAACGGGCGGGTTATGATTGTGCCTGCCTTCAATTATCCGGCTTTTCTGGCGGCAAAACGCACTTCACCCATCGATGGTGGCAATTTGAATCGCCTGTTTCCGGGCAAGCCGGATGGTACGGTCACGGAGAAAATCGCGGACTATTTTCAACGCACGCTGGTGCCAATGGCGGATGTGGTGCTTGATATTCATTCCGGCGGTAAAACACTGAATTTCGTGCCCTTTGCGGCTGCACATATTCTTGAGGATAAAACCCAACAAGCCGCCTGTGTGGCTGCGATGCAGGCTTTTAATGCTCCTTATTCCATCATGCTGGAAGAAATTGATAATGTTGGCATGTACGATACTGCGGTGGAAAATCAGGGCAAAGTCTTTGTGTCCACCGAACTCGGAGGTGGTGGTTCGGCCAGCGCGCGTACCCATGCCATTGCCCGTAAAGGTGTACGAAATTTACTGATTCACGCCGGTATTTTACAGGCTGAATTAGAGCACGCTCCCAGCAAAATGCTGGATATGAGTGACCAGCATTGCTACCTGTTTTCTGCGCATGCCGGGCTGGTTGATTACTGTGTCGATCTGGAAGACTCTGTTCAAACCGGTGATGTTATTGCCCGGATCTGGCCACTGGATCGTACTGGTCAGGCTCCGTTTGAATATATTGCGGAGACTTCCGGTATTTTAGCGGGGCGGCATTTTCCGGGACTGATTAAGACAGGTGATTTTTTGGCCTTAATTGCGAAAGTGGAGTAGACTGAAGTCAACTTGTTGACCGACATAAAGCTCACTGCCCACCTAATGCATCCCGTACCTGTCACTGCAGAGTTGCTGACAAGCGCAGACCATTAGCCATTGCCCATTCCAGCAAATCAAGGGCTACACTTGCCTCCATGATGTTGCTGCGTGTGGCCTGAATCAGCAGACCCGCAAACCCTGTAACTCGCAAACCCATTTGTTGTGCAATCTGTCGCCCCTTACGCTCGTCAATGATCAATGGCAACTAAATAGCTAGCAAATCCATTGACTCAAGTTTTTCCAGCACGATCAAGCTGATGGTATCACTGACGATGACTGATTTCACGCAGTAAACAACGCTTCCAGAGTCTGTAAATCCTCTTGCAAATCGTAATCAGCAAACGGGATATTCAGTTCACCGAGTAAAGCCAGTGTATCGTGTTTGTTTTTCCCCAGCACCTTGCCCAGTTGCCCGAGACTGAGGTCACCTGCTTGAAACGCCTTGAGTGCGACCCAGTTTTTCATCCCATTTTCCAGCAAAGGCAAGCCAAACGGCAGGGCAACACCCAGAGGCTCACCTCGGCGGGTGATGAGCAGGTATTCATTACTCAACAGAGCCTGACTGAGCTTGCCAGGGTTGGTTTGTAGTTCTTTGATGCCGATAGTATTCATTGATGCCTCCAAATACTGCGCTGGCGTAGTACTTGAGTCTAGCATAGACAGTATTCACTTCCCAAACAAACTAATCAGCTTACAAACAATCCCGAATCACCTGAGCAATTTCTGCATCGGTCAGCACAATCGGGTTGGTTTTCATGCTTGACCCGCGCGAGTGTGCGACCAGTTTGCCAATATCAGCTTCGGTCACACCAAAATCAGCCAGACGCGGCAGTTGCAAGGCTTGCGCCCAATCCTGCAGGGTCGTGACCAAGTGCGCACGCGCCGCCGGGGGTGCAAGCATTGCGTCCTCTGCCAGCAAGCGGCCAATCTGTGCGTATTTCGACAAGGCGGCTTGCTCAGGTGCACGCGCCTCCAGCAACGTGATATTCCAGCGGGTCGCAGCCGCCACCAGCATGCCACAGCCGACACCGTGCCCAATCGGGTGAAACGCGCCCAACGGAGCCACAATTCCATGCACCGAACCTAGCCCGGTTTGTGCCAGACAAATACCCGACAGCAAGGCTGCATACGCCATTTTGCCCCGTGCGTCATGATCGTCCGGGTTGCGATACCAGGCCAGCAAACCATCGCGTGCTGCTGCCATGCCCGACCAGGCCAATGCATCCGTTAGCGGGTTGGAGCGGGTCGAAACATAAGATTCCATCAGCTGGGTAAACGCGTCCATTCCGTTCGCGGCAATCTGCGCCGGTGGGCAACTGGCGAGTAAATCAGGGTCAACAATGGCGTACTCTGCCACCAGCGCATCCGCCCGGAAGGATTTTTTATAGCCCTGCTCCCCCTGCACCGATAACACCGCGTTCTTGGTCGCCTCCGAACCGGTGCCCGCCGTGGTCGGAATGGCAATAAACGGGGTCGCTGGCCCCTGATAATCCAGTTCCGGGCCAACACCTTCCAGGTGATCCAGCACCGAGTTGGCCGGGCGCAGCAAACCAGCAACCGCCTTGGCCGCATCCAGCGGACTGCCACCCCCAATCCCGACCACCAGATCAAACGTCTGCCCCCGCAAAGCGGCCACGGTAGCGTCCACCCATTGCGGCGAGGGTTCGCTATTCACCCGGCAAATCTCCCAGCTGAAACCCGCTTGCTGCAAAGCGCCCAGCAAAGCCTGCCCGGCCGCTGAGCCGGTAAACGAAGCACTGCCGGTTACGATCAGCAAACGCCGCCCATAGTGGGCGGCAATCAGCGGTAATTTGCGTAGGCTACCCGCCCCAAACTCAATCCGGGGCAAGCGTGCAATAGAAAATACGGACATGGAATGACCTCCCCAGCTTGCTTAAGTTTAAATCAACCTGCAGAGCGTCACGGTATTGGAATGACGTCGGGCAGTGTATTAGTATGCGGGTTAGCAGTTGATAGCGCTGCCTCAGCTTATCACTTCCCACCACCGATTGGATCAGCCAGCACTGATTCAATCCATACCGCAGGATGTTTTATGAAATTAATGATAAATGGCTCCGAACACGAGCTGGATGTAAGTCCCGATACCCCCTGCTTTGGGCCATTCGTGACCATGCGCACCTGACCGGCAGCAAATACGGCTGTGGCATGGCGCAATGCGGTGCTTGTACCATGCACCTCGATGGCACTCCAATCCGTTCCTGTATCACGCCCGTCAGCGCCGCCGAAGGCAAAGCAATCACTACCATCGAAGGTGCCAGCGCCGACTCCAAGGTAGCACAGGCATTACAAACCTCCTGGGTACACTATAACGTCCCGCAATGCGGCTACTGCCAGTCCGGACAGATCATGTCGGCCACCGCACTCCTCAGTAGCAATAAAAACCCCAATGACGCCGATATCGATCAGGCCATGGCGGGCAACCTGTGCCGCTGTGCGACGTATCAACGTATCAAGGCGGCGATCAAGCACGCTGCCCAGTCACTGGCTTAAGGAGTTGCACTATGAAAAAATTTACCTCTCTGATGAACTCGACTCATCTGACTAACCCCAGCCGTCGCCAGTTCATCAAAAGCGCTGCAACCGCAGCAGGCGGGCTGACACTCGGTATTTATCTGGGCAATGTCCACGCCGATGAGCCGGTCGAGAAAGCAGTCCCCGGTGATGCAGGCAGCACTGAACTCAAGCACAGCACGCTGCAACCCAATGCGTTCATCCGCATTGACCCGGACAACACCATCACGGTGATCAGCAAGCATTTTGAAATGGGTCAGGGCACCCACACGGGTCTAGCGACCTTGGTCGCGGAAGAAATGGATGCCGACTGGGCGCAGATTCGCACTGAAGACGCGCCCGCCAATGCCGCGCTGTATAAAAACCTGGCCTTCGGTATTCAGGGCACCGGTGGCAGTACTTCGATGGCCAATTCCTTCCTGCAAATGCGTGAGGCCGGTGCGGCTGCCCGTGCCATGCTGGTCAATGCAGCGGCAGCCGCCTGGAAAGTGCCCGCAGCAGAGATTATTGTCAAAGCGGGTGCGCTCATTCACCCCGGCGCAGGTCGGCAAGCCACTTTCGGTGACATGGTGGCCGCCGCCCAACAACAGGCCGTACCCACGGATGTGGTTTTGAAAACACCCGATCAGTTTATTTACATCGGCAAGAACAACCTGCAGCGCGTGGATGTGCTCGCCAAAAGTAACGGTACCGCACAATACACCCAGGACGTACAACTGCCCGATATGGTGACCGCACTGGTCGCTCATCCGCCACGGTTTGGAGCTAGCGTCAAATCCTTTGATGACAGTGCTGCCAAAGCGGTCGCGGGCGTGGTCGAAGTTGTGCAGATTCCAACCGGAATCGCGGTCTTGGCCAAGGATTTCTGGTCTGCGAAACAAGGCCGCGATGCCCTCCAGATCGAGTGGGACGAAAGCGCCGCCTCCAGACTCAGTAGCACTGCACAGATGGACAGCTACAAGGCACTGGCAAAAACCCCCGGTGCGGCTGTCCAGCAGGAAGGGGATGCCGGGGCTGCACTGGCCGGAGCGGCGACGGTGATCAATGCGGGCTATGAATTCCCTTATCTGGCGCATGCGGCGATGGAACCGATGAATTGCGTCATCCATGTTACGGATGCCGGGTGCCAGATCTGGAACGGTGACCAGATGCCGACGCTGGATCAGGGCGTAGTCGCGGCGATTCTGGGGATGAAACCGGAACAAGTGACCATTAATACCCTGTTTGCCGGTGGCTCCTTCGGGCGGCGCGGTAATCCAAACTCGGATTATGTCGCCGAGGCCGCACAAATCGCCAAGGCCAGCGCCCAGCACCATCCGATTAAAATGGTCTGGACACGCGAAGATGACACCCGCGCCGGTTATTACCGCCCGGCTTTCTACCATGAATTGCAAGGCGGGCTGGATGCCGATGGCCAGTTAGTGGCCTGGCAACAGCGCGCCGTCGGCCAATCCATCATGAAAGGTACGCCGCTGGAACCGATGGTGATGCCCAACGGGATTGACCCCAGCTCCACCGAAGGTTCTGCCGAGCCGTATGCGATCCCTAACCTGACCCTGGAATTGCATACGCCCGACGATATTAAAGTTCCGGTACAATGGTGGCGCTCCGTGGGGCATACGCACACCGGCTTTGCGACCGAGTGCTTTATTGACGAGCTGGCAGCGACCGCCGGTAAAGATCCGCTGGAATTCCGGCGCACTCTGCTCAAAGATGACCCGCGCTATTTGCAGGTGCTTAATCTGGCGGCAGAAAAAGCCCATTGGGGCAGCGAATTGCCCAAAGGCCGTGGGCGCGGGATTGCGCTGGTTAAATCATTCAATACCTATGTCGCCGAGGTCGTCGAAGTCAGCGTGGCAGAAAACGGCAGTTTCACGGTGGATAAAGTGATTGTCGCGGTGGATTGCGGCATCGCAGTGAATCCGGACGTAATCTATGCACAAATGGGCGGTGGGGTCGGGTATGCACTCTCCGCCGCCTTGAGCGGCAAGATCACCTTAAAGGATGGCAAGGTCGAGCAATCCAACTTCCACGACTACACTCTTTTGCGCATGCCACAAATGCCCAAAGTGGAAGTGCACATCGTCGCCTCGGCTGAAAACCCGAGTGGCGTCGGTGAACCCGCCGTGCCCCCACTCGCGCCAGCACTGGCGAATGCCCTGTTTGCCGCGACGGGTAAACGCATCCGCCAGCTGCCAATCGGCACGCAGGTTTAACGCGCACGCTGCCTCTGTTAACCAACCTCCTCCCGATCGGGGGAGGTTTTTGCTGGAAAGCCCATGAATACCCGCAGTAAACACCAACGTATCTACGCCGTGGTTCGCCAGATCCCTACAGGGTGCGTGGCAACTTATGGTGATGTGGCGGCGCTGGCCGGTCTGCCGGGGCATGCGCGTCTGGTCGGTTATGCCTTGCACGCTTTGCCGGAGGATAACGATGTCCCGTGGCAAAGAGTGATTAATGCGCAAGGCCTGCTCAGTCTGGGGCGTGCTTATGTCGGTGGTGAAATTCGCCAGCGTCGGGCGCTGGAGGCGGAGGGTATCGTGTTTGCAGAAAATGGCCGCATCAACCTGAAACAGTTTCGTTGGCAGCCCGAACCGTTTTTATTCGACCAGGACGGCTGGTTGACTGTGTGACTTGATGGGTGCTGATGGATGCTTTTTGCCCAATCACTTACTCTCATGCGAAAAAATCCCGTCCCAGTTCGCCGGGGCAATCTGTTCCCTGGCATCAATGCGTGCCAGATAAACCGCATACAAAGGGTCAGCGGTTTGCTGCGCCAGCCGGGAAAAGGCTTGCCAGGCCGTCGCCCAGTCGCCTTGAAAATAAGCTTGCAGTGCCTGTTTGTGCTGTTCGGTTTGTGCTTCCAGCTCCGGTGTTTTCTCGGTGAGCAGGCACAGGGGTTCGTGGATATAGAGCGGTTCAGTGCGCCCTTTCACCCGCACATGATCGATCGGACGACCATAAATACCGGGGCACTCCCGCAGGGTGTCGGCGCTCACCAGAATGGTCAGGTGATAGAATTTGGTCAGACCCTCCAGCCGCGAACCCAGATTCACCGCATCCCCCAACACCGTATACGCCCGTCGGTAGCTTGAGCCCATATCGCCCACATTCATCATCCCGCTATGAATACCAATGCCAGCGGTAATCGCCTGTTTCAGCCCCAGCGCCCTGAACTCAGGCTGCATCGCCCGCGTTTTGGCCTGCATCGCCAGTGCTGCCCTGACTGCGTGTTCCGCATGCTGCGGGTCAGTCAGCGGTGCGCCCCAGAAGGCCATCACCAGATCACCGATGTATTTGTCAATCGTCCCCTGATGCTCAAAAATAATGGTCGTAACCGGCGTCAGATAATGATTCAGAAACTGCTTCAATTGCTCGGTGGACAAATGCTCGGAGAGTGCCGTGAAATTACGGATGTCGGAAAATAACACGGTCATCTGCCGCCGCTCCCCGGCCATACTCACCGCATCCGCTCCGGTCAGCAGCTGTTCAATGTGTCCAGTCGGCACGTACTGGCCGAACATGTCATGGATACGGCGGCGCTGATCGTATTCGCTGAACATCCGGTGCAGTACAAACGTCGTGCTGGTCGCCATGATCAGCAGCAGCGGTATCACCAGATCCAGATTAATCCGGGGCACCACCCATAACCAGACATTAAAACCCGTAACCACCAGCATCAGCCCGGTACCCACGATCACTAGCCAAACCGGACGCAGGCCAGGGAAAACCAGCCACATCAGCAGCGCAAGCCCCCCTAACAGCAACAGCGTTGCGCCATCACTCCACTCCGGGGTAAAAGGAATCGTGTCCGGGTTCATCAGCGCATGAATCAGACTTGCCTGAATTTCCACACCGGGAAAACTGGCCTGTAAAGGGGTAGTGCGCAAATCGGCCAGCGCCTGAGCCGAAGTGCCTACCACCACAATCGCATCGGTCAGGTCGGGAATAGCTGCCTCATTCAGTACATCCGCCGCTGAGATATAAGGAAATACACCCTGCTGCCCCAGATAAGGGATGAGAATCTGCCCGCGTGCATCGGTACGGGCGCGTTGTCCGGCAAACACCACCTCGGTAATCGCCTGCACATCCGCCACTTGTGCCGTCGCCACCTGCACAGCTTCCTGCTCCGCCCCCAGATAAAGCCGAGCCGTCTCCAATGCCAGCGAGGTGTAAAGCTTGCCATCGTATTCCAGCAACAAGGCCGATTTGCGCACCACGCCGTCATCATCCGGGCGTATCGTAAAAAAGCCATTCTGGGCAGCACTGGCCGCTAGCCCCGCCAGATTAGCGGTATAACCCTGCATGGCCAAACTGCTTAGCTGCGCCAGGGGAATGCTGTTGTTGACCAGCGCGGGTTTTATCTGCCCTTTGCTGAAATTCAGTTGTGGATGAAACAAATAACCCAGAATCACACTTTTATCCTGCATCGCCAGCGCCAGCTGCTGGTCACCATCCAGTAGCGCATGCAGAGTCGCCAAGGTCGCTGCCAGCTCAGGCTGGTCTGCAGGCAAGGCGCGCCTGACCTGATCCACCGGATTATCCTCCGGTTCGGCCAAGGTAATATCCAGCGTGATCACCGCCGTACCCGCCGCATACAACTTGTTAATCAGGGTAGCAAGCTGGTGTCGTTTCCACGGCCACTGCCCTTCCTGTAACAGGCTGGGCTCATCAATATCAATGATGTAAATCGGTGGAAAATCGCTGACGGTGCCAGTCACTGTTGCACGCATGCGCAGATCATAAGCCAGTGCATTAAGGCGCTGCAGCAGTGGCGTGGTCAGTGAAGTCGGCTGCAGATAAAGCAAACCGGTCAGCAACAGAATACCCAGGCTAATGAGCAAAGGGATAAGACTGGCTTGGTAGTATTTGCGCATGAACGGTTATCTCTGGCCTTTTCTGCTTCTCGCCAGCAGGAAGTTTTGATGAACGGCATGTTATACACGTTATAATTGACTGACCTGCATAATAGCAGAAAGACATGAATTCATGTAATCAGAGTATAATCCGATTCTTTGCTATAAGATTTAAGCATTACCCAATAAAAAGATCACCTATACTAATTATCTATAGCTCATATTTCTCATCCACAAGCTACTCTATGGGGTAAAAAATATGCACCATCTATTGCGAACATCATCCACCCTTGGTACCCGTGCGCCATGCATCCGTCTGTGCGTCGTACTGGCCAGCTTGTTCAGTACGCTGCCCGCTCAGGCAGCTGAAGAACAGATCGGTAAAACGGTGCTGGCACGCGGTTTCGTCACGGCTGAACGGGCGGGAGCTAATGAAGCACTGAAACGTTTAAGCCCGGTATTCCGGGCGGATACCTTGCGATCCGGGGCGAATGCCAGTGCCCAGTTTCGGATGATCGACAATGCCTTGATTAACCTGCAACAAAATTCAGTACTAAAACTGCAGGAGTACACGATGGCCACACAGGGCAAAGAGAGCGCGGTGATGCAGTTGCTGGCGGGCGGCTTGCGTACTGTCACTGGCTCAATCGGCAAGCAAAACAAGCAGGATTATCAGCTGAAAACGCCCGCCTCCACCATCGGTATACGCGGTACCACCTACGAAGTAAAAATTGTGCCACAGGGCATGTATGCCGCTGCCTGGGCGGGTAGCATCTGGATAAAGTCCTATTCAGGCAAGTGTGACATCGAACTGGGGGAGGGCTTTACTTATCGCTACGCCTTTGTTAACCGTGCCGGTGAATGCAAGGAGCTTGCTACCATTCCGCCTGTGTTCCAGGATGGGTATTGAGGTATCCTGAGGTATACTCATCGACTAAATGAGCCAAAAAGGTCACTGACACGCCGTGGAAAAATCCATTTTCGCCTATGTGCGCAAACATACTGCCCGGCAGGTATTGCTGATTCTGCTGATTATGGCACCGATGTTCGGCATGCAAATCATGATGTACCAGCTGCCGAAAACCATTATTGATGATGCGATCGGCGGCGACAAATCCCTGTATACCGTACTCGGTATCGAACTTACCCGCCTGGATTATCTCTGGGTGCTGTGCGGCAGCTTTCTGGCTCTGGTGATGTTGATTGGCATCATCAAGTTTATTGTCCAAACCATGACAGGCATCATGGCCGAGCGTCTGTTGCGTCGCCTGCGCTTTGAGTTGCTGGCACGCACCCTGCACTTTCCGCCCCGTCATTTTCAGAAAACCTCACAAAGCGAAATTGTCACTATGGTGACCGCTGAAGTAGAACCACTCGGTGGATTTTTTGGGGATGCCTATGTGCAACCTGTGTTTCAGGGCGGTATTTTTTTGGTGGTTCTCGGCTTTCTGTTTTCACAAAACATTATCCTCGGCATAGTCGCGTCCATGTCGATGCCCATTCAGGCCTGGCTTGTGCCGCGTCTGCAAAAACGTATCCGCCAGCTGGGCAAACAGCGCGTCAAGGTCGTGCGTGAATTATCCGAGCGTATTGGTGAGACGGTATCTGGCATGGGTGATTTACGAGCCAACGACAGTATTCAGTATGTCCAGTCCGATTTATCACACCGGCTTGGCAAGATTTTCAATATCCGTTACGAAATCTATCGCCGCAAGTTTTTCATGAAATTTCTGAATAATTTCATCAGCCAGTTAACCCCCTTTTTCTTTTATTCGATTGGCGGTTACCTGGTCATTACCGGGCGGCTCAGTCTGGGCATGCTCACGGCAGGCCTGGTGGCTTACAAAGACCTGGCGGCACCCTGGAAAGAGCTGCTGACCTGGTATCAGTTACAAGCAGACTCTGCCGTAAAATATGACAGCTTGCTGGAACAGTTTCAGCCAACCGGCATGCTAACCGTCGAACCCGCCGAAGAGCACCCGCCTGCCCTGCCCGACTGGCTGGGTCAAACACTCACGCTGGAAAACGTCACGCTCAAAGAAGGTGAAGACACTACCCTGGTCAGGCAAGTCAGCACACAGTTCAGACCCGGCGAACCGGTGCTCATCACCGGCTCAGCAGCTTCCGGCAAAAACGAACTCGCCCGTCTGCTCGCGGGTCTGGAGCAAATCGATAGCGGCAGAATAGCCGTGGGTGATCAGGACTTGTCGACCCTCCCGCGTTCAGTGCGTGGCTGTCGGATCGGTTATGTCGGCGCGGCCTCTATCGTGTTTTCCGGCAGCTTGCGCGATAACCTTCTACTGGGTCTGAAGCGCCGCCCACAAGCATCGGAGTCCAAGCCTGAACATGCCGCCTATCTGAAAGAAGCGGTCGCTAGCGGCAATAGCCAACTGCCGTTTGAGGCTGACTGGCTGACGCTGGAAGATGTCGGCCTTAACGATCAGGCGGGTTTACAGGCACGTTACTTGCAGGTGTTTACATTGCTTGGCATGGATAACGATCTTTACCGGTCGGGTCTGCAGGCAACACTGGCAGACCCGCAACAGGCGCAAACCGATAAACTCCTGCAGGCCCGGCAGCGACTGATGGAGCTGTTACAGCAACAGGGGAGTGAATCACTGGTGCAGCGTTTTGTACCCACTGCGTTCAATCGCTATGCCTCCGTGGCTGAAAACGTGGTATACGGCCAGCCCACCGACAGTTTCTTTGCCCTGAACAAGCTCGGACAAAATCACTATGTGCGTAGCTTGCTGGCAGAACAGGGCCTGCAAGAAACATTCCTGTCCATTGGTTTGCAACTGGCGCATTTGTTGGTGGATCTGTTCAAGGATAGCGCCTCGGACAGCTTCATCCAGGAGCAATTCAGTTTTGTCAGCGCCGAAGATCTGCCTGAGTATCTGTCGATTGTCAGGCGCTATGACAGTTCCGGTGCCACCGCCTTGACGCAGGCTGATAAAAACCGCTTGTGTTCCCTACCCTTTCACCTGACCCCACAGCGCCACCGCCTGAATCTGATTGATGCGGAACTGGAACAACGCCTGGTGCGGTTGCGGCATGCTTTTCGGGAATCCATGCCCAGAGACTGGCAAGACAAGGTGATTTTTCTGGAAGAGGATGCTTATAACCCCGGTCTGAGCATCCACGCCAATATCCTGTTTGGACGAACCGCGCATGGACGCGCTCATGTAGCCACCCAGCTTGAACACCTGATCGATACCGTCGTCGATGAATTGGGTTTGCGCCAAATCATCATTCTGAGCGCACTGGAGCGTGATGTGGGCAAAGGTGGCAGCCGCTTGCCCCAGGCACAACGGCAATTACTCGCCTTGGCACGCATGCTGATGAAAAATCCGCATATCCTGATCATAGATGAGGCATTGTCTGCCTTGTCCGCCAGTGAACGCGCCGCTATTGCCAGCCGACTGATCGCGGCTTATCCCGACCGGGTGCTACTCTGGGTGGATCATAACCTGCTGGAAAGCACCCCCTTCCAGCACCGCCTTGAAATGCAGGCGGGTCGTCTGCAAAATCTGGAGGGTATCCGCAGCGAGGCTCCCGAAGCGGCCAGCAGTGCCGAACCCACGCCAGCAGAGACAGCAACGGATACGGAAGAAGAAACGGGGCTGAGCACGCTGGCCACCGAAGTCAAACAGCTGCGCATGATCCCGTTATTTGCCGGGCTGGAGCGCAACGCCCTGCGCTTGTTGGCGTTCGCGAGTGAAGTGGTGCATTTCGATGCGGGTGAAACCGTGTTCGCACAAGGCGAAACGGGTGACTGTGCTTATGTCATTCTGCGTGGTCAGGGTGAAATCTGGCTGACTCAGGATCAGCATGCCCATTACAAACTGAATGAAGTCGCCCAAAACGCTCTGATTGGTGAGATGACGCTGCTCGGCGACCCGGATACCCGCCGCTCCGCCAGCTTTGTGGCCAAGACCGAGATGGATTGCCTGAAAATTTCCCGCGAGGTGTTTGTTGAACTGGTACAGCAAAATGCACAGGTCGCGACCCAACTGACCCGTCTGTTGTCACAACGCCTGCAAACGACCTTGCAACAGCTAAACGCACGGCAGGGCTAACGATGCGAACGACACCGTCGGATCAAATAATATCCAGCAGTTTCAGCCCCCAGAAGAAGACAAAACTACTGACCAAACCAGTGATCGAGCCTTTCACAAACACACTTTGAGCGCTGGCCGCATGCTTGACGACGCTTTTGTCCAGCTTGTCCAGCTGACGGTCACGCTGACCAACGATCAGGTCACGCTGACGTAACTGCTCATCGCGGCTATTAATTTGTGTGCGTACATCCCTTAATTCGTTATCCAGATGCTGGATATGCAGAGTCAGTTCCTGAATCTTTTCATCACGGCGGCGAATATGCGCTTCCTTGGCAATAATGGTCTGATCACGGTCATGGATGGTCGCATCGCGCAGGCGCAGCGCATTGTCACGCTCTTTCAGCTCCAGCTCACGTAAGCTCAGTTGTGCATCGCGCTTGTCCATCTGCTGATCCCGCTCCAGCAGCATCGTGTCGCGGGCGGCAATGGTCGCATCCCGCTCCTGAACAATCGCCTCTTGACGTTGCAGATCTTTGGTGCGCTGCTCCATTTGCGCATCGCGTTCAGCAATGGCGGCATCCCGTTCAGCGATCGTCTCCTCACGCATGCCTAGAAACTCATCCCGATCCTGCACCGTCTGATCACGGATCTGCAATTGCACATCGCGTTCAGCCAGACTCTGGTCACGCATATGCACATCCAGTTGCAGATTATGGATTTGCTCGTCGCGCCGCCGGATTTCTTCATCACGCTCGCCTACAGTCAGCTCGCGGGTTTTCAGATGATCCGCCAAATCCTTGATCTGACGATCACGCTCACCAATCGTGATTTCACGTTCTTTCAGGGAAGTATCCCGTGTCGCTACCTGCTGGTCACGCTGCTGAATACTGAGGTCGCGCTGCTGCAGGGCATTATCACGCTCAACCAGACTTTTATCACGCACCGCAATGGTTTCATCGCGTTCCTGCAGCTGTGAACCCTGCGCCAAAATCGACTGGTCACGCTCATGAATCTGGCCATCCCGCTCGCTAACCGTATCATCCCGCCCCTTGATCTGGGCATCACGCAGTTGCACCTGCCGGTCACGCTCGCGCAACTGCAAATCCTGAGCCGTAATCCGCTGGTCACGTTCACGCACCGTCAGGTCACGTTCCTTGATACCCCGGTCGCGCTCCTGCAGCTGCTGGTCACGCTCGGCCAGGCTTTTCTCACGCTCATGCAACTGGGTGTCGCGGGCAGTCACATTCTGGTCAGTTTTCTGGATACGTTCATCGCGCAAGGCCAGCTGGCGATCACGGGTAGTGATCTGTAAATCACGATCCTGTAACTGGTCTTCCAGGTTCTCAATCGACTCCAGATAGCTATGGCTTTGCTGGTCACGGCTTTGAATGGCCTGATCACGCTCCGCGACCTGCCGGTCACGCTCAGCCAGGCTCAGGTCACGCGCTTTAATATGGTTGTCACGTTCATAGACACTCAGGTCACGTGCTTCCAACTGTTTCTGCTGGGTCACAATCCGCTGATCACGCTCACTGATCAGTTTTTCTTTTTCCGCCAGCAAGACTTCACGGCTTTGAATCTGGCCATCGCGTTCACTAAGCGTATCATTCCGCTCGGTCATGTGCCGCTGGGCATCTTCAACGCGCAGATCACGCTCGGCAATCTGCCGGTCACGTTCCATCAGGTGCTGGTCACGCTTGCCAATCTGGTGATCACGGTCTTTTAAGAGTTTTTCCTGCTCCAGCGTATTGCGGGTACGTTCATGCAGTAGCTGGTCACGCTCCAGCAGCAACTGTTCCTTTTTCTGGATGGTGTCATCCCGCCCCTGAATCAGCTTGTCCTTGGTTTGAATCGCCTGATCAATCCGCAACAGAGAACGGTCTTTATCCTCCATGTTGCGGTCGCGCTGCTCAATCAGCGTTTCTTTTTCCTGCAGGAGCTTTTCGTAAGTCACCAGCCGGTTTTCCAGTGCCTTAAGACGAATCTCACGCCCTTCGACCAGCGCGTCCCGTTGCTGAATCAAGACATCCTTGGCATTCAGGCTGGTATCACGCTGTTGCAAAGCCGTATCCTTGGCGGCCAGATCACGGGTATAACGCGCCAATATCTCTTCTTTATCCAGCAGGAGTTTGTTCAGCTTTTGCATCTGCACATCGCGTTCGTCAATACGTGCATCGCGCACCCGGACATGCCCGTCTTTTTCCAACAACACCCCGCTGATGCTCTCAAGATGGGATTCGCGCTCACTCAGCCGCTGCTGCAAGCCCTGCAATACGCTTTTCAGAGACTGTTTATCCGCAGCTGTCAGATAGACATTGGAGTCCAGCTTTTTGTAGATCTCTTTATCCGTGTCATCCATGTTCATGAGTTGTCCTGTTGGGATACTGGCAATAGTATAGATTGCCGCAGGTGGTTAAGCCGAAGTTTGGCATGGATTCTGGCACAGATGAGTGGTTTTCGCCATGCGTAAAGCTTAAGGGAGCCATGCTAAAGTACAGGATTCAAGCCCACTGCGGCCAACTCGGTCAGTGGCCAGCGCGGACGTGCCTGAATCACCGGAGGTTCATGGGCACCGGCCAGCAGGCGTAAAGCACCCGCATAAGCAATCATCGCGCCATTATCCGTGCAAAATTCCAGCCGTGGAAAAAACACCTGCGCCGACAGATCCTGCAAGCGACTGCGCAAGCGCCGGTTCGCACCGACCCCACCCGCCACTACCAGCGTTTTCCGCCCGGTTTGTTCCAGTGCCCGCCGGCATTTGATCAACAGGGTATCCACCACCGCCTCCTCAAAAGCATAGGCAATGTTTGCCTTGTCCTGAGCACTCTGACCCGATTTTTGCCAGGTGTTCAGGGTGAACGTTTTCAGGCCGCTAAAACTGAAATCACAGCCCGGTCGATCCACCATCGGGCGCGGGAATTTATACACACCCGCCTCACCCTGCTCTGCCAGTTTCGCCAGCAACGGCCCACCCGGATAATCCAGACCCAGCAGTTTGGCTGTTTTATCAAAGGCCTCACCGGCGGCATCATCAACACTTTCACCCAGGAGTTGATATTCACCGATACGCGGTACATCCACCAGCAGGGTATGACCGCCGGATACCAGCAACGCCACAAACGGCAGCTGCGGTGGATTATCCTCCAGCATCGGCGCCAGCAAATGCCCTTCCATATGATGCACACCCACCGCCGGAATACCCAAGCCCCAAGCCAGCGAACGCGCGATGGACGCCCCCGTCAGCAAAGCGCCAATCAGCCCCGGCCCTGCGGTATAGGCAATGCCGTCCAGCGCTGACAATTCCAGCCCAGCCGCTGCAAGCACCTCATCAGTCAGTGGCAACACCCGCTGGATATGATCACGCGAGGCCAGTTCTGGCACCACCCCGCCGTATTCGGCATGCATGCGCACCTGGCTGAACAGCCGATGCGCCAGCAAACCTTGATCAGTATCATAAAGGGCAACGCCACTTTCGTCGCAAGAGGTTTCGATTCCTAGAACACGCATAACATTCCGGTTAACAAAAGACGGGAGTAAAGCGTATTATACCTTTTTTAAACTCAGGCTTGTGACCGTTTACACAAAAATGAATTCAATTACCGGACTCTTCAAAGGCATCACTTATGCCGCCCGTGGCTTGTCGCTGATCACACACAAAGGTATCCGTCCGTTTGTCGTCGTGCCACTCCTGATTAATATCCTGTTATTTTCTGCGGGCATCTGGCTTGCGAGCCACCAGATCGACAGCTGGATGGAGCGCCTGTTACCCAGTTGGCTTTCCTGGCTGGAATGGTTGTTGTGGCCGGTCTTTGCCGTCATTATCTTTTTTGCGGTGTTCTATACCTTCTCCATCCTTGCCAACCTGATCGCAGCACCGTTTAACGCCATTCTGGCTGAACGGGTCGAAACCCATTTGCGCGGCTTGCCCATTCCGCCTTTTCAGGGGTACAAAACCCTGCCTGCGATTATAGTGCGTACTTTCCGCAGCGAGGCCAGCAAACTGCTGTACATGCTCAAATGGCTGATCGCTTTGCTGATCCTGACCGTCATCCCCGGACTTAACATGCTGTCACCGTTTGCCTGGACCTTATTTGGTGCCTGGATGCTGGCCATTGAGTATGCCGATTACCCGATGGGCAACCACGAGTTGTACTTCAAGGATGAACTGCAGGCATTGAAGAAACACCGGGGGCACGCACTCGGTTTTGGCTGGGCGCTGTCACTCTTGACCCTGATTCCGGTACTGAATTTTCTGGCGATGCCGGTCGGTGTGGCCGGTGGCACAGCGCTTTGGGTCGATAAGCTGGCCAATGATTACCGTTAAACGACTGCCGTTGATAAGCCTTTTGCGGTTCAATGCCTGATTCGCTAAACTGCTTTGCTACAAAAACAACTTTCAAGGACTCAGAATAACTATGAATTACCATGCCGAAGCCTCCGCGAACGCAGCTACCCTGCATACCGACTGTGTGATCGTGGGTGTTTTCAAAAACAGCCAACTGTCTGTCGCCGCTGCCCAGCTGGACACGGCCAGCCAGGGAGCCATTCAGGCGCATCTTGAACTGGGCGATTTTACCGGCGAAAAGAACCGCAGTAGCATGCTCTACCAACTACCCGGTGTGGCGGCCAAACGGGTATTGCTGATTGGCATGGGCGAGAAGGACAAGCTCACCCAGGAAGCATTGGTCACACAAACCCAGTCAGCCGTTGCTGTCTTGAAAAATGCCAAAGTCAGCAACGCCATTTCTTTCCTGAGTGATGAAATCGCCGCTGAATTTGTCGAGTCTGCCGTGCGCCAGTCAGTCACTGCCGTGGCTGATGCGCTCTATACCTTTGATATTTTTAAAACCAGCAAAGACAAATCAGTCCCCACGGCCATTCTGGAAAGCTGGACGGTCGCGCATACCACACCCGCTTCAGTAAGTCAGGCGGTTGCACAGGGCAGTGCCATTGCCGATGGCATGAAATTGTGCCGTGACTTGGGGAATAACCCCGGTAATGTCTGTACGCCCACTTATCTGGCAGAAGTCGTGACAAAAATGGCTGACGCCTCCGATCAGGCCACCGTTCAGGTGCTTGAAGAATCTGACATGGAAGCACTGGGCATGGGTTCGTTCCTGTCGGTCTCTAAGGGGAGCGAACAACCCGGCAAGATGATTATTCTCCAGTATCTGGGTGGCAAAGCGGGTGATGCCCCAATAGCACTGGTTGGGAAAGGTATTACCTTTGATACGGGCGGTATTTCGTTAAAACCCGGCAATGCGATGGATGAGATGAAGTATGACATGGGCGGTGCAGCCAGTGTCATCGGCACGATGCGTGCCTGTATCAACCTGCAGTTACCACTGAATCTGGTGTGTGTGGTTGCCGCCGCTGAAAACATGCCGGATGGCCGCGCCAGCAAACCGGGCGACATTGTCACCAGCATGGCGGGTAAAACCATTGAAATCCTGAATACGGATGCGGAAGGCCGTTTGGTATTGTGCGATGCGCTGACGTATGTCGAACGCTTCAAACCCGCTGCCGTGATTGATGTCGCGACCCTGACCGGTGCCTGCATTGTCGCTCTCGGCCATCACACTGCGGGGCTGCTCAGTAATAATGATGCACTGGCTGAGGAAGTGCTGGCTGCCGGGCGTGAAGCGGCTGATGAGGCCTGGCGTCTGCCGATGGGTGAAAAGTATCAGGAACAGCTGAAAAGTAATTTTGCCGATATGGCGAATATTGGTGGCCCGGCGGGGGGTACCATTACGGCGGCCTGTTTCCTTGCCCGTTTCACTGAAAACTACCCTTGGGCACATCTGGACATCGCCGGTGTCGCCTGGAAAAGTGGGGTCAGCAAAGGCTCGACCGGTCGCCCGGTGCCGCTACTCTGCCAGATTTTGTTGAATCGCGCGCAAGCCAAGCAAGCTGTCTAGGCGGATTTAGCCATGACCCGAGTATCTTTTTACGTCGGTCAGTCCAGTTCTTTGCAGGCGCGCTTACGGCTGGCCTGCAAACTGGTGGAGAAGGCACAGGCACGCGCCTTGCAGACCTATATTCACACAGACAATCCGGCGACCACCGCGCTGCTGGATGAACTTCTCTGGACTTACAGCGACGTAAGCTTTATCCCGCATGCACTGATGCAGACGCAGACGCAGAGTGACGAGCCGGGCGTGACCGTCAAACTCGGACATGACTTTGAACCCATGAATCACTGTGATTTCCTGATCAACCTGTCTAACGAGGTGCCGGAATTCTTTCCGCGCTTCGAGCGCATGGCAGAAATACTGGATCAGGAAGACACTGTTTTGCTCTCTGGTCGCAAACGTTACCAGTTTTACCGCGACAGAGGCTATACTCTGGACTATCACTCATTGTGATGATATTTATACAGACTGCGAACCCAGAACACTTTATAGCACCCATGCATTTATGAAGAGCAGGCAACAAGACTTTGACACAACCATCCGGATCCCGGTGATTACGGATCTGGTGCGTTCTGGCGACCCGGAAATCATCAAACGCGCCAAATCCGGCGCGTCCGCCGAGAACCAGCAGAACTTTGAGCGCAAGCTGCAAGAGCGCATCGCTGAACTGCAATCCGTAACCGGCCAGGATGAATACGCTGGGCTGGCGCGGGCGCACGCGATTCGGTCTGAAGACCAGACCAGCAGTGCCGAGCCGCCCACCACCACCGGCAAAGATTTTGAGCAGCAGATCGACAAACACCGCACCGAACTGCTGCGCGAACTGTCTTCGATGTTAAAGTAATTCCATTTCGCTGTTATAATGCCGTGCTCTTTGACACGGATTTTTTAGCGGCGCACTCATGGACAAAACTTACCAACCACAAGACATCGAACAACGCTGGTATCAGCAATGGGAACAAAACGGCTATTTCGCCCCCAGCGGTACAGGCCAGCCTTATTGCATCATGATCCCGCCGCCCAATGTCACCGGCACCCTGCACATGGGGCACGGTTTCAATCAGATGGTGATCGACACCCTGATCCGCTACCACCGCATGAAAGGCGACAACACCCTGTATCAGCCCGGCGCTGACCATGCCGGGATTGCCACCCAGATGGTAGTTGAACGCCAGCTCAACGCACAGGGCAAAACCCGCCATGATTTGGGGCGCGCACAGTTCCTGGAGAAAGTTTGGGAATGGAAAGGTGAGTCCGGTGATACCATCACCCGTCAGCTGCGCCGCTTGGGTACCTCCCCGGACTGGAGCCGCGAGCGCTTTACGATGGACGCTGATTTGTCAGCCGCTGTCACTGAAGTGTTTATTCGCCTGCACCGTGAAGGCCTGATTTATCGCGGCAAGCGTCTGGTCAACTGGGATCCGGTATTGCATACCGCCGTCTCTGATCTGGAGGTTTTGCAGGAAGAAGAAGATGGCCACATGTGGCATTTTAATTACCCGCTGGCCGATTCAGACGGTAATCCAACCGAAGACTACCTGACCGTGGCCACGACCCGCCCAGAAACCATGCTGGGTGACGTAGCCGTCGCCGTTAACCCCGCTGACCCCCGCTATCAACACCTGATCGGGCGACAGGTCGTATTGCCCTTGGTAAACCGGCTGATTCCAGTCGTGGGTGATGACTATGCTGATCCTGAAAAAGGTACAGGTTGCGTTAAAATTACGCCTGCGCATGACTTCAATGACTATCAGGTCGGCAAGCGTCATGGCCTGGAGCTGGTTAATATTTTCACGTCGCACGCCGAAATTAATGACCATGCCCCGGCAAAATATCAGGGGCTGGATCGGTATGACGCACGCAAACAGATCGTCGCTGATATGGACATGCTGGGTCTGCTGGTAGAAATTAAAGACCACAAACTGGTTGTGCCGCGCGGCGACCGCTCCGGCACGGTCATTGAACCGTATTTAACGGATCAGTGGTATGTCGATCTGACGCGCGACACGCTGGACGATGGTCGCCCTGGGGGTAAAACCGCGATTGCCCAACCGGCGATTGAGGTCGTGGAAAGTGGCCGGGTACGTTTTATCCCGAATAACTGGGACAAAACCTATTATCAGTGGATGCACAATCTGGAAGACTGGTGTATTTCCCGCCAACTGTGGTGGGGGCACCGTATTCCAGCCTGGTATGATGACGCCGGTACTATTTATGTAGGCCACGATGAAGCGGAGGTTCGCCGCGAGCACCAGTTGCCTGCCGACCTGGCTCTGCGGCAGGATGAGGACGTACTCGATACCTGGTTTTCGTCGGCACTCTGGCCATTTTCAACGCTGGGCTGGCCGAATGAGAATGAGGCGCTCGACACCTTCTACCCAACCAGTACACTGGTGACCGGCTTCGACATCATTTTCTTTTGGGTAGCGCGCATGATCATGATGGGCATGAAGTTCAAGGGTGATGTACCGTTCCGTGATGTTTACATGCACGGGATGGTGCGTGATGCGGATGGTCAGAAAATGTCCAAGTCCAAAGGCAACACCCTCGACCCGCTAGATATTATTGATGGCATTGATCTGGAAGCATTACTCGCCAAGCGCACCAGCAACCTGATGCAACCGCATCTGGCGGAGAAGATTGCCAAAGCGACCCGCAAACAGTTCCCGGACGGGATTTCTGCTTATGGCACGGATGCGCTACGCTTTACCTTCGCGTCGTTTGCGACCGCTGGCCGCGATATTCGTTTCGACCTGCAACGGCTGGAAGGTTATCGTAACTTCTGCAACAAGCTCTGGAATGCAGCGCGTTACGTGCAGATGCAGTGCGAAGAACAGGATACCGGGCTGGATGAGAGCTTGGCCATCGAGTATTCGAGTGCAGATCGCTGGATAACTTCCCTGTTGCAACAGACAGAAACCGAAGTCACAGATCATCTGGATAACTACCGCTTTGACCTGGCGGCCAAGGCAATGTACGAGTTTACCTGGCATGAATACTGCGACTGGTATCTGGAACTGACCAAGCCGGTCTTGGGCAAGGCGAATACGAACGAAGCGGTCAAGCGCGGCACCCGCCAGACGCTGGTGCGCGTACTGGAAAGCACCTTGTGTCTGTTACACCCGATCATGCCTTTCATCACTGAAGAAATCTGGCAAAGTATCAAAGGCCTGGCCGGTAAAACCGGTGACTCGATCATGCTGCAACCCTTCCCGCAGGCGGATGCCCGTAAAATCGACCCGATCGCTGTGCAGGAAATTGCCTGGGTAAAAGACTTTATCATGGGTATCCGCCGTATCCGCTCAGAAATGGACATCAAACCCAGCCTGACCTTGAACATCCTGTTGCAAAACTGGACTACAACCGATCAGGAATTATACGCCAGAACCGAGGCCTTTACGCGCACCCTGGCCAAAGTGGAATCGGTGCAGTGGTTGTCTGCCCATGAAGAAGCGCCTGACTCCGCTACGGCTTTGGTCGGCGAAATGAACGTACTGATCCCCTTGGCGGGCTTGATCGACAAGGACGCAGAAATCATCCGTCTGAGCAAAGAAATCGAGAAATTGGAAAAAGGCCTGAGCGGACTGGAAGGACGCCTGAATAACCCGGCCTTTACGGAAAAAGCCAAACCGGAAGTGGTCGCGATTGCACGCCAGCAAGCCGATGAGCAACGGATGGCGCTAGGACAGTTACAGGGTCAGCTGGAGAAGATTCAGGCTCTTTGAAATAAACTGATGTAAAAACAAAAAGCCCTTGCAGATTTCAGCCTGCAAGGGCTTTTTTGTCTGTATCAAAACTGAGGTGTTAGCCGGTTGTCCTCGTCGGGTAAGGCGTGCTTATCCTGATTATTCTCCATCCGTGCGAGGCTTCGTTCAATACTTCGGCTATCAGTGCATCAGATACGCCGTGCCGTTTCAGACTAGTACCCCACCTTGGAAGTATGAGTGATAATCATGCTACCAAGGTGGGGTACTAGATACCAAGGCTGACACAGTGCCCCCTATGCCAATTTCACCGGTGAAGCATGTGGCTGTGGTGAGCATCATCTGATGTTGGTTTGCAGTCTCTGCTGTTAGTAGATAATCAAAGACCCATGAAAATTCATAAGCTACTGATTTAATTGGTCGGGGCGAGAGGATTTGAACCTCCGACCCCCACAACCCCATTGTGGTGCGCTACCAAGCTGCGCTACGCCCCGACCGAAGAGGCTGCAAGGTTACATGATACTAACCTTGAGCTCAACAAGAACATTCAAGATTTCAGCGTTTGCAGTGTATTTTCCAGTTGTTTGACCAAGTGACTAATCGCTTGGGCATCCAGTCCTGCAGTTGAGAGCGCCACGGGTATGACTTCCTCAACGCCTCCGCCCAGAATTTTCTGGCGGGCACCGCTGATGGTATAGCCTTCTTCATATAACAGACTGCGTATCTGCCGAATCAAGGTTACATCTTCAAGCTGATAATAGCGGCGATTCCCACGCCGTTTCATCGGTTTTAACGAAGGGAATTCCTGCTCCCAATAACGTAATACATGCGCTTTGACACCACACAACTCGCTAACTTCACCGATGGTGAAGTAGCGCTTGGACGGTATCGCAGGTAATTCGCTATTCGGTATGGGCGCTTCCTGCATAAATCTCCACTCGTTGTTTCAGCTTCTGCCCCGGTCGGAAGGTCACAACCCGCCGGGCTTCAACCGGGATTTCTTCACCCGTTTTCGGGTTACGCCCCGGACGCTGGGTTTTATCGCGTAACATGAAATTACCGAAACCTGATAATTTCACGTTTTGTCCCTGTCCTAATGAACTACGGATTTCTTCAAAAAACATTTCGACCAGATCTTTGGCCTCACGTTTGTTTAATCCGAGTTTGTCATAAAGATGTTCGACCATGTCCGCTTTGGTCAAAGTCACCATACATTTCTCCTTATTATCGTAAAGTTGCACCGGTTTGTTCATGCAGTGAAGTAACAACATTCTCTACGACAGCATTGACTTCATCGTCCCCAAGCGTGCGTGAAAAGTCTTGTAAAATCAAGCTCAATGCGACACTTTTTTGATGTAATTCTACACCTTTACCCGTATACACATCGAACACCCCCCACTTGACCAATTGAGGTGGCGCTACTTTGGCAATTGCCTGCTCCAGCGCTGAAGACAGCACCGTCTTATCCACTAGCAAAGCCAAATCCCGGCGAATACTCGGGAAACGGGTAACCGCCCGATACTCCGGTAAATTACGCCCCTGCAAAGCCAGCATGTCCAGCTCAAACAGGTACACACCCTGCTCCAGATCAAGCTTGGCTTCCAGCCGTGGATGCAAAGCACCCAGCCAGCCGACCACGCCGCTATCAGTAACCATTTCTGCACACTGCCCCGGATGCAAAGCCGGGTGTGCAACGGGCACAAAGTGGAACTGCTGCGCGGTTGCCTGTGCCAAAATAGACTCGACATCACCCTTCAGGTCATAAAAATCAACTTTACGATTATCAGTGCCCCACTGCTCCGGATAAAGCGACCCGGTAATCACACCCGAGAGTTTACTTGCCTGACTGATGTTACCGTCCGCTTTACTGAATACCGGCCCGTGCTCAAACAGACGCACCCGGTTTTGCTGGCGATTCAGATTATATTGCACAGCACGCAGCAAACCTGACCAGATGGTCGTGCGCATCCGGCCTAAATCAGCTGAAATGGGATTAGCCAGCAAGATTTCGGTACTACCGGGCGCCAGCAAGTCTTCAATTTCCGCATCCACAAAACTGTAGGTCACCGCTTCCTGATAACCCCGCGCCAGCAAAGGAGCACGCAAACTACTCAAACGGGTGCGCTGCTCACTCGGCACAGTTACTTGAGGCGGCAAAGGCCGCAACTGGGTCGGAACGGTAGCGTAACCCTGTACCCGCGCCAGTTCTTCGATCAGGTCTTCTTCGATGCTAATGTCAAAGCGACTGTAAGGCGGCTGCACTTCCCAGCCATCAGCGGTCGCCTGCTGAGTACAGCCCAGACGTTGCAGTATTGCAGAAACCGTTACATCGTCCAGCGTAATACCCAGAATGCGGCTGATACGTGCCCGCCGTAATTTCACGGTAGGTCGCGTCAGCACCGACGGGTCAGCACAAACATCAACAACAGGCCCGGCCTCACCACCACAAATAGCAATAATCAGCTGGGTCGCGCGTTCCAGTGCTGTCTCCACCAGATCAACGGCGACACCGCGCTCATAGCGATAAGAAGCATCCGTTTGCAAACCGTAATTCCGGGCTTTACCCGCCATTTTTTCCGGGCGGAAATGCGCACTTTCCAGAAACAGGTTCTGCGTCACACCCGTCACAGCCGTGGCATCGCCCCCCATGATCCCGGCCAAGGCGACGGCCTTTTTGTCATCGGCAATCACCAAGGTATCGCTACGCAAAGTGACCGTCTGCCCGTCCAGCAAAACCAGCTGTTCACCGTCTTTGGCATAGCGCGCCTGAATACCGCCATCCAGCTTGTCCAGATCAAACGCATGCATGGGTTGCCCCAGTTCGATCAACACATAATTGGTGACATCGACCACAGGCGACAGGCTACGCAGCCCCATGCGGCGTAATTTCTCACGCATCCAGACCGGTGTCTTTGCCTGCGGGTTAATATTGCGAAGCACGCGTCCCGCATACCGTGGGCAACTGTCCGCCGCTGGCAAAGTGATGGCCAACACATCATCAATTTGTGTCGCTTGTGCCGGAATCTCTGCCACCGTTAACGCACTGCTGGTCAATAAACCAACCTCACGCGCTACCCCGGCCACACTCAGGCAATCACCCCGATTAGGGGTGATGCTCAGTTCCAGCACCTGGTCATCCAGCTGCAAATACTGGCGAAAATCATCACCCACTGGCGCATCTGCCGAAAGCTCCAGCAAACCTTCCGATTTTTCTGCCATCCCCAGCTCAGAGGCTGAACAGAGCATGCCAAACGATTCCATACCGCGCAGCTTGCCCTTCTTTATTTTCAGGGGTTTACCATCCGCCATCGGCAGTACGGCACCGATCAAGGCCAGCGGTGCTTTCAAACCCACCCGCACATTACCGGCACCGCAGACAATTTGCAGCGTCTCGCCCTGGCCATTATTCACTGTGCAAATATTAAGCTTATCGGCATCAGGGTGGCTTTCAATGGCGGTGATTTCACCGACCACAATCCCGGTAAAATCGGTTGCGACGGCCTCCAGTGCTTCAACTTCGCACCCAGCCATCGTCAGCCTGTCACCGATTGCTACAAAATCCAGGGCAGGATTTACCCATTCACGCAACCATTGTTCACTGATTTTCATGTTTGTCGTTCCTGTCGCTGTTAATGGAATTGCTGAAGAAAGCGCACATCATTATCAAATAGCACGCGCAAATCATTGATTTTGTAGCGCAACATCGCCATACGCTCTACGCCAAGACCGAGCGCAAAACCCGTATAGACTTCGCTATCAATACCCACATGTGCCAATACATTCGGGTGCACCATCCCGCAGCCCATCACTTCCAGCCAGCCCGTCTGTTTGCAGACCCGGCAACCTTCGCCGTGGCAGTGTACACAGGTAATATCGACTTCTGCGGACGGCTCAGTAAATGGGAAGAAACTGGTGCGGAAACGAATTTCCAGGTCATCCACTTCGAAGAACGCCCGGAAAAATTCAGCCAATACACCTTTCAAATCGGCAAAGGTCACATCCTTGTCCACCATCAAAGCCTCAATCTGGTGGAACATCGGGCTATGTGTCATATCCGAGTCACAACGATACACGCGCCCCGGTGCAATGATGCGAATAGGTGGCTGATTATTTTCCATGAACCGGATCTGCACGGAAGACGTATGTGTACGCAATACCATCGACTCGGCCAGATCACGGTTATCCATGTAAAAAGTGTCGTGCATGGCACGCGCCGGATGATGTTCCGGAATGTTCAGCGCCGTAAAATTATGGAAATCATCTTCGATTTCGGGGCCTTCTGCCCAAGTAAAACCCAGTTGCGCAAAAATTTCGTAAATTCGTTCAATCGTCAGTGTCACCGGATGTAGCCCGCCACTGTCCATCCGCCGACCGGGCAGGGTTACGTCCACTGCCTCATCACGCAAGCGGCTGTTCAGGGCTTCAGCCTGCAAACTGTCCTTGCGCAATTCAATGGCACTGATCAGCGCCTGCTTGGCCTGGTTAATTTCCTGCCCTGCGACCTTGCGCTCTTCAGCGGGTAATTGCCCGAGCTGCTTGAGCTGTCCGGTTAACAATCCGGTTTTGCCCAGATATTGCACACGTATCTGATCCAGACCCGCCAGACTCGCAGCCTGGGAAATCTGCACATGCGCATCTCCCATCAATTCCAGCAAACTTTGCACGACGATTTCCTTTTTCAGTAAGCCACAAAATTATGAAAAACTATAAACAAATAAAACACAAATAAAACTATAACAACAAAAAACAAAAAGCGGGGAAGGCAAAAACCTGTCCCCGCTTTTTGAATGTTACCAACGATCTACTTACCAGCAGAGTCGTTTATGCAGTCAGGGCAGCCTTTGCTTTATCAGCTAACTGTCCAAAAGCTGCAATGTCATGCACTGCCAAATCAGCCAGAATTTTACGGTCAACTGCGATATTTGCTTTGCTCAGGCCATTCATGAAACGGCTGTAAGACAAATCAAACATACGGGCAGCCGCATTGATACGAGCGATCCAGAGTGCACGGAACTGGCGTTTCCTTTGGCGACGGTCGCGATACTGATACTGGCCTGCCTTGATGACGGCCTGATGAGCAACACGATAGACACGACTACGCGCGCCATAATAACCTTTCGCCTTTTTCAGGATTTTCTTGTGACGGGCACTCGCCGTCACACCACGTTTAACTCTTGCCATTTTTCAGTCCTCTCTTTAAGCGTAAGGCAACATGCGTTTAACCATCGGTACGTCCACCTTGTTAACAAGGTTTTCGCTAACCCGAAGGTGACGTTTGCGCTTGGTGCTTTTCTTGGTCAGAATATGACGAAGATGGGACTGCTTACGTTTGAAGCCACCGGCCGTCTTGCGGAACCGCTTGGCGGCACCACGGTTGGTTTTCATCTTAGGCATCTTTATGCTCCTTTTTTCAGGATTAAACAAACATCCTGCAAGAGTGCCTTGCCTTGACAGGATGGGACGGAACCAGAATCAGCCTCAGGCTGACCCGGTTCAGATCTTTTTCTTCGGTGCCATAACCATAACCATTTGGCGACCTTCCAGCTTGGGGAACTGTTCAACTACCGCTAATTCAGTCAAATCGGCTTCAATGCGCTTGAGCAATTCCATACCCAGTTCACGGTGAGCCATCTCACGCCCACGAAAACGTACCGTAATCTTGGTCTTGTCATCGTCTTCCAGAAACTCGGTCAACTTGCGAAGTTTGATTTTGTAATCGCCTTCGTCAGTACCAGGCCGGAATTTAATTTCCTTGACCTGCACCTGCTTCTGTTTCTTGCGGGCAATATTGGCCTTTTTGCTTTCATCGAAACGGAATTTACCGTAATCCATGATACGACAAACAGGTGGCTTGCCATTTGGCACAATCTCAACCAGATCCAGACCGGCTTCAGTCGCCATGGCCTGTGCTTCATAGGTTGCGACAACTCCCTTGTTCTCACCATCCGCATCGATCAAGCGGATTTTGGGAATCCGGATGTCTTCGTTGATGCGATGTTCTTTTTCCTGAGCGATAAGTCTATTCCTCCAAATCCATCAAACTGCGGCTGGTAATCTCCGCAAGCAGTTTTTGCTGAAGATCAGCCAAGGGCATAATCCCTAAGTCCTGACCTGAGCGCGTGCGCACAGCAACCGATTGTGTCTCAACTTCACGATCACCTACTACTAACAGGTAGGGAACCCTTTGCATAGTGTGTTCGCGGATTTTAAAGCCAATCTTCTCATTTCTCAAGTCCGCAACAGCACGAACACCGTTATCACGTAATTGTTTTTCAACAGTTTTGATAAAATCGGCCTGATTATCGGTAATATTCAGCACCGCCGCTTGTACGGGTGATAACCAAAGCGGGAACTTGCCTTCAAAATGTTCAATCAGTATACCGATAAAACGCTCAAACGACCCGAGAATAGCACGATGCAGCATCACCGGTGTTTGCCGGGAATTATCTTCTGCTACATATTGCGCACCCAGACGTTCCGGCATGGAGAAATCGACCTGCACTGTACCCAGCTGCCAGGCACGTCCCAGCGAGTCTTTCAGTGTAAACTCAATCTTTGGCCCATAGAAAGCACCTTCGCCAGGCTGTTCTGCCCAGTCCAGACCCTTCGCATCCAGGGCATCCGCCAGCGCTTTTTCAGCTTTATCCCAAACTTCATCACTGCCTACCCGATTGTCCGGGCGTGTTGACAGCTTGTAAATGACATTTTTAAAACCGAAATCAGCGTACACATCATGCAAGAAGTCGATGAACTCAGTCACTTCAGACTGAATTTGCCCTTCAGTACAGAAAATATGGCCATCATCCTGCACAAAGCCGCGCACACGCATCAAACCATGCAAGGCACCGGATAATTCATTGCGGTGACAAGAGCCAAATTCAGACAGACGCAAAGGCAAATCGCGGTAACTCTTCAAACCCTGATTGAATACCTGCACATGGCAAGGGCAATTCATCGGTTTCAGGGCAAATTTACGCTCATCCGCCACCAGTGAGAACATGTCTTCACTGTATTTGGCCGCATGCCCGGAGCGTTCCCACAGGGAGAAATCCACCAGCTGCGGGGTTTTGATTTCTTTATAGCCACGCTTGCGCTGTTCATTGCGCATGTAACTTTCAATCGCCTGATAAATTGTCCAGCCCTTGTCATGCCAGAACACCTGACCTGGCGCTTCTTCCTGCAGATGAAACAGGTCATACTGCCGCCCGAGCTTGCGGTGGTCACGCTTTTCCGCTTCCTCCAGCATGTGCAGGTATTCTTTCAGTTCTTTCTTGTGACCCCAGGCCGTGCCATAAATACGCTGCAGCATCTCGTTTTTTGAATTGCCGCGCCAATAGGCACCCGCCACCTTCATGACTTTCACTGCCGGAATTTTGCCAGTACTGGGTACATGCGGCCCACGGCACAAATCAATGAAATCACCTTGCTGGTACAAAGACAGTTCTTGATCCGCTGGAATATCTTCAATGATTTTCGCTTTGTATTCCTCGCCCATGTTACGAAAGAAGGCGACCGCCTCATCACGTCCCATGACACTGCGCACAACGGGAATATCCTGCTTGACCAGTTCCTGCATGCGCTGGTCAATAGCGTCCAGGTCATCGGGAGTAAAGGTTTCAGGGCTGGCAAAATCATAATAAAAGCCATTTTCAATCGTCGGCCCAATCGTTACCTGTACTTTTGGAAACAGTTGTTTGACTGCTTGCGCCAGCAAATGAGCCGATGAATGGCGGATAATATCCAAGCCTTCTGCGTCTTTACTGGTAACGATCGCCAACTCACTGTCTTCATGCATGATATGGCTGGCGTCCACCAGCTGCCCATTCACTTTGCCACCCAAGGTGGCTTTGGCAAGACCAGCACCAATATCAGCGGCTACGTCATACACGGAAACAGGGTGAGCAAAGGAGCGCTGGCTCCCGTCGGGTAAAGTAATGGCAGGCATTATTTTTCTCCAGTGGTGATCCATACCAAGGATCACATAGTGTTCATTAGTAAAAATTAAAGCAGGCAGCATACCGGT
This sequence comes from uncultured Thiothrix sp., assembly GCA_964293125.1. Classification (GTDB taxonomy): domain Bacteria; phylum Pseudomonadota; class Gammaproteobacteria; order Thiotrichales; family Thiotrichaceae; genus Thiolinea. The sequence goes on along the minus strand of CAXYXY010000009.1, from coordinate 10,183 downwards.
GGTAAGCAATGGGCACAACCGCAGTAAGCTAAAACAAGAAAGCCTCCGGACAGGAGGCTTTCTTTGGAATATGGTAGGCGTAATTGGACTCGAACCAACGACCCCCACCATGTCAAGGTGGTGCTCTAACCAACTGAGCTATACGCCTGTCGCTGAAGGATGCGAAATATACCGAAATCAGCGTCACTGTGCAATAGTTTGCACGTGGTTTTACTGCAGTTTTTGCCCTGGCTGCTTGTAAAGATGAGGAGCACGCGCCTTGTTCACCTGCAAACCACCCCGTCCCGGCTTACTCGGGCGCACCGGTGCCTGATAAACCACCTTAACCCGTTGTGGTGCAGCAGGCTGTGCAGACGGTGGCGCAACTCTGGCTACCGCCTGCTGCAAAACCGGTTTGACGGGTACGGGTGACCCACCCCGAATAAAGCCAGACCCATTCACATTATTCACATTGCTATTGACACTGCTGGCGACAGCAGGCTGCACCTCCAGTACCGCTGCAACGGCTGCAGCTTCAGGCGCAAGCGGCGGCGTCTTTGTTACTGCTCCCAGCAGTTTTTTGTAAACAGCCAGCACATTGCGCACGTAATGCTGTGTCTCACTATAGGGTGGCACCCCATTATACTGGTCAACCCGACCTTCACCGGCATTATAGGCGGCTAGCACTTTGACCAGATCGCCCTGATAGCGCTTGGACAACCAGCTTAAGTAACGTGTACCCCCGTGAATATTCTGACGGGTATCAAATGAATCACTCACCCCAAACCGCTCAGCCGTATCAGGAATCAACTGCATCAGACCTTGCGCACCTTTCGGCGACTCTGCCTTGTCGTTATAACAGGATTCAATCGCAATCACTGCCTTGATGACGGCACTCTCTACCCCGTACTTCTCGGCGTATTGCTGAATGGAGTCCTCATAGGGGCTGGCGCGTCGATCCAGCCGACTGACCGGCATCCGTGCACACGGATGGGACAGTGGCCCAGTGAAGGTATCCGTAATAGCGGGCTGATTATCTGCTGTGCCTGTTTGGGTTATCTGGGTTGTCTGGGTTATATCTGCGCCCACGGCAACCGCCGCTGCCATATAAAGCGCTAAAGCCATCCATGCTCTTAAATGAATTCTCATTGTAAATTCCATTAACGACCCGGATATTAGTAAGGTCTAATATAGTATAAGTCACTGATCCGGGTTTGAAAGTTCAAAGGTTTTTCAGGGGTGTTCTTGACATCCCTCTACAAGGCATAGGACAAAACGAATGGAAATGCTTGTTTATTCAGACGAAATGGCTCGTTCACGGATAGTCTGTGCAATTTTATTGCGCAAATAAACCGGCTGAGCAGCACTGGCAGGCAGCGCTTTACCCGCCAGCCAGTCGGCTTTGGCCAGTTGGGCAATAAACTCGGCAGCAGGCAGGCTATCGACCGGCTCAGCCTGTAAACAAGCTGCAAAGCGGGGTAATAAGGTATCGGCATACGCCGCCCAGCCGCTCCCAATCGCCTGATAGGTTGCAGCCGCCGCCACTGGCCAAGGTGCATCCTCGGGAGCGAGCACCTGCTCTTCGCCTTGCAGTTGCATGCAACCGTCCTGCAGACAATATTCACCCCAGTAAACCTCGCCCATGCGCGCATCAATCGCGACCAGCACACGCTCAGCGCCTTGTTGCAGATGCGCCTGCAGCGCAAGTGCCGCCAGGGTTGAAACCGGCAGCACCGGCTTGTTCGCCGCTAGCGCAAGCCCCTGCACCACACCGGTAGCGATACGGATACCGGTAAACGCACCCGGCCCACGCCCGAAGGCAATCGCATCCAGATCGGCCAAACGGCAGCCAGCCTGCTGTAAAACCGACTCTACCATCGGCAGAATAAGCCGGGTATGCGCCCGTGCGGCCAAGGTAAATTCGGCATAACAGCCCGCATCCGTTAACACGGCGGCAGAACAGGCATCACTGGACGTATCAAGTGCTAACAGTTTCATGCATTCCCCTTAGCTGTCCTCGGGTCTTCCGGGCTTTCCGGCTCACCTGACGGCACATCCTGTACAAGCGGCAGCGGTGCTGGTGGTGTCTGCAAAGGCTGCTCCAGCGAGAAAAAGCGCTCTACGACCGCCAGTTTCTGGGTGCGGGGCATGCGTGGCAGGCTGTCCAGGAAAATCCGGCCATAGCTGCGACTGCGCAACCGCACATCACAAATCATCAGCAACCCCCGATCAGCCTGATCACGAATGAGCCGCCCTACCCCCTGCTTCAAGCTAATCACGGCCTGCGGCAACTGGTATTCGGCGAACGGGTTGCTGCCCTGCCGACGCAGCGTATCCAGCCGCGCCTCCAGTACCGGGTCATTCGGTGCTGCGAACGGCAGTTTGTCAATAATCACACAACTGAGCGCCTCACCGCGTACATCCACGCCCTCCCAAAAGCTGGCAGTACCGAGTAACACCGCATTCCCCAGCTCACGAAAACGCTCAATCATCTCCCGCTGGGGTGACTCGCCCTGAATCAGCAACGGGTATTCAAATTCATCCACTAACAAAGCCGCCGCTTCATTCAAAGCACGGTAGCTGGTAAACAGCATAAAAGTTCGCCCGCCACAGGCCTTGATCACCGGAATGGCGGCTTCGACCATTTTCTCAACAAAATCTGGCTGCTGCGGTTCGGGTAAATCCGCAGGCAGATAAAGCAGGGCGTTATGCCAGTAGTCAAACGGACTGTCTAACTGCAGTTTAACCGCATCATTCACCCCCAGTCGTGCCGTAAAGTGGTCAAACGAATCGCCCACCGCCAAGGTCGCCGATGTCAGCACCCACCGGCAGGGTAACGCATCCATACAACGGCGCAAGGGCGTAGACACATCCAATGGGGTCGCAGTCAGGGTAAAGCTGCGGGTAAAGGTTTCATACCACTGCACCACATCCGTTTGCGGGCTTTGCATGCGCTGCAAACAAGCTTCCAGCTCCAGTAAGCGTTCGTGGCATAAAGCCAGGCCTTTACTGCGCTCGGCCACTTGTGCCAGAACATCCGTCAAAGCATGCATTGCCTCCAGCAAAGTATGGGTGTGCACCCTGATGCCGGGCTGGTCGCGCAAACGACTCCAGGGTGCACGCTGGCCGGGGCTATCCATCGCCAGACGCAAATCCAGCACCGCTTTTTCCAGCACCCCAAGCTGATCACGAATCTGTGGCATATCCGCTGCACCACTTAAGCTCTCGGCGCGGGTATCCCGTGCCCACTCCTGCAGCTGGCGACTGCTGACTGTTTCGCTAAAAAAAGTGGAGGCAATATCCGGCAACTGGTGAGCTTCATCCAGCACGACAATATCCGCCGCCGGTAATAACTCACCAAAACCTTCTTCCTTCAGCGCCATGTCGGCAAAAAACAGATGATGATTGACCACGACCACATCAGCTTCCTGCGCTTTGCGCCGCGCCTTGACGACATAACACTCCTGATAATCGTCACACTCCGCCCCCAGACAATTGTCGATGGTTGAGGTCACCTTGGGCCAGATACCCGCATCACGCGGCACCGCCGTCATTTCAGCAATATCACCGTGCGTGGTCAGATGGCTCCAGTCTTCTATCCGCCGCAACCAGCCGACCTCACGCCGGTCGGCCAGCCGCCCGTCCAGCAGCGTCATTTTCATCCGCTGCAGGCACAGATAATTGGCGCGCCCTTTCAGCAAGGCGCTCTTGATCGATAAACCCAGTGCTTTACGCACAACCGGCAGATCCTTGAAAAACAGCTGCTCTTGCAGGGTTTTACTTCCCGTGGAGAGAATCACCCGCTCACCCGACGCTAAAGTGGGTGCCAGATAAGCATAAGTTTTACCGACACCCGTCCCGGCCTCCACCACCAGCACACCACTGCCCGCCAGCAATTCCGCCACCGCTGCCGCCATCGCCTGCTGTTGTGGGCGCGCCTGAAAGCCTTCGATATTACGGGCAAAAACACCGTGTTCATCCAGCAAACCGTCTGTCTGTTCCTTTGCCATCAGTTGAGCAGGCGCTGGCTACGCTGGCGCAAGGACGCATCATTCGGTGACAAATCCATCGCTTTTTTCGCCATGGAGGCCGCCTGACCTTTGTTACCCTGCTGATAATTCACTTCAGCCAGCCGCAACCACAAATTGGCATCATTAGGAGCAATGCGTAGCGCCCGCTCCAAAGTCGTTGCCGCCCGATCAGCCTTGCCCGCTACCAGTTCATTATTAGCCTGTTTCATCAACACAAGAACAGCAGGCGAGCTACTCGCACCACTGATCGAACCAGCGACTGCCGTGTCTGATCCCAACCCCGATCCTGATGTATTTCCGGCATTGTCGCTGTCATTATCATTATTGCGGGTACTGGCGGGCGCGGTACTTTTCTTCAGATCGACTACTTCAACTTCAACCTTACCCTCCTCTTCCCAGAATGGCTTGGTTGTGACCGTCACTGTAGATGAGGGCGTAGAGGATAACGTAGACGATGGCGTGCTAGCAGTAGATGACGGCCTGTTCTGTACCCGGTCGGGGATATAGGCCACATCCGGTTTAGGCGTTTTAGTCACAGTACGCGCCGGTGGCGATGGGACAATCCTTGTGGGACGGGGCGCAGCGCTTATCGGGGCGGGACGGGTCACGACTACCGGTTGCCGCTGTTCAGGCAAGGGATTCAGCGCGGGCGGCACATAAGTTTGTGCCGGTGGACGACGCTGAGCCGGGCGCTGCTGCAAAGGCATGGCGGCAGGGGGTGTATAAGCCTGTTGCGGTGCCGGATAGGGGCTTACCGGCGCACAACCGGACAAACCTAACAAGCCCGTCAGGAGCAGGTAATAAGGATAAGAGAATACATTTTGTTTTACTGTTGTTTTCATAGGATAAAATCTCAACTTATTCCATCAGGTTATCGACCCAGTTACCGGCCGCCGGTCTCGCAGCGGGTGCTGACTGAGCAGCTGGGGCAGCGGCGGCGGGAACGGGAGCAGCAGGAGCAGCGGGCGGCACACAATAGCTGAGTTTATTCGGTTGGCTACCGCGCACAAAAGGCATTTTAATGGCTTTCCCGCAAGCAGGATTAAACAGTAAACCACTGGATGCATCGACATCTACCCAGACCAGCCGCGATGATTTACCGATTTTCAAACCCCGAGAAGGCAATACTTTCATCATGTCCGCCCACACCTTCAAGGCTCCCGTCCCGCCAGTCATATTGGTCGGCTTGCTATCATCGCGCCCTACCCAGACGGTAATGACATGCTGCCCGGAAAACCCGGCAAACCAGCTGTCTTTCTTGTCATTCGTGGTACCGGTTTTACCTGCTACCTGTTTCCAACGGGGCAATGTCTGGCTCAATGACTTGGCCGTACCACTGGTCGTCACCTGATTCATAGCGAAGGTCAACAGATCAACCGATTCGGGTTTGGCGACCTGTTGCACCGTTAACGGGTAGCGGGTCAATACTTTACCATTGGCATTCATCACGCTGCGAATGGATTTGAGCGGCGAATACGAGCCGCCCGCTGCAATAGTCTGATACATCTGCTGCACATCAAACGGCGTCATTTCCAGCGCACCCAGCAGAATCGAAGGGTAAGCCGGAATATCTTTCTCTATCCCCAGATCACCGAGCATCTTGATCACTTTATCCAGCCCGGCATCGATACCAATACGCACCGCTGGCGTATTGCGTGACAGTGACAGCGCCTGCAAAACCGTCACGGTGCCCATGTTACGGTGGTCGTAGTTACCGGGCTGCCAGTATTTTTTCTTGCCAATTTTCACAGTAACCGGGCCATCACTGACTCTGGCACCTAATGACGAGTACTTGCCACCCGACTCCAGCCCAGCCAAGTAAATAGCTGGTTTGACCAGTGAGCCAATCTGGCGCTGGGCGGTCAGGGCACGGTTGTAACCCGGATAACGGACATCCAGCCCACCCACCAGCGCGCTGACTTCTCCCCCCTGGACGGTGCTGATCAACATGGCACCACTGAGCTTGCCTTTCGGCACCCGGTTGGCTTTGCGCAACTGCTCGACCCGCTTGATCAGAATATTTTCCGCCATCAATTGCACAATCGGATCCATGGCAGTAAAGATCAGCAAACCGGCACTGCGCAGATCTTCTTCACGGTAATCACGCTGCAGCTGCTGCCTGACCAAGTCCAGATAGCCCGGAAACGGGCTGGCGCCGGATGGACGGTGCTCACTCACCCCCAGCGGACGCGCCCGTGCCTCATCCGCCTCGGCAGCAGTGAGTACATTTTCATGCTGCATGACCGTTAACACCAGATTGCGCCGCTCCAGCGCACGCTCCGGAAAACGGCGTGGGTTATAATAAGCGGCACCCTTGGCCAGGCCAATCAACAGCGCCAGCTGATCGGCTTTCAGTTCACGCACCGGACGATTGAAATAGAACTGTGCTGCCAAGCCGAACCCGTGGATAGCACGGTCACCATCCTGCCCCAGATAAATTTCGTTAAGGTATGCCTCCAGGATTTCCTGCTTGGAATAACGCAACTCCAGCAGAAAAGCCATCGTGGCTTCTTTCAGTTTACGTTCCCAGCTACGTTCATTGGTCAGGTAAAAATTCTTTACCAACTGCTGGGTGATGGTACTGCCGCCTTGCACCGTCGAACCAGCTTTCAGGTTAGCCACCATCGCCCGCCCAATCGCCAGCGGATTCACGCCCTGATGCTCATAGAATTTTTTGTCTTCCACTGACAACAGGCCACTCAGCAGCAAAGGCGATACGTCCTTAATACGCACCAGCACCCGGTCTTCATTGTGGCTGGGATAAAAATTACCAATCAGTACCGGCTCCAGCCGCATCAACGGCAATTCATCCTTGCCATTCGCGTAGGCCAATGCGCTGATTTTACCTTTGCTGATACCCACCTTGATGCTGCGAGCCGGTTCAATGTCTTCGGCAAACTGAAAACCCCGGGTCACAATCTCAAAGCTGTCGCCTTTGCGTAGAAACTGTCCGGTTTCAGTCGGTGTTTTAACCGGCGCATAATTCAGCAGCTTCAGCTCCTGCTCCAGATGATCAGCATAGACCTGCTGCCCCTTATAAATTTCCAGTGGGCGGGCAAACACCCGGGCAGGCAAAGCCCACCGCTTGCCTTCAAACTGCGCACGCACCTGCTCGTCGAGTTGCATGGCATAGACAATGCCACCCAGCACGCCTAACACCAAACCAACGATCAGCAGAACACGAAATACACGACCAAATACTGCCATAACAAACCAGATTCCTTTCAATATGAGGAGCCACCATGCATCTTTCCTGTCTCTTGCAGTCACCTGCGGGTTCTGCCCGGATTCCTGAATCACCGTATCGTCCTGTTTATATTCAATATATAGCTATCAACCACCTTCCCGGTGGTGGAATTCGGCCAACACCATCCTGCAAAATCCAAAAGCAGCTGCGCGACTACTTCGGGATTTTACACAATAACCGCCGCAGAAACATTATCGCCTTGGGTGTAAATTTTACAGAACGTTGAGGAATTGGAAGCTGCCTAGTGTCGGGTCGCCCGACTTTCGGCATCCTGCGACCGCCGGTTTGCCAAAAATCGCCATTCATCGCTAATTCTTTCGGTCTAATCGCCCTTTCCCACTTATGATCGAGTCTGTGGGTTGAGATGCAGAATCACAGAAAAAAAACGGGGAGTTAATATGCATCTTGATCCTTTACCACAATATAAGGGCATATCCGTAATTACGCGCAGGCCTGCCCGCCCTACTCAAATCCGCCAAATCGCTCATCACGCACCGCCTCGGAGCTGAGAACAGTGGCGTACTCACCGTGCAGATTCGCAAGTGCCATGGCATGGACATCTTCGGCTGACCAGTGAATGCCACGAAGATCTGACTTCTCGAATGCGAAGGTTCCATCTGACACCACATAGGTTCGAAACCCAAGATTGCCCGCAGTACGGGCAGTGGCCTCAACCGAATTGTTGGTACTCACGCCAACGATTACGATGGATGACTGCCCACGGGCATGCAGCCAACGCTCAAGCCCAGTATTAATAAAGGCGTCTGGAACGTTCTTCTCAACGACATGCTCGCGTTCAAGTGGCTGGAGTTCAGCTTGAAACTCAACGCCCGGTTGGCCTGGCCAAAATGGGGAGCCGGGGGTTCTCGACATATGGCGCACATGCACAATGGGTGCACCTCGTTCGCGCCATACGGTCAGGAGTTCCAAGATTACGGCTTCCGCTCCTGGGTTGTTTCGAACGCCAGACTGAGGCCAGGTCATTCCGACCTGCATATCAATGATCAGCAGCGTTGGCAGGTCAGGAAGGGGTATATGCGGCTTAATCACGCAGGTCAATGCTGTTTCGGCATGGCACTCATGTGAATGAGTCCCCACCCATGACCATTCGGGTCGACAAAGCTGTGCGTATACATGAAGCCATGATCCTCCGGCTTGTCGTCGGTCGAGCCGCCTGCAGCAATCGCTTTGGCGACAAGACCATCTACCTCTTCACGGCTCTCGCAACTGAGAGTGAGCAAAACCTCGGCAGCCTTGCTCGTATCGCAGATGGCTTTAGGCGTGAAGTCACGAAACCGGGCGTGCGAAAGCAACATAACAAAAATCGTGTCGCTGATGATGATGCACGCGCCATTGTCGTCGCTAAACTGTGGATCGTGTGAAAAGCCGAGTGCTTCGAAGAAGACCATCGACTTCGGGAGGTCGTCGACCGGGAGGTTGATGAATACTTGTTTGTTCACGAATCTATCCTTTAAAAAGCAGTTAGACGCTATTGCGGCTGCAACATAACAAGTGTAGCGTATTTTTTTCCAACAATAGCTACTGGTTAGATATTTTTCTTTGAATCATGGATTCTATTCCTACGACTTAACCAATCCAACCCGGCAAATAGGACAAACCATACTATAGTTCGTAATGACATAGCGCGAAGGCTGTCAACTGCAATTAATTTTCCACCTGTATACAGAAAATAGATTGCTACAAGAACGATTAGATTAAGAATGAATATAGCTGCAGCCATATATAAGCCTTGCCTTAAATTACGCCAGGCAATTAAACCAGCTAAGATATATACGATGCCCATTGCAGTGTTATAGATTAGAAGAGGTTGGAAAACGATATATCCCGGATCTGAACCGATTAGAACACGAGTGCCTGCAATGATGGTTAAAAGGCCAAATAATATTGCAACCAGTGCCAATACGCTTTGTGTGATCTTCATATGCATCAATACCTATTCAACGTTCTTTTCATTAATATGCCTAATTTCCAAGCTGTGCAGCACAAAAAAAGGGCAGTGTAGTTTATTTTGAACTAGCATCTTGTTATGCCTGCATCGCCGATTTTATTTTTCCGCCTCGACAAAACGATAAGCAGCATGGCAGGCAATACAGTTATTCATTGCGGTGCTTAGTTGTTTAACAATGTGCTGGCTATCTTTTAATTTTTCTGCGTCAGTCGCTATCTCATCGAATTTTCTCCGCGTATCGAACCCCAGTGCCTTCATCTCAACGGGAAGTTTTCTAAACAAAGAGCCAGGCGTAGCCGCTTCGGCAGCCATTCCGGATGATTTTGCGATTGTGGCTACCGTGACAAAGTCTTGTAAAGATGCTGCTGCCAATATACCTTGTGAACTTTGTAGCCATTTACGCATTTCAAGCAACAAGTCATTGCGCTCGTCTTTACTCAGTTGAACCGCCAATCGTCCATCATCCGAGGGCTTCACTTCTCCTACGGTAAATTTGTAAGAAAACACCGCGACTACTGTCGACAGTAATGCGACCAGCAGCCAGCTTAATTTACATGATTTCATAGCAATTCCTTTTCACTGAAATAAAAACCCTGATTTTTAGCGTTTACAATGTACTAAACTCAGAAGGCATTTATAAGGCTGGCAGTAAACTTTAAAAAGACCGACTAAGCGCTGTCTGTGCTTTTGAGTTTTGCGATGGCGATACCAAGCCAGGTCACAGAGGCAATCATGCTCGCCGCCCCAATGAGGACGAACAGGGGTGGGGCACCTAGCAATAGTTCCGCAAGTATCCCAACTGGCATCAGCATGCCCAAGAGGGCAAGCCAAGAGACCCATTTGTTTGTCGTCTCCTGAAGTGGTAGCCGCAGCAGCAGATAACCTACCATGATGTTTAGAAATGTGTCATGTCCCATGGGATCATATTCCCTCAAGGAGCTACCCATTATTCAAAGC
>CAXYXY010000008.1:0-121532 GCA_964293125.1 uncultured Thiothrix sp. | reverse complement strand
GCCACTACCGAAGCGGCACAGGAAGCGACTGCTGCTGTAGCTGATACTGCTGAAAAAGCGGCGGATGCCACTACCGAAGCGGCACAGGAAGCGACTGCTGCTGTAGCTGATACTGCTGAAAAAGCGGCGGATGCCACTACCGAAGCGGCGAAAGAAGCAACTGCTGCTGTAGCTGATACCGCAGAAAAAGCCGTTGAAGCCACTACCGAAGCGGCACAGGAAGCAACTGCTGCTGTTACAGAAGCTGTACCGGCTGACGCTACCACTGAACCGGCTGCGCAAGAAGCTGCACCGGCTGATGCTACTACTGAACCAGCGGCTGAACCTGCTGCTCAGGAAGCTGTACCGGCTGATGCTACTACTGAACCCGCTGCCGAGCCTGCTGCTCAGGAAGCTGCACCGGCGGAAGCCACTACTGAACCCGCTGCTGAACCGGCTGCTCAGGAAGCTGCACCGGCGGAAGCCACTACTGAACCCGCTGCTGAACCGGCTGCTCAGGAAGCTGCACCGGCTACTGAAGAAGCTACGCCTGCCGCTCAAGAAGCTGAGAAAGCGGCTGAGCCTGCCGTCAATGCAGGTATTGATGGCGAGAAAATCTACCGTGGCATTTGCTTCGCTTGCCATGACAGTGGTGTTGCCAATGCGCCTAAACTGGGCGACAAAGCTGCTTGGGAGCCACGCATTGCTACCGGTATCGACGCACTTTACACCCATTCAATCAATGGCAAAGGCGCTATGCCTCCAAAAGGTGGCAACCCTGCACTGTCGGATGACGAAGTAAAAGCATCTGTTGACTTTATGGTGTCACAAGCTCAATAACTTGCATCTGCATCAAACTGAAAAGCCTCCTTTACGGAGGCTTTTCTTTTTTACGCCATCATTCGGTATACTAGCCCTCTTTTGATCAATTTCATGATGCCCAGCCTGATGAATAGCGACTTACAACGCCTGCAGCCCTATCCTTTCCAGAAAATCAAGGAACTACTGGCTGGTACCCAGCCACCCGCCCACCTGACGCCGGTTTCGCTGGCGATGGGTGAACCCAAACACCCGACACCTGCGTTCATTCATCAGGCTGTCCTGGAACACCTGGAAGGCTTGGCGAACTATCCCCTGACCAAAGGTGACAGCGGCCTGCGCATCGCGATCAGTGCATGGCTGCGCCAGCGTTTCCAGCTACCCGCAGATTCTATCGACCCTGAGCGCCATGTCATCCCGGTCAATGGCACCCGCGAAGCCCTGTTCGCCTTTGCCCAGGCGGTGATTGACCGCACGCGCAACGCCTCTGTTTTGATGCCCAACCCGTTTTATCAAATATATGAAGGTGCGGCTTTGTTGGCAGGTGCTGAGCCGGTTTTTCTGGATTGCACCCCGGAAAATCATTTTATTCCTGACTTTGAGGCCGTCACCGCCGCTGAGTGGAAGCGCTGCCAGCTACTGTATATTTGCACACCCGGCAACCCGACGGGTGCAGTCATGTCGGTGGCACAGCTGCAAACACTGATCAAACTGGCCGAACAGTATGACTTTGTGATTGCTTCTGACGAATGCTATTCAGAACTGTATTTCGACGAAAATCAACCACCACCGGGTCTGCTCCAGGCGGCTGCCCAAATGGGGAATACCGCTTACCAGCGCTGTGTGGTATTTCATAGCCTGTCGAAGCGTTCGAATGCGCCGGGGATGCGTTCCGGCTTTATCGCTGGGGATGCGGCCATCCTCGAACAGTTCCTGCTTTATCGCACCTATCATGGCTGTGCGATGCCGCCGCCCTTCCAGTTTGCGAGTATTGCTGCCTGGCAGGATGAGGCGCATGTGCGTGCCAATCGTGACCAGTACCGCGCCAAATTCAGCGCCGTACTGGAGATACTCACACCGGTGATGGACGTACAAAAACCCGACGCAGGTTTTTATTTATGGCCGGTCACCCCACTGGATGACGCCGACTTTGTGCGTAAACTCTATACACAGCAACATGTCAGCGTCGTGCCGGGCAGTTATCTGTCACGCGCTAGCGCCAATGGCAATCCCGGACAGCAACGGATTCGGGTGGCACTGGTTGCCACCCTGGAAGAATGCGTGGAAGCGGCTCAGCGTATGCGCAAACTGATAGAAACCCTTTAAACCCTCACCCCTGTTTGATCTGGAGAAACACATGTCTGATATTCAAGCCATCATCGAAGCGGCCTTTGAGCGCCGCGCCGAAATCACCCCGACTACAGTAGACGCCGCAACCTGCGATGCGATCAACACGGTCATTGCCATGCTCGACAACGGCAGCGTCCGGGTGGCTGAACGCCGGGGTGTCGGTGACTGGGTGGTCAATGAATGGCTGAAGAAAGCCGTTCTGCTCTCTTTCCGCATCAACGACAATACCGTCATGCAGTCCGGCTCCACCCAATACTATGACAAAGTCCCTTCCAAATTTGGCGATATGACCCGCGAGCAGTTCGCGGCAGGTGGCGTGCGCGTGGTTCCGCCCGCGTTTGCCCGCAAAGGCGCTTATATCGCCCCCAGCACCGTGTTGATGCCCTCGTATGTGAATATTGGCGCATATGTCGACAGTGGCAGCATGGTTGACACCTGGGCGACTGTGGGCTCTTGTGCGCAGATTGGCAAGAACGTACACCTCTCCGGCGGGGTCGGCATCGGTGGCGTACTCGAACCGTTGCAAGCCGCACCGACCATTATCGAAGATAACTGCTTTATTGGTGCACGTTCTGAAGTGGTCGAAGGTGTGATTGTCGAAGAAGGCGCGGTGATTTCCATGGGCGTCTATATTGGCCAAAGCACCAAGATTTATGACCGTGAGAATGACACCGTGCTGTATGGCCGCGTACCGGCAGGCTCAGTCGTCGTCGCAGGCAACCTGCCATCCAGCGATGGCAAATACAGCCTGTATTGCGCCGTGATCGTTAAACGTGTCGACGAAAAAACCCGGAGCAAGGTCGGGATTAACGCGCTATTGCGGGATATTTAATAGCTTCACAGGGGCTGGAACAGGTTCTGTCTTCAGCCCTTTTGATTCAACTGCATGGATTCAAGCACGCAGCTGCTCCTCTGACACGGGTGGGCTTAAAGCTACTTCCACCTCGTCCACATCGACCGTAACACCCTGTTGATCCAGCAAGGGTAATTCATAGTCATTCCAGCCACGTATTCCCGTTTTCAGCGAGTAAACATCGGTATAACCCATTTGCTGCAAGACCAGCGCCGCCAGCGCACTGCGGTTACCTGACCGGCAGGCCAGCACCACCGGTTTATGCCGTGCCCGTACCAGTGCAGGTACGGTTTCAGCATAACCCCAATCACAGGCAGCCTCCAGAATGCCGCGCGGTACATGTAACGCCCCAGCGATACTCCCCGTTGCGACCTCATCTGCTTCGCGAATATCCACCACTAATAATTCCGGATACTGTTGCTGTAACTCCTGCAGATCCCAAGGGAAAATTTCACGGATCTTTGGCAAGGCAGCCGCTACCAGCTGCTGATAAGTTTGTTCAGACATGACTTGATGCAACCGGCTAACCTGACAAACGCTCGGCAGCAATGGCGCGCACACCATGTTCAACCGCCATCACCGCCGCCGTAATCCTTGAACTGACATTCAGTTTGCGCAAGATAGCCTTGACATGCAGCTTGACCGTGCCGTCAGAAATACCCAGATTACGCGCAATCACCTTGTTACTCTGCCCCTCCGCCAGCAAGGTCAGAATCTCATATTCACGCGGTGTCAGTTCAGAGAACGGATTAGCCGCCTTGTCCTCACCCAGATCACCGTCCTCACCCCGCACAAAACGTGCCAGCACTGTAGCCAGTTCAGGAGCCACCACCGTTTTCCCGGCCAGAATCTCGCGCAAAGCCACCACCAGCTCGTCCGGCTCAATGTCTTTCAGCAGGTAACCGCGTGCGCCGCTGCGCAGTGCCTCGACCAGATCATTCTCATTGGTACTGGTCGTGAGCATCACCACCTTCAGGCCATTATGATTCTTGCGCAACTGGCGCAACACCATCAGCCCGTCCATTTGGGGCATACGCATATCCAGCAGCACGATATCCGGGCTTAACTCGTTGGCACTGCGAATGCCTTCATCACCACTCCCCACCGCCGCCACGACGTTAATCCCACGGCGCACCAGCAAATCCTGCAGCCCGGCGCGAAACAGGGTGTGATCATCAATCAGCAATACTTTTTCATTCATGTTCTTGATCCTTATGATCCTTAAGTCGTGGTCAAACGCTCAAGCCTTTCTGAGCCTGTCGTCCGACCAGGTCAGATAGCTTGCGAGTGGGCGGCGCATCAAAGCTCAGTTGCATCAGCGTACCGCCCTCATCGGGGTCACTTTCAAACTGCACTTCACCGCCAATTTTTTCGGCACGCTCTTGCATGACGTGAATGCCGATGTGTTCCCCGGTCATCTCATCCGGTGATGGCAGATCGGCAGGCAAACCGATGCCATCATCCTCGACCAGAATACTGCAGCGGCCTTCTTCCGAACTGTACATGAGAATGCGCACCGTTTTCGCCTGACTGTGTTTACGCACATTCGCCAGTGCCTCTTGCACAATGCGAATCACCTCCAGCTCAATGCTGTCATCCAGTTCTGCCAGGCTCCAGTTATGATAGAAAAATACATCCAGCCCGGTTTCCTGCCGAAAACGCTCCGTGATCCGCTCAATATTGCGGACGACACCCTTGCCATCGAATGGTGCCCGAAAATGGGTGATCAGGCTGCGTAACTCGGCGTAAGCCTCATCAATGGTATTCTCCAGCCCTTCCAGTTCCTGCCAAATCACTGCTTGATCAGCGCGGTGCAAAGAGTCATCGAACAGCCGCACCTTGAAGCGCAGGCTGGCCAATGTTTGTGCCAGCGAATCATGTAACTCGTGCGCCATCCGCGTGCGTTCTTCCATGATGGACAGCAGGCGCGCTTCCTCATCCACCCCGGCCTTTTCAATCGCCATCCCCAAATGCTGGCCGATACTGGTCAACAGCTCATGTTCATACTCCAAGTGTGCAAACTGCTCCGGTGAGACAAACAGCTCATACCTACCCAGTGTTTTCTCGCGGTATTGCAGCGGAATCGCCAGCACCTCAGTCTTGCCCACAGGTGGTTCATCACCAAGCCCGACGCTGGCCACTGTTTTCAGGTGGCCATTGCCATCCAGCAGCCGGATAGCCATCGCTTCCGCCTTGAACAAATCCTGTAATTTCCCTAAAAAGCGCTCAAACAGCTCCTCCAGTGTATCGGAGCGGTTGATACAACTGGCCACCTCATACAACACACTCAAATGGTGATTTTTTTGTGCAATGAACGCCTCTTGCCGATCCAGACGCTGCTGCTGCATGCGTGCCACTGCCTGATAATCATCCGTGATCGCATTGATCTGTTCCCGGATCAGGATGGAAGGACAGCCCCGCCGCGAAGTCTGCATGCGTGCACTCAAATCGCCCTGCCGCAACAGGTTCGCCCATTCGGACAACTGGTTACCGAACAGCACGAATTCACTCCACATCCAGTAGAGCAAAGTCAGCACGCCGCCACCCGCCAGTAACCATAAAATAGTCATCAACGGCGGCAACCAGGGCGAATCCTGACCCGAACGCACCCCCCAGAAATAGACCGCCCCGATCCCGACAAACAAGGCAAACATACAGCACAGACTGAGCCAAAGCTGGCGCGGAAACGTAATCACCGGCCCGGTCTGCCCACGGCGTGAAGCACGCCCGGCCTGCGCTCTGGAGCCTACCGGACGGGTACTGGTGGTTTGCAGGGGATCGGCGGCATCATTGCTCATGCCTGCTACTCTTGGGGTGGCTTGTAGTTAGGGTCATTAGGGTTCATAAAGACAAATTCGAGTGCCCCATCCAGATCGACAAAATCGAGGGTCAAACCATTAATCAGCGGCTTGGAATCATGGGTTGTCACCAGTACAATCCCGGCTGACTCCAATACCAGATCACCGGGGTGACTCTGATCATCAAAGCCCATCAGATAATGGAAACGCCCGTCATCTTTTTGCTCGACAACAATCCGCAGTGGCAAGCCGCTAATCGCGTTCTGTTCTGCCGACTTGCTGATTTGTACTGCAGCAGCAGGCGTAATGGTGATCATACTCATGCTAGGGATTCCCTTTTCTTCATCCTGACAAATTCCGTGAAACGCTGCGCCCAAGGCGACTGCCCGGCATGGCGCAGATGCGTATAAGAGGCCAACAGGTTTTTATATAACCAGCCATCGTGCTGGCCATCAATCCCCGTACCTCTTTTCATACAGTAGGCGAACTGTCCTTCCGTGGTCAAATTTTCAAGCCGCGAATAATGAAACTCATGGGCGTTAATAATCTGCTCACCCGTCACTCCTGTCCCACCCGCTCCACCCGGCCAGGGCATGGCTGTCGTTTCCTGCAGTTTGACATAACCACGCCCCTGTGGCTTGACATGCATCACCGCATCGCCAGGAATGACACCCACCATTTCCGCCCGTTCGCCCTGCCAAACCAGACTGCGCGACAAATACATCAGGCCACCACACTCGGCATAGGTGGGCAGGCCGTTCTCAATCGCGGTGCGAATGGCAGTACGCAGCGCCACATTCGCGGACAACTGCTGCATACAGGTTTCAGGAAAACCACCGCCGATAAATAACCCATCCATCTCCGGCAGCCGGGTATCACGCAGGGTATCAATCATCACCAGCTCGGCACCGGCTTGCTGCAGCGCTTCCAGATCACCCGGATAATAAAAGGCAAAGGCCGCATCACGGCAAATACCGATACGCACATCACTGGGCGGGGCAGGAATATCTGCCTGCTGGCGGGCTGACAGTGGGTGCAAAGGGTGCAGTGGCGATGCGCTACGTGCAAGCGCCAACAGTTGCGGCAAATCAACCTGCTCCGCTACCAACGCCCGAATCCGCTCAATCTGCTGATAGGCATCCGTGCTTTCATTACTCGGCATCAAGCCCAAATGACGCTCTTCGATGGCCATTTCGGGGTTATCTTGCACCGCCCCCAGCACGGGCAAATCGGTGTAATAACTGACTGATTCACGCAATTTACTCGCATGACGTGCTCCGCCCACACGGTTCAGGATGACCCCGGCAATGTTCACATCCCGGTCAAACATCTGGTAACCCGTCAGCAACGGTGCGATACCGCGTGTCATGCCCCGCGCATCGATGACCAGAATCACCGGCGACCCGGTTAATTTGGCGAGCGCTGCATTACTGTCCGCACCGTCCAGCGCCAGACCATCATACAAACCCTTGTTGGCTTCAATCAGACTGATGTCCGCAGTATCGGCATAACGCGCCATGATCTGCATGATTTCGGCAGGTGACAGCGTATTGAAATCGAGGTTATGGCAGGCGCGGCCAGCAGCGGCGCTTAACCACAAGGGGTCAATATAATCCGGCCCTTTTTTGAAAGGCTGCACCTGTAAACCCTGTGCCCGCAACGCCGCACACAACCCGATAGACAAGGTTGTTTTACCTGAAGACTTGTGCGCTGCGGAGATGAAGAGTCTGGCCATCGTTCCAGTGTAACGCAGCGCAGGTCAATCTTCTTCTACCCTAAAGAGGGGGACAGTCTACCCATTCAGGGGGGTAAACTGCCATCCGCCCTTACTTCACCCTTACTCGGGTGTCCAGCCACTGATGGCCTTCACTTCCAGAAAGTCTTCCAAGCCCCAAACGCCACCTTCACGCCCGTTGCCTGATTGCTTGTAACCACCAAACGGTGAACCGGCAGCAAGGCTTTGACCGTTCATTTCAACCATACCGGAACGCAAGCGCCGCGCTACCCGATTGGCTTTAACCAGGTCTTGGGTTTGCACATAATTGCTCAGGCCATAGACCGTATCATTGGCAATCCGGATCGCTTCTTCTTCGGTATCAAACGGAATAATGGCCAGTACCGGCCCAAACACTTCTTCACGGGCAATCGTCATCTGGTTATTAACATCCGCAAACACGGTCGGGCGCACAAAATAACCGCGTTCCAAACCGGCTGGCCGCCCCAAACCACCCGCAACCAGCCGCGCTTCCTTGATGCCTTCGCTGATCAGGCCTTGAATTTTGTTGTATTGCAGCTCAGACACCACGGGGCCAATATGCCGTCCTTCTTTGGAGGCCACATCAACCGTAGCAGCTTGGGCAGCTTCCGCAGCGGCAGTCACCGCCTGGTCATAAATGGAACGCTCGACCAACATGCGGGTCGGTGCATTACAGGACTGCCCGGTGTTCTGCATGCAGTGTTGCACACCCCGCTTGATCGCCTTGTCGTCTGCATCGGCGAAGATAATGTTCGCGCCCTTGCCACCCAGCTCCAGACTGACGCGCTTAACGGTATCGGCAGCATTCTTGCTGATCGCAGCACCGGCACGAGTGGAGCCGGTAAAGGAAATCATGTCGACATCCGGGTGGCCAGACAGCTGCGTACCTACGCCCAGACCGTCCCCGTTCACCAGATTAAACACGCCCGCCGGGAAACCCGCATCATGAATCATCTCGGCAAACAGTAAGGAAGACAGGGGCGCAATTTCCGAAGGCTTCAGGACAACGGTGCAGCCTACTGCCAGCGCCGGAATGACCTTCAGCGTGACCTGGTTCATCGGCCAGTTCCAAGGCGTAATCAGCCCGCACACGCCAATCGGCTCATACAGAATCCGGTCATTGGGTGCATGCTCACCCAGAGGCCGGTCAAACTCGAAATCCTTGAACGCCTGGATGAAATTGCGGATATGCCAGCTCCCCGCACCACACTGGGAGCTGATCGCCATCGAAATCGGCGCACCCATTTCCTGTGAAATCACAGCGCCCATTTCAGCGGCACGCGCATCGTAAATAGCGGCCAGCTTCTCAATCAGCGCCAAACGCTCCGCTTTGGAGGTCTGGCTCCAGCCATCGAAAGCCGCTTGGGCGGCGGCAACCGCTGCGTCGGTGTCAGCCTGATCACCCAGCGAAATCATCGCATACGCCTCTTCAGTAGAAGGATCAATCACCTCAAAATCACGCGCTTTGGCCGGGGCTACCCATTGGCCATTGATATAAAACTGACGCTTGTCGATTAACATGCTAGCTCCTTATGATATGCCTGTTATGACGGTTATTCCTGACCTGAATGGTCTTGCCCAAATGCACAGGACGGATCGACGCACTCTATCACCCCAGAACGTGCGGTGCCCAGATGATTCGATTTCAGCTATACTACCGACCTGCCAACAGGACGCCCGACAAGTATCCATGAACGAATCCCCTGATGCCCCCCACTCAGACATTCACTCAACCACTCATTCAGCCACACCACTGGATTGGCTGGAGACAAGTACCGAACGGCTCTCCGCTGGCTTCCCGGAAAAAATGGTGATTTTTGACTGTGAAACCACCGGCGGCAAGGCCACTTATCACCGCATGACCGAAATTGCCCTGCTGATTATTGAAGATGGCCAGCTCATTGAACAGTGGCAAACCCTGCTCAAACCCGGTCAGCACATCCCACCCGCCATCCAACAGCTAACGGGTATTACCCCGGCACTACTTAAAAGCGCACCCAAATTTGCGGATATTGCCGACGAACTCCTGCAAAAACTAAGCGGTCGTGTCTTGGTGGCGCACAATGCCCGTTTCGATTATGGCTTCCTGAAAAACGAATTCAGCCGGGTCGGCATCACGTACAGCAGCAAACCACTCTGTTCGGTCAAAGTCAGCCGCCAGCTCTTCCCTGCCTACAAACGCCATAGCCTTAACGAGATTATGCAGCGTTTCCAGCTCCAAACTGAAAACCGCCACCGCGCTTTGGCCGATGCGCAACTGGTGTGGCAGTTCCTCCTCAAAACCAGCAGCCTGTTCCCTGCTGACAGCATCGCCAGCACCTGTGCCAGCCTGTTGAAACGCCCGGCGCTACCCGTGTTGTTGGCGGCCAGCGAAATCGACAAACTGCCCAAATCACCCGGTGTGTATTATTTCTATGCCGCCAACGACCAGCTCTTGTATATCGGTAAATCGGTCAACATTCGTGAGCGCGTCCTCAGCCATTTCACCCAGGATTACAAAAACCCGAAAGACCTGGAAATGAGTACACAGATTGCCCATATTGACTTTGAAAGCACGCCGTCTGATTTCGGCGCACAACTGCGTGAAAGCCAGCAAATCAAGTTACTCAACCCGCACTACAACCGCCGCCTGAAGCGCATCGTCAAACTGTATCAGTTCCAGATGGAAGCGGACGCACTCGGCTATTTGTGCATTCGTATCCGCCCAGTAGAAAACACGCATGACGATGCCAACCTCTCTGAACAGTTTGGCCTGTTTCGCAGTCGACGCATGGCAGAAGCCCGTCTGGAAAAACTGGCGGAACATTTTTTTCTCTGTCACAAACTGTGTGGCCTGCAAAGCAGCGAAGCCGCTGCCAAACGCACTGCCTGCTTTGGTTTTCAACTAAAACGCTGTCTGGGTGCCTGCTGCCAACAGGAAACCGCCAGCGGCTATAATGAACGTGTACACATTGCGCTAAAAGATTACCGCGTCAAAGCCTGGCCCTGGCCAGACGCCATTCTGATCGAAGAAGGCGTCGCCAACAGTGCAGACAAAGTCTGGCATCTGGTACACGAATGGCGTTATGTCCGCCGGGTACGCAGCCCGGACGAGTTATATGACATGGGTTTCGATTTTGCCGCAAATAACGGCATGATGGTCGCTAGCAAAGAACAGCACCCCAGCGCACCGGACGAACCCATAGTCAGTGAGCGTGAGCCAGTCAGTTTTGACCTGGATATCTATACGATTCTGGTGCGCTTCCTGCTCAACCCGGCGCATGCCCAACAAGCGCGCTTGCGGGTGCGCCCGCTGCGCAGAGGGCAATAACCATAGCCGCCCAGCGTCTGGATAACTGCCGAACATACCTTGGTTAGATTGATCATGCCCGCAACTCGACTGCCACCGCCGTCGCCTCCCCGCCACCGATACACAAAGACGCCATGCCACGCTGCAAACCGCGCTGTTGCAGGGCTGAAATAAGCGTCACCAGAATCCGCGCCCCCGAAGCACCTATCGGATGCCCGAGCGCACACGCGCCGCCGTGCACATTTACCTTTTCATGTGGCAGTTTGAGTTCCTGCATGGCCGCCATCGTCACCACCGCAAAGGCTTCATTAATTTCATACAAATCCACGTCTTCCGCCCGCCACGCCAATTTGTCCAGCAATTGCTGCATGGCGTATACCGGCGCAGTCGTAAACCAGCCCGGTGCTTGTGCAAAGGTACTGTGGCCGCGAATCACCGCCAGCGGCTTAATACCGCGCTTATCGGCTTCGCTTTGGTGCATCAGCACCAGCGCCGCCGCACCGTCAGAAATAGAACTGGAATTGGCCGCCGTCACGCTACCGTCTTTGCGGAAGGCCGGACATAACATCGGGATCTTTTCCAGACTCGCCTTGTGCGGCTGCTCGTCGGTGTCCACCAACGCTTCACCTTGACGCCCCACTACCGTAAAGGGCGTGATTTCAGCCTTGAACGCACCACGCTCAATCGCCTGCTGGGCACGCTGCAGCGAAGTAATGGCGAATGCATCCTGTGACTCACGACTGAAGCCGAAACGCTGCGCACAATCTTCAGCGAACATTCCCATCAGGCGGCCTTTGTCGTAGGCATCTTCCAGACCATCGAGAAACAGGTGATCCAGCACCTGGCCGTGCCCCATCCGCAAACCGCTGCGTGCCTTGGTCAGCAGATAAGGGGCATTCGACATGCTTTCCATGCCACCCGCGACCATGACCCGGTTGGTATTTGCCAGCAATAAATCATGGGCGAGCATGGCCGCTTTCATGCCGGAACCACACATCTTGTTGATGGTGGTGCAACCGGTACTCAAGGGCAAACCCGCGCCCAGACTCGCCTGCCGGGCGGGAGCCTGCCCTTGTCCGGCGGACAGCACACAACCCATGATCACCTCCTGCACCTCCGCCGCCGCAATACCCGCACGCTCAACCGCTGCTTTAATCGCGGCAGCACCCAATTCAGCGGCAGTCACCGTGGCAAAATCGCCCTGAAAACCACCCATCGGGGTGCGGGCGATACTGGCAATAATAACCGGGTCGTGCATGGTGGGTTTTCCTCTGGGATAGAGGATAAATCATAGGTTACGTTTACGTTAACGTCAATTTGTTTGCAGTCCCCAGAATATGCCTGTCTTATTCAACCTCCAAAATCAATCCGCCAGATACCGGCAGCTATGTCAGCCAAGCGCTTTTGCCGTGCTTCAATTTTGTTTTCATCCCATTCATCATAACGTTCTGCAACCGCACGGGTAATCTGGAAACTGCTTTGTGCAAACACTGGGCGTTTTAAGGCATAACCGGCATTGCCAAGATCACGATTGGAACCGGTTTTCAGCGGTGTCATATTGCCTAGCCGATAGATCAGGCGCTCCTGTTTGGATTCATCGATATGTGACCATTCACCACCTGGATGTTCTGGCAAGATATGCTCCAGATTATAGGTGGCGCTTTCAAAATCAAAAGCCTGACCAGACTGCTGCCGCTCGATTTCAAACAGGATATAGCGCACCACTTTTTTGTTGCGGCGGTTAGTCGTACGTAGTTCTTTTTCCGAGAAACTGCCTTTGAAGTGACGGTCGTCCGGGTAAATGGCGCGTAATGCCGCCAGAATCTGCACGGATGTTGCGTATTCTCCGCCGGTGACTTTGCGGGCAATGTCATTGTAGAGGCGCTCCTGCTCGTTGGTTTGCAGGTTGCAGATCACATTATAACGGAAGGCCAACACCGCAATAGAACGCAGAACACGGGTGAATGTCGGTCGGTCAGTATCAAAAAACTGCTGACGGCAAGCCATCAACAGGGGGAGTGGCTGGCGGACATTGAACATCAGCAACTGTTCCAGCGCTGTTTGTTCATCGTCATTCCAGATAGCATCCTGCGGGTCACGTAATGCCATATAGGTTTCAGCATTGTGATCCAGCGCCCTTAGCAATTCAAAAGCCGCTTCCCGTGTATGGATGTTTTTACGGATCGTTTTGAACAGATCGGACTTGCGAACCAGACGGTGGCGGCTATTCCAGAAAACACGCAGAAACTCCGAAAAGCTCTCACTGCCCAACAGGCCGACTATGTTTTCCCAACGCTCTTCCAATATTTTCAGCTCATGTTCGTGGGTATCCGCCGCGCCAACAATCGAGAACAGGTAGTTTTTCAATAAGTCCGTAGCGGAAAGGCGCACACCCCGTGCGTTCAGCGTTTCAAACACCTTGAATGCATTCAGTTCATCCGTTACGGTAATCACGGTGAAAAACAGCTTGTCTACAAGAGTATCGATAAATGCCGCCAGCGCTTGGCCACTGGCGGCATCATTGCCCATGCGTGATTTGATTTTCTCCTTGAACCAGCCAAAAGCTTTGCGCAATTGATGCTCAGACGCTTTTAATCCCCGCTGTGGCAACCGATCCAGCGGAACCAGATAGGTCTGATAAAAACTGTTGTTATGGCGGTTAAGTTCCAGTTTGGAACGTGGCACCAACGTTACCGGATCGACATAGCCGATATAGCTGTTTTGCAACTGCGCTTTGCGGAGTTGGTTATTGCTGGCGTCTTTATTTGAAGCCACCAAGTCATTCAGGAAACCGAGTCCGGCAAGAATCATAATGCTGAGGGTGGTAATACGCTGTTGGCCATCAATAATGTCAAAACGCTTGTTATCCGACGATTGCAGCACCAGATAACCCATGTAATGCGCTGGTTCGCCATCTTCAGCAAACAGATCGACAATATCCTGCCATAAGTCGTCCCATTCATCTTCCGTCCACGAATAATCACGCTGGAAGGGTGGCACACGGTAGGTTAGCCCGTTGCCTAATAACTGGCGAAAAGTAGCATTGGTGGTATTGAAGTTCATGCTCATAGTATAGCGCTATCCTGCCTGGCTTTTTGCAGTGAAATATCAACGGTAACCGGCGGATTCCGCACCCGGTAGCGTTCATCCAGATTACAGGCATTGATGAAAATAGTCCCGCCAACTTCCAGCATGCCATAGCCTTCGTGGATATGGCCGCAGGCATGGATTTGGGGGCGGATGATTTGTACCCGCTCCAGCAAATCTTCACATCCGGCACGGCCACCGTGCTCGCATAAATCCAGAATGCCAAACGGCGGGCCATGCGTAATCAATACATCGGTAGCGGTGGGGATCATCTCCCAGTGGGGACGAATGTCTGCGCCCCGCTTACGCTGGAATGCCCAGTTGAAAAATTCAGGCTGAATAGGCGAACCCCAGAACCTGATGCCGTCAATGTTTATCCCGGAATCGTTCAGGTAGATGAGGCCATGACCGTGCAAACAGCGTTCAGCCTCTTGACGGCGCTGGTCTTCAAAACATTCGTCGTGGTTCCCGGCAACCACGATTTTGTGGGTAAAAGCCTGTGCCGCCATGAAACTGGCGAACGCCTGCGTATCGCTCAGATCACCGCGCCCGGTGAAATCGCCGCAATGGATGAGCACATCGCCGCAACCCAACGGTGGCAGCCGGTCGTGCAGAGAATGTGTGTCAGAAATGAAGGTGAGTTTCATCGCCCCTCCAACAGGCTTTCCGCCTCGCGAATCCTGGCACCAGATAACAACATCTTACTCATACTCTATCCTCTTTGACCCCATGTCCCAACACAGCCCCATTCAGTAAATTAGCTAACTGCAGGCTCTTGGCAGTACAATCAGCGCCCGGATTATCAATTCCATATAAATATTCATCAACCAACGAGGTCTGTTCATGAAACTAAGTGCCCGCAACGTCATCAAGGGAACCATCAAAACCATCGAAATCGGTGCTGTTAACGTTGAACTCACGCTGGAAATTGCACCCGGCATTGAGATTGCCTCCATTATCACCAAACGTTCCGCCGAATCATTAGGGCTGGTCGTGGGCAAAGAAGCCTATGTGGTCGTCAAGGCCTCCAATGTTATGGTCGGGGTCGACGATTAAGTAGCGGCTTGGGGGTGGCTTGCATTCAAGCCAAACCCTCCCCCAATTCCCGTAACGAGGCTTGCGCCCGCTGGTACACATCTTCAATCTCGGCCAGTGCGTGTTCGATGTCCTCGCGCTGACGTTTCAGTATCTCCCGCCGCTCGTCCAGCTTGGCCAGCAGGCGCTGAATCTGCACCTTTTTGTCCGGGCTGGAATCGTACATTTCGATCAGTTCTTTTGCTTCCTGCAGACTCATCCCCAGGCGTTTGGCACGTAAAGTCAGGCGTAAACGCACCCGGTCGCGCTCGGAATAAACCCGCCGGTTCCCGTCCCGCGTCGGTGCCAACAAGCCGCGCTCTTCATACAGGCGAATGGCGCGCGGGGTGATCCCGTACTCTTTCGCCAGCTCGGAGATAGTATAGGTTTTTCGTTCCGGTTTTGTTTGCATCGTGGTTCTGTCTTATGCTGCCTTGTTAAGCTCTTGCAACCAATGTTGCCGATTTCTTGTCATACCTGTACTGATTAATAGTTCCTTTTTCTATCTTTTTGATTAACTCATCAATAACAAACAGGGGAACCAGAAACCACTCTTTAGGCACAATTAGATGACCGAATCGATCTTTAATTTGCAGATCCAATTTAGCATCTTCGAAAAATCGATGAATTAAGTGCTCAAACTTTGATTGCCTGATATTGAAGAGTTCGTAAGTAGCCACCACTTCGACATCCGCCAGTAGAAAGGTTGACTCGAGTTTTGCATTGGCAATGCGCCGTTCAACACTTCCGCTGGTCATGCCAATCTTGTGGATGATTTCCCGGTTTTCCCGAATAAAAGGATGATCAGACTGGCTGCGCAAAACATAAATTGTGCCACTGGCATGATCTTCTTCTGTAGCAAACCCATCAAATAATGGCCCATGAGAGACTGGAATTATTCGCCGACCAGCTGCGTCCTTATTCAACGCACGCTGTAACGACCTCATCAGAATGTCACTTTCAGTACCATTATCGTAGATAACACGCAGCCGACAGTCTTTGCGCCCATAATCAGCGACAAACTCCTCACCCTCATCAGCCACATAAACTTTTTGCCCGGAAAGAATAAACCAGTCACCCTGTTTCACATCGGCTCTATCCTTGAATGGCCGAGTTTCACGCTCTCCGCTACCCAGCTCATGTTGCACCCGATCAAACAGTGGCTTGAAAACCGTGAAATCTGGGCACGAAATGCGATTAGCCACTTCTTCGGCAGCTTTAATCTCGGCGCGGGACTTCACATGCTGCAAAAGGGTAATATCGCCTTCCTGTGGGTCGGACAAACCAAGCTGGGATAATAGCTCTTCATCATCCAGCATATTTGTGTCCTCTGCAGAAAGCTCAGGTGAGTCGGTCAACAACGCCTGATAATCCATCTCCTGCACCAAATGACGACATTCCTTCCGTTGACGAATCTGATCGAGACGTACCGCATAGAGCCGCTCGAAAATATCCTTATCCTCACCCTGCTGTGGGACATGTCCATGCTCTTCAACAAATCGCTGGATTTCCTCAAACCCCGCAATAATGCGCTCTTCACGGGGAGAACGGGTAAGCTGCTTCTTGGGCTGAGTGTCGATACCCAATGCATTCAGCAAATCGAGATCGGATAGTTCAGCCATTTTGTGCCTCCATGGTTTTCTTTCGCAGGAAATCGACCCCCTCGGCCATGCGCTTTTCCCATGGATCAGTGGAGGTGATGGAAGGCAATCGTCCACGCTCCTGCTTGAACTTCAGTGCACGCTTGCCCAACTCACGAGCCTCTTCCAAAGTCAGACTGGTTCGCTTGCTGGCGATCACAGCTGCAACCTGCTTCAGGCTATCCTCCGTCATGGATTTGGCCAGAATGGCATAAGCCTCACTGAAGGGGTTGATGCGATCAATCAGGTCAATATCGAGTTCACGTACATCCATCGCGAACTTGCGCACACCATCAATCAGGGCGGTATTGCCGTTGTCAGTCGGGTTGCTTTCATCGAGTTCACTCAGCAAACCCTTGGCTTTCTGGGTCAGGTTCAAAGCCGCAATGGCGTGTTGCCGGACAGCCTCCTGATCATCCGCATCCAACTCCGGGTATTTGTCCCTGACAATCTTGCCCATGCGTACCTGGGTCAATTCTTCGGGCACCATTTCCTCATCAAACAAACCGCGCTCCACGGTTGTTTTGTCCTGCACAAATGAGGCAATCAACTCATTCAAATCTTCTTGGCAGATGCGCTGAGCACTCTCACTTTTGGGCTCGACCAGCCCTTTTATTTCAACGTGATACTCCCCTGTTGCCTCATTTACACCCATATTACTGCCTGCGGGATCATAGCCCTTTTCACCGTAATCGAACCCCTCTTGCGGGGTACTCTGCTGATTTTTAGGGGTGAAATTGAACTTGGGCGTTAACACCTGCTCCATCAGTAAACTGGCTGCAATGGCTTTCAGGGTATCATTAACTGCATCAACCACGGCCTCTTCGGTAGCGTTAGGCTCGGCAATCAAGTTCGTAAAACGCGCATGTGTCTTACCTTCGGCATCACGGGTTGCACGCCCGATAATCTGGACAATCTCGGTCAGACTGGAGCGATACCCAACCGTCAAGGCATGTTCACACCAGATCCAGTCGAAGCCCTCCTTGGCCATGCCCAAGGCAATGATAATATCCACATAATCACGATCACTTTTGGCTTCCGGACGCTTCAAAGCAGCCACCACTTTGTCGCGTTTACTCGCATCATCATCGACAAGATCGGCAATACGGATAGTGCGTCCTGACCTTATTTTTACCCGATGAAATCCACTATCGGGGTCAGTTCCCTGCCACTCCCCCAACTCTTCGATGATGTGTTCCACTTCCTTGATCTTGTCCTTGGTGCTTTCGCGTGAATTGACGTTCGGAATATGAATAATGGTTTTCTCTTCCGGGTTTAAAACAGCCAGAATCTCATCCGCGTAATTACCAGAAGAATAAAAGTAGTAGCCAATATTCAATGATTTCAGATACTCATAGCCATTGAGCTGCTCGTAGTAGGTGTAAGAAACCGTCTCGAAGCCCGCTTCATCTTGGGGTGAAAGTACTGCGACCGCATCACCACGGAAATATGAGCCAGTCATGGCAACAATATGCACTTTGTCACGAGCGATGAACTGCCCCAGATGCATTCCCAACTTGTTATCAGGGTTGGCACTGACATGATGGAACTCATCTACTGCAATCAAACAGCCATCGAATGCTTCCACTCCAAAGCGGTCTACCGCAAAGCGGAGAGTTGCATGAGTACAAACCAAGACCCGGTCATCACTGTTCAGAAAAGCATTGACCGAATTTACTTTGCCACCGTCTTCACCAGGCGCATTACACAAATTCCATTTGGGTACGACTACCCAGTCTGCCCAAAACCCAAACTGACGAAGAGGCTCATCATTGAAACTGGCTCCGATGGATTTTTCCGGCACGACAATGATGGCCTGCTTCAGCCCCTGATTGTGCAGTTTATCGAGTGCTACAAACATCAGCGCCCGACTTTTACCCGATGCGGGCGGCGACTTGATCAGCAAGTATTGTTCACCGCGTTTTTCATAGGCACGCTCCTGCATGGGGCGCATCCCCAGTTCGTTGGCTTGTTTGGAGCTACCATTACGTGCGTAGGTAACGGAAACGGATGGAACAGATTTACTATTTGCCACGATGGAAACCTTTAATCAAAACCCAGTCAAGAAACAAAAAAATCACAACCATTTGTTTTTATAGAACTTTCTAGCCATTCCATAAACAATTTTCGCTGCAAATCAAAACCCGATCAAGAAATCATGCCCAAAACGGGAAATACCCTGCACGAGGATGCTCCGAGTCGGCAAATTTGATCAGCCCAGCCTCAAGTGCCTTACTAATGACCTGTGAAGCCTGAGCCGCATTTTTTGCGTCAATACCGAGACGCTCGCACAAAGACGCATTTTTCATGCGTTCGCCTTCCAGGTACTTCAGGGCAGCGTGCTGATAACAGGCCCGAATTCGCTCTGCGGGCGACATATCTGCAAATTTTCTTGGCGCAAACAGTACAACCCTGACCGTATCATTTTCCTTACGAAAATCCGGTGCAGGCATCTGATGAAGCTCGATGGAGATCAGCACCTTATCAATACCCGAACCCTGCTCTTCACAAAAGCCCATGCGGCGCATTAATGAGGCCAGCATTTCATTCCGTGAACGTGGGGGTAGGTCAAGAAAGCGCTCCGGCTCCACCAGAGGTTTGCCGGGGTTGGTAATTTCAAGCCGGTCTTTGAACAGCTCAATTTGAGGACCAGCCCCGGTAATGGTCATATCCTGATGGATGATGGCATTAGCGACCAGCTCACGAATGGCTATCTCTGGATATAAAGGTCGTTCTTCCCGGAATACCTGACCTATTTGTTCATTTTTGGGTAAAAGACCGTTGATAAAGCCGACAAGCCCGGAGAATCCTGATGCGTAACCTTTTACATCATCATGGCGATGTGTCACGGTATCGGCTCGATTTTTTCCGTTATAAGCAATAAAACGAACCGCTTTACGGGCGATAGCAGAAGCAACCGCAGACAGATCTGTTGCAAACAAGATTGCGCCAAGATTGGTGATATTCCAATACTCGCCAACGTCTTTTTGTATCAGCTGATCGGCCAATAGCCGCTCAAAAATGCCGACACGGTTATCGGGCAAGGGCTGCCGGGTGAAGCGGAAATAAGAAGAGTAATCCAGTAAATCCAGAACCTCATCCCCCGTTATAAACTGTTTGGCAATGCCACTTTCCCATGCAAATGACTGAATCTTGCGCCAGAGTGCGGCTTGATGCTCCTGATAATCAGCAAGGCGGGGAGTTGCCGAACCCAGCCGGATATAGGCAATACGATCAAATTCTACGGGTGCATTGGGTGCGGGTGGGATTTCCAGCAAAACAAGCCCCACCTCATCGACAGTGACTTTACGAAAGGTAAAATGTATGCGCGGCTGTAGTCTTGATACCAGCCAGATTTGCAATTCCTGATTGCCCACCCTTTCTGTCAGTGGATCAAAATCAGTACCTACTAGCGCTTTCGTTTCGTCTGCAACACCCCAAATGATATAAGCATTCGCTTTGTCTTCCAGGCGTGCCGCGTTTGATAGGGCGGAAACCAGCTTGCCAATCATCTGCTCATTGCTATTATTGTGCTTAAACTCAACGGTTGAGTGTTCGCCTGTTTCTCCGAGCAACTCCTTGATGAGCACCTGATCGCGTTGGGGGGGATGATTTTTTTGTATTTGTTTCATTTCTGCCCGCTGGTCATTTTGGTGTAAAGCTCAAATAGTTTTTCCAGGCGTTCGGTGTCGTTTTTGAAGCGGCGACCGATGTAGATACGCTCCAACACCTCGTCGTTGCGCTCGTGCGCCTGTCGCAGATTCTCTGGCATGTTCTCAGGGTCGTACAGATCAGCAATGGTTGCCGGAAAGTGTGCTTCCCGTGCCAGCAAAATGTCCTCTGCACAACGGGTTAGATCGGTTTTGTTTTTTTCGGTAAGTTTGGGGACGGGGAAAGTGTTCCAGCCTAGGGTGTTGGAGTAAGAAAAGTCTGTTCTCATACGTACACAGACTGTGCCAATCCAGACCCAGTGTAAACGGGAAGCAATAAGCGCCATATTCCAGACAGGAGCATTGTAAAGAGCATAGATCTTATTTGTTACAATATTTCCCGGCTCTAGCAATCCACAAGGTAAATACTCGCGGTTCTCCGATGTTATAGCTGGGATAGCTATGGTATGTAGCTTTGAACTATTCATCTCCCGCATTTGATGAGCACGTTCAGCCATAGCATTCGCTCCTTTATCACGACTGGATAAACGCATAGCCCGAACCCCTTCAATTCTCTGCTTAATTGAGGTTATTTGTTCAGCTTCAGATAGGTTTTCATCTTCAATCCACAAACAATAACGACTAGTCCCTCTGATAAATTCAGCAGAGCCATAAATGCGCCGTATGAATTTTTCATGTTGCTCATGTGTGAGTTCCAAACTCCGTACATCTGCATTGGACAGCAATAAATTCCCACCATCATACGGCATATTTCCCCTTAGCATTGCGGGTAAATCAGCGATTGTCTTTGACTCTTTGTCAACGATGGTATTCGCAGCAGATACCAAGTATGAGTTTATATTTTTAGTGTTTTGAACAATATCTTCGTTTTTTTCATCCTCTGAGAACAGCTTTCGGACACTTCCCGCTTGATGAGATAAACCAACGACTACAACAGTGACACCGGCATTATGTGCCGCAAGATTTGCCCACTTGAAAGAAGTATAGGCAAATTTTATTTCCGCACCCGTGTCAAAAATCAGCGGCCATAAAATTGGCACTTGCTGCCCCTGACAAATGGAGTTGGTGCTTACAAATGCTGATGCTGCTTTAGTGTTGCCGCCGTAATCAGTTGCCTTCTTAAACCAGCCCGCAACGTAATCCAGCGACTTCCAGTTTTTGGTACGGCTTGCAAAAACATTCTGCAAATCTGCTTTCTGCTCTTTTGATTGCCACGTGCTCCCCAAATACGGCGGATTTCCGCAAATATAGGTTTCCACCTCCTGAACATCAAAGCTAATTTCTTGCTGCTCGGGAATACCACCAAACAGGTCTTTGGGCATGGGCTTAGCAGGCTGCACCGGCGGACAGACTTCGAGCCAGTCCATGCGGAGGGCATTCCCACACCGAATCTGCCCCGTCTTCCGCAACGGCAACACCAACGCCGTCGCCTCCTTCTGCCCCAAAAACCGCACATCACACTGAAACTCCGCAATCAACAGCGACAACCGCGCCACCTCAACCGCAAAATCCTTAATCTCTATCCCATAAAAATACTTCAGCTCAATCCACGACTTCTGATTCACATACCCCGCATCATTAGCCTCACCCCGCCGCCGCAGAATATCCGCCTCAATCTCACGTAACTGGATATAGGCAATGACCAGAAAATTCCCCGACCCGCACGCCGGATCGAACACCCGAATATTGGCAATCCGTCGCCGCAAATTCAGTAGCTTTCGCGCATTATCTCCAGCTTGCTCCAACTGCTCCCGCAAGTCATCCAGAAACAACGGATTCAGCACTTTGAGGATATTGGGCACACTGGTGTAATGCATCCCCAGCTCACCGCGCTCGTCATCATCCGCCACCGCCTGAATCATCGAGCCGAAAATATCCGGATTAATCGCTTTCCAATCCAGCTTGCCCACATGCAACAGATAAGACCGGGCAATACGACTAAAACGGGGGATTGCTTGAGTACCTGCAAACAAACCACCATTCACATAAGGAAAGACAGTAGCCCAACGCGGCAGATTGGCCGCAGCCCGATCCTCCAGCTGGGTATCCATAGCACGGAACAGCTCACCAATAACCTGCTGCGTATTCTCGGAGCGACTATCGCTCATCTGTTCAATCGTGTTGGTGAACAGGTTTTTACCTTCAAAAATATCGGTATCTTCCGCAAAGAAACAGAAAATCAAGCGGGTCATGAACTGATTCATATTATGCCGCCCGGCATCCGTCGCCCATGTCTCATTGTCCTTCAACAACTCAACATAAAGCCGATTCAGACGCCCTGTCGCCTGAATATCAATTGGATTATTACGGATTTGCTTGACCGTCGTGATCCCGGCCAACGGCAGTAGAAAACCAAAATGATTGGGAAAATCCCGATACTCGCAAGCAATGGTATCCCCTGAAGCCAGCTCCTCAGCTTCCAGCACGACCCCGTCAGTCGCCAGAATAAACTTCGCCTTGGCCTTGCTGGTTGCGGGACTCGCCTTGAGCTGACTGAGTGTTTTTGTCACCTCACCCGCAGAACAGACCGCAATATGGATATTGCTCCGCTGTAATAGCCCACCTTCGATATCCGAGGCATTGGAAGAGCCGCTTTGCAGCCGCTTGATGGTGGTAGGTTTGTTGCCAAATGCTTCCAAAAAAGCGAATGGGAAACTTTTCGCATCAAATTCCTGCTCAGCTAAGGCGGTGATCGCCTCTTCGATTTCAACAGCGTTCAAGATATATCCCTATCAAAACAGTCCGTCCAAATATGGTGCTTGCTCGGACAACGACACTTCACATCTTGACAGGAAGACAGAACATCAAACACCCGCCAAGGACACCTAAAACCGGAATACTAGCCATATAGCTCACTTGTCATCATACTTCACTTTCGTCATACACCGCGAGTAACCGCCATGAAAACCATTTACCGCGCAGGTAGCATTACCGAAGCGCATATTGTCGCCGGGATGCTGGAAGCACAGGGCATCGACAACCACGTCGGCGGGCATTATCTGCAAGGGGCGGTCGGTGAAGTGGCTCCCCTGGACTTTGCGCGCGTGTTGGTCGCAGACGAGGATTATGAGGCGGCATTACCCCTTATCGCCGCCTATGAAAACAGCCAGCCCAGTTATACAGAAGAACAGGATAAGCCATCTAACTCCAATGGATTATTTAGCAAAAAGGCCTTGTTTTGGGGCGTTATTGCCCTGCTGGCCTGGTGGTTTTTGTTTTAAAAACGCAAGGCGGTGTTCAGCGGTGCAGGCTGAATTGAGGCACATGATGAGGCTCAGTCGCTGAGCGAAACGGTTCTGGCAACAGGTGCGGAGTGAGTGCCTGTGGCCAGAGTGCCTGTAAACCTGCGATATGCCCGGCATCGGCTTTGCTGGAATAAAATACAGTATGTGCCTGATGATGCGCAGGCCGCAGCAGGTGTTGTTGCTCCAGCACCCGAGTCAGCTGATGCGTGACTGCCGTGCTGGTTTCCAGAATCGTCATTCTGTTATGGGTGATGTCCCGCAAGGTAGCCGCCAAAAACGGGTAATGCGTACACCCCAGCACCAACGTATCCACGCCCTGCTCCAGCAGCGGCGCGGTATAGTTCTGCAATAACTGGCGCAAGGACTCGCTGCCGAAGTCCCCCTGTTCGACATATTCCACCAACCCCGGACAGGCCTGAACCAGCACCTTCACCTCACCGGCATGCTGATCAATCAGGCGTTTCAGGCGCTGACTCTGCGCGGTCTGTTCGGTGGCGAGCACGGCAATCACGCCACTTTGGGTCATGCGTACCGCCGGTTTCACCGCAGGTTCAACGCCAATCACCGGGATGGACAAGGGCGACAGTTCCGCGCGCAAAGCCTCGATAGCATAAGCCGTCGCCGTGTTACAGGCCACGACGATCGCCTTCGCGCCTTGTGACAACAGGAAGCGGCTGAGCTGCAGGCTGCGCTCAATGATGTAAGCGGTCGGCTTGTTACCATAGGGCGCATGCGCTGAATCCGCCACATAGATCAGGTCTTCCGCCGGAAGCAGGTGGTTTATTTCCCGGAGTACCGAAAGTCCGCCCAGACCCGAATCAAACACCCCGATGGGGCCAGCGGGCTGGAGCGACGGTTGCTCACGCCGCATTGAGATAAGCATACCAGGCAGTAAATAGCGCCTTGTCGGGCGAAGCCACCACCGAGCGCGGCTGCATGGCCGGGCGAAACACGTGCTCACCGTCCAGCGTGCAAGCATGGCCACCGGCTTCTGTCATGATCAGCGTGCCTGCCGCCAGATCCCATAATTTCATACCGCCGTGCAAATAGAGCTGGCCACGGTTGGCGGCCATCCACGCCCACTCCAGCACACTCGACCCCAGATTGCGCTGGGAGCCAAACGGCATGTCGGTCAACAAGCGCTGGCGCAAAGGCATTGACAGGCGCTTGAAGTCAATAATGGCTACTGCATTTTCCAGCGAAAAATGACTCGGCTTGCATAACAGGCGCTTGCCATTCAGAAACGCCCCCTTCCCTTTGACGGCACTGAACAGCTCGTCCCGGATGGGGTCATACGTAATGCCTAGCACAACTTCGCCTTTTTTGAACAGGGCGAGTGAAGTCGCAAACAGCGGCACGCCTGCTGCGAAGTTACTGGTACCGTCCAGCGGATCCAGACACCATAACAAGTCGGCATCGCGCAATAAGGCTTCCTGTTGGCTCAGCTCCATTTCTTCGCTCAGAAAAGCCGCTTCCGGGTAAGCCTGAGAGAGGAACTCGCGAATCCGGCGATCAACCGCCAGATCGGCTTCGGTCAACAAGCTGCCATCACTTTTTGTTTCAAAATCTACTCGATTAAAGCGGGGCAAAATTTCTTCGCGGGCAACCTGACGAATCTGGTGAGCGAGTTTTTCCATATCGGGGATCATGCTTACTGTTCAATCCTGATTAACAATCAACTATCTAAGTATGTTTAGCGCCCAGCGTCAAGCAGCCGCAGACAAAACCCAGACAAAAAATGAAATACCCGCTGCGCACTAGGGCAGGTTTATTTCAGGCCGCCATCGGTTTATGCTGCGCCTACCCAATAACTACGCGAGTTATCGATGAGTCGTTTCCTCAATGAAAAAGATTTTTTCCACGGCAAAGCCGAGTCAACCGGCATCCTGATTGTCAACCTCGGCACCCCGGATGCACCGGATGCCCAGTCATTACGCCGCTACCTGCGTGAATTCCTGTCTGACCCCCGAGTCGTCGAGATTCCGCGCGCCATCTGGTATCTGATTCTCTACCTGTTCATTCTGCCCAAACGCCCGGCAGAGAGTGCCAAAAAATACCAGAGTATCTGGACAGAAGAAGGCTCCCCGTTGCTCAGTATTTCCCGCCAGCAACAGGTAGCTTTGCAGAAAGTGATCAACACCCGTTTCAACGGACCTGTCAAAGTTGAACTGGCCATGCGCTACGGCAACCCGTCCATTCGTGACGGACTGCTTAAACTCAAAGAAGCCGGGATGAGGCGTCTGCTGGTGATGCCACTTTATCCTCAATATTGTGCAGCCACCACGGCCACAACCTTTGATGCCGTCTTCGCCGAACTGAAACGCTGGCGCTGGGTGCCGGAGCTGCGCACCATTAACCATTATCATGACCATCCCGCTTATATTGACGCCCTGGCCAACAGCCTGAAAACCTACTGGGAACAACATGAACGCGGTCAATTACTACTCATGTCCTTCCATGGTATCCCCAAGCGTAACCTGACCTTGGGTGATCCGTACTTTTGTGAGTGCCAGAAAACGGCACGCCTGCTCGCAAACGCTTTGCGGTTGAAGCCGGAAGAATACCGGGTCACTTTCCAGTCCCGTTTCGGCAAAGCGGAGTGGCTGCAACCTTATACGGACAAGACCCTGCAAGCCTTGCCGGGAGAAGGCATCAAGACCGTGGATGTGATTTGCCCTGGCTTTGCTGCTGATTGCCTGGAAACACTGGAAGAAATTCAAACAGAAAATCACGAATACTTCATCGCTGCCGGGGGTAGCGCTTACCACTATGTGCCTGCCTTGAATACTGATGAGCGGCATATCCAGGCGCTGGCAGACGTCATTACCCGCCACACACAAGGCTGGATTGAAACATCTCATGAATGGAATAGTCAGACACAGGAAAAACAGGCAGAATTAACCCAGCAACGGGCAAAAACATTAGGGGCTAAACAATGAAAACTAGCGGTAAAGTAGGTTTGATTCTGATCGGTGACGAATTGTTAAACGGCTCTCGTCAGGACAAACACCTCGGTAAAACCATCGACCTGCTGAAAGCACGCGGCTTGCCGCTGGCTTGGGTGCGCATGGTCGGCGATGAGTATCCTTTATTGATCAACACCTTGCGTGAAACAGCACAAACCAGTGAGATCGTATTCAGTTTTGGTGGAATTGGTGCCACTCCCGATGATTTGACCCGCGCCTGTGCGGCGGATGCCTTCGGTGTGCGCCTGTTACGGCATCCACAACTGACGGCATTGATCGAAGGACGTTTTGGAGCAGCCGCTTATCCGAATCGCATCCGCATGGCTGATTTGCCGGATGGTGCTACCCTGATTCCCAACCCGGTCAACCAGATTGCGGGGTTCAAAGTACACCATCATCATTTCGTCCCCGGTTTCCCGACCATGGCCTGGCCGATGATCGAGTGGGTACTGGATACGCATTACCGGCAGCTGCATGATGCTGAACCCGCCATCGACCAGCGCTGGATGCTGCAGAATGTACCGGAAAGTGAGTTGATCCCGATGATGGAAGAATTACTGCGCACTTTCCCCGAAGTACGCCTGTCCAGCCTGCCCAGCACCGAAAATTTGTACCAGCTGGATTTTGGTCTGAAAGGCAAAAAAGCAGCAGTTGCTGAAGCGGCCAACTGGTTTGAGGCGCGGATGGAGGCCGACCAGATCGATTACGCACCCCGTCAGGCGGCTGGTTGATTCATGCCAGCTGCGCCAGCACCCACAACATCGTCGCCACAACATTCTTTGCCGGTTGAATTGCTCCATCCGCGCCACTGGCCAAGTTGGGTGGGTGCTGGTTTATTGTGGGTGCTGGCCTATTTACCGGCGGGTGCACGACGCGGGTTGGGTAAACAATTGGGCCACCTGATGTATCAGCGCAACCATAAACGCCGCAGGATTATACGCATTAATTTAGGCTTGTGTTTCCCGGAACTTAGCGAGTCGGAGCGAGAAGAATGGTCAAAAGATTACTTGGCCGAATACGCCGCAGCACTGCTTGATTACAGCCTGCTTTTCTTTCGTTCACGCGCTTGGTTATTAAAGCAGATTCAGCTGGAAGGTCTGGAAAAGCTGGAAACTGCGCTCCATGCTGGCCAAAACGTTATGTTACTGCTGGGGCATTCCGTGTGGTTGGAGTTTGCCCCGGTCGCTATCGGGCAGCGCTACCCGGCTTATGGCTCGTACAAACCGTTCAAGAATCCGGTGTTTGACTGGCTGATCAGCCGTAGCCGCCTGCAGGATGTCGAATTTGTGGTAGCACGTGAAGCAGGCATGCTGAAACTGGTCAAAGCGCTGCAACCCGGACGCTTACTGTTTTTCCTGCCTGATCAGGATCACGGTGAAAAACATTCGGTATTTGCCCCCTTTTTTAAGGTACAAAAGGCAACACTCACCACCCCCGCCAGAATTGCACGTCTGGGCAAAGCGCAATGCTTTCCGGTGATGGCCTTTTTTGACCATGAACAAGGCGTGCACCGCGTGGTGATTAGTGATGCGCTGCCAGAGTTCGGTACACTAGATGCCGGGCAAGATGCTGCCAGCATGAATCAGGGGTTTTCCGCACTGATTGCCCAACACCCCAAACAGTACATGTGGTCATTAAAGCTGTTTCGTACCCGTCCCGATGGAGGCGCGCCCGTCTATGTCAATACCGAACATACCGGGCATTCTTAGGCAGTAGCAGCACTGAGCGGAAAGGGTCGCAGCATCCTGATCCCGCTCATCTGCCGTCCTTGGTACTCAAACTGGAAGGTTTCGGTTTGTCGAAATCCGAACCGCTCATAACACAAACGCGCCGCATGATTCGACTGTAACAATGACAGTTTTAATGGTTTGCCATCCAAAGCCTGTAGCATGTGCTCCAACAAGCGCTGCCCGACGTGCTGACGGTGATAGTCAGGATGCACATACAGCCAGCCGATGTAATCATGGATATAACCTGCAAAGCCTTTCACCACCTCATCTTCAACGAAGACATAGATGATGGATTGCTCAAACAGGCTCATGATTTCACGGTCACGGGTTAATGGCAAAAACCCGGGTTCATCCATTTCACTGGCATATTCCAGTGTGCGTGCCTGCAGATAGATGGTGGAAACCGCTATGATGTCACTGACTTGGTAACGACGAATGAGTACAGTCATATCAGTCTGAATTCTCCTTGCTTGCTGACTTAGCTGCTTATCTGGTTGCCT
This sequence comes from uncultured Thiothrix sp., assembly GCA_964293125.1. Classification (GTDB taxonomy): domain Bacteria; phylum Pseudomonadota; class Gammaproteobacteria; order Thiotrichales; family Thiotrichaceae; genus Thiolinea. The sequence goes on along the minus strand of CAXYXY010000008.1, from coordinate 92,775 downwards.
GGCGTGCTGCCGAATTTAACTGTGCGGGTACCAGCACCACCGATACCTTGTCGTAGCTCAAACCTTCAATACTTTTTTCCACGATCAGTTTGATTTCGGACTTCATACTCTCCAGATCATAGGCGGGATGGTATTTGATGAATACGGAAGCGGAGGAAGGTTTGATCTGCTGGCCTGATGCACTGCTTTCTGGCAGTACGACATGCACCCGCGCAATTAATACCCCATCAATCTGGGTCAGGGTTTCCTGCACGCTTTGGGATAAAGCGAAAATAAAACGGGCACGCTCTTCCATTGGCGAAGAAATAAGACCATCTTTCTGAAACATTTCACTCATGGTTGTCACCTTTTCACGGGGATAACCATGTTCTTGCAATAAACGCACCGCTTGCGGAATGGCGGAATCATCCACATTCAGGGTATAAGTACCACTTTTTTTATCACCAATTTTTTCCACACTAATGTTAGTGTCAAGCATCAGTGCCATCATGCTATTCGCATCCTGTTCGTTCAGGCCGCTATAAAGCTCGGTTTTACACCCCCCCAGTAACAGGGCAGTACAAAGACAAACGATTGAGGGCATTGCTTTTATTGTTATCTTGTTCATTGCTACCTTCAGTTAAGCGTTTAACCGCTCGCACGAAATAAAGTCTGGAATCCTTTGGACACCTGGGAAACCATTGAGGAGACAAGATCCACACCGGATGACCACATCTGGAAATTCATCGCCCAGCTGGACATATCGCGCTGATACTCAATCGCGGCGGCATTATCTTGCTTCATGGAATCAATCATGTGATCCATGCGTCCTTGCATGTCATCACCACCTGAGGAAGAAACCACCGGATAAGTACGCATCGCCGGGGTATCACCATCCGATAATTTGCTGGTATATTCGGAAAAGCTGGGGCGATTTTTCAGCTGATCCATAATGGAATGATAAGAGTTATCCATGCCAGAAATCTTTTCGATCAAGGCATCCTTGAATCCACTCCCCTGCTCAACCCCTTGCGTATCATCAATACGCTGTAGAACAGGCTGGTCGAGCCGGACAGAATCCCCTGATACCTCATTGACCGGAGCAGACAACATTTCCTGAAACCTGGATGCTCCAGAAGCCTGGTCACTTGGCAGAGCCTGCGGGAATACCTGGGTATTCGCGGCGGGTAGTTGCATGCCCAGTAAACTTGGATCCATCATGATATCACCTGCTAACTTGTGTTAATTCGATAAGTAGAAGTCTGCAATGCCTTTTTCGTCAGAATTCCCATGCTGTGAAACTTCCTCGAACAGGATTTTTGCCTCGTCCTGCTCACCGCTCAAATTGAGGGCAATCCCCAGAAAACACTTGGCGCTCATGTGGCCAGGTTCTTTCGCCAGCACCTGGTCACGAAAAATAGATACCGCGCCATCCATGTCACCCGCATACATCTTGGCTACGGCAACCCCCATTTTAATAGAAGACTGTTCTTTGGCAATAGAATCGACGCCTTCCATAATAATTTGCGAACGCTCTGAATCACCTTTAAAACAGGCCAAATAGCCTACCTCAGACATCAATTGCAGCATTTCAGTAGTTGCTTTCATTATTTTCTCTTTATTAGTGTATTAAGCAAGATGGCACCCTGCACGAGGCAGAGTGCCAAGCCAAAACAGATCAGCTACTTAGCTGGCTGCGTTACGTGCCAATGACTGCAACACGCTTTGCATTTTTTCAGTCACAGAGGCTTCATTTTCCAACGTAGCCGCCTCGATACTAAACCTTCTGTTCTCGACTACCGCTTGAGATTGGTAGTCAAGCATCGCCTGATTAGTCGCTTGCATTTGTGTAATCGCATCCGAGAATGACGTGGTGTCAACTGCTACTGTCATGTGTGTATCTCCTAATTTAATAAATTTAATCTAATTCCCGATGATAATCATCAAACGCAGGGAATTTCCTTATCTACCAGAGGCATTGCGCTCCATGCCAAGCCTGCCCCGTATTTCTACTTCTGAGACCAGACCTGTTCTACTACCTCCGAACTTGCTTCCAACGCCCGCAGAAACTTTGTCAACTTTTCATATTCCGCAGGTTCTACTCCTTGATTCAACTCAAACCTCACTTCTGAGGCAGTTTGGTTAAATTTCTCAAGAATTTCATTTTTATAAATACCTGAAATATCATTTTTGAGGTTTTGCTCTATTTCTAAAACCATTTTTTATTGATCCTCTACACCATAATAAATTGGTATTTCGATACCGTTATTTGAAAGTAACACATGATCCGGGGTAATCTTTTTAATAAAGTAGCTATTTCCCAGATTAGATCCTTCCATATATTTTCTTCCATCTTTTGACACCAGAAAGGGCGTCTCACCTACACTTACACTGCGAATCACCAATTTGATGCGATCCCGTGCATCGTAAAGATTCTCTATTACCGCTGGGCCATCACCATTCAGTGCTACAAACTCCTGATAGAGGTCTGCCCATCTACTGAGTTCGCCTTGCGTTAATTCTCCGTCGATCTTAATGCGCCCTTGCTCGATAGTAACCTTCACACGGCTGGAAAGGCCTTTTTTCTCGATAAACTGTACCAAAGCCTCTTTTCGCTTCAGCAAAGTCTGCACATCAGTATCGGAAATCGCCTGAATACCGCTGACATCACTCATGATATTGTTCTTGATCTGCGCCCAATCCTCGTCACTGCTCACATACCCGTTCGCCGCCAGCTTGCCTTCCTCAAGGTTACTGAACCGCAGATCAGGCTGTCCAAGGGCACGTGCAACCCGCCCAGCGTTCATCACCAGGTCTTCGCGCACCCAAATACGGTAGTTAATATCGCTACCAGCGCGATTAAACTTGTTAATCAGCTCACGCCGCTCGTCGCGACTGTTGACATAGCCCGTAATGGATGCCCGGCCATCGGTTCCCTTACTGAGCACGAGCCCTTCGCTGTCCAGCCGGTCAAGCACGCTTTCAGCCCTCTGCTGAGAGGACTCTTTCAGCCCCATCTGTTCTGCCAGACTCAACAGATTGGGCAAAAAATAAAGAAAATTCGCCAATAACAAGACACCCAGCCCCAGCCAGAACCACTTCCCCCCACCCGCACCCGGCACAGACGGGCGGGAAGAAAGATGCGTAGTCCGCACGCCCTGCTTGCCATCCAGCCTGCCCTCCTTTTGACTACGCCCAGTATGACCGGCCACAGCAGTAATCACCGGCGGCTCTTGAGAGGCATCGATACCCTGACTGTTCCTGCGTCCCGGTTTGCGCGCATCCGCGATAAAGAAATCTATACTGCCCAGCGTGACAACCTGATAAGGCTTCAGGACACATTCATCAGCGTCCAAGGGCTTGTTGTCCACAAACACGGGCTTGGCCAGTGCCTCCAGCACCATCGACTCGTCCTTGACCTTTAGCTTGACGTGCAGGTCAGCTATGTTTTCATCGTGCAGGATAATGTCACTGGACATCGACTTGCCGATGACGATCTCGCCTACGCGCAGACGAACCAAAGCCCCAGCGTTACTGCCACTGAGTACCTTGAGCAAATAAGGGGTATGTTGCGTTGTCATGTTAGGGTTCTTTAGTTATTTTATATTTATGCGGCAGGCCATTAGCGATTAATCACGTCAACCACATCAAAGCCGGGAAACCGCTCTTTGGTAGCCACGTCTTTACTGACATCAAACGTATCCATCGGGCGCTCGTTGCTATAATTGACCCGCCCATTGGCATCGACCCACTTGTAGACCTGCGGACGTTCCAGCTGCTGTTTGTCCATCAACTTGGCCATATCCAGCACCGCACTGACAAAGCGCTCGGGGCCCGTAAAATAAATGACGTTATCCACCTCGGAAATCTCCCAATGGAACTGGTTATCCAGTACATTCAAACGTTTCAGGGCAGAGGTAAATGCTTTGGGTGACATCTTTTCCAGACTGACTGATCCGCGTTGTGCCTCACTTTCCTTGTAAACAAACAGCGTCTCACCATCGAAAAACCAGATAAGTCCGTAAGTCTTGATCAGATCCTTGAAAATGGACTCTGGCAATTCTTCCTTGTAATGCATACTGACAACATCATCGACCTTGGGGCTGACAATAATCGGGGTATCCTGGGTTGCTGCCAGTGTCTGCAGCATTTCCGCCAGTGGCTCCTGATTGGAAAAATGTGAATATTTCCTGTCGCTCCAAGCCATCGGTGCAGCTTGACAGGCTTGGGACATCAGCAGCAACAGTACAAAAATTCTTATCAACATCAGATAATCCACTCAGAAAAATTACTTATGACCACCATACTTCCAAAAACAAATGGGCAAAGTCTAATAGCGCGTAGACAAGCGCAGCAAAAAAGCTGAACACTTGCCCTTCTCTGCTTGTCTCCTCGGCTTGAACTCGGCTTGAAGTTACTAAATCACCTGAACCACCGCCTAAAGCTTACTCCAGTACAGAAGTACACTGCGTGCAGACTGTCTGGCTCTATGCACCGCTCATCCTGATTACATCTTTCATCAGGGAGACCGAATGATTTAATGCGTTTTCAACAGGCTGGAAACAGATGATTTCCTGCTAATTTTCTGCTGATTTCCTGGCAAAACCGGACGGATTGCGACCGTCTGAAATTATGGGATGCTCGTTCATCAATAACCAACTCATGCCGATCAGCGGTTTAGCTTGCGAACCTGTCTCACCACCTATAAAGTGCATCTATAGAAAAATCAGAAAATTGATCAATTCACAAAACAATAACGCTCCAGTCAGGCTGATGGTTTTTTACTGGATACTGGGCGCGTCGGGCATATAAGAATAATATAAAATGAATGATGATCGCCGTCGTATCAAGTTAACCCCCTTAAAGCTACCTGTGTGGCCACCTGAGCTCGTGCGCATGAACAACTTGCTGCTCAACAAGTCCAGGGCTTTTACCTTTGAATTGGGTGACCAGCGGATTTTTCGTTTACAGCTCATGCCTGCCGAAGGTTTTCAACAAACGATCTATCCGCTGGGAATGACGATCGGGATCGGTGACTCTACCGCCGGACTGTGGCTGTCAGACTGGCCACTACTGGACAATATCCGTGCTTTTATTCCAGAAGGCATGCTCACGCGCCTCCCGGAAAATTTAGGCATCGCCCTGACTGAAAATGCGCTGGAACCTTTGATCAATCTGATTGAGCAGGGGTTAGTCAGTAAAATCAAACTGCAATCCTTGTCTGCTGAGCAAAACAGCCGCCTGTATAGCCTGCCCATTGGCTTCGAACTGACTGAGGCCGACAAGGACAAACCCAGCATTGAGTTCACGCGTACCATCAGAGGCCTGCTTATGCTCGAAAACCGCCTCTACCCACTGCTGCAGGAACGCATGCGCTTCTGGCCATCGAGTGAAAACGAGGACTGGGACGCACTGGAAACCCACCTGTGGCTGGAAATCGGCAGTAGCCGGGTGTCTATCCAGGAGATTAATCAATTTGAAGTTTCTGATGTCATCCTGCTGGATGATCATCATTTTCGTACCGAGGGACTGCTGCGCTTGCGCTTTGGTGCCCACCTCTACTGCACGGCACAACTCGTAACAGAACCCAAAAAAACACTCACCCTCACTACAGGCTGGAATAACATGGCTGAGAATGAACCCAAACAAAACATTGACCAAATCAACCAGATACCCGTACAGCTATCCTTCGATCTGGGCCAAAAAACCCTGTCGTTCAATGAGGTCAAGCAATTACGCCCTGGTTATGTCATTGATTTGGCACAAGGCCTGCCTGAAGTGGTACAAATCCGGGCACAGAACAAATTAATTGGCACCGGTGAATTGGTGGACATCAGTGGCCGGGTCGGTATCCGCATTCTTAGCCTGTTCGGCAATCGCACCAAGGCAGGCTAAGGTATTATGGAGTCGTTCCCGAATCCGGTTCTGCTGGTTGGGCTGTTAACCGTACTGGCACTGGCACCTTTTATCGCCATTCTGGTCAGCTCGTTTATCAAACTGGTGGTGGTCATGCAGCTGACGCGCAGTGCACTCGGTCTGCAACAAGAACCCCCCAACATGGCGATCAGTGGCATCGCCATCATCCTCTCCATTTACATCATGGCACCGGTCGCGATGGAAACTTACGAAATATTCAACAGCCACGGCATTGAACTGACCGACATCAGCAATCCGGGGTTTGGCGATGCTATGAGCGATAGCTCCCGGCCTTTGCAAGGGTTTTTAACCCGGCATTCATCAGACGTTGAACGCGAGTTTTTCGTGCAAACCACCCAGAAAATATGGCCTGAAAAATATGCAAAAGACGTGGATGAAACCCATTTACTGGTATTAATCCCGGCTTTTCTGGTGAGCGAACTGACCGTCGCCTTCCAGGTGGGCTTTTTGATCTACCTGCCCTTCATCATCATCGACCTGATCGTCTCAAATATCCTGTTGTCACTCGGCATGATCATGGTGTCACCAATCATCATCTCACTGCCCTTCAAGCTGCTGCTGTTCGTGCTGATTGATGGCTGGTCACGCCTGATTCACGGCCTGTTGCTGAGTTACACCTAGCCATGAATGAAAGTACCCTGCTCCATTTCACCTCACAAGCCATTCAGCTGGTACTGTATCTGTCACTGCCTGCGATTGCAGCGGCCACCATTACCGGCCTGATCATCGGGCTGTTTCAGGCCTTGACTTCCATTCAGGAGCAAACCCTGCCACACGGTTTCAAACTGGTGGCGGTCATTCTTGCTCTGGCCGCGACCATCAGTTGGCTGGGGCCTGAGCTTTACAATTTCTCCATCAGCATTTTTGATCAGATTGCCCTGGTGCGCCGCTAATGGGGCCGCCTAGCGAACTTGAATTATGGTTTCTGGCGCTGATTCTGACTGCGCCCAGAATACTGGTTGCATTCAGTGTCATGCCCATGTTTTCCCAGCAAATATTCCCGGCCATGGTACGCAACGGGGTGATGGTAGTGCTATCGCTCACCCTGCTACCCCTGACGGTTGAACAGATCAGTGGTATCACGCTGGACATGCCGCGCCTGCTGTTTCTGGTCATTAAGGAAGCGCTGATTGGCCTGGCCTTGGGGTATGCGATGAGCATCCCGTTCTGGGCGGTGCGCGGTGCAGGGTTTCTGATGGACTTACAACGCGGTGCCATGAGCGCCCTGTTTTTCTCACCCACCATCGGCGGCATGGTATCGCCATTAGGCAATCTGCTGGCACAACTGGCGACCACCCTGCTGTTTGTCAGCGGTGGCTTTCTGCTGCTGCTGCAAACCCTGATGTTCAGCTATCAGGTGTGGCCATTGCACTTGTTCATCCCCGAGTTCAGCCCCGGTGCGGCCCAGTTTTTTTTACAGCAGATGGACTTGCTGCTCTATACCACTGTTCTGATTGCCGGGCCGTTTCTGGGAGTCATGTTTCTGATCGACTTTGGTACCGGCCTAGTCGGACGTTATCTACCCCAACTAAATATCTTTCTGGTAGCAATGCCGATCAAAAGTGCCCTGGTATTTTTCATGCTGGTGTTTTATGTCGTCATCATTGGCCATTATCTGCATGACACGTTTCTCGATTTTGGCAGCAACCTGCACATTCTGAATGGACTATTAAATGGCTCAGGATAGCAGTAGCGATAAAACCGAAGAGGCCACCCCGAAGAAACTCCGGGACGCCCGAAAGAAGGGACAAGTACCCAACAGTAAAGATGTCCCTTCCGCGCTGATCATGCTGATTGCCTCGATCTATTTTTGGGTGTTGGGTGACTGGCTGCTAGAAAAACTGGCAGAAATCTTCATCATCATTCCGCAACTACAGGTGCTGTCTTTTAAAGAGGCACTGAGCGCCAGCATGAAAATTGTGCTGGATGTTGGTGTCATGACCATTGTATTGCCCATCGTGGGGCTGGCTGCACTGACCGGCATTCTGGGTAACATCATCCAGTTCGGGATTGTTTTCTCGGTGGATCCGGTGATACCGCGCATGAGCAAAATAAGCCCGGGCGAAGGGTTTCAACGCATTTTTTCTGCCAAACAGTTCGTCAACACCTTCTTCTCCCTGATCAAAACCCTGCTCATCGCCATCGCCCTGTTTATTGTGGTACGTATGGGTCTCACTGAATTATTGCATGAGCTCAAACAATGCGATGTGCTTTGCCAGGAATTGGTGGTTTCTGATCTGCTCAGTACCTTGATGATGATTATCTTACCGATCATCCTGACGCTGGCGATTCTTGATTTTATGTTCCAGAAAGCCCAGTTCGACAAGGATCAGCGCATGACCAAAGAAGAAATAAAGCGTGAAATGAAAGACATGTACGGTGATCCACATGTCAAAGGTGCCCGGCATGGTCTACGGCGTGAGCTAACCGAGCAGGACATCCATTCCCGGATCAAAACAGCCCGTCTGATAGTGGTCGACATTGGTGTAGCGGTTGCCCTTTACTATGAACGCGGCACTACCCCCCTGCCGGTTATTGTCGCCATCGGCAAAGCGGCCATGGCACGCAAGATGGTCGAAATAGCCCAGGTTGAAAATGTTGCCATTGTCAGTGATGCCCGCTTGGTGGCAGACATGCTCAAAGAAGGCAAGCTGGACCAGTATATTCCGACCATCACCATTGATCGGGTCGCACAAGCCATGCGTAAGACAAATAAACGATAATGAATAATAATGAACAAATCTGCTACTCATGCTTGATGAAGCTCTATAAAAAACTTTAAAGACAAGAAGATACGGTGATGGAAGCAAATCAATCGCAAGAAGTACCCGGCAAACCCGCCGCCAAGAAAAGCCCGAATGAAGCGGCCCCGGGAATCGGACAGCTGTTCACCAGCTTGGGAGAGCGCATTCGTAGTGGTGAGTTGAAAGCACGCCTTCATTATTTTCTGTTTCGCCAGACCCAGCAGGCACGGCTTTCCGATAGCCTGTTCTCCCGCTACAAGCGGCGGCTACGGGAAGACTGGCAAAAATGGGCAGGTATCAGCACAGGGATCACCGGATTAATCATGTTGCTTAGCCCGGAACGGTTCTGGCTTTGGCAGCTGCCACTGGTCTTTATCCTGATCCTGCTCGCACCGGCTGTTTTCGAATTGCCAGCCACCCTGAACAGCCTGTTTGGCCACACTGAACAGCAACACCTGGTCGGCCAAATCATTACACTCACCCAGCCCATTGTTGACGGGCGCGGGCAGGCTACGCTAGATGGAAAAGAATGGAGCATTTCCGGCCCTGATTGTGCAATGGGTGACAATGTCAAAATAGTGACCCTGGATGCAAAAACCCTGTATGTCATGCCAGCCAACACCAGCGGGAGCCTGTCAGAACCATGAGACAAATGGAAAGCAGTGTCAAAATTAACCGGCTGGAGGATAAGACCATTATCACTATCCAGGGCATTCTCGATCAGGAACTGTCCAGCAGTCTGGTTCAGCTGGTTCCTAAGCTGGAGGCTCCGATTGTCTTCGATATGAAACAGGTCTTGTACATTACAGCGGCTGGCTCACGGATCATTCTGGGTTATTACCAGCATTTTGGTGCCAAACCCACCTTACGCCACGTAAATTCCGACATCTTCAGTCAGCTAACCCTGACCGGAACCATCAATTATGTGACTCTGGCAGAAGACATACCTGCTCCGATCACCTCTTAAGGCGGTATTTATCATGCAATCTTCCGGACAAGCTCAAAGCCTGCTGAATAAAATTATCAAGCGTAGCGACATCGCGGTTGCCATTCTGCTGGTCATGATCATCTTCATGATGATCCTGCCGTTGCCCACCATGGTGATCGATATTCTGATCGCGCTGAACATGGGCCTGGCGATTATCATGCTGATGCTCGGGGTCTATTTGCCCTCACCCCTCTCTTTCTCAGCTTTCCCGTCGGTACTGCTGCTTAGCACCCTGTTCAGGCTGGCATTGAGTATTTCAACCACACGCATGATTCTGAGCGAGGCCGATGCCGGGCAAATCATTCAAACCTTCGGTGAATTTGTAGTCGCGGGCAACATGATTGTCGGTCTGGTTGTGTTCCTGATTATTACCATTGTCCAGTTTGTCGTGATCACCAAAGGTTCGGAACGTATCGCTGAAGTCAGTGCCCGTTTCTCCCTGGACGCCATGCCCGGCAAGCAAATGAGTATTGACAGTGATTTACGGGCGGGCGTTATCAGCATGATTGAGGCGCGCAACCGCCGTACCAAGCTGGAAAAAGAAAGTCAGTTATTTGGTTCGATGGATGGTGCGATGAAATTCGTCAAAGGTGATGCCATCGCGGGTCTGATCATCATCATCGTCAATATTATTGGGGGTATTTCTATTGGTACTTTCCAACGGGGCATGAGTATCAACGAAGCCATGGAGCTGTATTCGATCCTGACGATTGGTGATGGCCTGGTCTCGCAGATTCCCGCCCTGTTCGTCTCGATCACTGCCGGTATTATCGTTTCCCGCGTCACCGTCGACGAAAATAGTAATCTGGGTGAAGATATTGGCAAGCAGTTGATGTCCCAGCCCAATGCCTTGCTGATTGGTGCCGCAGTACTGACCTTGATGGGGTTTATTCCCGGTTTTCCGACAATAGTCTTCCTGTTTCTGGGCGCGATGCTGGGTTTAACCGGTTTTATGTTGCGCAAGGTACAAACCCGCTTTGATTTCGCAGAATCGGATGAAGTCACCGTGATTGGTCACCAGCGCACCGATAAAAGCCTGGCCGGTAGTGCAGGTACAGGAGGCGGTGGTACGACAAAGCCCGCTGCACTGGAAGCAATGCAACCACTCGCCCCGGTACTGGTTGAAATTCCTGAGTCTTGCCGACAAACCTTATCCCTGCCTGAACTGAATGAAAGCTTCAAGCTGGCACGGCAAGCTTTCTATAAAGACCTCGGGGTGCCACTGGAAGGTATCAGCCTGAGCCTGACCAATACGATAGCCGAAGACAATTACCAGATTTCGGTGCATGGCATTCCGGTGGGTCAAGGCCAACTCGGCATCAACCAGCCCCTGATTGCCCAGGCCACCGAAGCACAAGCAAACAACCAGATGGCCGCCCTGCCACAAGTATTGCGGCGCGGCATCGAATCACTGACCCCCACCCAGGTGCTTACCCGCCACGTCACCTACATTCTGCATCGCCATGCCCATGAGTTTATTGGTGTACAGGAGGTTCATGCCTTGCTGGGCAAGCTTGAAACAGCAGGCTATGCCACCTTGGTGCAGGAGGCTCAGCGCGCCACCTCCAATACGCGCATTGTCGATATTCTGCGCCGCTTGCTGGGCGAAGGTATCTCGATTCGTGATTTGCGGCAAATCCTTGGCAATCTGGTGGAATCAGGCGAAAGCGAGAAGGATAACGGCATGCTGACCGAGCGGGTGCGGATCGGCATGCGTCGCCAGTTGTCTTATACCTACACGAACGGTACGGGTCGTTTGCCGGTTTACATGCTGGATCCGGAAAGCGAGAAGCTGATACAAGGCAGCGTCCGGCAGACACCCGCCGGCATCACCCTGGCGCTTCCGCCTGAAGTGTCACGCCGCCTGGCAGAGAGTCTGAAAGCGCTGGAAGACAATCAGCGGCAGAAAGCCAAACGGGATGAGCCACGTCCGGTCATACTCACCAGCCTTGATTTGCGCCGCCACCTGCGCGGCCACCTGTCGGTTGAGTTCCCGGAGCTACCGATTCTATCATTGCCGGAATTAACACCGAATGTCTCCGTGCAACCCATCGGCGACATTCGTTTGTTGCCACCAGCACAAGGTTAAAACATCATGTCACTGCAGTATATTCCGACCCGTCTGCGCGCTGCCATCAAAAGCAGCACAACGCTGGTTCTGCACGGGCGTATCGTCCAGGTGACGGGTACCGTTGTCCGGGCCATCATCCCTAAAGTGCGGCTTGGGGAACTGTGCATGCTGCGTAATGGCAAGGACGAAGCGCCCATTCCGGCAGAAGTGATCGGTTTTGAACAAAACATTGCCCTGCTGGCACCCATCGGTGACATGCAGGGGGTGTCGGTACATACTCAAGTCACGGCCACCGGCGAAGTGCTGCGAGTCGGGGTGGGCGAAGACCTGAAAGGCTGTGTACTGGACGGTATCGGGCGCATCCAGAGTCAGGGCAACAAGGATAATATCAACATCCAGGAATATTACCCGCTGTATGCCAGCCCGCCTGATCCTTTAACCCGGCAAATGATTCATGACCCTATGTCGCTCGGTATTCGGGCACTGGACGGGCTGATGACCTGTGGCATCGGCCAGCGTATTGGCATTTTCGCCGGTGCCGGGGTGGGCAAAAGCTCACTGCTGAGCATGCTGGTCAAACATGCCGATGCGGACGTGAATGTGATCGCACTGATTGGGGAACGTGGCCGTGAAGTCCGCGAATTTATCGAAGAGTCGCTGGGCACAAAAGGAATGGAACGCACCGTGCTGGTCGTCGCCACGTCGGATCGGCCACCGATTGAACGCCTGAAAGCGGCTTATGTCGCGACGGCCGTGGCGGAATTTTACCGTGATCAGGGCAAGAAAGTTCTGTTACTGATGGACTCGCTCACCCGCTTTGCCCGGGCGCAACGTGAAATCGGGCTGGCCGCCGGGGAAGCACCGGCGCGGCGCGGGTATCCACCCTCGGTATTCGCCGAACTGCCGAAACTGGTCGAGCGGGCGGGCTGTGGTGCCGTCGGTTCGATTACCGCCTTTTATACGGTACTGATCGAGGGTGATGATATGTCCGACCCGGTCGGTGACGAGGTACGTTCACTGCTGGATGGACATATTATTCTCTCGCGCGAACTGGCTTCCGCCAACCACTATCCGGCCATTGACCCGCTGGAAAGCCTCAGCCGCTTGATGCAACGTCTGGTCTCACCGGCTCACCGTGCCGCCGCCGCCCACCTGCGCACCCTGCTGGCCAAACACAAAGAGATTGAATTTCTGGTACGGGTAGGTGAATACCAGCACGGTGCCGACCCACAAGCGGATGAAGCACTGAACAAGATTGAGGCGATTCGCGCCTTCCTGAAACAGGCACCGGATGACCACACGACGTTTGACGATACCTCTGCCTTGCTGATGCGGATTGCCGGAGTGCAAGGATGAGCCTGGAAAAGTTACAAAAAATCCGTGAACGGCGCATGGAAAAACAGTTTAAGGAAGTGATGGCCCACAAAAGTGCAGTACTTGCGGCTGAAAACCAGTTAATCCAAGCCCACCAACAACTGACGCAATTTCGTCAGTGGCGTCTTAACCATCAGGAAGAACTGTTCAGGGAGTTGCTCGGACAATCCTCCAGCCCGCAAGCGATGGTCGAATACCGTACCAAACTGGAAGTTTTGGTCGGACAGGAAGAACAACTGCGCGCCGCTATTTCTCCTGCTGAAGAACAGATCAAACAGGCTATTACTCTGCTGGAACGTGCCCAGACAGAGGCTAATAAACTGGCCATGAAAAACGAGAAAACCAAGGAAATTGTCAAAGCACTGGACAAGGAAGACCGCTTATTGAGCCAGGCCAAAGAGCATGCCGATGCAGAATAAAGGAACACAACGCCAAAACAAAGTCGAGTGCTCAACCCGCCTTATACCTCGCTCCACATCCGCACTAAATTGGAATAAGCGGTGCTTACCTGCCCCGTTGCGACCGCCTGCGGAGAATGCGCCAGCAACTCTTCCCGCGCCTGTACCAGTTGATACAGTAATTCACGCTGTTCCGGGCTTTTCACCATACTTTGCGCCCAAGTGACTGCCACCCAGCGCACCCCTTTAGTCACAGCGGTGACCTGATGCCAACTACCTGACGGGTAAATAACGGCATCACCGGCATCACCCCTGATAACTTGCTCGCCAAAGGGTGTGCGTATCACTAACTCGCCGCCTTCATAGTCTGCCGCATCATTAAGAAATACGGTGGTGGACACATCACTGCGATAGCGCCCCGCCATCGGCCCCATCACCGGGTCATCAACATGAAACCCATACGCCATGCCGACCTGATAGCGCGCATAAAACGCAGTCGCTACTTTCAACGGCAAAACAGCCGCTTGATACTGCGGGTGCTGAATCAAGGCAGACATCACCTGCGCGTCCAAACGGCGACGCAACGGGCTATCGGGTGACAGCTCCTGATTGGACTTGACCTTGCCCGCCTCCTTGCCAGCGGATATTCGCCCATCGACAAACTCCGCCTGTGCCAGCAACGCCTGCACTTCGTGCAAGCGGCGGGTGTCTAGCACATTTTTGATCAGTAATAACATGGCAAACTCCCAGTCAACATGCTGACGATCATCACCATCATCTACTCCCTCCCCAGGGTGACCGCCAAAGAAGGATACTGCAGGCTAATCGCTAATTCAGTCAGCAATTTATCATTGCGGATACGGCGTGACTCCTGCAGATAGGACAACATTCCCTTGCTCATCACCGCACCTGCATCTGCCAGCGCCACTTGGGGCGGGCGCGGCAAACCGGCATAATCGGCCACTTGATTAAAATAATCGGTCATGGTCGAAGGGTGTCCGTCCGTCGCGTTATAAATACTGCCGGAGGGTGCGCGTTGCATCGCCTGCTTGCACACCCGTGCCAGATCATCGGCATGGATACGGTTAGTCCACGGCGCGATGTCCGCCTGCAAAACCGGTTCACCCCGTTGCAAGCGAGCCAGCGGCAAACGGTCTTGTGCATAGATACCCGGCACCCGCAAAATTGACCATTCCCCATGATAGGTATGCCCCCAGTCTTTGAGGGCAGTTTCGGCATCCACCCGGCGCAGCGCACGCTCAGCCACAGGACGCAGCGGCTCAGACTCATCAATCCAGCGCCCCTGACAATCACCGTATACACCCGTCGTACTGATCAGCACTATCCGCCGTGGGGCGTCCTGCACCGCCAGCAGAAAACGCCGCAAGCGCTGATCAACCGAGCCATCCGGTGACGGTGGCATCAACCAGAACACATCGGCATCCAGAAACGCATTACGTGGAAAAAAACAGCCGGGATCAAGATCACCCTGGCGCATTTCCAATCCTTGCTGCTGCCCGAGCTGCAAAGAGGCCTGACTGCGTACCCAACCAGTAGCCTGCACGCCTTCATTTTGATATAACCGGGCAATACGGCGACCGATGTCGCCAGCGCCCATGATCCATAACCTACCCATGAGTAACTCCCGAATGATTGATGCAGGCAGTATAAATGAAATCCAGCCCGGAAAAATGAAGCGTGTCGAAGCTGTCAACACTGGCAATGGCAAGCGCATTCTGGTTTGCAACGTTGACGGCAAGTTTTATGCCGTTGATGACAGGTGTACCCACGAAGATGCCTCACTCTACCTCGGTTGCCTGAAGGGTGAACGGGTGCAATGCTCTTTGCACGGCGGCATGTTTAACGTCAAAACCGGGGAGGCGGTGGTAGAACCGGCAGAATTTCCGCTACACACTTACCCGGTACACATTGAGAATGGCCGGATTCTACTGGATCTGACGGATACCGTCTTATGAAACCACTGCTGATCATCGCCAACACACCTTCACCCAACACTCTGTTACTGCGTGATGCGGTGGCGGAGGGTGCTCTGTCTGCGGGTATGGAAACCCGGGTGCTCACACCGTTTGCAGCAGATGCCGGGCATGTGCTCAATGCCAGCGCCATTATTCTCGGCACCACCGAAAATTTCGGTTACATGAGCGGTGCACTCAAGGATTTTTTCGAGCGGATTTACTACCCCTGCCTCGAACAGACCCAAGGCCTGTCAGTCGCTTTGTACATCAAGGCCGGACTGGATGGCCAGGGTGCCAAGACCAGCGTTGAGCGTATTATCACCGGGTTGCGCTGGAATCAGGTGCAGGAGCCGTTAATCCTGAAAGGCGAGTTCAAGCCGGAATTTGTCGACGCCTGCACCGAACTGGGCGCAGGCATGGCAGAAGGTGTCAAACTGGGGGTTTTTTAGCAGATAGCCTGCATGCTGTGCGTTAACTGCAGCAAATCGGCTTCATTCATCAGGTAAGCGGGCATCACATACACCAGCTTGCCGAACGGGCGAATCCACACACCGCGTTGCACAAAATACGCCTGCAGACTGGCCATCTGCACCGCCTCGCGCATTTCCAGCACGCCGATTGCGCCGAGCACCCGCACATCCGCGACTTTTTCACTGTCCAGCAACGGCAACAACTCCCGCCGCAAAATGGCTTCAATGTTCTGCACCCGTGCCTGCCACGGGGTCGCCAATAGCTCCTCAATGCTCGCGCACGCCACCGCACAGGCCAAAGGGTTCGCCATAAACGTCGGGCCATGCATCAGCATCGGTGCCGCGCCTTGAGAAATTCCCTGCGCGACCTGCGTCGAAGCCAGCGTAGCCGCCAACGTCATATATCCACCGGTCAGGGCTTTGCCGACGCACATAATATCCGGGCTTACCCCCGCATGTTCCGCAGCAAACAGCTTCCCGGTGCGCCCAAAGCCGGTAGCAATTTCGTCAAAAATCAAGAGCACGCCGTACTCATCACACAGCGCCCGCACCTCACGCAAATACGCAGGGGAATAAAACCACATACCGCCCGCCCCCTGCACAATCGGCTCCAGAATCACCGCCGCCAGCTCATGCTGGTGCGCATCCAGCAACTGCCTGAACTCCAGCAGGTCATCCGGCTGCCAGGCATCCGCAAAACGGGTATTAGGCCGTGGTGCAAAAATCTGTTTGGGAAGCATACTCTGGAAAATATGGTGCATGCCATTCACCGGGTCGCACACACTCATGCAGGCAAACGGATCACCGTGATACCCCCCGCGCACCGTCAGCAACTTGTGCCGCTGCCCCTGCCCTTGTGAGTACCAGTATTGCAGCGCCATTTTGATCGAAACTTCAACGGCAATTGAGCCGGAATCGGCTAAAAATACATGTTGCAGGGGTGCCGGGCTCAGATCCACCAGGTATTTACCGAGACGGGCGGCTGGCTCGTGCGCAATGCCACCGAACATGACATGGCTCATTTTCTCGCTTTGGTCACGCAAGGCCTGATTCAGACGCGGATGGTTATAACCATGAATCGCACACCACCAGGAACCCATGCCATCAATCAGTTCATGCCCGTCTGCCAGCCGCAAACGCACACCGCTCGCCGAGACTACCGGGTAACAAGGCAAGGGATTCTGCATCGAGGTATAAGGATGCCACAGGTGTTCATGATCGAACTTCAGCCATTCTGCCGTCGAGCTAAAGTTCACGCTGACAGGTGTGTCAGCGGCTTGAGGGATTTCGGGGATTTGGGGCAATTTATTCATCATACCGCTATCCTCGCGCAAACCGGGTGGCATTGGCAAATGCCGCCAGCAAACAAAAGGGACAAACCGTGTTAACAGCTTGTCCCTTACGCATTACGGACTATGCTCATCAGCAGAGCCGGATATGCCTGACCCGCTAGTTTTGCTGCACTTCTGGTGCACCGTCAACCATTTCAGCGTCATCTGGAATGATCTCTTCTGCAGTCAGCGTATCTTCTTCAATGGCCATAGCTTCATCAGGCAGCGCCTGATCACTCACGATACCCTCGTCTGCCGCCATAGAATCATCGGGTGCGTCAACCGCCATATTCTCGGCAACACACTCTTCGGTGAAGGCGTCACGATTTTCTGCAGGAATCTGCTCATCTTCAGCCGCTTCCTGACAGGCCACCCGGATTTCAGCCATCAGCTCTTCCATATTAACTTCATCTGGCAACGCATCACCGTCGACAGCATCAGCGGCTTCCACTGTATCTGCTGTATCTGTGGCTTCCACCGCATCAGCTGCTTCCGCTGTATCATTAGCTGCCAGCATGAACTCGTCCTCACTGACCGGAGAAGCCGCAAAGACCGATGAATTCAAGCCCAATGCCAAAAATAATGCGACGCTACTTGTTATTCTTGCTTTCATAGTGTTCGTTCCTTTCAAAAACAAACCAATCAATAAAAAAACGCGGCTGGCTTCCTGCCATTCACGCGTAAAAAAATGTCTCACACACATAGTGCAGGATCACTCAGGGTCTTATACCCTTGACCTGCAGGATTTACCAACAAAAAAGCGTCATCATTCCGATCACGGAAAATGATGGAACTCATACTGAAACTAATGATAGAACTATGGATACGGCTCACCTAAAAACATTTCTGGAAATTTATCGGGTACGCCACTTTGGCCGGGCAGCCGAACGCCTGTGCATCACCCAGTCTGCCGCCAGCGCCCGGATCAAACTGCTGGAAGAACAGCTGGGCGTTGCCCTGTTTGCGCGTAATCATGGCAGTGTCACGCCCACCGCTGCCGGACAGCGCCTGTTGAAATACGCAGAAGCGGTCGTTACCAACTGGGAACAGGCAGTACAGAATGTCGCATTACCGGACGATCATCCACAGACGATCCGTATTGGTTGTCTGCCTGACATCTGGCATTTATACCTGCAACACCGTCTGCCTCGCCTGCAAGCAGTGCTGGAGCAATCCGCCCTGTATCTGTCCATTCACCCCGGGAAAACACTGATTGAGCAGGTCTTGCAGGGCACGCTGGAAGCAGGCATTGCCTATGAACCGGTACAAACGCCGCTGATGACGCATCAAGCCCTCCCGCCGTTTGCACTCACCCTGCTGTCTACCCAACCCAAGCAGACCCTGGAAAGTGCGCTGGGCGACCAATACATCATGGTGGACTGGGGAACGAGCTTCCAGACCGAATACCGGCAACAAGTCCCCCCCAGCACCCAACCCCTACTGCACGTCAACAGCGGTATGATAGCACTGGATATTCTGCGCCAACGCGGGGGAGCCGCTTACCTGCCTGCCCAAGCGCAGCAACTTGTCGGGCAGTATTCAGGTCAGACCAAGCTCTACCCGGTAGAATCAGCGCCAGTTTTCAAGCGGGTCTGCTACCTGGCCTACCGGCAGGAAACCACACACGCCAAACTGATTCAGGCGCTGATCAGCGCTCTCCAGACATAAGAACGACATAGAAAAAGGAAAATCAGCATGCGGAATAGTGTCTACAAAACAAGCTGCACACTCATCGGCATCAGCCTGATGGCACTGGCCTTACAGGGCTGCGCGGGGATGCTGATCGGGGCAGCCACTGACGCGACGATCGCCGTCGCCAAAATTCCTTTCAAACTGGGCGGGGCGGTCATCGATGTGGTCAGTGGCGATGAGGATGACTGAGTTTTAAGCGGCCTGCTCGCGGGCTATCGCCCGGTGGCCAATATCAGTTCGGAAATAAATATTGTCCCAACAAAGCTCCTGCACCAGTGCATAAGCCTGCTGCTGTGCCTCCGTCACGCTATCGCCCAAACCAACGGCACACAACACCCGTCCACCTTGTGTGACGGTCTGCTCACCCTGCAGGGCGGTTCCCGCCTGAAAAACCTTACCGTTCGCTGATACTGCACGCGTGAGACCCTTAATCACATCCCCTTTGCGGTAGTTGTCTGGATAACCACCGGCAGCCAGCACCACCCCCAAGGCCGCACGCGCATCCCAATCGGCCGTCACTTCATGCAGACGCTCATCCAGCCCCGCTTCCAGCAACTCCACCAAATCAGATTGCAGGCGCATCATGATCGGCTGGGTTTCAGGGTCGCCAAACCGGCAGTTGAATTCCAATACCTTCGGCACACCGGCGGCATCAATCATCACACCCGCATACAAAAAGCCCGTATAAGGGATGCCATCCGCCGCCATCCCGCGCACGGTCGGCTCGATAACTTCGCGCATAATGCGTGCATGCATGGCAGGAGTCACCACCGGAGCCGGTGAATACGCGCCCATGCCGCCCGTGTTTGGCCCCAAGTCACCATTGTCGCGCGCTTTATGATCCTGTGAACTGGCCATCGGCAAAATATGCTCGCCATCAACCATCACAATGAAGCTGGCTTCTTCACCCCGCAAAAACTCTTCAATCACCACGCGACTACCCGCCGCGCCAAAGGCATTCCCGGCCAGCATATCGTGCACCGCCGTGATGGCTTCCTGTTCGGTCTGCGCCAGAATCACCCCTTTACCGGCAGCCAGCCCGTCAGCCTTGACCACAATCGGCGCACCCTGCTTTCGGATGTAGGCAATAGCGGCCTCTACTTCAGTGAAAGCGCCATAACTGGCCGTGGGGATCTGGTGGCGCGCCAGAAAATCCTTGGTAAATGCTTTCGAGCCTTCCAACTGGGCAGCCTGTTGACTCGGGCCAAAACAGCGCAAGCCTGCCGCCCGGAAAGTATCGACCACGCCCAGCACCAACGGTGCTTCTGGCCCAATCACCGTCAAACCAACCCCTTCCGCTTGTGCCAGCGCCAGCAATCCGGCGACATCCTCTGCCGCCACCGCTACGTTGCGCATCTTCGGCTCAGTAGCAGTCCCTGCATTGCCCGGTGCAACCAACACTTCACTGACACGCTGCGACTGAGCGATTTTCCAGGCCAGTGCGTGCTCACGCCCGCCGCCACCTACTACCAGAACTTTCATGCTTACTCCTGCCACTGATTACAACTTTCAAGAGCGCACATTAAAGCCAGAATCACTGCCCGTTTCAAGCACGGATAACCGATAGGAGGGAAAAACACTACGCTGGCTCCAAAATACTTTGCCGAATTCGGGGCTGGCGTCCACATAGATAAAAGAAAAATCAAAAGTATGCGAAGCGCACTAGAGTGCGTTATCAGGAGTGATATGTTTGCATGTGGACTGTTGTTATCCGTTCTCACACTAGGCGGGTGTGAAGACGAACCTGCGCCGGTCGCCAGAGAACGCTTGCTGGAACGCCCGGTCGCGACAACCTATCAAATCAACGCCAACCCGGAACATGTCATCGGTTGTTATCGCAAACCTGACACGGCTTCCGAACGCCTGACCCAACTGGAAAAAGGGCAACTGGTCGACCTGGTATCAGTCGAAGAAGGCATGTATCAACGTGGCAATGACTTCTGGCTGCATGTCTACCCACGTCTGTCGCACCGCCCGGCCTGTTTTATCAATGTGCGCTGGCTGGTGCCGTATAGCTAAAAAGCCCGGTTATTACACAATAACCGGGCTTGATTTCCGCTTGATTTTAACTGCTTTCAACGGGCTGCCAACCTGCGCTAATCCAGTTGATCGGCCATAAACAGGCTGATAAACACCAGAATGACCGCCCCCATCGTGATGGCTATATCAGCGATATTGAAGGTGGCAAAATGGTAATTGTCCCGAAAAAACGGCACATCAAAGTAGACATCAATAAAATCGATGACTTTACCATACAGCAAGCGATCAATCAGATTCCCAATCGCCCCACCCAACACCAGCACCAACCCGAGCGCAGCCCAATTGCGACCTTTTGGCAAGGTGCGCAGCCAGTTGATAATAAAAGCACTGACTACCAGCGCCAGAACTGCAAAAAACCAGCGCTGCCAGCCATTCTGTCCACCCAGAAAACTGAACGCTGCCCCATAGTTATAGGCCAGCGTCATGTTCAAATGTGGCATAATCGCCAACGGCTCACCAAACTCCAGACTGGCTTCTGCCATCCACTTGGTCAACTGGTCTACTGCGACCACGACGGCGGCTATCCATAGCCACGACAACATTCCCTTTTCTGCATCCGTGCGGGACAGGGAACGTAGACTAAGCATAGATACGCGCCTCACCCGCACCCTCAACATTCTCGATACAGCGTGCACATAACTCAGGGTGTGCGGCATGGATACCTACCGACGGGCTATGATGCCAGCAGCGGGTACATTTCGGATCGGCAGACGCTTTCACATCCACAAATACTTTCTCCATCACCTCTACCGCCGTAGCCGGGCGCGCTGACAGATCATGCAGATGCACTGCCGAGGTAATGAACACAAATTTCAGCTCGTCACCCAGTTTTAGCAAAGCATCCTTACCCGTGGCCAGACTGTCTTTATCGTAATAAACAGCGACGACTGCTTCCAGCCCGGCACCGATCACGTCTTCGGCACGCACCTGCTCCATGCGCTTACTGACCGCTTCACGCACGGCGAAAATACGCGCCCAGTCGGCTGCCGAAACACTACCCTCCGCATCCAAGGCAAACAGGCCGTCATACCAGTGCATGAACAACACCGATTCTTCGGTGTTACCCGGCAGGCTTTGCAGGATTTCTTCGGCGGTAAAACTCAACACCGGGTACATCCAGCGTACCAAGGCCTGCAGGATATGCCAGGCGGCGGTCTGCGCCGAACGCCGTCCGAGGCTATCCGCTGGCATGGTGTATTGCCGGTCTTTGGTAATGTCGAGGAACAGGCTGCCCATATCGACCGTACAGAAGCGCTGAATTTCCTGCGACGCCAGATGGAACAGGTACTTGTCGTAGGCCGACAGAATTTTCTTCTGTGCCTGCACCGCCTGATGCATCGCCCACCGATCCAGTGGCAACATGTCTGCTGGCGCGACCGTGTGCTGCGCCGGGTCAAAATCACCCAGATTGGCCAGCAGGAAGCGCGCCGTATTACGGACACGCCGATAACCATCCGCAGTCCGCTTGAGAATCTCATCAGACACAGTCATCTCGCGGCTATAATCGGCAGAAGCCACCCACAAACGCAAAATATCTGCACCTAGTTTATCCATCACCTGTTGGGGCGCGACCACATTGCCCTTGGATTTGGACATTTTCTCGCCCTTCGCATCCACGGTAAAGCCATGCGTGAGCACGGCTTTATAAGGTGCATGGCCGTACATGGCGGTCGAAGTCAGCAACGAGGAATGGAACCAGCCCCGGTGTTGATCCGAACCTTCCAGATACATGTCTGCCGGGAACTGCAATTCAGGACGTGCTTGCAGCACCGAGAAATGAGTCGTACCGGAATCAAACCAGACATCCAGGATGTCAGTCACCTTGTCGTAATGCGCAGCATCCTGACCCAGCAATTCCGCTTTATCGAGTGCAAACCAGGCTTCGATGCCGCCCTGTTCAATCCGCTGGGCGACCGCTTCAATCAAGGCTTCGGTCTGTGGGTGCAGCTCGCTGGTTTCCTTGTGGATAAAGAGTGCAATCGGCACACCCCAGGTACGCTGGCGCGAGATACACCAATCCGGGCGTTTGGCAATCATGCCATCAATCCGTGCTTCGCCCCATTCGGGCACCCACTGCACTTCCTTGATCGACTTGAGCGCCTGCGCCCGCAAACCCTGCTGTTCCATGCTGACGAACCACTGGGGGGTCGCCCGGAAAATCAGCGGCGTCTTGTGTCGCCAACAATGGGGATAACTGTGGCGGAATTTGGCAGACAATAACAGCTTGCCGCGCTCTTCCAGCACCGCAATCACGCGCGGGTTAACGGTATGCACCGACTCACCGGCAAACAGTTCCGTATTGGGCAGGAAACGGCCATCACTACCCACCGGATTATCCACGAGCAGGCCATATTGCTGGCCGGCGACAAAGTCTTCCTGACCGTGACCGGGGGCGGTGTGTACCGCGCCCGTACCCGCTTCCAGCGTGACATGCTCACCCAGAATCACGGGTACTTGCCGCGCGTAAAACGGGTGATGGAGTAACAGGCCTTCCAATTCGCTGCCTTTCGCCCGCGCCACTACCTGAACCGGGTCAATGCCTGCGCGTTGCATGACTTCCTCATACAAGCCTTCTGCCAGCAGCAAGCGCTCATCCGGCGTTTGCACGACCACATAGTCCAGCTCCGCATTCAGCGCGACCGCCTGATTCGCGGGCAGCGTCCACGGGGTGGTTGTCCAGATCAGGGTGCTGATCTCACCCGTGCCCTTTGCATCGGGCAGACGTGCCAACAAGGCGGCTTCATCAGCAAAGCTGAAACGTACATCAATCGAGAATGAAGTCTTGTCCTCATACTCAACCTCTGCCTCAGCCAGGGCTGAACCACAATCAGTGCACCAGTGCACCGGTTTAGTGCCTTTAACCATGTGCCCGCTCAGTGCAATCTTGCCCAGTGCCCGCACGATATTCGCTTCGGTATCGAAGTTCATGGTCAGGTAAGGATTGTCCCAATCACCCAATACACCCAAGCGCTTGAAGTCCTTGCGCTGAATGTCGATCTGCTCAGTCGCAAACGCACGGCAAGCCTTCCGAAAAGTACTGGCGTCCACTTTTACACCGACACGACCGATCATGTCCTCGACTTTTTTCTCGATAGGCAGGCCGTGGCAGTCCCAACCGGGCACATAAGGGGCATCGAAACCACTCAGGGTTTTGCTTTTAACAATAATATCTTTAAGGATTTTATTGACGGCATGCCCAATGTGAATCGAACCATTTGCATACGGCGGGCCATCATGCAAAATGAATTTAGGCCGTCCGAGCGCTTTCTGGCGTAGTTTTTGATAGAGCTGACGCTGTTGCCAATCGTCCAGCATTCCGGGTTCACGTTTGGCGAGATCGCCACGCATGGGAAACTGGGTAGTCGGCAAGTTGAGCGTATGCTTATAATCCGTCATCGTGCTATCCTGTTGATGTTGTTGACGCAGTTCGCATAATCGACGAAGAATAGCAAGTTTCGCGGTAAAAACCGATAGCTAGATGTCGCATAGCAACATTGTCGGCAAAATTAATACCATTCTTAACCATTCTTACTGCAAAGCTACTGTAAACCTCGACGAATAAACGTATCATCGTAAGTGGGCTTAAAGATCTATCAGGATAATTTTAATGAAACAGAAAATAATGAACTCAAGCGTTGCAGGCATTGCATTGCTTGCGCTGGGCTTGTCTGCTTCCCCGGCTTTATTTGCCGCCAATACGGCGACCGTCGAGAGCGTCAGTGCAGCTGCAGCCGCCGGTGCTGTAAAAGATGAGCGTGAAACACTCAAAGATGCGGTTGTACATGTTTACGTGGTAAAACATGCTTACTCACCCTCAGCACCTTGGAATTCCAATACCCAAAAAGGTTCCGGCTCCGGCCTGATTATTGAAGGCGGACTGGTACTGACCAATGCACACGTGGCCGCAGATGCGACCTTCCTCGAACTGCAGCGCCACGGTGAAACCAAGCGTTATGAAGCCGAAGTGGTCTACATCTCCCATGAGGCTGATTTGGCGCTACTCCGCCCCAAGGCAAAAGACACCTTCAAGAACATTAAACCACTGGAACTCGGTGAGCTGCCGCAGACTCAACAGGAAGTCGAAGTGTATGGCTTCCCAATCGGTGGCACTACCCTAAGCGTTACCCGTGGCGTGGTCTCGCGCATTGAAAAACAGAATTATGTGCACACCAATGAGAACCTGATCGCAGTCCAGGTTGACGCGGCCATCAACTTTGGTAACAGCGGTGGCCCCGTGATTTCAGACGGTAAAGCGGTGGGTGTTGCCATGCAATCCGGCTTTTTCACGGAAAACATTGGCTACATGATCCCGACGCCCATCATCCGTCATTTCCTGAAAGACGTGGAAGACGGCAAGCAGGATGGCTTTGGTTTCCCCGGCTTCCTGGTGCAATCCATGGAAAACCCGGCCATGCGCCGCAAGTTCAGCGTGAATGAGGAACAAAGCGGCATTCTGGTGCACAAGCTTTACCCGGATTCCCCGGCACAAGGCATCATGGAAGTCGGCGACATCATCACCAGTATTGATGGCAACAAGATCCAGAACAACGGCACGGTCGAATTCCGCCCCGGCGAGTATATTGATTACACGCACTACATCGACTTGCACCAGATCGGTGAAGAAGTCAAGTTACAGATCATTCGTGACAAAAAATCGCTGGACGTTGCCCTGAAGCTGGACAAGCCCGGTAAAGATTATTTGCTGATCAAACCGAACCAGTATGACAAGCAGCCTACTTACTACATTTTTGGTGGTTTCGTTTTCATGCCACTGAATCAGGATGTGCTCGATTCGATGGATCCGGTGCCCTCCTCAATGGCGGCGCTGGCGCAAGAACCCCCCACCGATAAGCGGCGTGAAGTCGTGATCATGACCAAGGTTTTACCAGCGGACATCAACAAGGATTATCACCATGATAACGGCCTGATGATCGACAAGGTGAACGGGGAAACTTTCGCTGACTTCGCGGAATTCTATAAAAAAATGCAGGCAGCGGATTCACAGTTCATCGTGCTGGAAACTGACAATGGTTATCAGGTGATCATTGATCGTGTCGAGGCGGAGGAAAAACAACCCGCTATCCTGGCGCAGTATGGCATCGCCGCCGATCGCTCGAAAGACTTGCTGAATAAGACTAATGCGACTGATTTGGCCGTGAAAAAACCGGTGAATACTTCCGACGCCACTTCACAAGAAACGCCTGCCGCCCAACCTGCCCCATCTGCCGAGCCGGAAGAGGCCAAGGCTGCCCGCATCTGATGCCGATCCGTGCGCTCCCCGACCATCTCATCAACCAGATCGCCGCAGGCGAGGTGGTCGAGCGCCCGGCTTCCGTCATTAAAGAACTCCTTGAAAATGCAGTCGATGCCGCTGCCACCCAGATCGAAATCGATATTGAGCAAGGCGGCGTCAAACGCATCCGTGTTCGTGATAATGGCTACGGCATCCCCAAAGACGAACTGGCGCTGGCACTCAGCCGCCACGCTACCAGCAAGATCAGCAGCCTGGATGATCTCGAACAGGTACGCAGCCTTGGTTTCCGGGGCGAAGCATTGCCCAGTATCGCCTCGGTCTCGCGGCTGACACTCAGCTCTTGTGACCAAAACTGTGATCAGGGCTGGAGCCTGCAAACGGACAATAGCGGCACCCCACAGGAACCGGTGCCCATCGCCCATGCGACCGGCACCAGCATCGAAGTGCGTGACCTGTTTTTTAATGTTCCGGCACGCCGCAAATTCCTGAAAACGGAAAAAACCGAATTCGGTCATATCGAAGACATGGTGCGGAAAATTGCCCTCAGTCGCTTTGATATTGGCTTGCACCTGCGCCATAACCAGAAAAGTACCCTGCACCTGCGCCCGGCGCATGACCGCGCTGAATCAGAACGCCGCCTGGCCGAGATCTGCGGCAGCCCGTTTGTCGAACAAAGTCATTACCTCGATTATGAAGCAGCCGGCCTGCGCCTGTGGGGCTGGGTCGGCTTGCCCACTTTTTCACGCTCACAAGCGGATTTACAGTATTTTTATGTGAATGCACGCAACATCCGCGACAAATTAATCACGCATGCCGTGCGTCAGGCTTATCAGGATGTGCTGTATCATGGCCGCCACCCGGCTTATGTGCTCTATCTGGAGCTTAACCCGGAACTGGTCGATGTCAACGCCCACCCCACCAAGCAGGAAGTACGCTTCCGCGAAGGTCGGCTGGTGCATGATTTCCTGTTTCGCACCCTGCATCAGGCCTTGGCTGATTTGCGTCCGGGTGAGGCGACGGCTCCCACCCACCTGCCGACCCAGCAAACCGAATCAGCACCCACGGACACACCGACAGGCACTACAAACAGCGCAACACCCCGGCAAGCCACCTTTGGTGACTTTAGTGCTCCGCACCAAACCGGGAATGGGACTATCAGCGAAACGCCCCGCCCCGGCTACAGCGCACCGCAGTACCCCGGCAGATCATCTGCCCCGGCGCGTGGCAGCCTGCGTGCGTATGAACAGCTCTACGCCCCGGTCGCAACGCCACCGGCACCCCCCATCAGCGCGACCGACACCGGCACCACTGACACTCGCACTGATACGCATATTCCCCCACGCCTCGACTCCGCCCAATTGGGCGCAGACAATGACATCCCGCCGTTAGGCTTTGCGCTGGCTCAATTGCACGGCATTTATATCCTGGCACAAAACGCGCACGGTCTGGTGGTGGTCGACATGCACGCCGCCCACGAGCGTATCACTTATGAACAGCTCAAAAACAGCATGCACAGCGACGCGATTCGCTCACAACCGCTGCTGGTGCCCCAGACCATCCATGTTAGCCGCAAAGAAGCTGATCATGCCGAAAGCCATGCGGAGGCATTCCATACGCTGGGCTTTGAACTGGGGCGCATGGGCATGGAAAAGCTGATGATTCGTGCTGTCCCTAGCTTGCTGAAGGAATCCGATACGGAGACACTGGTGCGCGATGTGCTGGCTGACCTGATTACCCATGGCGAAAGCCAGCGCATTCAGCAGGCGATGAATGAAATCCTCTCGACGATGGCTTGCCATGGCTCGGTACGTGCCAATCGCCGCCTGAGCACCGTCGAAATGAATGCCTTGTTGCGCGATATGGAACGCACCGAACGCAGCGGACAGTGCAATCATGGCCGCCCAACCTGGACACACATGAGCATCGATCAAATCGACAAACTGTTCATGCGGGGGCAATAGTGAAAGCCATTTTCCTGATGGGCCCCACCGGCTGTGGTAAAACCGATCTGGCCGTTGCTATCCGCGCACAGCTACCTGTGGAGCTGATCAGTGTTGATTCGGCGCTGGTGTACAAAGACATGGACATTGGCACCGCCAAGCCAGATGCAGCCACCCTTGCTCAAGCGCCGCATCGCCTGATCAGCTTTCTTGATCCGGCACAAGCTTATTCAGCCGCAGACTTTCGGGCAGACGCGCTGCGTGAAATGGCGGAAATTACTGCCAGTGGGCGTATCCCACTGTTGGTCGGTGGCACCATGCTGTATTTTAGGGCACTGGAGCAGGGCCTCTCCCGCCTGCCCGCCGCTGACCCGCAGGTGCGGGCACATCTGGAGGCCGAAGCGGCTGAGCAGGGCTGGCAGGCTCTGCATGAACGCTTGCAGGTCATTGACCCGGTGGCCGCCGCACGCATCCACCCAAATGATCCGCAGCGTCTGCAACGCGCACTGGAAGTACATGCACTGACCGGTGAATCACTGACACAACTGCAGCAAGCCGAACAGGATGACCCATTTCCCTACCAGTTATGCAAAATTGCCCTGATCCCTGAAGACCGCCGCTGGCTGCATCAGCGCATAGAATTGCGCTTTGAACAGATGCTTGCTGAGGGCTTAATCAAGGAAGTGCATGATTTATATGCCAGAGGCGACTTAAGTCCTGCCCTGCCAGCCATTCGGGCAGTGGGCTATCGACAAATCTGGGAGCATCTTGATGGCAAAATAGACTACAATATGATGTGCAATCGTGCTATCGTTGCGACGAGGCAGCTTGCAAAGCGTCAAATGACATGGCTTCGCTCAGAGCAGGAGCTTAGTCAGTATAACGCCGAGAAGTACCACCTTTCGTCGGTCATCAACCACATTTCAGCGTTTATTAGCGGATAAACGGATATGTCCGATAAACAGGTGTTTTGACAACCTTGTGAAACTGGTAGACTTTTAACCTGTCGCGCAAAAAACGACTGGCCCGTGTATAGAATTTTTATAGTATGGGTCTATAACAACCACAATCCCGTAAGATATTTTAGGAGAAACCCAATGTCGAAAGGGCACACTTTACAAGAACCCTTCCTCAATGCCCTGAGAAAGGAACGGATTCCCGTCTCTATTTATCTGGTTAATGGTATCAAACTGCAAGGACATGTTGAGTCTTTTGACCAATTTGTCGTGCTGTTGGGCAATACAGTCAGCCAGCTGGTTTACAAACATGCGATTTCCACCATCGTTCCAGCTCACCCGATCAAGTTAAATCTGGCGACTGAGTAAACCATCACTTGGAACTATTTGAGCGCCCCAATGCAGGCGAAAATGCCGTACTCGTTCAGATAAGTCTTAGAACTGACGATATACCTCATGACGAACACGAGTTCATGGAACTGGTTCGTTCAGCAGGTGCCCAGATCAAGCATCTGGTCACTGGTTCGAGGCCTAAACGCGACCCTCGCCTGTTTGTCGGCGAGGGGAAAGCCGAAGAAATCAGGGATTTCGTCCAGGCTCATGAAGCCGATCTGGTTATTTTTGATAACACCCTCACCCCCGCTCAGGAACGCAATCTGGAACGCCTGTTTCAGTGCCGCGTACTGGATAGAACTGGCCTGATTCTCGACATTTTTGCCCAGCGCGCCCGTAGCCATGAAGGCAAACTGCAGGTTGAGCTGGCACAGCTCAAACATCTGTCAACCCGACTGGTCAGAGGCTGGACGCATCTGGAACGCCAAAAAGGCGGTATCGGTATGCGTGGCCCCGGTGAAACCCAGCTGGAGACCGACCGGCGGCTGTTGGGTGAACGCATCAAACAAATCAACAAGCGTCTGGAAAAAGTACGCAACCAGCGCGATCAGGGACGACAGTCACGCAAGAAAGCTGAAATTCCGACCGTTTCACTGGTGGGCTACACCAATGCGGGCAAGTCTACGCTCTTCAATGCACTTACCCGCGCACATGTTTATGCCGCAGATCAGCTATTTGCAACCCTTGACCCTACCCTGCGCCGGATTAACCTGCCTAATCAACAAACCATTATTCTGGCGGACACCGTTGGCTTCATTCGCCACTTGCCCCATGATCTGGTGGCCGCTTTCCGCTCGACCCTGCAGGAAACCATTGAGGCTGACCTGCTGCTACACGTGATCGACAGTAATGATGAGCAGCGTGATTTATACCGCCAACAGGTCAATTATGTGATTGAGGAGATCGGGGCGGATAAAGTGCCGCAGATCGAGATCATGAACAAAATAGACTTGGGCGAGAAACGTGCGGCCATTGATCCGGGCGCGGGCATGCATCCGGCGACTGCATGGGTATCCGCTCAGTCGGGTGAAGGCCTGGAGGCACTGCTGGAGTATCTGGGTGATTATTTCGCACAGACTATCTTCCGGGGGAAACTAAAACTGACACCGCAACATGGACGCCTGCGCGCGCACCTGTATGCGGACAAGGCTATTACCACCGAAGAAATTTCAGAAGAAGGGGATTTCCTGCTGGAGGTGGTGATTGATCAGCGCACACTGGACAGTTACCTCAGTGAAGCAGAGTTGACACTGGAACATATTTCCATCTGAGCATTCAGCAACACATCAGCGATACAGCTGACGCCGCAACAAAAAACCTGCGAATATTGAATCTTAAAAAAGGGTGTAAGCAATACACCCTTTTTTATTGGTTATAACGGTTACAGCACTGCGAATCCCGCGTTAACCGCGTTTCATCACATCGAAGAACTCGTCATTGGCTTTGGTCTTTGACAAACGGTCAAACAGCAATTCCATCGCTTCCAGCTCATCCATGCTATGCAGGAACTTGCGCAGCACCCACAATGATTGCAGTTCGTCAGGGCGTGTCAGCAACTCTTCACGGCGCGTGCCAGAACGGTTGATGTTGATCGCTGGGAAGACACGCTTCTCGGCAATCCGACGATCCAGATGGATTTCGCTGTTACCCGTACCCTTGAATTCTTCGTAGATAACATCATCCATTTTCGAGCCGGTTTCAATCAGTGCCGTCGCAATGATGGTCAGGCTGCCGCCTTCTTCAATGTTACGTGCCGCACCAAAAAAGCGCTTGGGACGATGCAGGGCATTCGCGTCCACACCACCGGTCAACACTTTGCCCGAGGAGGGCACTACGGTGTTATAGGCACGCGCCAAACGGGTAATCGAGTCCAGCAGGATCACAACATCGCGTTTATGTTCAACCAGTCGCTTGGCCTTCTCAATCACCATTTCAGCCACCTGTACGTGGCGAGTGGCAGGCTCATCAAACGTGGAGGAAACCACCTCACCCTGCACCATCCGCGACATTTCGGTAACTTCTTCCGGGCGCTCGTCAATCAGCAGAACGATCAGATAGCAGTCAGGATAATTGGAGGCAATGCTTTGCGCGATGTTCTGCAGCATCAGCGTTTTACCGGCTTTGGGCGGGGCAATGATCAAGCCACGCTGCCCACGGCCAAACGGTGCCACAATGTCGATGACACGGGCGGTAATGTCCTCACGGCTACCATTACCCCTCTCCATACGCATGCGATCATCCGGGTGCAGCGGTGTCAGGTTTTCAAACAGAATCTTGTTACGCGCCTGATCAGGTGACTCAAAGTTGATGGTATCGACTTTGAGCAGGGCAAAATAACGTTCGCCGTCTTTAGGTGGGCGAATCTTGCCATTGATAGAGTCGCCAGTGCGCAAACCAAACCGCCGGATCTGGCTGGGGGAGACATAAATATCGTCGGCACCCGCCAGATAGTTGGAATCTTGCGAGCGTAAAAAGCCAAAGCCATCAGCCAGAATTTCGAGCACACCGTCACCATAGATGTCTTCCCCGCTTTGGGCGTGGGTCTTCAACATGGCAAAGATAATGTCCTGTTTGCGGGCGCGGGAAATACTTTCAACTCCCATGCTTTGCGCTAGTTCGTACAATTCAGAAGTAGGTTTTTTCTTTAATTCGGATAGGTTCATATGAAAGATAATTTCGCCAGCAACATATTGATTGGTATTCGGAAGCAGTCCTGATTTTGGCTACCCACACAGGGCGCTACAAAGAGGACAAAGATCCTTTTCGGGAGTTCTAACTCGGGAGCAGTGAGGTCGAATCTTCAGAGAAATGAATCCGGATTCAGATTCAGTGGCACAAAGCTAACACGGACTGGGGGTGGAGTCCAGCAAAAACACCGGCTTTAATCCGACCGATGGCCAAAATCATGAGCGGCCATCGGTTTTTAACGGGTTTTCCAGACGACTCAGGTGTTTTCTTCGATGAACGCAGCCAGCTGTGATTTGGACAGGGCGCCGACCTTAGTCGCTAAAACAGCACCGTCCTTGAACAGCATCAAAGTAGGAATGCCACGAATTCCGTATTTGGGGGGTGTGATCTGGTTATCATCAATGTTCAGTTTTGCAACCTTGATACGTCCTTCGTACTCAGTCGCAGCCGCTTCCACCAAGGGGGCAATCGCCTTACAGGGGCCACACCACTCTGCCCAGTAGTCAACCAGTACAGGAACATCGGACTTCAATACGTCCTGCTCAAATGAGTCATCTGACAGGGACAAAATATTTTTGCTCACGGATAGCATCTCCAACTAATCGGTCTTGATTCTTAACGTAACAGTTTATACAGCACGCCTATTATATAACTTCCGGACATAGTATGCGGCCAATCTGAATAAAATCAACCAAACGATACGAATTAATGCCCGACCAGCCCTGCACAACCCGCTATTATTCAAACCCGTTCCCAATTGATCTGGCGCATGCTTCAATAGACTGGATGAACCATGACCCTCAAAACCAACTCCACTCAGGCCTGCTGCTAGCCATCGCGGGCACCGCCTTGTTTGCCCTCAAGTCCATCTTCATCAAACTGGCTTATGCGGAAGGTGTGGACACGACCGTATTGCTGGCTTTGCGCATGCTGCTCTCTGCCCCCTTTTACCTGCTGATGTTAGCGTGGCTATGGCACAAGCCCGCCACCCCCCATCCAGTACCGCGTGAACTCCTGATGGTGGTTTTTCTGGGCTTTATCGGCTATTACCTGTCTTCCTGGCTGGATATGGAAGGCCTGCACTACATTTCAGCCCAGCTGGAACGCTTGACGCTTTACACATATCCGGTCATCACCACCTTGCTGAGCTGGTTATTATTCCGTGAAATCATCACCTGGCGCATTGGCCTTGCCCTGATCCTCACCTACAGCGGGGTATTATTATTGTATGGCTACGAATCCAGACAGAGCGGCAGCGAAGTAACAACCGGCGTCTTGCTGGTACTGGCAGCGGCACTCAGCTTCTCGTGCTATGTGGTGTTCAGCAAGCGCTTTATCAGCAAACTCGGCAGCCGCCTGTTCACCAGCATTGCCATGCTGGCTTCTACGGTGTTTATCGTGATTCATTTCCTGCTGACACACCCGCTCAGTGCGCTGGGCGTCAATCTGCAGGTCTGGGGCTATGCCATCCTGCTGGCTATTTTCAGCACCCTACTCCCCAGTTATATGGTGAGCGAGGCCATTGCACGGATTGGAGCAGCCCGCACCAGTATCGTAGGCACAGCAGGCCCTATTTTCACTATCCTGCTGGCCGTCTTCCTGCTGGGAGAACCATTCGGCGGGTTTCAGTTCGCGGGCATGCTGCTGGTGATGGCCGGTGTCAGCCTGCTCGGCAAACGCTGACTGGCAAACACTGATTGGCGCTAATAATCAGTATTGCAACAGCTTCTTCGACTGCTCATCCGCATGGTAAGAAGAACGCACCAGCGGGCCACTGGCCACTGCTTCAAAACCAATCGACTCCGCATATATCCGGAACGCCTCAAACTCGTCAGGCGAATAATAACGTTCGACTGGCAGGTGTGAGTCAGACGGTGCCAAATATTGGCCGATTGTCAGCATCCGGCAGCCATGCGCCCGCAAGTCGCGCATCACTTCCTTGAGCTCATCCATCGTTTCGCCCAAGCCCACCATCAAACCGGATTTGGTAGGAATGGTCGGGTGACGCTCGCCAAAGCGCTTGATCAAATCCAGAGACCACTGGTAGTCAGAACCGGGGCGCGCCTGTTTATACAAACGTGGCACGGTCTCCATATTATGATTGAACACATCCGGTGGCTCGACTGACATTTCATCCAGCGCAATGTCCATCCGTCCCCGGAAGTCAGGCGTCAAAATTTCCACCTTGATACCGGGTTGAGCCGCCCGGGTCGCCCGGATACAATCCGCAAAGTGCTTGGCACCGCCGTCACGCAGATCATCCCGATCCACCGACGTGATCACCACGTACTTCAGATCCATATTCCGCGCTGCATCGGCCAAATGCTCTGGCTCCTGCTCATCCACCGGCAAGGGGCGACCATGACCGACATCACAAAACGGACAGCGGCGCGTACATACTTGCCCCAGAATCATGAAGGTCGCCGTACCGCCGCCAAAACACTCCGGCAGGTTCGGACAAGCCGCCTCTTCACACACCGTATGCAGCTTGTTATTGCGCAACATACCGCGCACTTTTTCCGCCTGCGAGGCACTCGGCAGCCTGATCTTGAGCCAGGAGGGCTTTTTCAAAGGCTCGTCCTTCGGCACAACTTTGATCGGAATGCGAGCCACTTTATCAGCGCGGCGCAAAGGCACGCCAGGTTCGGGTTTTACGTAGGACATGGTGATTCTAGCCTGTGTTAAGTTGGGCGCATTATACAGCGAAACAGCTGTGAGATATAGAATACATCGTACTGCTCCTGCTACCCGTATTTGCCTACTCTGGCGGTGGCCAACAGCTTCTTCACACTTCCACCCGACACCCACACTCCAAATGGATGGTCACTGGCGAAACCAGCTGCTTCGCCCCATCCCGCCGTACATGTAAAACCGCCAGCGTATAGGGATTAAACACCACAATATCCTTCACGCCCTGCGAAAGATAAAACGGTGGCGCAATTTGTAAATACTTGGCCTCATAACCCTTACTGATAATTTCAATCACAGCCTCCGGCACCAGCGTAATGGCTTCATCTTCCTCATCCGGCTCACGGCAAAACACCGATATATCCGGTCGTTTCAATGACCCGCCAGGGAAACTCACGTAAACATCAGCAGCATGAATACAGGCACAGGCGCTTCCTGTCATTGGCTCAATGCTGTCACGAATACGGTCGACCGCTTTTTGATGCTTATAGACGGGCTGCGCTTCCCAGATGTGCAGGCCATTGACGATTTCCAGCTTAACGCCCAGCTCTTCAGCCTGTAATAATCGGGAATCCATGAGCTACCTCCGCAGGTGAATGAGTTTTACATGCCAGTGTAAGGCTCGATTTTACCACCTAAGCGCCAACTTTGCTGGCGCTTAAACTTGATCTAGCTGCCGCTAGCACTTCGAAGTGCTAAAGCCCAACGAGATTAAGCTTTGCGTACTGCAACAACATGATGGTTTTAGCGTCACGAATCTCACCTGCCCCTATCATCGCGTAGGCATCCTGAAAATTCAGCTCCAGCACCTCGATGTTTTCCTGTTCGTGCTCCAGCCCGCCACCGGCAGAAACCTTCATCGCCGCCGAGTATTCCGCAATAAAAAAGTGAACAATTTCGGTGACCGAACCGGGGGACATGTAAGCTTCAAACAACTTCTGAACCTGACTGATCTGGTACCCGGTTTCCTCTTCGGCCTCTTTCTTGATGCAAGTTTCCGCGTCATGCTCATCCAGCAAACCCGCGCAAGACTCAATCAGCATACCGTCCTGATTGCCGTTCACATAGGTTGGCAGGCGAAACTGGCGCGTCAGAATGACCGTACCTTTGGCTGTGTTATAAAGCAGGATGGTTGCCCCATTCCCGCGATCATAAGCCTCCCTCTCCTGCCGCTCCCACTGGCCATCCGGCCTTTGATATTCGAACGCGAATTTGTTCAGGGTATACCAATTGTCCGACAACAGCTTTTTCTCGATATTTCTTACTTTATGGTTCATGGGAATCCTTGGGTGTGAGGGGGTTTTGAAGTAGTATAATTAATCAGCTTCAGGCCTAACTTGAGTCAACTAATTAATGAATAACGATAAGCTCATCTGGCTGGACAAGCCACAATCCACCCAGCGCGCGTGTATTGTCTGTAACAATCGCGCCGGTAACAACACCATTTTACAAGCGCGTCATTGGCAGGCTGAAAAAGGCTTGCTGCAGCTCGCGACCTGTGGAGCTTGTGCTAGCGCCTGGTTTCTGGATGCGGCAGAACGCAATGCGCCTTACCCATCCTCGCAGGAAACATTGCAAGATCCCAACTTCATCCTGCTGATTTACCATTATTTTGAGCTGGTTAACGGGCTGGACTGGAAAGTCCCCCTGCTGGAGAGCCTACCCCACGAGAACTTCAAAAACGTCATGGAAGTGGGCTGCAATGTGGGCATTACCCTCGATTACTGCAAGACAGTCTGGAAGCTCGACCAGGCAATCGGTGTTGAGCCGTCCGCTTATGGCGTCTTGGGTGGCCAGCTGCTTGAGCTGGAAATTAAGCATGATTTCCTTGCCAACCTGCCCGAACTAGGCGGCACCCCGTTTGATCTGATATTCGCTACCGAAGTGATTGAACACGTTCCCGATCCGCTTGAATTTATCAGGGAATTACGCAGCCATTTGACCCCCACGGGCATTCTACTGCTGACGACGCCCCGCGCCAGCTTTCTGGAGAAAAACGCACCACTCGGCGAACTCTACGCGGCCTTGTCGCCCGGCTCGCACTACTTCCTGCTCTCTGAAAACAAGCTCAGGGCATTAGCTCTTGAAGCAGGATTTGAATGGGTGCAGATTGAGCCGCGTGGCTTGAGCCATATAGCCATTCTTGCCCATACGAACATCGAATTATCCAACGCTAGCAATACAGAAGCGCAGTTGTTGGCGTATTACGAAAAAAAGCAGGCTACTCTGCCCAAAGATGAGAGGATCAAGCTGGGCTATCTCCTAAACTACGCCATCGCCCTGAACAAAAATGGCAAGACCGTGCTTGCGGCAGATACTGCCGCCCTGACCGCTATGATCACCCGGATGCTGTATAAAGATTATGCGCTTGATCTGGATAACCCAGAGGCATCCCTTAAGCGGATAACAGCCTGCAACACTATCTTTGATCTTGGCAAACAGATCCCGTACCACCTGCCCGCCTATTTATACTGGAACGCATTGCACAACGGGCATCAACACCACCTGGTCAGCCAGCTGGAGTTTGCCCGCCTGATCTGCCTCACCGGACTTAAAGTCGACTTTCCGAATCTGTTTGTCTACCACGAGCTGCTACAGCGGATTGATAGCCTGCTGGAAAACACTCAAACCTCAGAATCAGCAATGAAAATCAGGCAGGTAAATGAGGAAATACACGGGAAAATACCGGAGTTGAACCGCATGAACCGTATAAACCCTAAAAGCACGGGCAGACGCATTTGGGAACGGCTGAAGCGGTATCGGTATTCGTGGTCATAGTTCGGGTGCGCCGGCATTCACACCCGGCAAGTCCGCACCGCAGTCCTTTTGCTACTTGAGCGCTTTTGCTTGACTCTGCAAAAACAAGCCAGCAGAAAATTAAGCGGTCTTGAAAATTCAGTTGTTTCCATTATGGAAATAACTGCGCCTGACGGAAAAGCTTACAAACAAAGCACTAATTAACGGGTGGCGCGTCATGTGCCCGCGCCCTGCCGATCATCTGGCTCACTTGTTCAGAGGCATGCACCACGGATAGCTGAATCTGGGGATGACGCCGCGCATAGACCCGGAACACCTCATCCGCGAACGCCTGCCCGATACTCTCGACCAAGGTAAAGTCCAGCAAGACCACACTGAACCGATCCAGCCCGGTCAGCACACGCTTGGCTTGCGAGCGGGACACCAGCTTGTCATCGCCGTATTCAGCCAGCCGCACAGGAACGACTGTCTTGGAAAAGCGGTAGTCCTCATCAGTAAAGCGGTCGAATACCTGTTTCAGTGTTCTTGCTGTGTTATTTTTCAATCGCATGAACACGCTGGTGCCTGCATCATTGCCAGCATGACGGATAATCCAGTCTTCATGCTCATCGAACGCATGCGAGAAAAACACATCGCCAGATATAATCTCGTAACGGTCAAAGGCACGGGATGAAAAAAATATGCCCTCTCCCGTGTGATTATCCGGGTCGGTGGTCAGCT
Source organism: uncultured Thiothrix sp. (assembly GCA_964293125.1). Classification (GTDB taxonomy): domain Bacteria; phylum Pseudomonadota; class Gammaproteobacteria; order Thiotrichales; family Thiotrichaceae; genus Thiolinea. The sequence goes on along the minus strand of CAXYXY010000008.1, from coordinate 54,379 downwards.
TACCCTTGGCCAGCTCCAGCACCGAATGGCGCACATCATACAAGTCGAGAGCCGCCTGAATCTTGCGGAAAATACCCATGCCGTCATCACTGATGCTGACCGTCGAAAAGCCTGCTGTTTTGTCCAGATAGACGGTGGCGCTCTTTCCGCCGGAATGGTCAATCACATTATTAAACATCTCGGTAATGCCGTAATGCCAGAGGTCTATCACATTACTAGGCAGTTCACCCAGCTGCGCTTCCAGTTCTTTCCAAACAATATCTTCATTCAAATTTCCGGCCAGCTGGTAGGTTTTGTTCCATGACTTCAAGGCGCAAAAACTATACTGTCGGTTGCGGGTACTGCCGGTCGCGCATAACACACCCTGCTCGACCATGCGCCGCAGGTGCTTGCTGGCCGCCTGCCGGGAGATGCCGAACTCAGTCGATACCTGCGCGGCGATGTCGGGTGCATTGTCTGCAACCCGGTCAACAATGAACCGGCTGATTTCCTCCCCGCGCTTTCTGATAGCAGACATGCAAAGCTCCTGTTAATTGATGGCTTATTGTCAACCTATCATCAAGCTTTTGTCAACCTTTGGCCGGTTATTGTCAACCTAAGCCCAGCTTCTTGAAAAAAGGCCGGTTGCGCTGCCGGGCGTTGGTGTACATCTTGTCGGTAGTGGGTCAGACCTGAGAAATACGGTACAATCCCCCGCATGACCTGTTACCAAGAAATCGTCTGCCCCCACTGCGGCAGCAACCAAATCAAGAAAGCCGGATACAGTGCCAGCGGAGAGCGGCGTTACCGTTGTGACCGTCTCGACTGTCCAACAAAAAGCTTCATGCTGGCTTATCGCTACAAAGCCTACCAGCCCGGCATGAAAGAACGAGTGGTTGATATGGCCATTAACAGCAGTGGAATTCGTGATACTGCCCGTGTGCTTGGCATTAGTAAGACCACGGTCATCAGCACCTTAAAAAAAAGCGTCTGGAATCACCCCGGTAAACCCGACCTTTTACCTGCTGGCCTCGAACGCCATTTAGACGCTGACAAGCACGAGATCGGCAAGCGTAACACCCAGAAAATTGAGCGGAAAAATCTCAATCTAAGGACGTGGATTAAGCGACTATCACGCAAAACCATCTGCTTTTCAAAGGATGAGGTGATGCACGATACGGTGATCGGGTTACTCATCAACAAAGTGGAGTTCGGGATTGATATTCATGCAAAAATTCAGGTCTGACCCACTACCCACTACCCAACAGCAATATTTTCTATGCAATCTCTGGTACAAACCCGCGCATTGCGATCAAACGTTAACCTTGGAATAAATTCAATGAAAACAGTATTATGCTTACTATTAGCTTCTATAAGCTTCATAGGGTGTACACTGGACTCTAACTCTGTCGTATCAGACCCTAAGGAGCCGCCTGTCAAAGCCCTTATCCCCATAGCCCGACCGACTTCACCAATACCAGCATCAGTAAAACCACCCAAACAGCTACCGACCGTCATAAACCAAACCGTGTATTTTTATGGCTCACCTCCTGAGAAATTGCCGTCGAGTTTCAGCAGCATACCAGTCGCCAATAGCTATTTTGACACGCTAACTAAAAAGCTCAAGCAACGGCACGGTATTTTAGATGCAAATGCAACACTAGCAGCAGGCACTTACTATCTTCTGGCGGACAACCCAACAGAGGGTCGCTCACTGTATACAACAATGTTTGTCTACAGCAGAGACCAAAATGCCGTTAATCATGGCGCTTTTGAAAACTGCTATATCAAGCGGTTGCAGGGTTTCCAAAACTTTCAAAAACCTGCTCCTGGCACATTAGCAACCGAACAGGTTAAACCATACAAAGAATATTATGACCTTGCCTTTCAATACACCATTGACTGGAACTCTGTGATGTTCCCCGCCTGCGCCAAACGCACCGGCGACTTTAAAAAACCACCCGACCAGAGCCCTCCATTCTGAATCAGGTGCACCTATAAAAAAAGCCCTCCACCGGAGGGCTTTTTCTCACTTCAACCCACTAATAAATCAGTGCTTTTTCTTCTTCGGCGCATACAAATCCGTAATCGTACCTTCGTACATTTCCGCCGCCATCGCCACCGTCTCGGACAGCGTCGGGTGCGGATGCACCGTCAAGCCAATATCCGCCGCATTCGAGCCCATCTCAATCGCGTGCGCGACTTCAGCGATCAGGTCACCGGCATTCACACCGACGATACCGGCACCGATCACGCGCTCATTGCTTTCGTCGAAAATGAGTTTGGTCATGCCTTCCTCACGTCCGAGCGACAACGCACGGCCACTGGCCGCCCATGGGAATACGCCTTTGCCGTATTTGATGCCCTTGGCTTTGGCTTCTTCCTCGGTGACGCCGACCCACGCAATTTCTGGGTCAGTGTAAGCCACTGAGGGAATCACCTCTATGCCAGCAACGGCAATCTGCTGCTGGAATACACCCCCGGTATCGGTGAGCTAAAACAAAACTTCTACCTCGGCAGCCAGCCAATCGCAACCCGCCGCCTCCTGCGTGCCAGCTTCGATCTGGACAAGGATGGTCTATCGGATGCGCAAGAAATCAAGCAGCTACCGGGCACAGTAACCGCAGCGACCGAACTGGTTTATCTACACACTGACCCGATTGGATCGCCGGTGCTGTCCACCCAAGCGAATGGCTCGGTGCTGTGGCGTGAGCACTACCAACCCTACGGTGCCCGACAGGTCAAAAGTCTGTTGTCCGGCAATAATGAGCACTGGTTTGCCGGTAAACCGCAGGATGTGGAATCGGGGCTGTCTTATTTTAGAGCGCGGTATTATGATCCGGTGTTGGGGCGGTTCATGGGGGTTGACCCAGTCGGGGCTAATCCGGCGCGGGTGCATGGGCTGAATCGCTATGCGTATGCGAATAATAATCCGTATAGGTATGTTGACCCGGATGGGCGTTATGCTGATTTGGCCATAGAGGCGGCTAGCATTAGTGTTGGCGTTGTTTCTTTAGGTGGTGCTGGAGTCAATCAAACTGATCTGCGCAGCTGGTCTAATAAAGACGTTAAGGTAACGTGGGATCATGCCGATACTTACAAGGACTTCAACTGTCCTACAGTCAGCCTTTCCCTCACACAGAATGATGGACGTTCTTTTGTAAACCTTGCAGGGGGAAGCAACATCAATAATCAGCTGGGACAAGCAACTGTGAAAATACCACCTATCACCTCGGCCAAGAGCCACATCCGTGTGGCCTGCAGTAGCAACAGCAATATATTCTATGCCATTTCCGGCACAAACCCACCCGCTGCAATCAAGCGTTAAACGGGAAAAGCGATAATGAAACCCCTTATTCCTACGATCTTATTGCTACTAAGCAACACCGTCGCCTGTTCCACGAATCCGGCACCTAAAACGGCAACCGTAGATCTACCCATCGCGAAGGTTGTTGATCAGGTGGTCTATCTGCGTGGTGGCCCTCCAGAAATAACCTTTGCAGACTTCACACAAGCCCCTGCAGCCAATGACTATTTCGGTTTGCTGCTGGAAGGACTGCAACAACGAAATGGAGCTACCGATGCCCAAACCGCACTCAAAGCCGGGGAGTTTTACCTGCTGCTAGACGAACCCAGCTTCCCACATCGCCCCCATACCATGAATGTCATTCATAGTCGTCAAGGTAGCCATCAACAAAATAGCCAATACAGCACAGAAGCTTTTGTGAACTGTTACATCAACCGCCTTCAGGGAATGGGAACAGCATCATTTTATGGAGGCCACTCTGTTGACCCAGGGCATGTTGAAAGATACCTTGAATACAATAAAGCATCTGTAGAATATGCAGCAAGCTGGAATGACGTAATGTTCCCCGCCTGCGCCCAACGCACTGGCGACTTTAAAAAACCACCCGATCAGAGACCTCCATTCTGAATCAGGCACACCCATAAAAAAAGCCCTCCGCCGGAGGGCTTTTCCCTAACTCAAAACACTCACTAAAGCTACATCAGTGCTTTTTCTTCTTCGGCGCATACAAATCCGTAATCGTACCTTCGTACATTTCCGCCGCCATCGCCACCGTCTCCGACAGCGTCGGGTGCGGGTGCACCGTCAAGCCAATATCCGCCGCATTCGAGCCCATTTCAATCGCATGCGCCACTTCCGCGATCAGATCACCGGCATTCACGCCGACAATCCCGGCACCGATCACGCGCTCATTGCTTTCGTCGAAGATCAGCTTGGTCATGCCTTCCTCACGTCCGAGCGACAAGGCACGGCCACTGGCTGCCCACGGGAACACGCCTTTACCGTACTTGATGCCTTTGGCTTTGGCTTCTTCCTCAGTCACACCCACCCACGCAATTTCAGGGTCAGTGTAGGCGACTGATGGAATCACCCGCGCATCAAAGTGGCTAGGCAGACCCGACGCGACTTCGGCGGCGGTCTTGCCTTCGTGCACCGCTTTATGTGCCAACATCGGCTGACCGATGATGTCGCCAATCGCATAGATGTGTGGCTGGGTGGTGCGCATTTGCGTATCGACTACCTGCACAAAACCACGCTGATCCACCGCCACGCCCGCTTTCTCAGCGCCAATCCGCTTGCCGTTCGGCGTGCGCCCGACTGCTACCAACACACGGTCGTACAACTGCGGTTCTGCTGGGGCATTTTTGCCTTCAAACGTGACTTTCATGCCCGCTGTGGTCGCTTCAACCTTGGTCACACGGGTTTCCAGCCAGATATTGTCATAGCGCTTGTTGATGCGGTTGAAGTACGGCTTGACCACGTCACGGTCAGCACCCGCCACCAGACCCGGCAGCATCTCGACCACCGTGATTTTCGAGCCTAAGGAGGCATACACCGTGGCCATTTCCAGGCCGATAATCCCGCCACCAATCACTAGCAGGTGCTCAGGAATACCGTTCAGCTCCAGCGCACCGGTCGAATCAATCACGCGTGGGTCATCCGGAATAAACGGCAGTTTCACCGCTTCGGAACCGGCAGCAATCACCGCCTGCTCGAATTTCACAACAGTTTTCTTGCCATCGTCTGCCACGACTTCGACATGGTGCGGGTCAAGGAACGTACCGACGCCATTCACCACTTGCACCTTGCGTTGCTTGGCCAGACCGGTCAGACCGCCTGTCAAACGTCCGACGACTTTCTCTTTCCAGGTACGCAGCTTGTCGATGTCGACCTTCGGCTTCGCGAATTCAATCCCGCATTCGCCCATTTCTTCCGCTTCATCCAGCACCTTGGCCGCATGCAACAAGGCCTTGGACGGAATACAACCGACGTTCAAACACACACCACCCAAAGTCGCCCAGCGCTCAACCATCACCGTGGTCATGCCTAAGTCAGCCGCACGGAATGCGGCCGTATAGCCGCCGGGGCCTGCGCCCAAGACCAGCATCTGGCAAGTGACATCCGCGCCGCCTGCGTGGCTGGCCGCTGCCGGAGCAGCCACAGAAGAGGCAGCAGGAGCGGGAACCGGGGCGGGCGTTGCCGCCGGAGCCGGAGCGGTTGATGCTGCCGGAGCTGTCGGAGCCGCCGCAGCGCCCTCCACTTCCATCAAGCAAACAACGGTACCTTCACCGGCTTTGTCGCCAACGGAAATTTTCATTTCCTTGATCACACCCGCATGGCTGGACGGTACATCCATCGACGCCTTGTCGGATTCCAGCGTAATCAGCGCATCTTCCACCGCGACCGTATCGCCCGCCTTGACCAACACTTCGATGACATCGACCGCATCAAAATCGCCAATGTCCGGGACTTTAATTTCAATAACATTACTCATAAGATTTACTCTCCCGGTTACAGAATCAGGTTACGAACATCAGACAGCACAAACGAAATGTGGCTGACAAACCGTGCGGCATACGCACCATCAATCACGCGATGGTCATACGACACCGCCAAGGGCTGAATCAAACGATCCACAATCTCGCCATTCACCCGCTTGAGGCGCTCTTGTGAACGGGTCAGACCGAGAATACCCACTTCCGGCGCATTCACAATCGGCGTGAAGTTGGTGCCACCGATCCCGCCGAGGCTGGAGATCGTGAAACAGCCGCCCGACATATCCGCCGCTTTCAGCTTGCCATCGCGTGCTTTCTTCGAAATCTCGCCGAGTTCACGCGCGAGGTCAAACAGACCTTTGCGGTCAACATCACGAATCACCGGTACGACCAAGCCATCGGGGGTATCCACCGCAATCCCGACGTTATAGAACTTGCGCTGGATCAGGTTTTCACCGTCATCAGACAAGGCCGAGTTGAATTTCGGGTATTCTTTCAGACCCGCTACCACCGCCTTGAGCATGAATACCAGCGGCGTGAAGTTGAAGCCCATGGCCTTGGTCTTGTCTTTCAAACTGCTGCGATACGCTTCCAGCTCGGTGATGTCCGCCTCATCAAAATGCGTCACCTGCGGCACATTCAACCAGGCGCGGTGCAAATGTTTGGCAGAAAGCTTGCCAATGCGTGACATCGGTACGTTTTCGATCTCTCCAAACTTGCTCCAATCCGGGTTGGTAATCACCGGAATACCCATGCCACCACCCGCTGCTGCCGGTGCCGCTTTGGCCGCCGGTGCGGCAGCGGATGCAGCGGCTACCGGTGCTGCCACCTGCCCACCCGTATTGTGGAAATTACGCACATCCTGCTCGGTGACCCGTGCATGCCGCCCGGTACCGACAACCTTACCCAAACTGACGCCCAGTTCACGCGCAATCCGGCGTACCGACGGGCTGGCATGGGCACGTCGGAACGCTTCAGCGTCTGCGGCAGAACTGGCGGCGGGCACCCGTGTCGGTGCTTTGGAATCACCACCTTGCGCGGACTTTGCCGCCGTGTCCATGGCAGGCTTGCTCGCACCCTTTACTTCCAGCAACAGGATCAGGCTACCTTTCGATACTTTGTCGCCAACGGCCACTTTCAGCTGCCTGATCACGCCTGCTTTAGGTGCAGGAATATCCATCGACGCCTTGTCGGATTCCAGCGTGATCAGCGAGTCTTCTGCGGCAATCGTGTCGCCTTCTGCTACCAGTACCTCGATGACGTTAACGCTGTCAAAATCACCAATATCCGGCACATGGATTTCTTCCAGACCACCACCACCGTAACCACTGCCCCCCGCGCTCGGCGCAGGGGCTGCAGCGGCGGCACCACCGGCAATTTTGGGGTGCGCATCGCCACCCGCCACATTGACGCTGGCTTCACCCGAACCTTCCAGCACAATGATCAAAGTACCTTCTGACACCTTGTCACCGACGGCGACCTTGATCTCCTTGACTACGCCGCCCTGGGAGGCCGGAATATCCATCGAGGCCTTGTCCGATTCCAGTGTGATCAATGCATCATCAATCGAAATGGTATCACCTACTTTGACCAATACTTCAATGACATCAACGCTATCAAAGTCGCCGATGTCAGGAACGTGAATTTCTTTACTCATAATATTGTCGTCCTAATAGGGGTTAGCTTACGCGTACAGTGGGTTGGGCTTTTCAGGATCGATGCCATATTTCGCCATCGCTTCCAGTACCGTTTTCGCCGTAATTTTGCCTTTGGCCTTGCTGCTTTTTTGCTGGTCAGCCAGTGCTTTCAGCGCAGTCACCGTCACATAATGACGATCCACTTCAAAATGTGCCCGCAATGCCGGGCGACTATCCGAACGGCCAAAACCATCCGTACCCAGCACATGGAAATCACCCGGCACATACGCACGAATCTGCTCAGAGAAGTTACGCATGTAATCGGTCGCAGCAATAACCGGGCCAGCCGCACCCTCCAGGCATTGCTCAACCCAGGACTTACGTGGCTCCTGATCAGGGTGGAACAGGTTCCAACGCTCGGTGGCTGCGCCATCACGCGCCAGCTCGTTCAAGCTAGGCGTTGCCCAGATATCGGCATCCACATCCCAATCCGCTTTCAGCAATTCAGCCGCCGCGATCACTTCACGCAGAATCGAACCACAACCCATCAGCTGTACATGATGCTTGGCACCGCCTTCGGCAGCACGGAACTTGTACATACCCTTGATGATACCTTCTTCCGCACCTTCCGGCATGGCAGGCATGCTGTAGTTTTCATTCAGCGTGGTGATGTAATAGAACACGTTCTGGTTCTGCTCATACATGCGCTTCAGGCCATCATGGAAAATAACCGCCAGTTCATAGGCAAACGTCGGGTCATAGGCCATGCAGTTCGGAATGAAACCGGCAAAAATCTGGCTGTGTCCATCCTGATGCTGCAGGCCTTCACCGTTCAGCGTCGTCCGCCCGGAAGTACCGCCGATCAGGAAGCCACGCGCCAGCATATCGCCCGCCGCCCACGCAAAGTCACCAATCCGCTGGAAACCAAACATGGAGTAGAAGATATAAACCGGAATCATCATCTTCTGGTTATTGGAATAAGACGTAGCCGCCGCCATCCATGAGGACATCGCGCCCGCTTCGTTAATACCTTCCTGCAACAACTGGCCTTTTTTGGTTTCCTTGTACGGCATGATGTCGCCCGCATCCATCGGCTCATATAACTGGCCACTGGGCGAGTAGATACCGACCTGACGGAACATGCCTTCCATCCCGAAAGTACGCGACTCGTCCGGTACGATCGGCACCAGACGTGGGCCGACTTCTTTATGCCGCGCGACTGCGACCATCACCCGCACCATCGCCATTGTGGTCGACATGGTGCGCTCACCGGTGTCTTTCAACAGCGCTGCAAACAGCTCCTCCAGCGGTGGAATGTCGATTTTTTCATTGGCGGGCAGACGGCTGGGCAGATACCCGCCGAGTGCCTGCCGACGTTCATGCAGGTATTTCATTTCCGGTGAATCAGCGGCTGGCCGATAGAATTCTGCCGCCTCCACTTGTGCATCCGTGACCGGAATAGTGAAACGATCCCGCAGCTTCATCAGCTGGTCGGAACTCAGTTTCTTCTGCGAGTGGCTGATATTCATCCCCTCACCCGCTTCACCCATGCCATAACCTTTCACAGTATGCATCAGGATCACGGTGGGGCGACCGACGGTGTTTACTGCTTCATGATAAGCCGCATACACTTTGTCCTGGTCATGACCGCCACGAATCAGGTCATAATAAATCTGGTCATCAGTCATGTCCGCGACCAGTTCTTTCAGCTCAGGGTATTTGCCAAAGAACTTTTCACGCACATAAGCGCCGCCCTTGTTCTTGAAATTCTGGTACTCACCGTCCACGCATTCCATCATCACCTTGCGCAGCAGCTTGCCGTACTTCGGATCAGCCAGCAGGCGATCCCAGCCAGAACCCCACAATACCTTGATCACGTTCCAGCCTGCACCCCGGAAGTTACCTTCCAGTTCCTGCACGATCTTGCCGTTACCCCGCACCGGGCCATCCAGACGTTGCAGGTTACAGTTCACCACGAAAATCAGGTTGTCGAGTTGCTCACGCGAGCCTAACGACAGCGCACCCTGCGATTCCGGCTCGTCCATCTCACCGTCACCGAGGAAAGCCCACACCTTGCGGCCTTCCGCATGATTTTCTGCTTTATTCGCCAAGCCTCTGTTTTCCAAGTACTTTAAAAAGCGGGCTTGGTAAATGGCCATGATCGGGCCAAGCCCCATCGACACGGTAGAGAACTGCCAGAAATCCGGCATCAAATAAGGGTGCGGGTAAGAAGACAGGCCTTTACCGGCGCTCTCAATCCGGAAATGATCCATCTGGTCTTCGCTGATACGCCCTTCCAGATAGGCACGCGCATACGTTCCCGGCGCGGTATGCCCCTGAATAAACAGCATGTCGCTGCCATTCGGATGGCCGTGGCCTTTCCAGAAATGGTTATAGCCGACTTCATACATGATGGCCGATGACTGGAAGGAGGCAATATGACCGCCCGGCTCTGCCGGTTTGCGATTCGCCTTGACCACCATCGCGGTTGCATTCCAACGCAGGGCACGCAGGATATTCCGCTCGATTTCCAGATTACCCGGATAGACCGGCTGATGATCGACAGGGATGGTATTAATATAGGGGGTCTGGCTGGCGGGGGGTTCTACGCCGTATTCGTAAGCAGTCTCGATCGTTTTCTGAATCAGGAAATGGGCACGCTCAGCGCCAGTACGCTCGACGACAACGTCGATAGCTTCCTGCCATTCCCCGGTTTCCTGTGGGTCAATGTCGTGGTGTTCATTACTCATTTGTGAACGTCTCCTAGACGGTTTTTTCAGGCCATACCAGCCCTGGGTATTGTACTGGTGCCTCGCAGCAAACCAGTTTGGAATTTTTGCAGACAGTATACTGCCTTAGAGAGATAAGTAAACAGGTCACCCTATCTCTTCGGGGCAAGATATTACACAGTTGGAAAATGGAATGCCAGCCCGAAGGTTTTATTTTAATAATTTAACACCTCGAAATTATTAAACTTAACTTTCAAGTGCTTATACTTAACAAATGTTTTTGAGACTGAGAAAATCAAAAAAAAATAAACTAAAATCAAGCACCAAATACCCATTGGGCACAGCAACTGTTTGATGTGCTTGGACTATACACCCCATACCGATAGCAAACTACCGCTGCGATGCGCACTAACCCGTTGATAACTTGCCCGACTGCCTGAAATCTGGCACCGTAAGCACTGTCCGTTCAAAGCATCCGATTGTTACCTACCCGTCACCCGACAGAGAGCTTGCAGCATGACAACCCCACAGCCCAAACATCACTTTCTGTTCGATAGCGAACAACTCCATGCATTAGCTACTGATGCAAACATCAGCCTCGGTCTGGCCTGGTTCAAGGAGAACCGGGTGGTATTGGTTGGGATGTATCAGGACGATGAGCTGCAGGCCGTGGTCGAAGACCCGGACAGCAATGACAACCTTAATTGTGAAATCCACCCTGCCAGCGACGGCTATCACATCCGCTGTGACTGCGGCACAGAAGGCTCACAGGCCTGCGCGCACATGATTGCAGCGCTCTATGCCCACGCGGCTCGCGACGCCGACGCCCCACTGCTGAGTGCCGCCGAACACGCCATCGACCTGCGCATCAAACGCGGGCGCACCGAAGTGGATGTCGAACCGATTAATCAAAATAATCAACACAACAGCTGGTTTGGTGACTGGAAAGCGGCCTCCATCAACACCGACAGTCATTTCTCCCACAGCTACCGCGTCAATATCCGCTCACTTACCCAACGCAACAATTACTGCAACTGCCCTGACTTCGCCACCAACCAGCTCGGCACTTGCAAACATATCGAAGCAGTATTGCACAAAATTCGCAAACACCCCGACCAGCACGCCTTACAGGCACAACCCGCCCCCACACCTTATGTGTTCCTCAACTGGAACACCGACCAGCCCCCACGTATCAGCGTCCACCGCACGCCCAATACAGACCCGAGCCTTAGCTCCCTGCTCGACACTTATTTTGACGCTGCCGGACACTTTCGCCTGACCTTGCCCGATGATTTCTTCCGTTTCAGCGAACAGGTGCGCGACCGTGCTGACATTGCCGTGGGTGAAGATGCTATCGGTCAGGTACGCCGTCTGGCCGCGAACGCCAGCCAGCAGCTGCGCGGTCAAAGCATCCGGGCAACCATCCGTGCATCACAAGGCCACCTGCCCGGCATCAAGGCCAAACTCTATCCTTATCAGATGGAAGGGGTGGCTTTCCTCGCCGCCAATGGCCGGGCGCTGCTGGCCGATGACATGGGTCTGGGTAAAACCCTGCAGGCCATTGCTGCCGCCCACTGGCTGTATCAGCATGCACAGGTAAAACGCATCCTGATCGTCTGCCCGGCCTCGCTCAAACATCAATGGGCGCGTGAAATCGAAAAATTCACCGATCTGCCGGTACAAATCATTCAGGGTTCCCCGGCAGGGCGTAGCGTGCAATACCACAAAGGTGACGGCTTTTACATTCTCAACTACGAACTGGTGTTGCGTGACCTGTCCGTGATCAATACCACACTGGCACCGGATTTATTGATCCTCGATGAAGCGCAGCGCATCAAAAACTGGCAGACCAAGATTGCGGCTGCCGTCAAACTGATTCACTCCCGTTATGCGTTTGTGCTCTCCGGCACCCCGCTGGAAAACCGCCTCGAAGACCTGTACAGCCTGATGCAAGTGGTTGACCCGAATGTACTGGGGCCCTTATGGCGCTATCTGGCCGACTTCCATGTCACCGATGAACGCGGCAAGGTACTCGGCTATCGCAACCTGTCGACCTTGCGCCAGCGGCTGGCTCCCGTCATGCTGCGTCGCGACCGCCGTCTGGTCAGCGACCAGCTGCCTCAGCGCATCGAGCAACGTCTGGATGTGGAAATGACCACCGCCCAGTACGAACTGCATGATGCCGCCCTGCAAGCCGCCGGACAGCTCGCTGAACTGTCACGCCGCCGCCCGCTCACCCCCAGCGAACAGAATCGCATGATGTCTGCTTTGCAACAGGCACGCATGGCCTGTAATGCCGCCGGGTTGGTGGACAAGGAAACCGTCGGTTCCCCCAAGCTGGATGAACTGGTGAATATCGTGCAGGACTTGTGCGTACAGGAAGGCCTGAAAGCTGTGGTCTTCTCGCAATGGGAACTGATGACCCAGCTGGTAGAAGAACGCCTGCGGGGCATCGGCGTCGGCTGTGTGCGTCTGCACGGCGGAGTACCCACCCACAAGCGCGGTGACCTCACCGACCGTTTCCATAATGACGATGCCATTCAGGTGTTCATTTCTACCGACGCAGGCGGCACGGGTCTCAACCTGCAGAATGCCAGCGTACTGATCAACCTCGACATACCGTGGAATCCGGCCATCCTCGACCAACGTATCGCGCGCGTGCACCGCCTGGGGCAGAAGAAAACCGTGCAGGCCATTCTGCTGGTCAGCAGCGACTCGTATGAAGAGCGGGTAATGGCACTGGTGAAAGGCAAGCGCCATCTGTTCGATAATGTGATCGACCAAGATGCCAGCGAGGACATTGTCGGTGTCAGCCGTAAACTATTGGATGTGTTACGCGATGATCTCTCCAGCAACACACCGGTCGAGGCAGACACCACAAGCACCGATCCAGCCCCGGACGATGAAGAAGACGAATCCGCCACGGCCATGGCAGCATTGGCCGCCCCCACCCCCGCCAGTCAAACCGAAGCACATGCACCGCATGGTTTTGCCGCTGCCGACACCGCCGATACCGGTCTGGAAAATGCGTTGCAAACCTGTATTGCCGCTATCCAGCAACACTTTGGCACCCGGGTTGGGCGTATTCTGGGCAGCAATGGCGGTTTGCTGGTCATCCTTGATCAGGTGACGGCAGACGACGAGCAAACGGCGGAAGCGCTATCCACCGAGATCATCGTTGCCTTGCTGGATCCGCTCACCCTGCGCAGCCTGCAACGGCTGGGTACAAAATCCCCGCTGGGTGAAACCACCGTTTACCACGAAGCGGCATTACCCGAGCCTGAACCAGAAGTCCCTAAACCTTCGGCACTGGCGATGGCCGCCAAACACAAGCTGGAAGCTGCCTTGATCTTGCTGGAGCAGGAGCACATGACAGTAGGTTTACACCTGCTGACCGATGCCCTGCTGGCTGCGGCTGCCGACCGTGCCGGGCAGGACAAAGCCCCGACTACTGCCGAAGCAGGCCTGTGGCTTTATGCCGAAGCTTTGCCAAACGGCTGGCTAACGGCGGAAGATGCTGAGCTATTGATGCGCAATCTGGCGCTGGCACAAGCCCCCAGCTTGCCCACTGCCTTATTGGAAGGTTTGATAACAGATGTACAGCAATTTGTAGTGTGATAACTTCTATTTGTCCTGTAATGTATGGGTCAGATTAACGGTTGAAGGCAAATAACTGCTTCAACCGTCACCACCATCACCACAGTATTCCCCGTCAGGGAAAGCAGGTTTTTTAGAAGGCGTTTTAAACGTGAGGAGAGCAACAATGAAACAGGTAACAAAACTGCTGGCCAGCTGTCTGGTCGCTTTTTCGATCAGTAGTGTAATGAGCAATGCAGCGTTTGCATTTGAACCCGGCAACACCGAATGTATCGCACCGGCAGGTGTGGGCGGTGGCTGGGACATGACCTGCCGTATGGTGGGAAAGGCTCTGCAGGATCAAAAACTTATCCCCGGCAATATGCAAGTGACCAACAAGGCAGGCGGTGGCGGGGGTGCGGCCTATGCTGAAGTGGTGAACAAGCGCAATGAGGACAACAATCTGCTGGTTGCGGCATCCTCTGCGACTGCGGCTCGGCTGGCGCAGGGTGCTTACCCTGGCAATACGATGGCACAGGTACGCTGGCTGGCATCGGTCGGGGCTGATTATGGTGCGATTGGTGTAGCGCCTGATTCCCCTTACAAAACCCTCCCGGAATTGATGGAAGCGGTCAAGAAAGACCCTAAGTCAGTCTCCTTTGCGGGTGGCTCTGCCGCCGGTGGCTGGGATCACCTGAAAGTACTGCTGATCGCGAAAAAATCAGGCATTGAAGACGTGCGTACCGTCAAATACGTCACCTTCGACGGTGGCGCAGAAGCGATCACCCAGTTGATGGGTGGCAATGTGACGGCCTTCACGGGCGATGTCTCTGAGGCACTGGGTTTTGTGGAAGCGGGCAAACTGAGAATTCTGGCGGCACTGGCACCGGAACGTCTGGAAGGTGAGATTGCCAGCAAATTCGAAACCGCCAAAGAACAGGGGCTGGATGTCGTCGGTGCCAACTGGCGCGGATTTTATGTACCCGGTGGCATGAGCGATGATGCTTATAATTTCTGGGTAGATGCCGTTGGCAAAGTGTATGACTCGGCAGAATGGAAAGAAATCATGACATCGAACGGTATGGCACCGTTGGATCTGCGCGGTGAAGACTTCCAGAAGTTCGTAGGCGAATCCGTGGCAGAAATCGAAGCACTGTCTAAAGAAATCGGCATTATTCAATAAGATCCTTCAGGATCCTTCCCCCCCGTCTCTCCCCTTTGTCATTTGTCAGGGGGGAGAGCGTCACCACCCTAGGACATTATTATGAGTGATCGTATTTTTGGCGGTGCTGTGCTGGTTCTGGCACTGTTGATGTTGTGGGCTACCACCCTTATTCAGGAAAGTTTCATTCAGGATCCGCTCGGCCCTAAAGGCTTTCCCTATGTTATCGCCACCGTGATGGCGTTGTCAGGCATCGTGATTTTCTTCAAACCTGACAAAGAGCCGGAATGGCCAACGCTGGTCAAGCTGGCGGAGCTGACCGCCACCATCGGCGTGCTGATTGTTTATGCCCAAATGCTGCCCATTGCCGGTTTTGTGTTAAGCACGATGGTCGCGACTGCTTTTTTGTGCTGGCGGCTGGGTGCCAACCTGCGGCAGCTGACGCTGGGCGGTATTTTTATTGCGCTGGGTTTGTATGTGCTGTTCCAGTTTGTACTCGGACTTAACCTCGCCAAAGGCCCCTGGGGCTTTTGATCACGGCTGATGCAACAGCTGACGCAACAGGAGTTACGCGATGGAAGCTTTAAATTCTTTGGCTGACGGTTTTGCGGTCGCCCTGACCTGGCAAAACATTTTACTGGCGCTGGTGGGGTGCTTCCTCGGCACCATGATCGGTGCTTTACCGGGTCTGGGGCCCTCCAACGGGGTGGCCATTCTGATCCCGGTGGTGTTCAGTTTGGGGCTGGGTGCAACCTCTGCCCTGATCCTGCTCACCAGCGTGTATTACGGTGCGATGTATGGCGGGCGTATCTCGTCGATTCTGCTCAATATTCCGGGGGATGAACCGGCGCTGATGACGACGCTCGATGGCTACCCGATGGCGCGTAACGGTCAGGCGGGGGAAGCACTGGCGATTTCCGGGATTGCCTCGTTCGTCGGTGCCTTTGTTTCCACTTGGGGGCTGGTGTTTCTGGCACCGCAGCTGGTCGATATTGCCTTGCTGTTTGGCCCGGCGGAGTACTTCGCCATGTTTGTCCTCGCCTTTGCAACCCTGGGCGGCGTAACCAGTGCCAATCAGGCCAAGTCCGCATTTGCAGCGGCCATCGGTCTGGCGCTGGCACTGGTGGGTGTGGATACTCAAACCGGCGTGCCACGCTTCTCCTTTGGTAATGTACATTTTTATGATGGCATCGACTTTCTGATTGCCATTGTCGGTATGTTTGCGCTCTCGGAAATACTGGTATTCATTGAAGAACGCGGCAAGCCCAACAGCCATACCAACCAGGCGGTCACCAGCATAGGTCGCATCCTCCCCCCCGTCAGCATGCTCAAGCAAACCAGTGGTTCGATGGCACGCGGCACCATTGTCGGCTTTCTTGCCGGTGTTCTGCCCGGCGCCGGTGCTTCACTCGGTTCGTTTCTGGCCTATGTGCTGGAGAAAAAAGTGGTCGGCAAAAAAGGCTACTTCGGCAAAGGCGATCCGCGTGGTGTCGCAGCGCCGGAGGCGGGTAACAATGCCGCTGCCGGGGGTGCGCTGGTGCCGATGCTGGCGCTGGGTGTTCCGGGTTCAGGCACAACAGCGGTGTTGCTGGCGGTGTTATTGTCCCTGAATATTACGCCGGGGCCTTTGTTGTTCACCAACAGCCCTGATGTGGTGTGGGGGCTAATTGCCGCGCTGTTCATCGGCAATGTCATGCTGCTGGCGCTGAACCTGCCGATGGTGGGTATGTTCACACGGGTACTACGAATTCCGACTTATTACCTGATGCCTGCGGTGGTGATGGTCTCATTCGTCGGTATTTATGCACTCACCAATTCGACGTTCGACCTGATGCTGATGATCGGTTTTGGGGTATTAGGCTGGGTGTTCCGCAAGCTGAGTATCCCGACGGTGCCGGTTATTCTGGGTATTTTGCTGGGTGAACTGATGGAAAAAAACCTGCGCCGTGCCATGAATATTTCCGACGGTGACTGGTCGGTGCTGTATAGCTCGCCGCTGGCCGCGAGCTTCCTGGCAATCGCCATTATTGGTTTTGTTCTGCCGATTCTTATTGCACGCTTTGTCCGCCCGAAGCAACTGGTTGAAAAAGAACAGGGTGATCCTACCGGAGATTAATCCTGCCAAAAAGCCGCACTGTATGTGCAGGGCGGCTTTTTACCCTCCATTTGCGCGCCATCTGCGTACCATTTACGCGCCATTTGATTAACTATCGGTGGATAATGAGAAGTCGTGCCCCAAGTTGATACACAACAAGCATGATCTGGTAAACTTTGGCCTGATTCAAGAGTCAAACTCCAAACCCCAATCGAGAAAGGAAACCGACATGCGTTTTAACCAACCGCTTGCCTTATCCATCAGTTTGCTCGTCGGCATACTGATAACCGGCCCGGCTCAGGCTGTGGACTGTGGCACCTCTTATTACTGCTACCGCAGCATGACACCTGGCCCGGCACCGACAACCGCCGTGCCCGACCGTGTGAATACACCCCGCACCAGTAATGGTGAACGTCTGGTGCGCCGCCCGAACACGACTACGCCAGCCGCTGCGCCTGCAACCACGCAAACCGCCCAGCAACGCGCCCAACAGGAACGCGCTGCCAATTTACGTGCCCAACAACAACGGCAGGCGGCTCAACAAGAGCGGCTGGCAGCACAACGCCGGGCACAGCAGCAGGCCAATACACGCACCAACACCCAAGCTACTGCACAACCTACGGCACGAACCAGCGCGCAACCGACCGAAGCCCAGCTCCGGGCACAGCAGCAGGCCGAACAGCAACGTCTGGATGAAATCCGCCGCGCACAAGCCAGCAGCAACGCATCCAACAGCTCACAAACTACCGCCCAGCGGCAAGCAGCAGAACGCCAACGCCTGGCCGCCGAGGCACGCGCTGCCCAGCAACGTCTGGATGCAGAACGCGCCCGCAGAGCAGCAGCCACACCCGCCACCCCGTCTCGCCCACCGCGCCCGACCAGCACGCCACAATCATGCGAAACATTGGCCGTCAAGGTGAAGGAGCTGGAACGGCAGGCGACACTGCACGCCCGCAACCGGGAAGCAGACAAGGCACAACAGCTGTTCAAGGTGGCTGGCGATTTGCGAACGACTGCCCGGCGCCAAACCTGCCCGGCCATCTAACCCGGCTTGCCACGATTTGAAATCCGGTATAACACCGGAATCGCAAACAAGGTGAGCACGGATGAAAACCCGACTCCCCAGACAATGGCAGTCGCCACCGGCCCCCAGATCAGTGAATGCCCACCCAGCCCCGTCGCCAGTGAAAACAAACCGGCGATGGTGGTCAGGGTGGTAATCATGATCGGGATCACCCGCCGCCGTGCGGCATAAATAGTCGCATGCAACACCCGAATCCCGCGTGCGGTGCGGTCATTGGCCGCTGAAATCAGCACTATCGCCGCATTCACCGCGATGCCCGCCAGCGCCACTACCCCGTACAAGGTATACAGACTCAACGGGTTCTGGGTCACCAATAACCCGAAAACCACGCCGGTAAATGCCATCGGCACCGTAAACAGAATCAGCAGCGGCTGCCAGTAACTGCCGAATTGAGTCCCTAAAATCAGGTACATCAAACCAATACCGAACAGAAACAGCACTCCGACTGCATCCAGGCTTTCCTGAATATCATCCAGCTGCCCGGTGAAATCGAGGTCAATGTTCGGGAACTCGGCTTTATAGGGCTGCCAGCCTTCCTGCAGCATTTTATTGGCTTGCACGGCATCCATCGGGCAGCGCGTATAATCAACGGGCACTCCGTCCAGCATCGGCTGCAGGCGGCATTCCTTGAAAGACGCATCCGGGCGTTCCACCAGATCGGCCTCCAGCGTAATCGCCCGCCGGAAGTTGTAGTGGCGAATATTCCCCAGCGATACCGACCGCCGCTCGGTCACCAGCTCCCGCAAAGGAATACTTCCACCGGACAACACGGGCATCCTGAAATCAAGCACCTCCTCAACACTGCGCAGTTCACCCTGTTGTGCCTGCACCCGCAGTTGCAGTTTTTCGCCCTGATCCTGCATATCCGCCACCACTTCACCATCTACCAGCAGGCGCAAAGTACGCACAATCTCAGCGGGCTGAATACCGGCTTCCCGAATCGCCGGGTAATTCAGTGCCAGCGTCATTTCCATCCGACCGGGGCTGGCATCGTCGCTCACGTCCTGAATACCGGGGCTTTTTTCCAGCAAATTCTTCAGCACATCCGCCGCACCCTGAATTTCCGCGAAGTCATCCCCGCGCACTTTCACGCTAATCGGTTGGGCTGCTGGCGGCCCACCGGCCATTTCCATAAAGCTGATATTCACCGGGCCAAGCACGCTCATGACATCCGCCCGCATGCCGTCAATAATCGTTCTGACTTCGCGTGAACCGTCTGAAATGGGGCGCAGGCTGACATTGATCTGCCCATAGCGCTCACCGTACAAAGGCTCGGTTTCGGTGAACATTATGCCCGCATAGGCAATCACCGCCCGCTGGTCATTCGCCAGCAGGTTTTTCTGGATCTGCTGCTCGACTTCCAGCGTCTTCGCGATGGTTTTTTCCAGTGAAGTCGAACTCGGCATTTCGATATTCACATAAAACAGGCGCAAGCTGTCCGCCGCAAAGAAATTCATCGGAATCAGACCCGCGCCGACAATCCCCAGCGACCCCAAAAACATCATAAACACAAAGCCCAGAGTCAACACCGGATGCCGGAGCGCCTTAACCAACAGGCGGGCATATTTGAGCTGGATCCAGTGGGTCATGCGCTCCCGCAGACGCTGAATGCGTGAGGGCTTATCGAAATTAACGGACGCAACCCCAATGTGCGCAGGCAGCATCCAGAACGCCTCAATCAGGCTGATCGCCAGTGCCAGCGTCACCACCATCGGAATCACTTTCATGAACTTACCGAGAATACCCGGCAATAACATCAGGGGCAGGAAGGCCGCAATCGTGGTCAAAACCGCCGTGGTCACTGGCAATGCCACTTCCTGAATCGCTTCCAGAGAGGCATCAAGCGCCTGATAACCGCGTTGCAACCGGTAATAAATCGACTCCACCACCACAACGGCATCATCCACCAGCATCCCGAGCACAATCACAATGCCCAACAATACGGTGACATTCAGGGTCTCGCCCAGCGAGGCCAGTATCCAGAAAGTCATCGCCAGAATAAACGGAATACCCACCGAAGTCAGAATCGCAATGCGCACCCCCAAAAAAATCCAGGAGACAAACAACACCAAGGCCAGACCAATCAGGGCATTGCTTTGCATAATATTAATCGCTTCACGGGTCGGAATCGTCTGGTCATCCACCAGCACCAGTTCCACCCCGCTGGTAGCAGTGCGTTCATTGCGTTCGGCGATATAAGCCTTCAACTCGGCGAGCAAATCGAGAATATTGGTTTTATCCTGCTTCATCACCGCCAGCAAAATGGCCGGCTCACCCTGCAAACGTACTTTTTGGGTCGCTTCCTTGCGCGCCCGTTCGATACTCGCCACCCGTGACAGCGGTACTTCACCGTTCAAACCCGCCACCGGCAACTCAGCCAGCCGGGCAGGATCACTGCTCTTGCCGACCAGACGCACCAGCCAGCTTTGCTGATCAACATTCAGTGACCCCGCCGACAGATCCTGAAACCAGGCTCTGACCGTATCGGCCAGCTGCCCCGGCGACAGGCTCAAAGCCTCCAGCGCAGCCGTATCAAAACGGATTTGTAATTCAGGGTCATCCAGTGCAATCGGGTCAACCCGGTCGACCCCAGGCATCTGCTGCAGGGCTTTGCGCACATTACGCGCCTGAATGCGCAGATTCTCATCGTCGCCGACACTGGTGACGGCAATCATCGCTGCCGGAAAAGCATTGGCCGTGGTAATTTCCAGAATAATCGAATCCAGCGCCTCATCCGGCAGGGTATCACTGGCATTTTGCACTTCGCGCCGCAGGTCAGCGATGCGCTTGTCAAAAGTACGCTCATCAATGTCATTAAAGCGTACCAGCAAACTGGAGATGTTCTCGCGGCTATTACTGGACACAAATTTGATGTCGGAAATACCGCGTATCGCCTCTTCCATCGGGTCAGTGACCCGCTTTTCCACATCTTCGGCACTGGCACCGGGCAAGATGGTCGCAATCGAAATCCAGTTAAAATTAATGGTGGGATCTTGTTGGCGCGGCATCGACTGGTAACTGATAAACCCAATCACCAGTACCAGCACAAAGGTCAGATTAGCCAGCACATGATTTTGTAACAGGCGTTTGTACATGCTAATCCCTGCCGTGAATTCTACTGATCACTGCGCTGGATTGTCTGGCCATCACGCACCCGCAAACGGTTGTCATCGATCAGCTGCGTATCCGCCGACAACTCCATCAAAACCGGCTGCCCTTCCTGCGCATTCTCCAGTGGCATAAAGCGGGCCTTGCCATCAACCGCCAGCATTAACCCCAAGCCCCCTTCCCGGCGCAGTATCCAGCTGGCAGGAATAGCGGGTAATTTACCCTGCCAGACGACCCGACCTGTTTTGCCAATCGGCAGACTGTGCTTGCCCTTGAAGCTGAAGCGTACTTCCTGGGTGCGCGTGTTCCCGACGATTTGGGCAATGACTGCGCGACGCTCAACCGGAATCTCGACCCCATCCGCCACAAAGCGCAAAGATTCACCCTGTTCAAGATCCTTAACCGCATCCGCCGACAAGCTGGCTGTTAATTCCAGCGCGCCCGTTTGCAGCATCTGGAAAGCCGGGTTGCCCGGTGCGGCAATTTGCCCTTCCTGCAGCGTGCGCCCGGTAATCTGCCCCGCAAACGGTGCCGTGATCTGACAACGCTCCACAATAATCTGGGCAGCTTCTTCCTGGGCAAGGGCTGACTCCAGCTCGGTTTCTACGGTGAGCAAGTCCGCCTGGGCGGCAGCCAGATCTGCCTTGGCCGCCGCCAAATCTGCATTAGCGCCTTCCAGATCAGCACTGTTGGCATTAGTCTCCGCCTGGGCGGCACCCAAGTCCGCCTGGGCAGCCGACAAGCTGCCTTGTGCGGTGGAAAAAGTGGCCTGTGCCTGATCCAGCGTATCGGTCGGAATCAGCTTGTCGGCACGCAGGCGTTGATTACGTTGCAGCTGGATTTGTGCCAGCTTGAATTGTGACTCGGCAGCAGGCACACGGGCACGAGCCGCAGCAGCACGCGCCTGTGCTGAATTGATGCGCGCTTGCGCTGAATTAATACGCGCCCCGGTTGACTGCAGGCGGGTGCCGGTTGAAGTTGTACGCGCGCGAGTGGCCTCGATGCGCGCTTTCGCGGTGACCACCGCCGCCGATGCCTGACGCAAACTGGCGTTAAAATCACGGCATTCCAGCACGGCCAGCACGGCACCCTGTTTAACCTGATCCCCCACATCCGCCTTGATCGCCAACACTTTGGCAGACAACTGGGCACTCAAGGGGGAATCATTCAGGCTGATCAAGGCAGCAGGTGCATCACGCTCTACCGGCACGGTGATGTCTCCCAGTCGTTTCAATGTCACGTTCACCGCTTCAACCGCTTCAGTGACGGGTTTGTCATCCGCCGCCCACAGGGAAGCAGAAAAAAATGACACCGATGATGACAATAAAAAGAGAAGTAACTGGGAGAGCAAACCTGGTTTCATTGGAATTATACCCACATAGGAACATTGCGAAATGGTGTTTGTGAGGATATAACACTGAAGCTAAACTTGCGAATAGTCTCGCCTAACCCAACTCCCGAGAGGATACCATGCCAGAACTTTTTTCAGCAGACTGGATGAATGAACTTAAAGATCAATGGAATAACGACCCCGAAGTTAAAGACAAACTCGCCGAGATAGGGTTCAATTCGGTCATTACCTGCGGCTTCAAAAATGAAGACAAGCCGGTCGGTGTCTTTATCGTCAAAAATGGCGAGTGCGTCAGCGCAGGCAGCTATACCGACGAATCACCGGATTGGGACATGCGGGCTGACCGTAAAGACTGGATGAAGTGGGTCGAAAAAGGCATAGGCCTCACCGGGATGGGCATGGCCTATACAATGGGCAAGCTCAAATTCAAAACGGGTGATTACGGTGCCATGATCAAGAACCCGAAGATGGCCGGCCCCTTCGTCAAGTCATTCGGCCTGATGAAAAACATCAACACGCAATAATTTATAGCAATACTTAAGGAGTGCCCCATGGGATTTATTCGTAACCTGCTCGCACTGGTTGGCCTGCTCGCCATGATCGGCGGTGCCTATGCCTATACACAATACGGCGGAATGCTCACACAAATGGGCAGCATGAGCGGCGAAATGGCCGCCCTGGATCAGCTCGACCCCAAGGCCAAAGAAGTCTATACCGGCATGTGGCAGAAGCTGAAAGACAGTGGCAACAGCGCGGATGCAACGGTCTGGAAAGTACCGCTGGCAGACGGGGTGAGCCGGGAAGATGCTGAACAGGCCATGAAGTTTGTCGCCAACGAGCATAACATTAAATCAGTGGGCGAACTGCCGCTGTCAGACCAGGTAGCCGCAGAAACTGGCAAACCCCAACGCTTCCTGAAAATTTATCAGTACTGCAACCCGCAAACCGCCATGCTGATGGTGGAATACAGCGATGCGTTTTCCGCTTACCTGCCCTGCCGGATTGCGATGGTAGAAGACAAGGCAGGCAAATATAACCTGTACGCACTGGACATGGACATGATGATCCATGGCGGCAAACCCCTGCCACCTGAATTGCTGGCAGAAGCTAACCGGGTCAAAGACATTATTCTTGACATCATGAACCGGGGCGCAGCGGGTGACTTTTAAGTCACTGTCTACCCATGATGCGTTAGTCAGAAGAGGCCGGACGGGTTTCGGCTTCTTTCCTGCCGGTAAAAAACTGCCATCCCTCATGTAACTGGCCGGAAGCAACATGTTCTTCCTTATTGTCTTTCTTTTCCTGTAAATCATCCACTGCCTTTATGTCCGTTATCTCCGGCGCTACGGGCAAATTCGCAGCAGTCGCAGCTTCAGGCCATGGATCTTCTGACAATATATCGTCTGGTTCAGGCTGAACAATATGATGGGTCAGCGCAATCGGGGCTGCGGCTAACTGCATTATTTCAGGCTCAACAATATTCGTTTCTTTCCCATGGCTCTGCTGTTTGAGCTGATCACGCTGCGCGCGTTCGTCGGGCTCCATGTTATCCGAACCAAACACCACGCCTATCCCCATTAACAAGATGCTTGCATACCAAAACCAGAAACCGCTGCCGTGCCCTTTTATCGCCGTACTGACCGCGCTGTCTGGCACCGCATCAAACCAGAAAGCCTGGGTAGCAACCAGCACCGCCAATCCGGCAATCAGTGTTGCCCGCAGCGGCGCAGTGTACATCAGCAAAACAGCCATAATAATCAAAAGGTTAGCGTACCAGGCAAACTGAAAGATGGTAAAGCCCATCCAGCCAGTGGCGAATACCCAGTATCCGGCGATACTGCCCTGCTCGGTATAAAACACAGGCAACACGAAAGAGATGATCCATAACAGGCCACCCAAAAACAAGGCAGGCGAAGCAATCGGCAGGCGTGACCGGCTGGCAGAACTCATGACAACTTCCATTGATTCAACACTCAGAAAACAGTTTTTAGCACATTGGGATACTCATTATAGAATGATCCCTTCTTAATGGCACCGTCTTTCAGCTGGAATGAGCTCGGGGCTGACAAACACGGCACGCATCCAGACAATGCATCTTGTGCATTAATTTGGTGCAATTTCATTAAAAAGCACAAAAACAGTGATGTTTAGCCCGTTAATTATCGATATTCCGTACCCTAACCAAAAAAATCACCATGATTGTGCAAACAGAGACTAGCCAAGCTCCGGCAGGTCGTTATTATTGGGCGTCTTTCGCTAGTATCTCAAGAGGTTATGTCTGATGGAGCAACTCACCCCGGCACTGGACACGTTATTTGTCCTGATTGGTGCAGTCATGGTACTCGCCATGCATGCAGGCTTCGCCTTCCTCGAAGTCGGCACCGTGCGGCATAAAAATCAGGTCAATGCCCTGGTCAAAATCATTGCTGACTTTGCCGTCTCGACGATTGCTTATTTCTTTATTGGTTACTATGTAGCCTATCAGACCGGCTTCTTTGAGAGTGCCAATATCCTGGCGGCAAAGAACGGCTTTGAACTGGTGAAGTTCTTCTTCCTGCTCACCTTCGCCGCTGCGATCCCGGCCATTATTTCCGGCGGCATCGCCGAACGCGCAAAATTCTATCCGCAACTGGCGGCTACCTTTATTCTGGTCGCGCTGGTTTATCCTTTCTTTGAAGGCATCGTCTGGAACGGCGCATTCGGCATTCAGGCCGCGTTTGAGTCCATGTTTGGTGCCAGCTTCCATGACTTTGCCGGTTCTGTCGTGGTGCACGCCATGGGTGGCTGGATTGCACTCGGGGCGGTTGTTTTACTCGGTGCACGCCATGGGCGCTATAACAAACAGGGGCAACCGATGTCAGCGCATCCACCGTCCAGCATCCCGTTTCTGGCGCTGGGTGCCTGGACACTAAGCGTTGGCTGGTTTGGCTTTAATGTCATATCCGCACAAGCGATTGAAGGCATCAGCGGTCTGGTCGCCATCAACTCACTGATGGCGATGGTCGGTGGCATTCTCGCCGCTATTTTTGTCGGCAAAAACGACCCCGGTTTTGTGCATAACGGCCCGTTGGCAGGTTTGGTTGCGGTCTGTGCCGGTTCGGACATCATGCATCCGTTGGGCGCACTCCTGACCGGGATTATCGGCGCGGTTATTTTTGTCTGGGCATTCACCGCCGCACAAAACAAATGGAAAATTGATGATGTACTCGGTGTCTGGCCGCTGCATGGTTTTTGTGGTGCCTGGGGCGGGATCGCTGCCGGTATTTTCGGGCTGGAAGCACTCGGCGGCATGGGTGGCGTGAGCTTTATGGCGCAACTGGCCGGTACGGTCATGGGCGTGGTGATTGCGACCGCCGCCGGCTTTATCGTCTATGGCCTGCTGAAAAAAACCATGGGCTTACGCCTGACGCAGGAAGAGGAATACAACGGCGCAGACTTGAGTATTCACAAGATCAAGGCGAATCCGGAAGTTTGACCGGGAAAACTTACCCCATTTCACCAAACACTGCACCAGCCCCTGCACAGGGGTTGGTTGCGTTGGTCGCATTTAATATCACCCCATCTCCTGTGCCTGCCCGGTATTTTCACGCACACTAAACCACAATTCTCCATGCGGATTAACCCGTCGTACCTGGCCTTTCAGAATCTTGATCGGCATATGGGTCAGGCGGCCATTCCAGTCACCAATCAGCATCCCGCCTTTGCCCGCCATCGCCGCATGCACTGCTGCCCGCGCGAGTTGGTCACAATAAAGCTGGTCAGACGCAGTCGGAGGCGCTGAACGAATCAAATAGCTGGGTTCAATGTATTTGAGACCAAACGGAATCCCGGCTGTTTTCAGGTGTTCACTGATCCGTTGTTTCAGGTAATAACCAATGTCCCCGAGGCGCGAATTACCCGACGCATCGCAGCCTTCACCCTCCACCATGCTTTGCCCCGCCCCCTCAGCCACCACAATCACCGCATGTTTGCGGTATTGCAGGCGTTTTTCCAACAGCGCGAGCAACCCACCCCGCCCCTCCAGCTTGAAATCAAGCTCGGGTAACAGGCAAAAATTGACATTGCCAGAAGCGACACAGGCCGTAGCGGTAATAAAACCGGCATGACGCCCCATCAGCTTGACCAGACCAATCCCGTTCGGCATGCCCTTGGCTTCAATCTCGGCCACATTAATCGCCTTGACTGCTTCTGCCACCGCTGTATCAAACCCGAAAGTCCGCCGTACATAAGGAATATCGTTATCAATGGTTTTCGGGATACCCACCACAGCAATGGCGCGCTTACGGCGGCGAATCTCCTGCCATAGCTCATCGGCACCGCGCATGCCACCGTCACCCCCAATGACAAACAGCATATCAACCTTCAACCGCTCCAGCGTATCCACCAACTCGGGAGTCGGCGGCGTACCGCGTGACGACCCCAATAGGCTGCCCCCCGTGCCCTTGATATCCGACACCACATCCGGGCTCAGTGGCACCGGCTCAATCGCAGCCTTGCCCAGCCCACTATAACCGTAGCGGATTCCCAGAATATTCTGACAGCCATAAACATGCCAAAGCTGCATGACCAGCCCCCGGATGACGGCATTCAGGCCGGGACACAAACCACCACAGGTGACAATCGCCGCGCGCACTGTTGGCGCATCAAAAAACAGTTGTTCACGCGGGCCGGCCAGTTCCAGCGTATTTTCTTCATAGAGCGCAAAGCCTGAATCATTGTATTCGCCTTCTGGCTGCAATAGCATACGTTCATTATCAGAGCGATAACTAAAATCGAGTAAAGCTTTGAGTGGGCTGGGGTGAATACACTCACCCAGTTGTTCAATGCTAAAATCGGTCATGGCTTATCCTTATCGACTGGAACAGGTATGACATTATCACCATGCTAGAACAAATTACACAATGGTTGGGGCAATACGAATCCGTTTTAGTCAGCCTGGGCATTTTATCCGGGCTGATGTTCCTTTTTTCCCTGCTCCTGCTGCCATGGCTGCTGGGTAAAATACCGCTGGACTACTTCCAGTCCAAACCTGAACAGCACTGGCACATGCTGCTGCAACCCCGCAGCCTGTTACGCAACCTGCTGGGCTTGCCGATATTGCTGGCGGGCATCCTGATGCTGGTACTACCCGGCCAAGGTCTGCTGACCGTGCTACTCGGGCTTGCCATCATGAGCTTTCCGGGTAAATATGCGCTGGAACGCTGGGTCATCACGCGCAGAGGTGTGCTGGCCGCCGCCAACTGGGTACGGCAACGTGCCAAACACCCTCCCCTCATCATCCAATGACGACCGCCACACCCCCTACAGCACCCATTCCCTCCACCCTGCCAACCGGCCATTTGCTGCACCCGCGCCACTGGCCGACCTGGCTGGGTATGGGCGTGTTATGGCTGACCGTGCAACTGCCGTGGCGTGCACAAATGTGGCTGGGCAAACAGCTCGGTGTGCTCATGTTCCATCGGCTCAAGCGCCGCCGTTATGTGTGCTGTGTCAATCTGGAGCTGGCTTTCCCGGAGCTGTCTGCCGCTGAACGTCTTACTCTGAATCGCGCGCATTTTATCTCGCTGGGGCGGGGCTTACTGGAAACAGCCCTGAGCTGGTGGGGACGCGAACAAACCTTGCAAAAGCTCGTAAAGCTGGAAGGGATTGAACACCTGCAGCAGGCGCAACAGACCGGCGGTGTGATCTTGCTCAGTGCGCATTTCACCAGCCTGGAGCTGGGTGGGCGCATGCTGGCACCGCATCTGCCTTTGCATGTCGTGTATCGTCCGCACCAGAATCCGGTGATCGAACAACTCGTTGCCCGGCTGCGGGCCAAACGCTATGGCAAGGCCATTTCGCGGGACAATATCCGCGCCATGCTGCACAGCCTGCGGCAGGGATTTGCCGTCTGGTATGCCCAGGATCAGCACTTCAACCAGAAAAACAGCCTGTTCGTGCCATTTTTCAAGGTAGAAGCCGCCACCAACACCGCCACCAGCCGCATTAGTGAACTGGGCAAAGCCAGAGTGGTGCCTTTCTTTACGGTACGCACCCAAACCGGCTATTTATTACGATTTTTGCCGCCGCTGGAAGACTTTCCGGGCGAATCCGTTCATACTGACACGCTGTTTATTAATCAGCTTATTGAGCAACAGGTGCGGGAGTTTCCCGATCAATACCTGTGGACACACCGGCGCTATAAAACCAGCCCGGAGGGTAGCAACCGCTACCAGACCCATCGCAGCCACTACCCGAATAGTCGTTGCCAACCCTGAAGGAACCCTTATGCAAATCGGACCCAATTCTGTCGTCAGCCTTAGCTACACCTTGAAAAACGATCAGGGAGAAATTCTCGATCAGGCCGACGCAAACTCGCCATTGGTTTATCTGCACGGCGCGCACAACATTATTCCTGGCCTGGAAAATGCCTTAACCGGCAAACAGGCCAATGACAGCCTCGATGTCTCCATCCCGCCCGAAGAAGCGTATGGCGTGCGCGATGACCGCCTGACACAACAGGTACCGCGCAGCATGTTTGCCGGGGTTGACGAAAACCAGCTGATCCCTGGGGCACAGTTCACCGCACAAACCAATGCGGGCACTGAAAACATCACCATCGCTGCTGTCGATAGCGACACCGTGACCATTGATGCCAATCACCCACTGGCCGGACAGACCTTGCATTTCAGCGTAACAGTCGTGGATTTGCGGCAGGCCTCGGCAGAAGAACTTAGCCACGGCCACGCGCATGGCCCAGGCGGTCATCACCACCATTAATTCCCCGAACAACATGCAGTAAAACCACACAATCACACATAACCACCACCACGAAGGAAACACTATATGACGACTATTACCCTGCAAGGCAACCCGATTGAAACCGTCGGCGAACTGCCCACCGTTGGCAGTGCTGCCCCGGCATTCAGCTTGCCGAACACCTCACTGGAAAGCGTCAGTCTGGCTGATTTTGCTGGCAAAAACGTGATCCTGAACATCTACCCGAGCGTTGACACCGGTATTTGTGCAGCGTCTACCCGCCGTTTCAATACCGTCGCCAGCGAAAAAGGCGTAGCGGTATTGAATGTATCTGCTGACCTGCCGTTTGCCCATGGCCGCTTCTGTGGCGCAGAAGGCCTGGACAATGTCAGCAGCCTGTCGGTCTTCCGCAACCCTGAATTTGGCACGACTTATGGCGTCACCATCAGCACCGGCCCGCTGGCGGGTTTGTTGTCACGCGCTGTAGTTGTAATCAAAGACGGCAAGGTGGCCTACACTGAACAGGTGCCGGAAATAGCCCAGGAACCCGACTACGACGCAGCGATTGCGGCACTCTAAGCCTTGGTAAATAAGTCTTGGTAAATCTCACCGCTGGAAGTTTTGAAAGTTAGCGTTAACTGCGTCACTTCCAGCGGTGGATAAAATTCATCACTCGCAACGCCCCCCGCTACCCGAACACAAAACGGGTTAACTGCTGATATTCCTCACCCGGCTGTAATTTGATTGCCGGAAATCCGGCATGGTTCGGTGCATCAGGCCAGCCCTGTGCTTCCAGCGCCACCCCGGCATGTGCGGCGTAAGGCACCCCCATCAAACCCGGATATTTCGCGGGTACATCAATCCATTGGCCGTCGTATACCTGCAAACCCGGCTCCGTGGTTTCCAGCGTCAGGGTCAGGTCGTGTTCCGCCCCCTGCAGGCACGCCACCGGACGGCAAGCCTGCCGATGGGCACTGAGACAAAAATTATGATCATAATGAACATCATCAACTCCGGTACGGGCAATACGGCGCATCTGCCGAAAATCAAAGGCCGTACCGGCCACCGGCACAATCTCGCCCGTCGGAATCATTTCGGCATCGACCGGCAGATAAGCTTCGGCATCGACAAACAGCTGATGCTCCAGCACCGATGCGCTGCCATCCAGATTAAAATAACTGTGGTGCGCAAAATTGCACAAGGTAGGGGCGTCAGTATGCGCGGTAAAGTTCAGCTCCAGCACCCCGTCGTCGATCAGGCTATAAGTCAGCAAGACATCCAGATTGCCCGGAAAACCCATCTGACCGTCCGGCAAGCGTAACGACAGGGTCACAAAATCACTGCCCTGCTCGGCTACCTTCCAAATCTGAGTCCCCGCGCCGCTCATACCACCGTGCAGCATGTGCTTGCCGAGAAAATTCTGATCCAGCTGATAATCATGCCCGGCAATACTGGCGCGCCCCTGTGCAATGCGGTTGGCGACCCGCCCGACATTCGCTCCGAAATAACGGGCATGATCCAGATAAGCCGACAGTTCCGGGAACCCCAGTACCAAAGGATGCTCGAAACCCGTCAGCCGCAAGTCCTGCAGAATCCCCCCCAGCGTCAGGACATGCGCCGTCAGGCCGCCCCCCTCCAGACGGATACGGTGCACATCCTGCCCACTGACCGTTTTGCCAAAATATTCCATAGTAATAATGCGCCCCGGCGCGATGAACTTGCCGCGTGAATGCGGACAATAAATGCTACCATACCCGACAATACCCAGCATTACCGCAAAGTAGGCCGCCATGAAACTCGCCACCTTCAACCTGTACCAGTTTGTCGCTCCCGGTTATTACTGGTATGAGCGTCATGCCGATTCCACCTATACCCCGGACGAGTGGGTGCAGAAAAAAGGCTGGGTCAGCCTGCGCCTGTTGGAGATGGATGCCGATGTGGTCGGCTTTCAGGAGGTCTTCAGCAGCGCTGAACTGGAGGAATTATGTACCCAGGCAGGTTATCCGTATTACGCGACGGTGGATACACCCGGCACCCATGCCGATGATGACCAGGTTTACATCAAATCGGTGGTGGCACTTGCCTCCCGTTACCCGCTGGAACAGATTCATACGGTTGGCCTGCACCCGGCAGTAAAACACGAACTGTCCCTGCCCGACGATTTCAGCTTCAGTCGCCAGCCGGTCTGCGCCACCTTGCAGGCACCCGACATTGGCAGCATCACCGTCTATGTGATCCACCTGAAATCCAAACGCCCGGTGAGTGCCGACATTCGTTACCCGGATCAGACGGAGTGGCGTGAACGCAGCCGGGATACCCTGTTGCGCCTGTCACGCGGCAATGTCGCCTCACTCTTGCAACGCGGTGCCGAGGCTACCCTGCTCTATCACAGCGCCAGTGACGTGCTGGCCGTACAGCCCGACCACGCAGTCGTTGTGATGGGCGACCTGAACGACGACCAGAACTCCACGCCGCTGGCGGCACTCACCATGCAAAACCGTATTTATTCAATCGGTGGGGTCGAATTTGAAGCATGGCCGGAGGGTGCCAAACTCTATCTGCACGATTACCGCCTGAGCGACAGCTTCCGGGTCGCCCCCAGCATGCGCCAAAGTGTAAGACCCTTTACCCACATTCATCACGGCACCGGCAACAGCATTGACCATATTCTGGTGTCGAACCGCCTGAACCCGCGTAACCCGCAAGCCCTAGCCGAAGTGGTCGATTACACAGTCTGGAACAAACACCTGGATGCAGACGGCATCAATAACCGCGTGCAGTCTGATCATGGCCAAGTCTGTGTCGAATTACTGCCGGTGGGTGACCTCGCGAACCTGCCCTCCCGCGAAGGCACGATTATCCGCAAGGATGCCAGCAAACTGGCCAGTCGCCAGGATTTTATTGATCTGGCCGGGGGTATTTACCAGTCACGCAAACACTTCCGCCAACTGAGTAGCAGCGACAAATGGCAGCAGTTCTGGTCGTTCTTTTTTGACAGTGAACACGGCTATGTCACATCGATTTATGGCATGGTGCCGGTGAGCGAGCTTTACCAAAAGCAGCGCCACAGCATTGAACACCTCATTCCGCGTGATTTCCTTGACCGTTACCTGACCCGCAAACGCTTGCCCCGGCATGTGCGTTTTGGCGCGACCGTCAACCCGTTTAACTTCGCCCCCTCGGAACGTGGCCTGAATGCCAAACGTTCCAACTTTAATTTTGATCTGGACGGTGATGAGATAGTCCGCCCGGATGACATCAAGCTGCACCCCGAAAGCTTTGCGCCGGACAGCGGGCTGGATGCAGACAGTGAATGGGTCATTCCGTCGCGTAACCGGGGGGACATCGCCCGCTCCATTCTCTACATGCTGCTGGTGTATGGCATCGACGAACTGTATGACCGCCACATTGATACCTTGGTGCACTGGGCCAAAGTGGATGAGCCCAGCCCCTGGGAAATCGCTTATAATAACTGGGTTGAAACCCGGCTGGGTATCCGCAACCCACTCATCGACACCCCTGATAAAGCACTGCTCCTGCTGAATAATCACGAACTGATGCATGCCATGGCCGTACCGGAGAAAAAACGATGAATCTGGGGTAGAGACTACCGCACCCCGACGGCAGACCTACTGTTTGCCTGGGGTATCGATACGCGGCACTGCTGGCGGCGGCTCAGACAACACATAGCTGATCACCACACCTTTCAAACGCAGCGCTACCAAGGCTGGCTTGCACAAGGCCTCGGCCAGTTTTACCCGATAGCCGCCAAACAGATAGTGATGCACGTCCATGTACATGTTTTCCAGTACATAGGCACCCGGTTTGCCCTGACAGAGTGCGTCCAGTACTGGCAACACCGGCGTTTGTTCAATATCGGAAAAATACAGCAGGCACTTGTCCCGGTTGAAGAAAACATGCCCGACACCGAGGTAGTAAAAAATCTGCAACTCGCTGGTAGCCGCCGGTAAATCGCGCCGTTTGCAAGGTACGCCGGGGTTATTGTGTAAACGCTGGGACATGAGGCACATGGGCAGGTCTCGTTAGGTTTTAGCCAAGTATACAATAGACAAGCCATGCCCCGGCGACACCATTTTCACTACTATGGGTATCATCTGCTGCAACGTACTGATTAAGGCATTGGCACAAGGGCTTAAAAACCGTATGTTAGCGGCTAGTACAACAAACATTACAATACCAAACAACCAGCAGGCATAAGGAGAGGTTTATGTGGGAGGTTTTACGCACCCGAGGTTTCAGCGCCTTTATTGTCATGGCGTTTCTGAATGCCTTTGTTGACCTTGGGCACAAGATTATTATCCAGAATACCGTGTTCAAGATGTATGACGGGCAGACGCAAATCATCCTGACTGCTATTGTCAATGCATTGATCTTGCTGCCGTTTATTATGGCCTTCACTCCCAGTGGCTTTCTGGCCGACAAATACCCGAAAACCCTCATCATGCGCTTGAGCGCCTGGGCAGCACTGGGTCTGACCCTGCTTATCACCCTCAGTTATTACATGGGCTGGTTCTGGTTCGGGTTTAGCATGACCTTTTTGCTAGGGCTACAAAGTGCCTTCTATTCACCCGCCAAACTCGGTTACATCCGTGAGCTGCTGGGAGAAACCAAGCTGCCGCAAGGTAACGCACTGGCACAATCCACGGTGATGGTGGCCATTCTGGTCAGCACTTTTTTCTTCTCCATCCTGTTTGAGAGCTGGCTCAGTGGGCATGCGCTGGCCAGTAAACATGATGTATTACAAATCATCGCCCCCCTTGGCTGGGTGCTGGTCGGGATTACCGCGCTAGAACTCTGGTGTGCCTACCAGCTGCCGAAAACACGCGACACCGATCACAGCATGCAGTTCGACTGGCCAGAATACCGCACCGGTAAAACGGGTCTGAAAAACTTTCACGCAGTACGCGGTAACCCGCTCATCTGGCTGACCATCATCGGCCTGTCGGTATTCTGGGCAGTCTCCCAAGTGGTGCTCGCTACCTACCCGACTTTCACCAAAGAACATCTGGGTTTGACCAATACCGCACTGGTGCAGGGGCTGATGGCCTTTGCGGGGATTGGCATCATGCTCGGTTCCTTGCTGGCCGGGCGCATGTCGCGTGATCACATTGAAACCGGCCTGATTCCGGTCGGTGCGATTGGTATCATGATCACGGTCGGCTTGGTCACCTGGCTGAATTCACCGCTCCTGCAAGCGATCAACTTCCTGCTCTTGGGGATTGCGGGCGGCCTGTTTATTATCCCGCTGAATGCACTGATGCAATACCATGCTCCGGCTCAGCATTTGGGGCGGGTACTGGCGGCCTATAACCTGGTCAACAACCTGATGATGCTCGCCTTCCTTGGCCTGACCATTCTGCTGGCGTGGTATGGCGTGGACAGTGTACACATGTTCACCTTCCTGACCTTGGTCGTCGTGGCCGGGGCGATTTATACCGTTTATCAGCTGCCTCATTCACTGCTGCGTTTTATTATCAGCCGCCTGTTTCATGCGCGTTACCGCCTGAAAGTGCTGGGTTTTGAAAACCTGCCCACCAGCGGTGGTGCTTTGTTACTGGGCAACCATATCAGCTGGATTGATTGGGCACTGGTACAAATGGCCTGCCCCCGGCAGATACGCTTTGTGATGGAAAAAGGCTATTACGAACGCTGGTACCTGAAAGGTGTGCTCAGCAAATTGGGGGTTATTCCTATCAGTGGCGGCGGTTCCAGTGCCGAATCACTGGGTGAAATCGCCCGTCTGCTGCAAAAAGGTGATCTGGTGTGCCTGTTTCCCGAGGGGGCGATCAGTCGCACCGGTCAGCTGTCCGCCTTCAAGCGCGGTTATGAAAAGGCGGTAAAAGACACCGACATACCGATTATCCCCTTCTATCTGCATGGCTTGTGGGGCAGCCGTTTCTCGCGCTCCAGCGGCTTCCTGCGCGAAGTTCGTCAATCCGGTGCCAAGCGTGACATCATTGTCTCCTTCGGCAAGGCGCTGCCATCTGACACGCCAGCCCATGCCCTCAAGCAGCATGTCTTCGACCTGTCGTTTACCTCTTGGCAGGCTTACGCTCACCTGATCGACCCGATTCCGGTCAACTGGCTACGGGCTTCGAAACGGCGTGGCTTTCGCATGGCAGCGACCGATGTACTGGGTGAACCACTGAGCAATAACCGCTTTATCACCGCCGTGTTCAGCTTTGCGGCCCTGATCAAACAGCGCAGCCCCGAACAGAACATTGGCTTGCTGTTACCCACCAGCATGGGGGGGGCGATTGCCAACATGGCGGTGATGACACTCGGGAAAACGGTGGTTAACCTCAATTTCACAGCCAGCCAGGATGCGATAAAAAGCGCCGTAGAACAGGCCGGTTTGAAACGTATTTATACCTCACGCCTGTTCTTGCAACGCCTGCTGGAACGCAAGATCGACATCAAAGCGATTCTGCCAGATACGCCGCTAGTGTTTATGGAAGACATGAAAGCAGAAATTCCACAGGCACGGTTATTGGCAACCCTGCTAGCCGTCGTTTTATTGCCGACCCGGCTGCTACAAAGCGGGTTTATCAAATCGATTGACATGGATACGACTGCCGCCATCCTGTTTTCCAGCGGGAGTGAGGGTGCGCCTAAAGGTGTCGAGTTATCCCACCGTAATCTGGCTGTTAATGCCCGGCAGGTGGCTGATGTCCTTAACACCCGCGAGAACGATGTACTGATGGGTACTCTGCCCAGCTTCCACGCTTTCGGCTTGCTGGCCGGCATCTTCATGCCACTCTCGGAAGGCATTCCGGTGGTGTGTCACCCCGACCCGACCGATGCGTTGAACATCGCCAAAGGTGTCGCCAAATACGATGCGACCGTGTTATTTGGCACCTCCACCTTCTTCCGCCTGTATGCACGTAACCAGAAAGTCCATCCGCTGATGTTCGATTCCTTGCGTTATGTGGTTGCGGGTGCAGAAAAACTACCGCCCGACATTCGTACCCTGTTCAGCAAACGCTTTAACAAGCCCATTCTGGAAGGCTATGGCACCACCGAAACCTCACCGGTCGCCAGTGTGAATATCCCCGACCAGTTTGACCCAGACACCTGGCGCATCCAGCCCGGCAACCGCGAAGGTACGGTCGGCATGCCCCTACCCGGCACCAGTTTCCATATTGTTGACCCGGACACGCTGGAACGCCTGCCCACCGGAACCGACGGCCTGATTCTGATTGGCGGCCCGCAAGTGATGAAGGGCTATCTGGATAATCCGGAAAAAACGGCAGAAACCATCATCGAAGTGGATGGCATGCGCTGGTATAAAAGTGGGGATAAAGGCCACCTCGATGAAGATGGCTTCCTGGTGATTGTTGACCGTTATTCGCGCTTTGCCAAGCTCGGCGGGGAAATGGTCAGCCTGACTGCGGTCGAGCAAATCATTCGCGAAGCCATGCAGGACAATGAACTGGATCTGGTCGCGGTCAACCTGCCCGATGAGAAGAAGGGAGAGAAAGTCATCCTGTTACTGGGTAGCGAGCATGATCCTCAGGCAGTGCGCCGCCAACTGATCGAAAGCGGCATGAACCCGTTGATGATCCCGGCTTCGATCCATACCGTGGATGAAGTACCGAAGCTGGGCAGTGGCAAGACCGACTTTGCGACAGCGCGCAAAGTCGCCTTGAGTTTACAGCATTGATTTTATAGCACTATTTGACCGATGCCGTGATCTTTAAGCTCACGGCATTGGCCGCACCCACCTGGACAGTACCGACATTCCATTCGCCGGTCAGCGCGTCATACACATCCGTACTGGCACCGTCATGGGTAATGAAAGTCAGACCTGCCGGAAGCTTGTCCGTGACCTTCACCCCGGTGGCGGTATCTGTTCCGGTGTTGACCACGGTCAGGGTATAGACCACCGTTTCCCCGCGCTTGACGGTGCTTTTATCCACCACTTTGGTCAAACTGATGTCTACTTGTGTATTTCTGTAACCAAAGTCTTGTGCCGTGTTCTGTTCCACACCCGTCACCTGCCCGACGCTATCCGTGAGCAACGCCAGTGTTGCAGAAGAAGTATTATCCAGACCGCCATTGAAATCAAAGGTCTGCAGCAGGCCACCCGGCAAACTGTCTGCCATGACCTGTACCGTATAAGCACCGACAGGCAGGTTACTGAAGGTATACAGGCCGCTACTGTTGGTAGTCACCTGATAAGGAAGCGCAGCAGGTGTCGTCGCGCTGACAATCCCGCTGGTTGTCGGGTCTACGTACACTGGCTCACCGGCACTGTCCAGCACTTGCAAGCGCACGTTCTCCAACCCGGTTTCACCATTATCCTGCACGCCATCGCCGTTGGTATCCCGCCAGACAAAGTCACCCAGCGAACCACTGACCACGGTCACACTGACATCATTGGAAATCACCGGCAGGGAAAGCTCGGGCACACGACCACCGAAATTGTTGGTATAAACATCCCCGGTTGACGCAGCAGTCACATTACCCTGCTCATCCAGCGCCGGTATCCCGCCGACATTGCCCAGTGGCGTCAATGCCAGACGGATAGACTTGCCCATGCTATCTTTGCTGATCACCGGCACTGCAAAGCGAATCGCCGTGATGGCGTCAGCGGATAAGCTGCCACAGGTCAGCGGTGCCAAGCCGGTGCACGCCGTCCACACGGTCGTGCCGGTGCCCGTACTGCCGCCCCCCGTCAATTGGTTACCATTGTTAAGGTAGAGGGCATAACACAAATCACCTGCCTGCGGCGTGTAGCCACTCGGCTGGTTACTTTCGTGGCAAGGGTCTTGTTGCACACTCGCAGCAGCTGCATCCGTTGCATAGACCGTTTCGCCATTGCTGACGACAACGCTGCTGACCTGGTAGCTACCCTTAAAACTTGTGCCTGGACGGCGGGTGCTAGCCAGACCGCTGGAGTTTTGCCCGGCACCATCCGTGTTATAGGGCAAAATATCAATGAAATCACCCGCGCTGTAGTTTTCGCCCCCAAGATTTTTGTACACCAGGTCAAACGTAAACGGTGTGTTGGTTGAGTAAACCGGTAGCGCCCGTGTTTTGATAACATCCAGCCCGAACCCGGAAAGCATGGACAACTGATAAGCCGCCACCGCCGGGTCACTATTGCCGTCGTCATTATCATCCACCCCCATGTCGGAATTCAGGGTGGCCTGGTTCACAAACGTACCTGCAACCCGACTTGAGTCGACCGCGATGCTATAACGCACCAGTGGCAGCTGTTCGCCACTTTGCAAGTCGCCGAATGCCCAGCTCAAAGAGCGCACATTGCTGTTCGGAGCCGAGGTAATCGTCACCACCGGGCTGGAAGCTGCGTAGCTTGCGTAATCCAGCCATGTCACCCCACCGTCGATGGAAAAACGTTCAGAGTTCAAAACATAATCAGTGCCTGCAGGCAATGGGTCGGTAATCGCTGCGGTGGTCATCGTTGGCGACCACATCCCGAACAGCTCAGGCTGGAGGATAAAATCAACCCGCTCCCCGCCCCGTACTACCTTGATACCACGAGGTTCCGTGTATTTGCTGATGGCATGCGATGAAGGCACCAGAATAGTACGATCCGCATTCCCCCAGGCAGAAGAAAAGCCAATATTATCAGGATCAATCGAGGCTGCGCTGATATTCTGCCAGGCACTGAATACACCTTCCGAACCCGCCACCCGGGCGGTCATGAAGATAGGCAAATAGTTGTTCGGCCCGTAACCCACTGCCGTATCCTTGATCTTCAGCAGGTGGTTGGTAAAGATGCCCCATTGGTCATGGGTGGGATCATACGCATTCACAGCCGCCTGATCATACACCACACTGTGGCGGATTTTACTGACATTCGTCGACCCCCCCAAATCAACAGGGTTAGTGACCCAGTCATTGGGCGCATCAGCCAGACTCGTCGTTACATTGATGCCATCCACCACGTATTTGGAGTCACCATTCACATCATCGTTACACACATCATCGCGCAGTTCGGTCAGGGTCGTGTTGGCTTCATCCGAATACAGGATAGTGATAAACGGGGCGCCATCCGCACCTTGCGTCCATGCCCCGGTTCCGCCAGCAGGACGGTAGGCCATATGCGGGTTATAAGGCGCGTTTACATTGAAAGGATAGCCCATGTCTGTCCGGTTGGGCGCTGACAGACCGGTATACTCAAACTGGCTTTTATCAATCTTGGTACAGGTTTGGGTGATGCCGCCGTCGATCAGCCGGTAGTCAAAGTGATTGACCAAAAAAGGAATGGTTTCGCCCAGGGAAGCCCGTTGTTCAGGTGCCCATTTTTCCTGACCAAACAGCTCATGGTACGAAATCCACATACTCAGATCGCCGCCGGGTACATAAGCCATGTTATAGGCGATATAATTAGGTTCGGGTTCGCCTGCGCCATTGTAATTCAGCAGGTTATTGCCTGATGCGTCTTCTGTGGACACCGGGTTAAAGCCATCCACAGTCCCCGCACCCGCATTGTAGACGCCGACTGAGTTGACCACGGTATTGGTACAGCGCCCGATGGATGCACAGGTTTCGTGGGTCTTGATCTCGGTTGCTTCGTTGAACCAGAGATTCAGCTTCAACTCGACCAGATTGGAATCCTTGTCCGGGTCACGCACGTCAATGTTGTTCAGGGTAATTTCAATATTAGGGTCATTAACCCCGTCACCGCTCAGAGTCGGCCCGAGGTCATCCAGCAGGTGATTTACCTGGGCACAGCTCACCGTCGCGTTCGAGCCGTGATCGCCCACCAGTTCACAGGCGGGCACCTGCGGGTTCCAGGTATACAACAGTCCACCTGACGACAGCGCCCCGTTATTATTGCCATTATTATCCGTGAAATGATCCAGCAACACATAATCGGCTTCAAAATCGCCGTTCACCTCATCCGGTGCATCCGCAATCATCGAGCCTTGCACATAGCGCACCTTGATCACGTATTCAATCAAAGTCCCCTTCTCACTGGCCGACCCTGGTCGCGCCGGGGCAATATACAGCGGTTCACCGGTATCAGCGTCAACACTGGTGACTTTCAGTTCCTTGATGGTGTCTACCTTGAAGTTAGCAGTAACCACCACATCAGTCGGCCCCGCTGTCGCTACATTGGACACGTCATCCGCCTGCGCAGAGACATTCGCACTCACATGAGCATCATTCAAAGTAATGACCGTGCCGTCAGACGATGCGCCAATGGCACGTGCAACCGGATAGATGGTGCGCGTTGTGCCTTCTACTGCCGCACCAAAATTACAGAACAGCGTCAGCTTGTCCGCTGAAAGGCTGGATACCGGGCTGACTTCCTGTGCATCGGTTTTACACCCGGTGGGGATACTCATCCATGCCTGCTTTTTATCAAGCACTACCGTGGCCGTGAGACGGTTTACATCATTGTCGTTGACTGACACTTCCACCTGATAGGTGATCGTATCCTGCAAACGCACAACGGTGTTATCCTCGTTAGCATCCAGCCCTGCGGTCGCCAGATTGGTGCCATCCCAGGTGTTGGTATCAAACGGCTCTGAGCCTGTTTTTGCGACTGAAATAGTCGTATTGACAACCGGAGTCGCATTATTGGCGGCACTAACTGATTGAAAAAAAAGCAAGCTCAGTAAGGAGCCTATTAGGACGCGCGCTGGCGAGGGCAGGGAACGCAGGCAGCGCCCTGGCACTTTCATTATTTTTATCATCAAAAACAAACCCCTTGTTTGATGTCAGCTAATTATTTGATTATTTATTGTGCAGATTCTTAACCAGTTATCATAAGCAAAAACCAGTCATAAATCAATTTCATTAATAATTAACTAGCCATCAACACCCTGCCATCCCTGGCAGACACCCCTAATCCGCTAATCCGTCTGTTTTTCACTCCATCCAGCCATCATGTGCAGATGCAAGTGAAAAATCACCTGCCCGCCCCCTTCACCACAATTCATGGCGACCTGATAACCGGATTCATCAAAACCGTGCTCGGCGGCAATGGTTTTCGCGGCCAGAAACAGCTGACCCGCCAGCTCGGCATCATCTGCCTGCAAATCGTTAATGGTCGCAATATGTTTCCGTGGCACAATCAGAACATGAAATGGGGCTTTGGGGTAAATATCATGAAAAGCAATGACATATTCATTTTCATAGACGGGCTTTGAGGGAATTTCTCCATCACGAATCCGGCAAAACAGGCAGTCAGTCATCAGTATTTTCTCCGTCCATCAAAAGCATGCGATAGCGTGCCGCTATCCACGTATTCCAGCTCACTCCCCATCGGGACACCGTGCGCAATCCGGCTGGTGCTGATTTGCCGTTTTGCAGCCAACTCGCTGATATAATGCGCGGTCACTTCACCTTCGACCGTTGGATTAGTCGCCAGAATCAGCTCCTGAATGTTGCCTTCATCCATGCGCAATTCCAGCAGATCAAGCCCAATATCGGTCGGGCCAATCCCGTCCAGTGGCGACAGATGCCCACCCAACACAAAATAATAGCCCCGGTAGGCGGTTGCCTGTTCAATTGCAACGACATCCGAAGGGTGTTCAACCACGCATAACGCCGCCGGATCACGTCCTTCATTGGCACAGATACGGCAGACCGGCTGCTCGGTCAGGGTACGGCAACGCGCACAATGCCTGACCCTGGCCATCGCATCCGCCATCACTCTGGCCAGGCGGTCACCGCCTTTGCGATCATGCTCCAGCAAATGGAAGGCCATCCGCTGGGCGGTACGCGCACCGACGCCGGGCAGGCAGCGCAGTGCATCGACCAGTTCCCGCAGTAAGGAAGATTCTGACATAGCGCCTAAAAGGGCATCTTGAAGCCAGCGGGCAATTGCATGCCTGCTGTCGTATCTGCCATCCGTTCCTTGGTCACCGCATCCAGCCGCTGGACAGCATCATTAAACGCTGCCGTCACGAGATCTTCAATGATTTCATGGTCATCGTCTTCGAACAGGGAAGGATCAATCGCCACCCGCTTGCAGGCGTGCGTACCGGTAATAATGACAGACACCAGACCACCGCCTGCCTGACCGGTTACTTCCAGTGCTGCGATTTCCTGTTGCGCTTTTTGCATGTTTTCCTGCATTTTTTGCGCTTGCTTCATCAAATTGCCCAAGCCACCTTTCATCATAGCTATTTCCTTGTCATTGCATTAAATGGCATTACATTAAGTTAATGTAGAGTTTACTCTATTTTTGTGCGTCAGTATGTGGACGCACCGAGCCGGGAATTACCCGTGCTCCAAACCGTTCTTTGAGCTGACGGACAAACGGGTCTTGTTCTACCGCCTGTTCCGCCTGCAGCTGACGTTCCTTACCCAACCTGACCCGCCGCTGTCCGGGTGTTTCCACCTGACTGTGTCCGGCTTCCAGTACCACTTGTGGTGAGCCGCCCAGATATTCCCGCAAGGCGTGGGTCAACTGCTCTTCTGTATTCCGAGTTTGCAGGTTGATCCCTTCGCTGTCCAGAGACAGCACAACATTAAGCGCATCCATCGACTTCAGGACGCAGTGCTCAGCCAGCTGCAAGGCCATTCCACCCAAACCCAGCTTAGGTAAAATGTCATGCCACTGGTTATCCCTGCTGACCGGCACATCAGGCTCTAGAGGTGCAGGTGCTGGTGCAACATCTTCATTTTCATTGTCGGTGGAAACCACTGCTGACTTTACGCGAGGAATTATGGCCGGTATAACCGGGCTGACCGGTGGATGAACCTTTTCGGAAGTAGGGGGTGCCGCAGGAGCTGGCTCAGGAATTACTGTTTTTTTTTTGGTGCGGGGTACCGCCCGGCCATCATCCAGCCTGAAAGCCAGCATCCGCAATAACAGCATTTCGAAGCCACTGCGGGGGTCAGGGTTGAGTGGCAAATCGCGGCGGCCATATAAGGCCATCTGGTAATAAAGTTGCAGGTCTGCCGCTGAAAACACCTGGGCAAGACCCGGTAGCAAATTGCTTTCACTACTCGCAGTCGGCACCAGTTGTTCCACCGCCAGCTGGTGCAGCAAGGCAATCAGGCTATCGGCTGCCGTCGTAAAGTCGGTAGTCAGCTGCGCCATCTGCTCGATGACCGCCAACACCTCCGGCGCATCATCCGCTGCCAATGCTTGCAACAGATTAGCCAAGTGCTCCGCCGGTAACAATCCGAGCATATCCTGCACTGATACGGTGCTAATCGCCCCCCCACCCGTCACAATCGCCTGATCAGTCAGACTTAAAGCGTCGCGCATGGAACCATCGGCAACTCGCGCCAAAATACGCAAGGCAGGTTCTTCAAAGGTAATCGTTTCAGCCGAAAGCACTTGCGCCAGATAAATCGCAATCATCTCGACCGGCATGCGTTTAAGATTAAATTGCAGACAGCGGGATAAGACGGTGACCGGTAATTTCTGCGGGTCGGTGGTCGCGAGCAGAAATTTAACGTGGGGCGGTGGCTCTTCCAGCGTTTTCAGCAAGGCATTAAAGCTGTGCCCCGACAACAT
Organism: uncultured Thiothrix sp.; assembly: GCA_964293125.1. GTDB lineage: Bacteria > Pseudomonadota > Gammaproteobacteria > Thiotrichales > Thiotrichaceae > Thiolinea. The sequence continues at coordinate 10,645 of CAXYXY010000008.1, read as the reverse complement.
GTGCACTTCGTCAATCAGATAGATTTTAAAGCGTCCACGGGTCGGTGCATATTGCACATTATCCAGTAACTCGCGGGTATCTTCGACCTTGGTACGCGAGGCCGCATCGACTTCGATCAGATCAACGTGCCGACCTTCCGCAATTTCCAGACAACTGCGGCACTCACCACAGGGCGTGGAGGTAATGCCGGTTTCACAGTTCAGGGATTTGGCGAAAATACGAGCGATGGTGGTTTTGCCCACGCCCCGGGTACCGGTAAACAGATAGGCGTGATGCAGGCGATTTTCGTCCAAAGCGGTCAGCAAGGCACGCAAGACATGCGACTGCCCTACCATCTGCTGGAAGTTCTGCGGACGCCATTTTCTTGCCAGTACTTGATAACTCATGGGTATTGTTTTGATCTTTTAGATTGGTGGCAGCCTACACCAGCCACATCCCGGCGCCCGAATCAGCCATTACCGCTGCTTCCTTCCGGACCTGACGGGTTTCACAGCCTATCGTCGCGAGAGAACCAATGCAGGCTACCATTGCGAAGAGGTGCAGATTATGACGAAAAACACCGGGACAAACAAGTTAAGTTGCTACCATCCCGGCAGTTTTCGTATCAGATCAGCACCACTGCGCCTCACAACAGGGTATGCAGTGCGCCACAATGGGGAACATTGCCAACATTGGATGGGTATTCTTCTTCAACAAACGGGTTGGGGATACCATCATAAACGCAGCCAGTCGCACCGTTATCGCGCAAAATCAGGGTCGCAGTGCCGGGGTTATTAAACAACGCGTAAATGGGCTGAATGTCTTTGGTTGTAACTACTGCCCAATCTGTCAGACCAAAACCAATATTCGGGTCGCTGTTTAGCAAATCGGCCTGCGTCTGGGTTAATGGCGTCCGACTGGCTTTCGTTACGGTAAATGTCAATGCATTCGCCTCAGTCACATTTTCCAATCCATTGGGTGCATCCGCTGGGGTCAGGCCATCCATTTTTGTCCAGTGTATGGGTACACTCTCGTTTTGATTGGTCAGCTCAACGACAGAAACATCGATCATCAGTGCATTACTGGCACAATCCGCACTGCCATAAAAAATTTCAGTCACGGCTAACTCGTTAGTTGATAAAGTGCGTTGACTGTAAGACCAGGTATTCGGCAGGTAGGCATCACGGATACACTTGCGGTACCAGGTACGATCCAGCAGCGTGTACCCTCCTGCCGTATTTTTCAGGACAATATCAAAGCTCTCGGCATTAATATCGGCATCATTATCATTACAGGCAGACAAACTCAATAAAATGGAACATCCAAAAATAATTTTAACAGCTGATAGTAGGATCTTTTTCATTGGGCTACCTCTTTGCCTGTGCAGTGATTAATATTTATTTATAGACCATATCAATCAATTATGCTTTTGTTATTTGCAAAAAATAAGCATATTAGCGGCAGTCGTCACACGCCAAACTGCATTTGATACACGATCACCATTTATCCAGAGGATTAAGCCGCCTTTTCTTCATTGCAAAGCGTATCAGTCTTGCCGAAACCTTCCGGCCTTAGTGCTGGCATCGGTGTCAGATCCATATTGCCCCCCAAACGGCGCACTTCTGCACACATACTATCCATCCGGGTATCCATCAAATGAATATGATCCAACATGCGGTTCACGGCATCAGCGACCGGGTCAGGCATGTCCTGGGTGGCACCATACGCGTCAAACCCCATTTTTTCTGCGATACGCTCCCGGCGTTTGTCGACCGCGCTCCGGGCAATGACTTGCCTGCCTGGCACACCGACCACGGTTGCATCTTTGGGCACATCTTTGACCACGACCGCATTTGAACCAATCCGTGCACCGTCATTGAGCGTAATCGGGCCCAGTACTTTCGCCCCGGCACCCACGACCACATTGTTTTTCAAGGTCGGGTGACGCTTCCCCGGCTGCCAGCTGGTGCCGCCCAGCGTAACGCCATGGTAAAGGGAGCAATCATCACCAATTTCGGCAGTTTCACCGATCACAATCCCCATCCCGTGGTCAATAAAAAAACGCCGCCCAATCGTCGCGCCGGGATGAATCTCAATCCCGGTATACCAACGCGGCACATTCGATAAAAATCGTGCCAGCCATTTGAAACCCCGCTGCCACAACCAGTGATTCATACGATGAAATGTAATCGCATGAATCCCAGGATAAGTGGTGACAATCTCAAAGACATTGCGCGCTGCCGGGTCACGATCAAAAATGCAGGCAATATCTTCACGAACATGTTCAAACATAGGCAAGGCCTTATAAGTGGAAATCAGTTCCTTAGGCTAATGCAATCAGCAGTGCCGGTCTATTTCACCTGTATTTCAGGTGCGATAAAGTAGACTCAGGCAGCGTTGTTCGCCGCTTCGTAATCTGCAATCTGCTTACCCAGACCCCGCAAGCTGGCGACCGTCAAGGTCGGTTCCAGCCCCCAGGGATCAAACACCGCTGTCGGGGAACGTTGCACCCAGGCGGCTTTCATCCCGATAGCGATAGCGCCAATGACATCAAACGGATTGCTGGAAATCAGCCAGGCATGCTCCACCGGACTCCCCGTTTCACTTAACAAGTGGGTGTAAACGAGCGGATTGGGTTTGAAGGACTCGACCTCATCCACACTGACCACACCCGCAAAATACTGACGAAGATCCGCATTTTCCAGCAAAGTCTCCACCGCTTCGGCAGTACCATTGGAAAAGGCATAAGCCTTGAAATGTTCAGGTGACAGTTCTTCCAAAGCATCTGCCGTATCCTCAAACGCAGGCAGAATACGGTAAACCCCTAGCAATTCATCTTTCTGCATGCGTGTCATCGGTGTACGGTAATGATCACAGGTATAGTCCAAGGCCTGCCGTGTACAGACCGCAAAGGTTTCATATTGCTGCATCAGACCCCGCCGGAACGAATATTCCAGCTGTTTGTCCCGCCAGGTCTGGGAAAATTTCTCAGCCTTGTCATCCACCACTTCGCGCAGCGCAGTCACTACGCCGTGTGTATTGATCAGGGTGCCATAAACATCGAATGCAAGCATAACGGGCATAGGGGCTTGTCCTTGGGTAGTTTGATAATAAAGTAGCCTGATTCTAATGTGAAAACCGGCGGGTGACTATGGGATTCAGACTAATGCTTCAATCGGTTACTTGCCCAAACCTTCCGCCTTGACCCATTTCTCAACCACCCGACTGCCTTTGAAACGCATTAAATACCAGTCTGTCCAAGACTCATCCTGTCGATAATTCAGCAATTCGACCTTATCGCCCGCGATCACGTACATCTTGGTTTTACTGGCCTCATCCGGTTTATTGTAGAGCGCTAACTTGTCAACTATGACCGTACGGCTGACCGGCTTGGACTGCAGGCTGGCTGTTTCAGGGTCGGCAGTCACAATCGCCCCCAACAATTTCCCGGCAGCATTAAAAAACTGCATATGTGACAGCTCATCGTCAATCATCACTGTCTCGATCCGCTGCGATAATTTGCCCTGTTTGAACTGAAACGTTGATTCATACCAACGCGGCCCAGAACGGGCGCTGGAACGTAAGGCCTGCTGTTGCACTGCCAACAGTGGGTTACTGACGGATGGATTAAATGCCGTAAATTTACCGTTTTTTGTACCCAGAAACAGGCGGTAAAACTGGTTAACCCCGCCATAACCGGTCGCCTCAAACAGGGCCAGATCACCCAGCCCATCAAAATTAAAGTCCGCCTGCAAAGCAACATGATCCGCAAATGCAGCTACTTCTTTTTCTGGCAAATCAGCCAGCACCTGCTTGCCACCATTCGCCAGCTGGGCAACCGCTTTACCTTGCTTCGCGCTGACAATGACTTTGTGCCGGGCGTCCATGTTCATGCTGAAGGGGAAACCAGCCACTTTGGCGGGTTCCTGCCAGTTATCTGCGGCAAACACCGTACTCATACAGACCACAGGCAACAGCAGACAGGCACACTGAACAGACCTGTTTACAAACACTCTACTCATTTTCAGTTTCCTCCACAGGATTTATTAGCTCTAAGTATAGGCGCTAACCTGCGCAAAATTAGCCTGTATTTCCTGCCAACCACCCTGTTAAATCATTGCCAAACTGAACTCGCGCGATATAAGGGGTATTATGTACGCAATGGCAGCGACACAACCCAACTCGGGCTGCCATTCACGGTGTAACCCGCAAAAATTGAGGCAGCAAGCCAACGACTTTGGAGAACAAGTTCATGAACACAGTAGGCCATTTGATTAACGGTGAATTACGCGCCGATCGTGAGCGTACCCAGCCGGTCTATAACCCGTCAACCGGCGAAATCAGCAAGCACGTTGCGCTGGCTTCGCGCACTACCATGGAAGCAGCGATTGCTGCCGCACAAGCCGCTTTCCCTGCCTGGCGCGCCACCCCACCCGCCAAACGCGCCCGCATCATGTTCCGTTTCAAGGAGCTACTCGAAGCCAACGCAGCGAAGATTAGCCAGATGATTGGCGAAGAACATGGCAAAATCGCCCATGATGCCGGTGGTGAGCTGCAACGTGGTATCGAAAATGTCGAGTTTGCCTGCTATGCGCCGGAACTCTTGAAAGGCGAACACAGCCGCAATACGGGCCCCGGTATTGATGCCTGGAGCGAGTTCCAGCCGCTGGGTGTGGTAGCAGGCATTACGCCGTTCAACTTCCCGGCGATGGTGCCCTTGTGGATGTATCCCGCCGCGATTGTTTGTGGCAATACCTTTATCCTCAAGCCGTCTGAACGTGATCCGAGCTCCACCTTGTACATCGCAGAATTGGCGCAACAGGCCGGTTTACCCCCGGGCGTGTTGAATGTTGTCAATGGTGACAAGGAAGCAGTCGACACCCTGCTGACGGACAAGCGCGTACAGGCCGTGAGTTTCGTTGGCTCAACGCCGATTGCAGAATATATCTACACCACTGCCACCGCCAATGGCAAACGCTGTCAGGCATTGGGTGGGGCGAAAAACCACGCGATTGTGCTGGAAGATGCCGACATGGATAACGCCGTTAACCAGTTGCTGGGTGCTGCCTTTGGTTCCTCGGGTGAACGCTGCATGGCGTTGTCGGTCGCGGTTGCGGTCGGCGACAAGGCCGCGAATGCACTGGTGGACAAAATGGCAACCGCCATGCAAGGCCTGAAAGTCGGTGCGTATGATAACAGTAACAATGACTTCGGCCCACTGATTACCAAAGCACAGCAGGAAAAAGTCATCGGCTATATCAACAGCGCCGAACAAGACGGTGCCAAAATTGTCGTCGATGGGCGCAATGTCAGTGTTGCAGGCCATGAAAACGGCTTCTATGTGGGCGCTACCCTGATCGATCATGTCACCCCCAACATGGTCAGCTACCAGGAAGAAATCTTTGGCCCGGTTCTGCAAGTCGTACGCGCTGACAGTATGGAAGCGGCAATGGCGCTGATTGACGCCCATGAATACGGCAATGGCACCTGCATCTTTACCCGTGATGGTGAGGCGGCGCGTTATTTCTCTGACCATATCCAGGTCGGAATGGTCGGGATCAATGTACCGCTTCCCGTCCCTGTGTCCTACCACAGTTTCGGTGGCTGGAAGCGTTCATTGTTTGGTGATTTGTCAGCGTATGGCCCAGACAGCGTGCGTTTCTATACGCGCCGTAAAACCATCACCCAGCGCTGGCCATCCTCAGGGGTGCGTGAAGGCGTGCAGTTCGCATTCCCGTCCTGATTCTATTGGTGATTGTATGGGCGGCGGCTGATTGTTGAATTCAACATCAGCCGTCTGCGATGAATGACCAGAACGTTACCTGCCCCCAGCCATCAAGCCATCAAGCCATCAAGCCATCAAGCCAGCTTAACCGTCTCTACCTTGGAATACTGATGATACAGCTTGATTAGGGATCACAAACACTTCACCAAACGGTGTTTTGCGCAACAAGGTGACAAAGCCCATATAGGCCAGCAGGCTGATGAAATCGTCGCGGTCAAAACCCTTTTCAAAATCGAATCTGCGCCGTTGTGCTGCGCTGACTTCACCCTGACTGATCAATGCATCCAGCACCGCAAAATTGCTATCGCGGTCACCAATGCTGAACATGCCCAGAATCTTGCCGTAGTCGGAGGCGATATTGTCATCCAGCATGGGGTCGGGGTAGCTACAATCCTTTAGCCGGAAGTTCTTCAGAAAATACAACACCATATTGGCATTGTAGAGCGTTTCCGACGCATTGGCATGAAAGCGATAGCCATTATACCAATCGGTGATGTCTGACGTCAGCGCCTCAGCGTCGAGCTGGCAGGCATCGACCAACGGCTGTAACAAACTGGCAGTTTCTGCTTTGGTGAAACCAATCGCTTCGTTGAAATCCTCATGCAGCGACAGGTTCTGCCCGATATTAAACCCACTGGTCATGCTATCCAGCATAATCGGGGTGACACCCGTCACAAACAGGCGATCGAGTATGCCGCGCTGGGTCGCTGTTTTCAGCACTTCGTAGAAACTGCGCACAAAACCGCCCTTGCCCATAATGCGCAAGAACAGTTTCATATCACTGGCCAGAATACTGTTGGCGAAGTGATCATATTCGTCGATCAGCAGTAGCAACTTTTGCCCTGACAACGCCCCCATAAACCGCTCCATTTTGGCGGCAGGGGAAGTCATTGCCAACACTTCTTCCTGGATAAACACCGGATGATCATGACGCCGCAAGAAATTCAGCAAGGCACTATCCAGCTTGTCATTGATCCGTTGGAAAATGGCCTCATAGCCGCCATCCGTATCAATCCCGCTAAAATCCATCACCAGCACCCGATAGCTGTTACGCAAGGGCGTCGGATGTTGCCCGATATAGAGTTGGCCAAACAATGCATCAAACTCATCCTGATACGCGCTGTCATAGTAATACTCCAGCATCGACAGGAACAGGCTTTTACCGAAGCGGCGCGGGCGCAGCAGGAACAGGTATTTACCGGCTTCCTCTAGCTTGGGAATGAAAGCCGTTTTGTCAATGTAGACATAACCGTCTTTTAAAACAGTTCTGAAATTGCTCTCGCCGTAGGGAATTTTCATCAGGTTGCTCATTGGATTAGTGCCTTGCCAGTACCACTGGTCGTCAGTAGCAGTTTAGCACAGTCTGATTGCGCCCCATCCGCCAGACTACCGATCATTTACCATTCCGCCTATACTGCTACAGAATGTCCAGACGCACCCTACGGAGAACACGCATGAGCTTTGCCGGATCAGCCCATTACATTGCCACCCCGGATCTGCAGTTGGCGGTCAATGCTGCCATCACCTTGCAACGGCCACTGCTGATCAAGGGCGAGCCGGGCACCGGTAAAACCCTGCTGGCGGAAGAAGTCGCGGCGGCGCTGGGGCTGCCCCTGATCCAGTGGCATATCAAGTCAACGACCAAGGCGCAGCAAGGTTTGTATGAATACGATGCCGTGTCGCGCCTGCGTGATTCACAGCTGGGTAACGACAAGGTGCATGAGATTGGCCATTACATCAAACGCGGCAAACTGTGGGAGGCTTTCGCTGCCGGGCAGCAGACCGTACTTCTGATTGATGAGATCGACAAGGCGGATATTGAATTTCCGAATGATTTACTGCTGGAACTGGATCGGATGGAGTTCCATGTCTATGAAACCGGCGAAACCATTCGCGCCCAGCACCGCCCGATTATTATTATCACCAGTAATAACGAGAAAGAATTACCGGATGCTTTCCTGCGCCGCTGTTTTTTCCACTTCATCAACTTCCCGGACAAGGACACCATGAGCCGGATTGTGGATGCTCACTTCCCGGCCATCAAACAAGAATTAGTCAGTCAGGCCTTGGAAGTTTTCTTCCAGCTGCGGGAAATACCCGGCCTGAAAAAACGCCCTTCCACCTCTGAGCTGATCGACTGGCTGAAGCTGTTAATGTCGGATGATCTGCCCGAACAGGTGTTGCGCGACAGCGACCCGCGCAAAGCGATTCCGCCCCTGCACGGTGCTTTGATCAAAAATGAGCAGGATGTCAGTTTGCTGGAAAAGCTGGCTTTCATGCACGCCCGCAGTCGCCGCTAGGTATCAGCATCAGGTAATGGACTAAGCACATGTTGATCAAGTTTTTCTACACCTTGAAAAGCCATGAAGTTCCAGTCTCGATTCGTGAATTTCTGGATTTGCTCAGCCTGCTGCAGCAAGGCTTGGTCTTGGCAGACACCGACCAGTTCTACAGCCTCGCCCGCACCTGTCTGGTCAAGGACGAGAAGTATTTTGACCGCTTTGATCGTGCTTTCAGTGCTTTTATGCAGGGTGTCGATAGCCTTGCCACTGCCTTGGAGGCGGTGATACCAGAAGACTGGTTGCGCCAGATGTTTACGCCGGAAGAACGCGCCAAACTGAAAGCACAGGGGTTTGATACGCCGGAGGCACTGCTGAAAGCCTTCCAAGAACGATTGGCAGAACAGCAAAAACGCCATCAGGGCGGGAATAAATGGATCGGTACGGGTGGAACTTCAGCCTTTGGTAACGCCGGTGAGCATGAAAACGGTATCCGTATTGGGGGTGAAAGCCGCAACCGCAGCGCTTCCAAAGTCTGGGAACAGCGCCAGTTTAAAGACCTTGATCACACGCTGGAACTGGGCACGCGCAATATCAAGGTCGCTTTGCGCAAGCTGCGGCGCTTTGCCCGTGAAGGAGTGGCTGACCAGCTGGATCTGGACGACACCATCAGCTCGACCGCCCGTAATGCGGGCTACCTCGACCTGAAAATGGTGCCAGAACGGCATAATGCGGTGAAAGTGTTATTGTTCTTCGATATCGGAGGTTCAATGGATGACCATGTGCAGACCTGCGAAGAACTGTTCTCGGCAGCCAACACCGAATTCAAGCACTTGGAATACTTCTATTTCCACAACTTTATCTATGATCATGTCTGGAAAGATAACCTGCGCCGGAACAGCAAACGCTTTAATACGCTAGAGGTACTCAATACCTATGGCCATGATTACAAGGTGATTTTTGTGGGCGATGCCGCGATGTCGCCTTGGGAAATCACGCATACCGGTGGCAGCATCGAATTCTATAACCAGGAATCAGGCCTGATCTGGATGCAGCGGGTATTGCACCAATTCCCGAAACTGATCTGGCTGAACCCAGCTAACGAACGCCACTGGGACTATACCCATAGCACCCAAATTATCCGGCAACTGCTTGAAAACCGGATGTATCCGCTCAGCGTGCAAGGGCTGGATGCCGGTATGCAGGAACTGCGGCGTTAGCGGGTGCTACGCCTGATGTTCAGAACAATTGACCCAACCGATCAAGCCGCTTTGCCTTCCATACCGGTCAGGGCATCGGTCAGGTGAAGCTGGGTTTGTTGGGCGTGGTTGAGTTGGGTTTTGAGTTGGTCGCAGAGGGTGAGGAGTTCGTTGACTTTGGTGACGATGCGGTGTTGTTCGGCGAGGGGGGGAATCGGAATTATAAATACCGATAAGGTTGCAACATTCAATTTAGGCATTTTTATACGATTTTCTTCGCGTCTTACCTGAATTAAAAAAAGCTCCGACAACATAACTCGCAACAAAAAATCCTTAGAGATTTGAAACACCCGAAGCGGGTACATGTCAGCACTACAGAGTCCGTCAAATTCTGCAATTATCACTTTGGATAGAGAGGGACGAATTTTAGAGTAGAGGATCTGGCCTTCGTAGAAATGATTGTTCGGACCTGTAACACCGGACGCCGAAACTGTTCTACGGAAAAGTATTTTGCCGGTTCCTTTTTCTATGGAGTCAGGAGCCACCTGATCAAGATTTGGGTAACTCTCTGGCCTAACTAATTCAGACTCGAATGATACGATAGACCCAAATTGTACCCAAACCCACCCCTCCGGCAACTCAAACGGCTTCTCCTCCTCCGCAATCGGCGGCAACGCCTTCTGCTTCTTAATCTTCCCTTCCTTCACCCACTGCGCCTTCTCCGCCGCGATTTTTTTCAGCAGCACACTCGCCGGTTCATCCGTCGGGTCTTGCGGAACCAGCTTCCCCATCACCGCCAGTTGCAGGATGGTTTGCTTCATCTGGTCGATGCTGTGCTCAGTGGTGAACAGGCTATCAAAATTCGCCAGCAAGACCGGAATCGCTGCCGCGCTATCGGCGCTGGTGATGGCGGATAGCAGGGTTTCCACCAGCGTTTGATGGGTGGTGATATGGGTTTCGGTGTGTTGTTCGAGTTGGTCGCAGAGGGTCATGAGTTCGTTGACTTTGGCGACGATGCGGTGTTGTTCGGGGAGGGGGGGAGTTGCTATTGGGAAACTTCGAATTTTCCCTAAGGACACAAAAGACTGAACGGCACCTGAGGCTTGTTCGCGAAGGACTCCCTCAGCAAAGTGTAAAAACATCAACAGAAATCCGGGGCTAGAAATATCATCAGCATAATATTTAAAAAGGGCTACATTTTTAATACTAAATTCTCTATTTGTATCCACCAGCACAGGGTTTCCGATACTACCTATCATAGCGAAAAGAATATCGTTAGCATCAACTTTTGAGCGTTCACTTATTTTATAATAATCCTCTTCGGATATGAATTTTATATCCGTAAGGTGTCAAGTCCCGATAGATCATATACTTTCTTTTTGAATAAATCTGGCTTCTTTTT